>NZ_CP038228.1:0-660314 GCF_006838285.1 Xanthomonas translucens pv. cerealis
CAGCGCCGGCAACTGCTCGGCGCGCATCCGCGGCAGTTCGATCGCGACCGGAAGCACCTTGCCGCCGATCTGGGTGCTCGCGGTCTGCAGCAGGTCGTCGCTGCCCGGCGGATTGAGCAGTACCGGGTGAAGTTCACCTGGTCGAATGGCGGCAGCGACGCCAGCGACTGGCTGTGCACGCCGACCTCGGTCTTGAGCACCACTTGGCGCTGCATGCCCGCGCGCCGCACCGCGTCGGCCACTTCCGAGTAGATCGGCGCCTTGACGTCGAGATTGAGCATGATCCGGCCCTTGGCCGCGGCCAGCATCTGCTCCAGGGTCACTGGATGCTGGTCGGTGAGCGGCGCATCGCGCCGCCCTCGTCGTCGCGCAGCCGCAACTGCGACAGCTGCGCCCAGGTCATCTCGGCGACTTTGCCGCTGCCGTCGGTGGTGCGTTCGACGGTGGCGTCGTGGAACATCACCAGGGTGCCATCGGCGGCGCGGCGGATGTCGGTTTCGAGCATGTCCACGCCCAGTGCCACGCAGCGCTCCAGGCCGGCCAGCGAGTTCTCCGGCGCATGGCCGGCGAAACCATGCTCAGGCGCCGGATTGTGGCAGCCGCGATGGGCGACGACGAAGATGCCGCCGGCGGGATCGGCCAGGCGCGCCTGGCTGACGGCACTGCCGGCGGGGGCTGCAGCGGCGGGACCGGCGAGGGCGCTGCCCAGCAACAGCAGCGGTAACAGGGAAGATTTCATGGAAGTGGCAATCCGCAGGTTTGAGAGGTTCAAAGGGAAGGCGTGAAGCGGATGCCGAACCAGTACGTGGTCGGCACCGAGTAGGTGTCCTTCAGCAGGTTCTCGCCCGGTCCGGTCACGCTGGTGATGCGGCTGTGGGTGACGTTGCTGACCTGGCCGACCACGCTGACCTGCTTGTTGATCGCATAGGTCGCCGACAGATCCAGCTGCGAGCGCGGCGCCCAGTACAGGTCCTGCCAGTCGATGTTGCTGACGATGCCGCGCAGCGCCTTGCCCTGGCGGTTGTAGGCCGCGCGCAGTTCCAGCCCGCCGACGTTGTAGAACAGCGAGGCGTTGGCGGTGTAGCCCGGCTGGCCGACCAGGCGATCGACGCTGCGCTCGCGCTGGCTCACGTTCGGCGCGGTGCCGACGCTATACGGCACGTCCATACCGCCGTCCAGCAAGGCCAGATTGGCGCTGGCGCCCAGCCCGGACAGTGCCGGCACGCCGGGCAGCAAGGTATTGAGCACCGCGCTCAGTTCCAGGCCGCGGATATGCGCATTGGAGGCATTGGCCGGGGTGCTGATCAGCACATTCGAATAGGTGGTGCCGTTGTAGCTGAACTGGTCGGTGCGCGACAGGGTGAAGATCTCGTCCTGGATGCGCTTGTTGAACACCGCCGCGGCCAGCATGCCGTCGAAATCGTCCGGCAGGCGCCATTCCAGCGACAGGTCCAGGTTGGTCGATACGCGCGGCTTGATGTCCGGATTGCCCACGGTCACGGTCACGCCCTGCGCATTGGGGTTGCCCATATCGGTGGTGTTGACGAAGCCGATCGAGGTGCGCGCGGCGTAGGCGTCGTACGGCGGGCGGCCGAGCGTGCGGCTGGCGCCGGCGCGCAGGTCGAGGCGGTCGCTGAGGTGGTAGGTCATGATCGCCGATGGCAGCAGGTTGGCGTAGTGCGAATCGGTCGGCGCGTCGACATAGACGTATTTGCCGCTGGCCGTATCCAGCTGGCGCTGGCGGCCGATGGTGGACTGGTCGGTGTTGTCGTAGTGCAGGCCGGCCTCCACGTTGAATGCCTCGGCACGGTAGCTGACCAGGCCGTAGGCGCCGAAGATATTTTCGGTGTGGCTGAAGTTGTCCTGGTTGCTGAAGGCCGACTGGTCGGTGCTGTTGAACGCGCTGCGCGGCGTGGACTGCAGCACACGCCGCGCCTTGTTCGGATCGATGGTGATCAGGTTCAGGCCGAGATAGCGCAGCGGCGCGTTCGAAGGCGCCAGCACGTCGGCGATGTTCAACGCCGGCGCGCTGCTGTTGGGCTGGTATTCGTCGCGGTAGATGTTGAACGACGGCTTGTCGGTGGTGTACGACAGGCCGGCGCCGAAGCCCAGGCCGAGGTCCTGCTCGCCCTGGTTGAAGGCGTAGTCCAGGCGCCCGGTGAGGATGCGGTCGCGCGCGCTGCGCTTGTAGTCCGGGCGCCAGTACAACAGGCTGTAGTTGTCGTAGTCGTAGTACGCCTGCGGCGCCACCGGGAAGCGCTGGTTCAGCGCCGAGGTGTCGTAGTTGAAGGCGTAGTTGGCGGTGGGATTGACGCTGACACCGGCGCCGGTCTGGCCGACCGGGACCGGCGCCGGGCGCGACGCGCCGGTGACGTACTTGAACATCTGGATCGGTTCGTCGTAGGTCGCATCCGACCACGAGCCGCGCGCGGACAGCACTTGGTGATCGTCCGGCCGCCATTCCATGCCGGCCTGGCCGAGCTTGGTGCGGGTGGTGGTGACCTGGTTGGAATAGCCGACCTCGATGTCGCCGGCCGGGTAACTGCCGGAGGTCGCGGTCTGGTTGACGACGCGGTTGCGGTTGCGCGGATCGATCAGCAGTTCGTTGCGCTGCATGTCGTCCTTGAAATAGTAGTAGCCCGCGGTGACGTAGGCCTGCAGGTCGGCGCTGGGGTGCGCCTCGAACTTGCCGGTCAGGCCGTAGCGGTCGCGCTTGTCCATCACGTACCAGTACTTGTCCTGCTGCGGCACCGCCCAGCCGTTGCCGAGGCTGCCGCTCTGCAGCACGCCGTTGCCGTCGTAGAACCCGTAGTGCACCGTGTCGGTGGTCATATGGGTTTCGGTGTAGCTGCTCAGCGTCTGGTAGTTGCCCGACAGGGTCAGGCCGTACTGCCGGTCGCTGCCGAAAGTGGTGCTGCCGGTGGCGCCGAGGCGGTAGCCGGGATCGTCCTGGTCGCGCGGCTTGCCGACGTCGTTGGCATGGCCCAGCGAGGCTTCGCTGGTGAAGAACGGCTTGCCGCCGTTCTCGAACGCGCTGCGCGTGCGCAGGTTGATCGCACCGCCGGTGGCGTTGGGATCGAGATCCGGAGTGAAGGTCTTGACCACCTGCAACTCGCTGACCATCGAGGCCGGCAGGATGTCCAGGCGCACGCCGCGGGTGATCGAGCCGAGCGTGCCGTTCGGCGTGCCCGGCGAGGCCACGGTCAGGCCGTCGATGGTGACGTTGTTGTAGGACGGGCCGAGGCCGCGCAGCACCGGCGTGGCGGCCTCGTCGCGCGGATGTTCGTTGTCGGTCGCCGGCAGCACCGACAGGCCAGGGATGCGGCGCAGCGCTTCGACGATGGTGGTGTCCGGCAGCGCGCGCACGTCGGTGGAACTGATCACGTCGGTGATGTTGGTCGCCGCGCGCTTGCTCTCGATCGCCGCGGCATTGGCCTTGCGCACGCCGGTGACGACCACGCTGTCCATGGTCTTGGGCGCGCCGGCGTCGCCGGCAACGGCGGCCGAGGCGGCGCCGGCATCGGTATCGCCGGTGTCCGCAGGTGCTGCAGGCGCCGGCATCGGCTTGGCCGCCTGCTGCGCAAGGGCGGCCTGGCAACTGGCGGCGAGCATGCAGACCAGCAAGGCGCGCTGGTGGCGGGAGTGGCGGCGGTGCGATTGCGTCATTTCACGATCCCTGAAAAACTTCAAAAATGAAATTAATAACTTAAAAGTAGTTAATTTTATCCGGGGGTCTATGACAAACCCATGTCAGCGGGTGCCTGTTGTGCGCGACGCCGCATTCGCTCCGGGTCCGGCATTGACTACGACTACCGCGTTCGCAGCAGGGCGGGCGAGACGGCGATGCGCCGTTGCGCTGCCCAGGCGCGGCGATGGCAGGCGCCGCAGCGAGACGGCCGCTGTCTGGCCATCGAACCGCCGCGGCGAACCATGCTTTCACCCCAAAAACGACGATAGGCCGCAAGGGCCCTATCGTTCCATGCATTGGCTGCGGCCGGATCCGCTACGGCCTGTCCTCACTCCCCGAACAGGCCGACCGGTTGGGCCTGCTCGGAAAATGATGGCACGCCTTAAGGCTGCACGACGCTGATCGTGCCCGGGTTGCTGCGTCCCACCCCGCGCAGGTCGGGACGGTACATGTCCTCGACCAGCGGCGGCGGCACGGTGTAGGTGCCCGGCGTCACCGCACGCACCAGATAGAACACCTGCGCCTTGCCGCCTTGCGCCAGGCTCAGCGCGGCCACGTAGCGGTCGTCGCGGAACTCCTCGTGCTTGACGTCGGCGGCGTTGGAACGGTCGCTGATCTCGATGCCGTCCACCACCACGTCGGCCCACTGCTTGGCATCGCCCAGGTTGAAGTTCTCGATTTCCAGGCCGGCCGGCAGCAGGTCGGTCAGCAGCGCGTCGGGCATGCCCACGTTGGAGGTGATGGTGACGCGCGCGATCAGCGCTTCGCCTTCCTTCAGCGGCCGCGGCGTCCACGGCTTGCCATCGGTGCCGTACCACGCGCGTTCCACCTTCAACGTGCTCTCATCCACCTTCGGCGCCTTGCGCGGGATGCCGGCAATTTCCAGGCTGGCGTATAGCGGCGCCTCGCCCTGCGGCACGAAACTGACCCCGCGCGCAGTTCGGCCTCGTCGAACTGGCGGCCGAACGCCGGCCGCGGCGATCGCCTCGCTGCCCGTCGCCGATCGGCAGCGCATGGGCAACATCGAAGGTTACGATGCGCCGTTGCCGCAGCAGTGGATCGAGGACAAGCACGCGTTGCAGCAGCGCATCCTGCAGCGCATGCGCGCGCTGGGCATGAAGCCGGTGCTGCCGGCCTTCGCCGGCTATGTGCCGAAGGCGTTCGCGCAGGCGCATCCGCAGGCGCGCATCTACCGCATGCGCGCCTGGGAAGGCTTCCACGAGACCTATTGGCTGGATCCGGCCGATCCGCTGTTCGCCAAGATCGCGCAGCGTTTCATCCAGCTCTACGACCGCACGTACGGCAAGGGCACCTATTACCTGGCCGATGCGTTCAACGAAATGCTGCCGCCGATCGCCGCCGACGGCAGCGACGCGCGCCTGGCCAGCTACGGCGACAGCACCGCCAATACCGCCAAGACCACGCCGCCCGAGGTGTCGCCGGCGCAGCGCGACAAGCGCCTGGCCGAGTACGGCCGCGCATTGTATGAATCGATCCATCGCGCCAATCCCGACGCGGTATGGGTGATGCAGGGCTGGCTGTTCGGCGCCGACCGCCACTTCTGGACGCCGCAGGCGATCGCCGCGTTCCTGCGCGAGGTGCCCAACGACAAGCTGCTGGTGCTGGACATCGGCAACGATCGCTACCCAGGCACCTGGAAGCTGTCCGACGCGTTCGACGGCAAGCAGTGGATCTACGGCTACGTGCACAACTACGGCGGCAGCAATCCGGTGTACGGCGACCTGGCGTTCTACCGCGACGACCTGCGTGCGCTGCTCGCGGACAAGGACAAGCAGCAACTGGTCGGCTTCGGCGCGTTCCCGGAAGGCCTGCACACCAACTCGGTGGTCTACGAATACATGTACGCGCTGGCCTGGGGCGAGCAGCAGCGTTCGCTGCAGGACTGGCTCGGCGACTACACCCGCGCCCGCTACGGACATACTTCGCCGGCATTGCGTGCGGCCTGGGACGACCTGCAGGCCGCAGTGCTGTCCACCCGCTACTGGACGCCGCGCTGGTGGCGCAGCCGTGCCGGCGCTTACCTGCTGTTCAAGCGGCCGACGCTGGACATCGGTGAATTCGAAGGTGCGCCCGGCGACCCGCCGCGCTTGCGCCGTGCGCTGGATCAATTGCTGGCGCTGGCGCCGGAGTACGCCGACGCGCCGCTGTACCGCTACGACCTGGTGGACTTCGCCCGCCACTACGCGACCGGTCGCGTGGATGCGCAATTGCAGCAGGCGGTGGCCGCCTACAAGCGCGGCGACGTCGCCGCCGGCGATGCCGCGTTCGCCCGCGTGCAGGCGGCGGTGCGGCAGCTCGACGGCCTGGTCGGCGGCCAGCAGGAAACCCTGTCGAGCTGGCTCGGCGATGCCGAAAGCTATGCGAAGACGCCGCAGGACGCGGCCTACTACCGGCGCGACGCCAAGGCGCAGGTCAGCGTGTGGGGCGGCGAGGGCAATCTCGGCGACTATGCGTCCAAGGCCTGGCAGGGCATGTACGCCGACTACTACCTGCCGCGCTGGGCGCTGGCGATGCAGGCGCTGCGGGCGGCGGCGGTCGGCGGCGGCAGCGTGGACGAGGCGGCGTTGCAGCAGCGGCTGCGCGCCTGGGAGCTGGACTGGGTGAAGTGCGAGACAGCTTACACGCGGCAAGCCCCGGCCGATCCGGTCGCCGCGGTACGCACCCTGCTGCAACAGGTGGATGCCCGATGAGCGCCGCTTCCATGAGCATCCCCGCCGCCGCGCCATCGCGCGAACGCTTCGTGTCGCTGGACGTGTTCCGCGGCCTGATGATCTTCCTGATGATCCTGGGCAACACGCCGGGCGCCGGCGCCGACGCGTTCGTGCAGCTGCGGCACGCACCGTGGCTCGGCTTCACCGCCGCCGACGTGGGGTTCCCGTCGTTCCTGTTCGTGGTCGGCAACGCGATGAGCTTCGCGCTGGATCGCAGCCAGCCGCTCGGCGCGTTCCTGTGCCGGGTCGGCAAGCGCAGCGCGCTGATCTTCCTGCTCGGCTTTTTGATGTACTGGTTTCCGTTCGTGCACCAGGGCGCCGACGGCAGCTGGAGCTTCATCGCCATCGACCAGACCCGGGTGCCGGGCGTGCTGCAGCGCATCGCGCTGTGCTACGCGCTCGCCGCGCTGTTGTGCCGCTGGCTGCCGCCGCGCGGGCTGCTCGGCGCCTGCGTGGCGCTGCTGCTCGGCCACTGGGCGGCGCTGTACCTGTGGGGCCAGCCGGGTGCGGAACTGAGCAAGCTCGGCAACGCCGCCACGCGCCTGGACCTGTGGCTGCTGGATCCGGCGCAGCTGTACCGCAAGGACGGCGGCTTCGATCCGGAAGGCCTGCTCGGCACGCTGCCGGCCACGGTCAATGTCATCGCCGGCTACCTGACCGGCCTGTACGTGCGCCGCGTCGGCAAGCAGGCGCGCACGGTGCGCTGGCTGCTGCTGGCCGGCATCGCGCTGACCCTGCTGGCCCTGGCCTGGCAGCCGTGGTTTCCGCTGGCCAAGAAACTGTGGACCGGTTCGTTCGTGCTGCTGACGGTGGGCCTGGATCTGCTGCTGCTGGGCGCGCTGCTGTGGGCGATCGAGGTGCGCCGGTGGCAGGCGGGCAGCGGCTTCTTCACCGTGCTCGGGCGCAATCCGCTGGCAATCTACCTGTTCTCCGAACTGTTCGTGATCAGCCTGCGGCTGGTCCCGGCCGGCGCCAGTGGAATGGACCTGTACCAATGGCTGGGCATCGCGGTGTTCCAGCGGCTGCTGCCCGGTCCCTGGGGCAGCCTGGCCTGTGCGCTGGCCTACACGTTGGTGTGCTGGGCGGTGGGCTGGTGGATGGACCGGCGGCGGCTGTACCTGCGGCTCTGACCCGGCGTGCACATGTCGCAAATTGGTACTATATTGGACATGATGAATCCATGCGGTCCGGAGCCAGCACGATGACCAAGCTCAAGCCCGAGGTCGACCCCAGGCTGGCGGGCTTGGCCGTGGACCCGAGTGCGCCGACCCCGCTGTACCTGCAACTGGCCAGCAAGCTGGTCGAGGCGATCAAGGGCGGCCAGTGGAGGCCGGGCGAGGCGTTGCCGGCCGAACGCCAGTTGTGCGAACAACTGCAGGTGTCGCGGGTGACGTTGCGCCAGGCGGTGGATGCGCTGGTCGAACAGGGCCTGGTGTCGCGCCGGCAGGGCGCCGGCACCTTCATCACCTCGCATATCCAGCATCAGCTCAGTGGTCTGGCCAGCTTCAGCGAGACCCTGCGCATGAAGGGCCTGGAGCCGGGCACGCGCTGGCTGGAACGGCGCGTGCGCCCCGCCCACGGCGAGGAAATCCTGCGCTTGGGGCTGTCGCCGGACACCGTGGTGGCGGCGCTGACCCGCCTGCGCAGCGCCGACGGCCGGGTCATGGCCTATGAGAAGGCGGTGCTGCCGCAGCGCACCGTGCCCGATCCGCTGGCGATCGGCGATTCGCTGTACGCCTACCTGGATGCACAGGGCACCCCGGTGGTGCGCGCGCTGCAGTACTTTCGCGCGATCAACCTGCCGGCGCGGCTGGCCGGGCACCTGGGCATGAAGGAAGGCGAGGCGATCCTGCACGTGGTGCGGGTCGGCTATACCCGCGACGGCAGCGCGATCGAGCTGACCGACACCTATTGCCACAACGACTACTACGACTTCGTCGCCGAACTGCGACGCTGATCGACCGACCCACGCGCCTTTCCGGAGCCCGCCCGCCCATGACCACCGCACGGCCTGCCAGTCCCTACGCCTCGATCGCCATCGTCGGCTTGCTGTTCTTCATCATCGGATTCTTCACCTGGATCAACGGCCCGCTGATCACCTTCGTGCGGCTGGCGTTCGACCTCAACGAGGTCAATGCGTTCCTGGTGCTGATGGTGTTCTACCTGTCGTATTTCTTCCTGGCGCTGCCGTCGTCGTGGATCCTCAAGCGCACCGGCATGAAGAAGGGCCTGGCGCTTAGCCTGGTGGTGATGGCGGCGGGCGCGGCGGCGTTCGGCCAGTTCGCCACGCAGCGCTTCTATCCCGGCGCGCTGGCCGGTCTGTTCGTGATCGGCAGCGGCCTGGCGCTGCTGCAGACCGCGATCAACCCGTACATCAGCATCCTCGGCCCGATCGAGAGCGCGGCGCGGCGCATCGCGGTGATGGGCATCTGCAACAAGATCGCCGGCATCCTGGCGCCGTTCCTGATCGGCACGCTGGTGCTGCACGGCGTCGGCGATCTGGCCACGCAGGTGCAGGCCGCCGAGCCGGTGGCCAAGGAAGCGCTGCTGACCGCGTTCGCCGCCAAGATCCACCTGCCGTACCTGGTGATGGCCGGCGTGCTGGTGGTGGTGGCGATCGGCGTGCTGTTCTCGCCGCTGCCGGAATTGAAGGCGTCGGAAGTCAACGCCGCGCCGGTCGGTGCCGGCAGCCCTGCGCAGAAGACCAGCATCTTGCAGTTCCCGCACCTGTGGCTGGGCGTGCTGTGCCTGTTCGTGTACGTGGGCGTGGAAGTGATGGCCGGCGATGCGATCGGCACCTACGGCAACGGCTTCCACCTGCCGCTGGACCACACCAAGCTGTTCACCTCCTACACCCTGGCGGCGATGCTGGCCGGCTACGTGGCCGGTCTGCTGCTGATTCCCACGCTGATCTCGCAGGCGCGCTATCTCAGCATCTCGGCGCTGCTCGGCGTGCTGTTCTCGGCCGGCGCCTACGTCACCCACGGTTATGTGTCGGTGGGTTTCGTCGCCGCGCTCGGCTTCGCCAACGCGATGATGTGGCCGGCGATCTTCCCGCTGGCAATCAAGGGCCTGGGCCGACACACCGAGATCGGCTCGGCCTTGCTGGTGATGGGCATCGCCGGCGGCGCGATCATCCCGCAGCTGTTCGCGGTGCTGAAGCAGCACTTCGATTTCCAATTGGTATTCCTGTTGCTGATGGTGCCGTGCTACCTGTACATCCTGTTTTATTCCCTGGTCGGCCACCGTGCCGGTCATGCCTCCGCCCGCGCGTGATCGCGCATCATGGGCGTACTTCCCGACGTGCAGGACCGCAGCATGCGTAGACCCACCATCAAAGACGTCGCCGAACGGGCGCGGGTGTCGCTGAAGACCGTGTCGCGGGTCATCAACAACGAACCGTCGGTGATGCAGGCCACGCGCGCGCGTGTGCTGCACGCTATCGCCGAGCTGGACTACGAACCGGATCCGTCGGCGCGCAACCTGCGCAGCGGCACCCCGTTCGTGATCGGGCTGGTGTACGACAACCCAAATCCGTACCACATCATCGGCGTGCAGAACGGCGTGCTGGCGGCGTGTCGCGAGACCGGCTTCGGCCTGCAGATCCATCCCTGCGATTCGACCTCGCCGATGCTGGCCGAGGAACTGGCCGAGTGGACCCAGCGTTCGCGCCTGGCCGGGCTGGTGTTGACCGCGCCGATGTCCGAGCGCGCCGAACTGGTCGCGGCGCTGACCGCGCGCGGGATCAAGACCGTGCGCATCATCGCCGCCACCGAGGATCCGAAGGACGGCCCGTGCGTCTACGTCGACGACCGCGACGCCGCCTACGAGGTTACCGAGCACCTGATCCAGCTCGGCCACCAGCGCATCGGCTTCCTGTGGGGCGGCACTTCGCACCGTTCCAGCGGCGAGCGCTACGCCGGCTACGAGGCCGCGCTGAAGGACTACGGCATCACCCTGGACAAGCACCTGGTGGTGCCCGGCGACTACACCTTCGACGACGGCTTCCGCGGCGCGCGGCGGCTGCTGGCGCTGCGCGAGCCGCCGACCGCGATCTTCGGCTCCAACGACGAGATCGCCGCCGGCGTGCTGGCCGCGGCCAAGTCGGCGGGCATGAACGTGCCCTACGACCTGTCCATCGCCGGCTTCGAGGACAGCCCGTTCTCGCGCCAGTCGTGGCCGGCGCTGACCACCGCCAAGCAGGCCACCGAAGACATCGCGCGCCACGCCGCACGGCTGCTGATCAGCCAGCTGCGCAGCGACGCCTACGAAGAGCATCCGGCGCCGATGCACAACCAGGGCTTCGTGCCGCAGCTGGTGGTGCGCGGCTCCACCGCGCCGATGCAGCCGCATTCCCGCCGCCCTCCTTCCCCCGATCCGACATGACCCTGCCCATGGCATTGCCCACCGAAACCGAAACCCTGATGTTCCGCGAAGCCGCGGAAACGGCTGACGTCGTCGCCGCGCAGTTCGCCCGCAACCATGACGTGGTGAGCGCGCTGGCCGCTTCGCTGCGCGCCGATCCGCCGCCGTTCGTGGTTACCTGCGCGCGCGGCAGTTCCGACCATGCCGCGACCTACGCCAAGTACCTGTTCGAGACCCAGCTCGGCGTGGTCACTGCCTCGGCCTCGCCGTCGGTGGGCTCGGTGTACGCCTCGCCGCTGCAGTTGCGCGGCGCGCTGTACGTGGTGATCTCGCAGTCCGGCAAGAGCCCGGACCTGCTGCGCAACGCCGAGGCCGCCAAGGCCGCCGGCGCGCGCGTGGTGGCGCTGGTCAACGTCGAGGATTCGCCGCTGGCGCAGCTGGCCGACACGGTGATCGCGCTCGGCGCCGGCCCGGAGAAGAGCGTGGCTGCGACCAAGAGCTACCTGGCGTCGCTGGCGGCGATCCTGCAGCTCGGCGCGCACTGGAAGAACGATGCGGCGCTGCTCGCCGCGCTCGACGCGCTGCCGCAGGCGCTGCGTGCCGCGTGGCAGGCCGATTGGCGCCCGCTCACCGACGGCCTGGTCGATGCGCACAACCTGTTCGTGCTCGGCCGCGGCCTTGGCCTGGCCGCGGCGCAGGAGGCGGCGCTCAAGTTCAAGGAAACCTGCGGCCTGCATGCCGAGGCCTACAGCTCGGCGGAAGTGAGGCACGGGCCGATGGCGCTGGTCGGCCCCGGCTTCCCGGTGCTGGCCTTCGCCCAGCCGGACGACACCGGCGCCGGCACCCGCAGCCTGGCCGAGGAATTCCGCGGCCGCGGCGCGCAGGTATGGCTGGCCAGTGCCGACGGCGATCTGCCGCTGGTCGCCGCGCCGCACCCGGTGTGCGCGCCGCTGCTGACCATCCAGAGCTTCTACCGCGCGATCAACGCGCTGGCGCTGCGCCGCGGCTACAACCCGGACCTGCCGCCGCATCTGAACAAAGTGACGGAGACGGTGTAATGACGACGACGGCGCTGCGCAATGCGCGGGTGCTCGGCGAGGACGGCTTCCTCGATGGCGTGAGCGTGCTGCTGGACGGTAGGTGCATCGCCGCCGTGCTCGACGACGGCGACGCGCGCGCGGCTGCGGCAACGACGCAACTGGACCTGGGCGGCGGCACGCTGCTGCCGGGTTTCATCGACCTGCAGGTCAACGGCGGCGGCGGCGTACTGTTCAACAACAGCACCGACGTCGCCGCGCTGCGCCGCATCGGCCAGGCGCATCGCCGCTACGGCACCACCGGCTACCTGCCGACGCTGATCAGCGACGACCTGGAGGTGATGCGCGCGGCGATCGCCGCGACCCGCCAGGCCATCGCCGCAGGCGTGCCGGGCGTGCTCGGCATCCACCTGGAAGGGCCGTACCTGGCGCCGGCGCGCAAGGGCACCCACAACGTGGACAAGTTCCGCGTGCCCGATGCCGCCGAACTGGCGCTGGCCACCTCGCTGGACAACGGCGTCACCCTGATCACGCTGGCGCCGGAACGGTTGCCGGCCGCGAGTATCCGCACCCTGGCGGGCGCCGGCGCGCGCGTGTTCGCCGGCCACACCGCCGGCAGCTACGACGAGATCCGCGCCGGCCTGGATGCGGGCGTGTGCGGCTTCACCCATCTGTACAACGCGATGTCGCCGCTGCAGGGACGCGATCCCGGCGTGGTCGGCGCGGCGCTGGAAGACCGCGCTGCCTGGTGCGGCATCATCGTTGACGGCGTGCACGTGCACCCGGCCAGCCTGCGCGTGGCGCTGGCGGCCAAACCGCGCGGCACGCTGTTCCTGGTCACCGACGCGATGCCGATGGTCGGCGCCGACAGCCCCAGCTTCGACCTGTACGGCGAAACCATCACCGCGGTGGACGGCGTGGTGCGCAATGCCGCCGGCGCGCTGGCCGGTTCGGCGCTGGACATGGCCAGCGCGGTCCGCAACAGCGTGCAGTGGCTGGGCGTGAGCCTGGACGAAGCCGCGCGCATGGCCTCGCTGTATCCGGCGCAATGCCTGGGTCTGGACGATCGCTACGGCCGCATCGCACCCGGCTACCAGGCCGACCTGGTGCTGCTCGACGACGCGCTGCAAGTGCGGCAGACCTGGATCGCGGGGGCGGTGGAGTAGCCTGGATGCACCAAGCATATATCTTGAGTGCAGGCAAAAACTAATCCGCGCATGCGCGGATTAAGTGGGCGTGGTTCCTGTGTAAGCCGCTAGATATGCAGGCGGATTGATTTTATAGTTGACTATGCGTTGGTCACGGCTGACCGACAGTCACAACACCGCAGTTGCCGATGCAGCCTGGCGATAGATCACCACCACCACCACCGTAACCGCCACGCGTCAAAGAGCCAGGAATGGGGTGTACACATGGTGTGCACGATTGGCAAACGATGGTTGTTTTTTCAGTGGAATCATCATTCCAGATTACTTTCGCAATAGATCTATTCTGCAATAAAGTAATGCCTTTGGGAATTCGATACATTCCTAGCAAGCCCAACATGCCAGCTTGACGTACTTCGGGAATATCAGATGCGCCGACCCCTTGCGCCGGAGCTACTTGATTATATGGTGCCTTTCTTGAGTCTATGCTAACGATTGCTGCTATTGCTGTAAGGCTTGCGGTCAACAGAAAGATGGAAAGTCAAGTGCGCTTTGCAGTGTGCATATCAAAATCCCCATTTTATCTAATTATGCGGTTAATGTAATCTATCTTTTTGTTTAGTTTATTTGTTGCGTCGTTCGGTAGTAAATAATTGCGAACCAATTGCTCATAATTGGAGCCGCAAGCACCGTTTAAGCAATACCCACCAACGATCGCAGATTCAGCTCCGCATTCCGCACCCATTTGGCATGCAACGATGCCCCAGGCATATGCTGATATGGCATCGCCGGAAACCGGTTCAAATTCTCCAAGGTCCGATTCCTGTGGTTGTGAGAGTAACTCTCTGAGTTCGAATATTGCTTCGGGATCCTTGCTTTTTATGGATTCATTTATCAGTTCGGATATATTTTCTTTCGATTCGGCAGGGTATATATTGCGCAATTTTATTTTTGCGGAAATATCTCCTGATGCGGCAGCTGCTTTCAGCCATTCTATCTGTGCTTCGAGTGGAATTATTGATCCCCCTTCGATTAATGCACAGTCATCTGCAATGCGTTTTGCCGTTGCGTTCATGGCGCTTGCAGCATTGCCGGCCTGGGCAGCCATGGCTTTTATGCCGGATAAGAATTTCGTTGATGAAACACTTACCGGAAAGCATCGGCCATAAATTTTAGATAACTCGAACTGCGCTTTGGGATCCCCTTCGGTTGCTTTGTGTTTTATGCTTTCGAATTTCAGGTAATATTCTGTGGAGCGCGATGCTTTGATTTGGTTGGCATTGCCTGAATCAAATTTATTTTTTTCTGTATTTTGGATGTCGGGTGAAATCTCTAGGTCAGCGCTCTTTTTGTCTGGATGGGTTTCATTGTTTATTTTTTTTAGGTGAAATGCGGAAAAATAGATTGCAGCAAAAAGAATAGAAATTCCCACTGCGACGGGAGTTAAGTATTTTTTCATTTCAGCCCTTCGGAGTGGAATAAGAAGTGAAATTCAAACGCTGGCTATCGCTCGGATTTCAACGACTCCTTTTAATGCCGTCTAGCGTATTGTGATGGAATTATCATGGTCAATGCGCCGCTTGGGCTTTATCGTTGAAAAAACGCCTTTATTCGCTTTTCTTCGCAATTACTTCAGTTTGCTGTCTTGCTGCGCGCTACAGCGATCGCGGCGATCCGCGCCTTCGCCAGCGCCTCGCCGATCTGCGGGCCGCTCAGGCCCTGCGCGGCCAGATCGCGGGCGTTGACCGTCAGCGCCGCGGCGTGCAGGCGCTGCAGTGCGCGGCCTTGCGGGTAGTCGGCGTCTTCGCTGCCGAGGCGGCCGCGCTTGTCGGCTTCGCACACCAGCGCCAGCTGCGCGATGCGTTCGGGCTTGCGGAAGCCGTCGCAGCGCTGCAGTAGTTCGTGCACAGTGCGGTCGCGTAGTTCGGCCAGGCGATGCACGTTCAAGTGCTCGCGGCAGGCGATCTCGGCCAGCTGGCGGTGCTCCTGCGGCAGTTTCAGGCGTTCGCACAGCGCGCGCAGCGGGGCCACGCCGCGTTGTTCGTGCATCACGTGTCGCGGCCATTCCGCTTGCGGGGTCAGTGCCTTGCCCAGGTCGTGGGTCAGCGCGGCGAAGCCGATCAGCGCGTCGCCCGGCGCCAGCCGCGCGGCCATGTCGCTGACCAGTTCCTGGTGGAGGCCGGTATCGATCTCGGGATGGTAGTCGGCGCGCTGCGGCACGCCGTACAGCGCCTCCAGTTCCGGCAGCACGCTGCGCAGCGCGTCGGCGTCGTGCAGGGTGCGCAGGAACGCCGAGGGCTGTGCCGATGCGAGGCTGCGCCGCAGCTCCTGCCACACGCGCTCGGGCACCAGCGTGTCCAGTTCGCCGCTGGCCGCCATCGCGCGCATCAGCGCCAGGGTTTCCGGCGCCACGCTGAAACCCAGCGGCGCCAGCCGCGCCATGAAGCGCGCTGCGCGCAGCACGCGCAGCGGGTCTTCGCCGAAGGCCGGGCCGATGTGGCGCAGTACGCGCCGTTCGATGTCGCGCACGCCGCCGTACGGATCGACGAGCGCGCCGCTGTCCTCGTCGCGGGCGATCGCGTTGATGGTGAAGTCGCGCCGCTGCAGATCTTCTTCCAGCGTCACCGACGGGTCGGCATCGACCACAAAGCCGTGGTAGCCGCGCCCGGACTTGCGCTCGGTGCGCGCCAGCGCGTATTCCTCGCCGCTGTGCGGGTGCAGGAAGACGGGAAAATCGCGGCCGACCTGTTTATAGCCCAGGTCCAGCATTTGCTGCGGGGTGGCGCCGACCACGACCCAGTCGCGGTCGCCGGGCGGTTGTTCGAGCAGGCTGTCGCGGACGGCGCCGCCGACCAGGTAGGTCTTCATCGTTCGGGACTCGGGACTCGGGACTCGGGACCCGGAAAAGCGGCTGCGTCGGCGCGGTGCTTTCCCTGCGCAACGAAACGGCAGGGATTCATTGCGCGTTTCCGGTGCCTGCGCAGACGAATTTCTTGCGCGGCGCGTCCAGCGTGCCGAGCATGCGGTCGCTGACCGGCAGCGCGTCGCCGTTGAGGCGCCAGTCGTAGATCACGCTGAAGGCGAGGATGCGTGCGACGTACTCGCGGGTTTCCTTGTAGCTGATGGTCTCGATCCAGAAGTCGGCGTCGTGGCCGGGGCGCTGGGTCTGCCAGCGCGCCGCCGGGCCGGGGCCGGCGTTGTAGGCGGCGATGGTCAGGTAGGGCAGGCCGTAGGTGTTCAACAGCTGGCGCAGGTAGGCGGTGCCGATGGCGATGTTGGTGTCCGGGTCGTACAGGCTGGCGGCGCCGCCATAACCGGCCAGGCCGAGGTTCCTGGCCACGCTGGCGCCGGTGGCCGGCAACACCTGCATCAGGCCCATCGCATTGGCAGGCGAACGTGCGTTCGGATTGAAGATGCTCTCGGCGCGGATCTCGGCGGCGACCCAGGCCGGGTCGATCGCGTTCTTGCCCGCTTCGCGGCGGATCGTGGCGTCGTGGGACAGCGGGAAGCGCAGTGCATACAGGCGCTGTTCGTCGGGCAGCTTGCCGAGCGAGAACACCGCGCGGTCGAACCAGCCGTTGTCGCGCGCCACTTCCACCGCCATGCGCCGTTGGTTATCGTCGAAGCGGGTCAGCGCGTCGTTCCATTCGGCCACCGCCCAGGCCGCGCGGTCGATCTTGAACAGTTCCAGCGCTCGCACCAGCGCCGGATCGCGGGCCACCGCGGCCTGCGCCTGCGCGCTGTCGTTGGGTTCCCATGGGCACAGCGCGTAGGGCTGCTTGAGCCGGTCGGCGGCCATGAAGCCGTGGAAGGTGGCGGACTTGGCCGCCTCGCGGTACAGCCGCTGCGCCTCGCCGGCATTGCCGGTCTTCTCCGCCAGCCGCGCCTCGAAATACTGCCAGCGCGAATCGTTGCGCTGCGCCGGGGCCATCTTGCGGATCGCCGCCAGTGCCGCCGGCCAGTCGCCGCGCGCCATCGCTTCGCGCGTGCGCCATTCGTGCAGGCGTTCGTCGTAGGCGCTGTCGGGCACGGCGTTGAGCCGGCGCGCCGAATCCGGCCCGTATGAGGCCACCGTCCACAACGCGATCTGGTACAGCACTTCGCCGCGCTGCGCCTCGCTCAGCTGCAGCGCCTGGGCGAATAGCGGCAACTGCCGCTCGGCCGCGTCCGGATCGGTTTTCGCCACTTTCTCCAGGCCGTCCACCACTACCTTGCGGCTGCGCTCGGTCTTCGGCCAGGTCAGCGCGCGCATGTGCACGGCGTCCAGGAACGCCGCGTAGTCGTTGGCCAGGGCCAGTTCGACGGCGGGCAAACCGCGCGCGGCGCCGCGCATCACCGCCGGCTGCTGCGCATCGGCCGCCGCTTCCACCCGCGCCCAGCGCAGCGTGTCGTTCATGCCGCCGCGCGCCTGCACCACCGCGAACACCGCATCGCACGCATCCGGCAGCGACTTGCCGCTGCTGCGCCACAGCGCCTGCGCCTCGTCGATCCATTGCGCATCGGCGCGGCCGGTGGCCTGGCGCGCGTTGAGCTGGGCGCAGCGCAGGCCGGCGTTGTCGGTGGGCTTCCAGTTGGCCAGCAGCGCCGGCCAATCCTGGCGCCGCGCCAGCGCCGGCAGCCACAGCGTGCGGAAGCTCTCGGCCACCGGTTGCCCGGCGTAGCGCTTGAGGAACTCCTGCGCCTGCGCATCGGAGACGCGGTCGATATTGCGCCGCAGGTTGGCGTATTCGAGCCAGCCGTACAGCGGGTGCTGCTTGAAGGCGGCCGCCTGCACGGGATCGAACTGGCCGCGCTCGGCGGCGTCGATCGCCGCGCGTAGCGCCGGACGCTGTGCGTCCAGGGTCTGGGCGAGGGCAGGGGCAGAGCCGCACAACGCGGCGGCGAGCAGCAGGACAGACGTGCGCAATTTCATGCGCCGGACTATACCGAACGCCGATGAATCGACGTGGCAAGGGCTTGGCAGCCACGGCGACGCGAGCGCAGCGGGGCAAGGGCGTGCAGGGGGGGGGGGCTGCGCTGCGGCCCAGCGTAGCCTGCGCAGCGCTGCCGGGTGCGGCATGGGCGCTGATTGGATCCAGCATCCGCTGCGCTTGGCGCCGGCGCAGTGGCCGTTGCCATGCACTATGCGTGCCACGCGCTTGGCGCTGTATCGAGCCGTGTCCGCCGCGCACTGTCGCAGGCCGTGATGCGCTGCCGCGACCGCGCGCACTGCGGCGATGCGTACCGCCATGTCGCCGCCAGCGTCCGTGCAGCGGCCATGCCGGCAAGCACACCGAGCACTGGATTTCCCGCACCTTGACAAACCGGTCGGCACGATCCGCATAGCGTTGTCTTGCGCCATGTCCCGGCAATGGTTCACTTGGCGTGCGCTGTCCTGCGCCGGCCGGGATCGGAATCCGGATGGGCTGTCGCCATGTCTACGAAATCGTCCAGTCGCTCCAGGACGGTCCGAATCGCAGTCCGATTGCTTGCTTAGGGTTTACGTTTTGTTTACAAAGTAAACCACGCCGTCGCGGTGCAGGGGGGCGCAGCGGCCGACCCACATCCTTTCTGGAGAGAGAGACGGATGAATTGCCTGCACCGCCATCTTTTGGTTTTCGCGGTTCCCTTGTGCTTGCTGGCCGGTTCGCCCGCGCTGGCCATCGCCCAGCAGGCCGCGCCCGCTGCCCCCGAGCCCGCCACCACTCTGGACAGCGTGCAGGTCACCGGTACGCGCATTCGCAAGGCTGAGCTGGAGGGCCAGGTGCCGGTGCAGACGCTGAGCCGCGCCGACATCGAACGCACCGGCCTGACCTCGATCGGCGACGTGCTGCAGGAACTCACCGCTTCAGGCTCGGCGTTGAACACGAAGTTCAACTCCTCCGGCAATTTCGGTTTCCCACCCGACGGCAGTGGCGTCGGTGCCGGCTCGGCGCAGGTGGACCTGCGCCATCTCGGCGCCAAACGCGTGCTGGTGCTGGTCGACGGCATGCGCTGGGTCAACGAGTCGTCGGCGTCCGGCGTGGGCGCGGCCACCGACCTCAACACCATCCCGCTGGCCATCGTCGAGCGCATCGAGGTGCTGGAGGACGGGGCCTCGTCGCTGTACGGCTCCGACGCGATCGCCGGCGTGGTCAACATCATCACCCGGCGCAAGTTCGACGGCGGCCAGGTCACGCTGAACTACGGCCAGTTCGACAAGGGCGACGGCGCCAGCAAGGGCGTGGACCTGGCCTGGGGCCACAGCACCGAACACACCAGCGTGTTCCTGGGTGCCAGCTACACCAAGCAGGATCCGATCTATGCGCGCGATCGCAAGCAGTCGCTGTATCCGGTACCCGGCACCGGGCTCAGCTTCGGCAGCTCGGCCACGCCGGACGGCCGCTTCATCTTCGTCGATCCGATCACCGGCGCCGAGCAGGACCTGACGCCGAACAGCGGTGCCGGCGCCCCGACCTACGACGGCAGCGCCGGCTGCACGCGCAGCGACGGCTACCACTGTTTCGGCAGCAGCGACCGCTACAACTTCGCCGCCTCCAACCTGTTGCTGACACCATCCGAGCGCAAGGGCGTGTTCGGCCAGTTCCGCTACTTCTTCAACGACGACGTGCAGTGGTACCTGAAGCTGCTCGGCAACCGCCGCGAGTCGACCAACCAGGCCGGGCCAGAGCCGATCTTCCTCGGCCCCGATGCCGGCACCGGCAATCCGCTGGCCGACAACATCGTCATTTCCGCGGCCAATCCGTACAACCCGTTCGGCTTCGACCTGGATTCGTCCAGCAACCTGATCATGATCGGGCGGCGGCCGGTGGAAGGCGGCGCGCGCGTGTTCGAGCAGCGCGTGGACACCCAGTACGTCGGCACCGGCTTCATCGGCAGTTTCGAGAGCGCCGACCGCACCTGGTTCTGGGACGTCAACGGCGCCTACAGCAAGAACAAGGCCGAGCAGACCAACTACGGCAGCTACAACATCTACAACATCAATCTGGCGCTGGGCGACCCGGCGGCCTGCGCGGCGGTGGCCGGCTGCGTGCCGCTGAACCTCTTCGGCGGCGCCGGCAGCATTACCCCGGAGATGCTGCGCTGGATCCAGCCGGTGGTGCGCGACCGCAGCCAGAACGAGCTGACCCAGTTCACCGCCAACCTCAGCAGCGACCTGTTCACCCTGCCGGCCGGCGCGGTGTCCTTCGCCACCGGCGTGGAGTACCGCAAGTACGAGGGCTTCTATCAGCCCGATCCGCTGACCGTGATCGGCCACTACAACGGCGTGCCGTCGTTGCCGACCGAGGGCAGCTACAACGTCAAGGAAGCCTATCTCGAACTGAGCGTGCCGATCTTCGCCGACTCGCCGCTGGGCGACAAACTCGACCTGAGCCTGGCCGGGCGTTATTCGGATTACTCCACCTTCGGCGGCGAGTTCACCCCGAAGTACGGCCTGCGCTGGCAGGTGTCGCCGGACTTCGTGCTGCGCACCAGCTATGCCGAAGGTTTCCGCGCCCCGACCATCGGCGAGCTGTACGGCTCGGCGGCGCGCGCCGACCTGACCCTGTCCGATCCATGCTCGGTCGGCCTGGGCGGCACCGCGCCGCGCGGCAACGCCGACAACTGCGCCGCGCTCGGCGTGCCGGCCGGCTACCAGCAGGCCAACTCGCAGATCTCGGTGACCACCGGCGGCAACCGCGCGCTGGAGCCGGAGAAGGCACGCAGCTTCAGCGCCGGCTTCGTGTGGAGCCCGTGGTTCGCCAGCAACGTGCCGTGGTCGGACCGCTTCGATGTCGAAGTGACCTTCTACCGCCACGACATCGACGGCGCGATCCAGGCGATCAACGCGCAGACCCAGCTCGACCTGTGCGCGGACACGCTGGACGCGACCTATTGCGACGGGATCACCCGCGCCTCCACCGGCGGCATCAACGGCTTCAACAACCGCCTGACCAACCTCGGCTCGATCAAGACCGACGGCTGGGACGTTGACCTGTTCTGGACCTCGCCGCAGACCGCGGCCGGGCGCTTCAAGATCGGCTTGCAGAACACCTTCGTCACCCGCTACGTCGCCACCGGCGCCGCCGGCCAGGTGCAGCCTCAGCAACCGGGCGTGGAAGTGGTGGACAGTTCGATTCCGGAGTGGACCAGCAACCTGACGCTGGACTGGTCGTTGCACCGCTGGAACGCCTCGTGGACGGTGCGGCACATTTCCGAATTGACTGAGCAGTGCGGCGACGCGGTGGCGTTCCCGGTGTGCAGCAACCAGGCCGCCGGCAGCAACACGCTGGATGCGATCACCTACCACGACGTGCAACTGGGCTACCGCTTCGACTGGATGAAAGGCCTGACCGTCAGCGGCGGCGTCAACAACGTCTTCGACAAGGATCCGCCGATCTGCCTGTCGTGCTCGCTCAACGGCTACGACGCGTCCACCTATGACATCCCCGGCGGCCGTTATCTGTACGTGCGTGCAGATCTGAAGTTCTAGTCGCTTTCGCTTCGCCTGAAGCCGAATGTGGGAGCGACTCCAGTCGTGACGGGCTCTACCGAGAAATCCCGTCGCGACGAATGGCCCGAGGCCACCCGGAGTCACTTTCCCAATTCTTTGCGAGCCGCCGCATTTCTGTAGGAGCCGCTTCAGCCGCGACGGCTTTACCGATAAGGCCTGTCGCGGCTCAAGCCCTACACGGCCTGCGGATCGCTTGCTGGGTGCACCGTAGGAGCAACTTCCGCCGCGACAACGTCCCAAGCCGCAAGGCCCGCCGCTGCGCTCGTCGCGACTGACGTCGCTCCCACAAGGGCGTCACCGGCGCCTTGGAGTTGCGAGGCCGCTTGTGGGAGGGACGTGAGTCCCGACGGCATGCCGGTTGGGAACATTCAGCACGGCGCTCGTCGCGGCTGAAGACAGTTGCTCCTACAGGGAACGCAGCAGCACAGCGAATGCATTCCGCACAGAAAACGCAGCAGCTAACTAGCGCAGCAGCGCCTGCGGCACTTCGATCTCGGTGGCCACCGCCAGGTGATCGGAGAACGCGGCGGGCACTGCGCGCTGTTCGTTGCAGCGCAGGCCGTCGCTGACCAGGATGTGGTCGATCGCGCGCTGCGGGCGCCAGCTGGGGAAGGTCGGCACCACGCAGCCCGGCGGTTGCAGCCGGGTGCGCTTGTACAGGGCCTGCATCTCGGGGCGGTCGGCGACGCAGTTGAAGTCGCCCATCAGCACCGCGTTGGGATGCTCGGACAGCAGTTCGGCGATGAACGCCAACTGCGAGGCGCGCGAGTTGGCGCCCAGCGACAGGTGCGCCACCGCGATCGCCAACCCTTCCGCACCGTCGCCGAACTTGGCCAGCAGCACGCCGCGCCCGCCGAGCCGGCCGGGCAGGGGATGGTCCTGCACTTCGACCGGCTCCAACCGGCTGAGCAGGCCGTTGGCGCTGGACGCCACGCCGCCCATGCGCCGGTTCGGCTGGTGGCTCCAGTAGTTGAAGCCGGCGCGCTCGGCCAGGTAGTGGGTCTGATTGGTGAAGCCAGAGCGCAGGCTACCCGGATCGCTTTCCTGCAGGCCGACGATGTCGTGCGCGCGGGCCAGCTGCGCGATCGCATCCAGGCTGCTGCGCTTGCTCCCCGCCGGCAGCGCATGCGACCAGCTGCGGGTCACGTAGTCGCTGTAGCGGCGCGTGCTGGAGCCGGCCTGGATATTGGCGGTGAGCACGCGCAGCGTGCGGGTGGCGGGGACGGTCACGGCGGCGCGGCCTGGTGGGGGCGGGAGCTTACTTGGCCAGCGCCGCACGCTCGCGCGCGATCAGGTGATCGGCGATGCGCAGGATGTCGTCGTAGTTTTTGCCCTTGACCAGGTACTTGCCGTTGACGATCAGCGACGGCGTGCCGGTGACGCCACTGCGCATGGCGAACTGCTTGGCGCGGTTGGTCTTGGTGCTGACCGCGAAGCTGCCCATGGTGTCGGCGAACTGCTTGGGGTCCACGCCGTACTTGGCGTAGAAGCCGGCGATGTCCTGCACCGAGTCGCGGCCGCGTTCGCCCTTCAGTGTCTCGTCGACGTGGATCGCCTTGTACAGCGCGTCGTGGGTCTTTTCCTGCACGCCCAGCGCTTCGGCGGCGTAGAACGCGCGCGCGTAGTCGTCCCAGGTGCCGCCGAACATCGCTGGCACGTAGACGAAATGCACGTCCGAGGCCAGGCCGGCCTTCCACGGGCCGATCTGGGGCTGGAAGCGCGCGCAGGCCGGGCACACGTAACCGAACACTTCGGCCACTTCGATCTTGCCATTGGTCGGCTGGAACGGCTGGCCGCCGGGGATGTCGATGTAGTCGGTGCCGGCGACCGGTTCGGCGCCGTTCGGGGTCCGGGCCGCGACCGGTGCGGCCGCAGCGTCAGCAGCAGGCTGCGCGGTGGTGTCGGTCGCGGGAGCGGCGTTCCCGGCAGCGGCAGCCGAGGCGGTGTCGTTGGCGCCGGTAGCGGGTGTCGCCGTGGCGGCGGCAGGCGCGACGGTATTGGTGGTGCCGTCCTGGGCCTTGCATGCGACCAGGATAGGCAGCATGGCCATCAGGGTCAGGGCGAAGCGGGTCTTCATCGGCGGCATCTCCAGCAGAATGGGGGGCGAACGCCAAGCGCGCCGGAAGCGCGGCTGGCAACCCCATCATGATGCCATGGCGTGGATGAAGCGCCGTGTGGCGGGTGCGGCCGGGATTACTTGCCGGGGCGCTCGCGCGCGACCAGCGCATCGGCGATGCGCAGCATGTCCGTGAAATTCTTGCCCTTGACCAGGTACTTGCCGTTGACCACCAGCGCCGGGGTACCGGGGATCTCGCTGCGCGCGGCAAAGTCGCGCGCGGCCTTGACCTGCACGGCCACCTGCGGGCTCTCGTAGGTGGCGATGAAATCCTGCGGCTTGACCCCGTACGCGGCATAGAACGCGGCCAGTTCCTCAGGCGCCACGTTCTGCACCGGCACGCTGTGCTTTTCGTGGATCGCCTCGAACAGGTCGTGGTGGCTGCGGGTCTGCACGCCCAGCTTCTGTGCGGCATAGAAGGCGCTGGCGAAGCTGTCCCAGAAACCGCCGAACGCGGCCGGCACCAGGGTCACCCGCACGTCCTTGCCCTGCTTGCGCGTCCATTCGTCCAGGGTCGGCTCGAAGTGCGCGCAGTGCGGGCAGGTGTAGCCGAACACCTCCACCACTTCGATCTTGCCGGCCAGCGGCGCGAACGGCTGCGGTTCGGCGATCAGCGTGTAGTCCTCGCTTTCGATCAGGGCGGCGGTCTTGGGCTGCGCGCAGGCGCTCAGCGGCAACAGGGTGAGCAGGCACAGCAGCAGGCGCGGCAGACGGTTCATGCGATCTCCATGGCAAAAAAAGCACGCCGGTCGTGACGACCGGCGCGGGGGGGAAGCGGTGCGGCGCTGCGGCGGCTGCGCGCGCTCAGGATTGTTGCGCAGGCGCCGCCGGTTGCGGCGCGGCCGGTGCCGGCGCGGGCTGCGCCGCGGCCGCATCGTTGGCGCGATCGTGCAGGCCCTGCAGGTAGCTGCCCAGCGCCTTCATCTCCTGCTCGGTCAAGGGCTTGGCCACCTGCGCCATGATCTTGAACAGGGTCGGATCGCGTTCCTGGGTGGTGCCGGACTGGTATTCCTGCAGGCGCCGCGTCACGTAGTCGGCGTGCTGGCCGCCCAGATGCGGATACGCCGGACCGGGGTTGCCGGCGCCGGTGGGGCCGTGGCAGCCCATGCACGCCGGAATCCCGCGCGCCGGATCGCCGCCGCGGTACAGCTGCTGCCCGACCTCGTAGAACTTCATCCCAGCGTACGGGCCTTCGTTGACCACTGCGTCGTCGGCGATACCGGCGCCGGCTTTCTGCGTGGCGAAGTAGGCGCCGATATCGCGCATGTCCTGCGCGCTGAGCGGCTGCACGAACGGCAGCATCGCCGCGACCGCGCCGGAGGTGCGCTCGCCGTGCGCGATCAAGGCCATCTGCCGCGCGCTGTAGCGCTCGCTCTGGCCGGCGATGCGCGGATACATCGCCAGCGCCGGATTGCCGTCGGCGCCGTGGCAGGCGGCGCACGCCGTGGCCTTGCTCTGGCCGGCCTTGGGATCGCCCCACGCTACCTTGCCGACATCTCCTTCCAGCGGCGCGGTGCGCACCGGCGCGTTGTCGGGAATGGGAACCACCGAGGTCTGTGCGAACGCCACCGCAGCGGCGACGGAAACGGCTAGACCGGCAAAGGCAAGAACGCGAGCGTGGCGCATTAGCTGAAGCTCCGTGTGACCCAACCCGCGGCTGCCAGGCCGGCGACCGCACTCGCGCGATTATCCGCGCGTGGCGCCCTGGCGGTCAACGAACCCCGCCGGGGCCGGCGGACGTGCGATCCTAGCGCCATGTCGCTCCTCATCGAACGTGCCCAATACCTGCTTTCCGCCCACAACCCCCGGCAACTGCCGGAGGACGGGGGCTGGGAGGTGGCCTTCGCCGGCCGCTCCAACGCCGGCAAATCCAGCGCGCTGAACGCGCTCACCCGGCAGAACGCGCTGGCTCGCGTGTCCAAGACCCCCGGCCGCACCCAGCAGCTGGTGTTCTTCCAGATCCAGCCCGAGCGCTATCTGGTGGACTTGCCCGGCTACGGCTACGCCAAGGTGCCGCTGGAGCTGCAGGCGCACTGGCAGTCGTTCATCGACAAGTATTTCCGCACCCGCGAGGCCCTGCGCGGCCTGGTGGTGGTGATGGACATCCGCCACCCGCTGAAGGACTACGACCGGCAGATGCTCGGCTACGCGGTGCAGCGCGGCCTGCCGGCGCATGCGCTGTTGACCAAGGCCGACAAGCTCGGCCGCGGCCAGCAGGCGCAGGCGCTGCAGCAGGTGCGCAAGGACCTGTCCAGTTCCTTCGGCGACACGGTCAGCGTGCAGCTGTTTTCCGGCGAGACCCGCCAGGGCGTGGACGAGGCGCGTGGCATCGTCGGCGGCTGGTTGGGTCTGGACGTGGAGCCGAACGCAGCGGAATGAGCGCGCCGGCGCCGGACCTCCGGCGTCTTGTGCCCGCGCTGCTTGCGATCGATCGCGAGCAGCAGACGCGGCCTTTCTATCTGGGTTGGCTGCATCGCATGTGCAATACCGGGCGCCCGAAGGTACGGGCGCAGCCTCGTCCACCCGAACTCCGCGAGTCGCTTCGCGCCGGACCCTTACCCCAACCCCTCTCCCGGCGGGAGAGGGGCTAGCGGCTGTTCCCTTCTCCCGTCGGGAGAAGGTGGCGCGTAGCGCCGGATGAGGGTACGTGCGCAGCCTCGTGCACCCAAACTCCACGAGACGCTTCGCGCTGGACTCTCACCCCAACCCCTCTCCTGGTGGGGGAGGGGCTCAGGCGCGCTGCGGCTGTTCTTCCTTCTCCCATCGGGAAGAAGGTCGCACTCAAGGCGCCGTCGGCAACGGCGCGAACTCGGCCGGGACCCAGGCGAACGCGTCGCCGTCGCGGCGCACGTGGCCCAGGCCCGGGAACGGCAGATGCGCGCCGGCCACCCACCAGCCGCCGTCGACGGCCTGGGCCATGGTCCGCTTGCGTGCGGCGATCGCCGCCGCGCGGTCGCTGTCGGCCTCGTACGATGCCTGCGGTTGCGCGAACTGCACCGCGTGGTAGTGCACCAGATCGCCCCACACCAGCAACTGCTGGCCGCTGCCGCCGTCGAAGCGGTAGGACACGTGGCCGGGCGTATGCCCATGCGTATCCAGCGCCACCGCATTACCGGGTAACGCATCGCCGGGACGGAAGCGGCGCAGCCGGTGCTTGGCCTGGTACGGCGCTGCCGCCGCGCGCGTCAGCGGGAACGCGAACGTCAGCATCTGCGCTGCGCTCGCTTCGCTGGCCGGATCCAGCCAGTACGCGGCATCGGCCGCGCTCAGCCATACCGTGGCGTTGGGGTAGGCCGCCTGTCCCTGCGCATCGAGCAGGCCGCACAAGTGGTCCGGGTGGGCGTGGGTCAGCAGCACGTCGTCCACCTGCGCCGGCGCGTAGCCGGCCGCGCGCAGGTTCGTCAGCACCTGGCCCAGGCCGGGACCGAAGCAGGTGGCGGTCCCGGTATCGACCAGGGTCAGGTGCGTGCCGTCCTGGATCAGGTTGGCGTTGACCGCGGTCTGCAGGCCCTTCGCGGTTTCCGGCATGTAGCGATGGTCGAGCAGGCGCGCGATCGCGCCGCTGTCCAGATTGGACAACTGCGCGCGCGGCAGCGGCACCGTACCGTCGAACAGCGCGGTGACGCGCAGCCTGCCGATCGCCTGGCGGTAGACGCCGGGTACTTGCTGGACGGGTGCGGCCGGCGCGGCGGCACGGGCGGCCGGCAGCAGCGGCAAGGCGATCGCGGCGGCCAGCGCCAGCAGGGCTAGCGGGCGCGAGATGGAAACAGGCATCGAGAGATTCCAGCGGAAGCGGCGTTCGCCGCGGTGCCTGCATGCTGCGCGTGCGGGGCGGCGCGATTCGCTCATTCGGCTGCGTGCGGCGCTCAGTCCTAATTGCCGAAGCGCGCCGGATCCAGGCCGTAGCGCTGCTGGAAGCGCTGGCTGAAGTTGCGCGTGGAACGGTAGCCGGCGCGCGCGGCCACCGTCTTCAGCGGCCAGCGCGTGGTGTAGAGCAGTTCCATCGCATGCGCCAGGCGCGCGTCGGTGATCAGTTCGCGCAGCGACGTGCGCTCGCCGGCCAGATGCCGGCGCAAGGTCGCCCCGCTCAGGCCCAGGCTGTCTTCGAGATCGTGCGCTCGCCATGCGCGCTGCGGCTGCGCTGCGATCAACTCACGCACCTGCGCGGCGATGCTGGGTGCCGGCGGCAGCAGCAGGCTGCCATGGCCGCGGCGGCAGAACGCCACCACCAGCGACGCCAGCGCCAGCCTGGCTTCGGTGTAGTGGCCTTGCTGCATTGCCTGCCGCCACTGCAGCAATGCGCTGCCGAACTCGACCGCGCGCAGCCGCGCCAGTTCCGCGCCGGCCGCGGGCAGTGGCTCGTTCCACAGCATGCGTGCGGCGCTCAGCGCTTCCTCGCACAGTGGGATCACCGCGCTCAGATAGATGCCACTGTGCGGGTCTGGGATATTCACCACGTCGATGCGGCAGCGCCGGGTGATCAGGAACAGATCGCCCGGCGCGAACTCCAGCGCCTGCGTCGCCGTGCGCACCTGCTTACGGCCTTGCAGCAGGATCGCCAGCTGCGGCCGAAGAATGTCCACCGAGTGCGCCCCGTGTTCGCGGCGCGCGGCGATGCAGGCGTAGCCTTCGGCGCGTTCGCACTCCACCAGCGTCGCCAGTCGCGCGAGCAGCAGGAATTCGGGGTCGTGGGTGTCGGCCATCGCTGGCGGTGCTACCGCAGTGCGTAGCGGCGCATGCGCGGCGTCGCTGAAATGATGCGGCCCGCGGTCGGCGTATTTCCGATCCGAAGCGGCCGAAGGTGATTGCAGTCGCGATGGGGGTGGCGCCGTGGTCCGTGTCGCCACCGCTGGATGGAGGCCGTCTGGCGCGCTGCAATGCCGGAAAGGAATCGCCTTGGTGCAGGCTGTGCAGCGTCGGATCAGATCTGCACGCCGAACAGACGGCCGACCGCGCCGGTGGCGAGCATCGCCGCCGCACCCCAGAACACCACGCGCCGCGCGCCGCGCACCCCGGACGCGCCGCCTGCGCGTGCCGCCAAGGCGCCGGTCAGCGACAGCCCGAGCAGCGTCGCCGCGCCGGTCACCCACACTTGTTTGCCGGCCGGCGCCAGCAGCGCGGCCAGGATCGGCAGTGCCGCACCGCAGCAGAACGCGGCCGCCGACGCCAGCGCTGCCTGCAGCGGCCGCGCGCGCAGGGTGTCGGTGATGCCCAGTTCGTCGCGCGCATGCGCGCCCAGCGCATCGTGCGCGGTCAGCTGCTCGGCGACCTGGCGCGCCAGCGCCGCGTCCAGCCCGCGCTGGCGGTAGATGCCGGACAGTTCGTCCAGCTCGCTTTGCGGATCCTCGCGCAGTTCGAGGCGCTCGATCGCCAGGTCGGCGCGTTCGGTATCCACCTGCGACTGCACCGAGACGTATTCGCCGGCGGCCATCGACATCGCGCCGGCGACCAGGCCGGCGATGCCGGTCGCCAGCACGGCGGGCGCCGGCGCACCGCTGCTGGCTACGCCGACCACCAGCCCGGCCACCGACAGGATCCCGTCGTTGGCGCCGAGCACCGCCGCGCGCAGCCAGCCGGCGCGGTCGCCGCGATGCAGTTCGGAATGGGAGGGGCGCATTGGATGCCTGCACGGTGGGGGAACAGGCCTGCAGCCTAGCCCAGCGCTGCGCGGCCGGCGCTGCTGCGTCTCACTCTCGCCGCTGCCAGGCACGCGGATCGTGGAATGCTGCAGCACCGCCGGTAGCGATGTGGGCTTCGCGCCGGTCACGCTATAGTGCGGCCCTTGCGATGCTGGCGGGCCATCCCCACATCGCCCCCTCTTCCGTGCGAGCCTGCCCTTGTCGAGCCCCAGCCACGTTGCCGAGACGCCGATCACCGATCGCACCGAACTGGTCGAGGTGCTGGCCTCCGGAGAAAAGCCCGAAGCGCAGTGGCGCATCGGCACCGAACACGAGAAGTTCGGCTTCCGCCTGGACGACCTGCGCCCGCCGACCTTCGACGGCGAGCGCGGCATCGAGGCCCTGCTGACCGGCCTGACCCGCTTCGGCTGGGAGCCGGTACGCGAAGGCGGACACACCATCGCGCTGCTGCGCGACGGCGCCTCGGTGACGCTGGAACCGGCCGGGCAGCTGGAACTGTCGGGCGCGCCGCTGGAGACCATCCACGACACCTGCGTGGAAGTGGGCAGCCACCTCAACGAGGTCAAGCAGGTCGCCGACGAACTGCGCCTGGGCTTCCTCGGCATGGGCTTCCAGCCGAAGTGGCGCCGCGACGAAATGCCGTGGATGCCCAAGGGCCGCTACCAGATCATGAAACACTACATGCCCAAGGTCGGCTCGCTCGGCCTGGACATGATGACCCGCACCTGCACGGTGCAGGTCAACCTGGATTACGCCAGCGAAGCGGACATGATCAAGAAATTCCGCGTGTCGCTGGCGCTGCAGCCGATCGCCACCGCGCTGTTCGCCGACTCGCCGTTCACCGAGGGCAAGCCCAACGGCTACCTCAGCTATCGCTCGCATATCTGGACCGACACCGATGCCGACCGCACCGGCATGCTCGACTTCGTGTTCGAGGGCGGCTTCGGCTACGAGCGCTATGTCGACTACCTGCTGGACGTGCCGATGTACTTCTCCTACCGCGACGGCACCTACGTCGATGCCAGCGGGCAGAGCTTCCGCGACTTCATGCAGGGCAAGTTGCCGGCGCTGCCGGGTGCGCTGCCGACGCTGCGCGACTGGTCCGATCACATGACCACCGCGTTCCCGGAAGTGCGGCTGAAGAAATACCTGGAAATGCGCGGCGCCGACGCCGGCCCGTGGGGCAGGCTGTGCGCGTTGTCGGCGTACTGGGTCGGCCTGCTGTACGACGATGCCGCGCTGGACGCGGCCTGGGACCTGGTCAAGGATTTCAGCCTGGTCGAACGCCACGCGCTGCGCGACGGCGTGCCGAAGCAGGCGCTGAAGCTGCCGTTCCGCAACGGCAGCGTGCAGGACCTCGCCGCCGAATCGGTGAAGATCGCCCTGAACGGCCTGCGCCGCCGCGCCCGCCTGAACGGCGACGGCCAGGACGAATCGCGCTTCCTGGAACCGCTGGTGGAGATCCTGCACGCCGGCGAGACCGCGGCCGAGCGCAAGCTGGCGCTGTATCACGGTGCGTGGCAGGGGGATGTGGATCCGGTGTTCTCCGAGTTCGCGTACTGACTTGAGCGGATCTGCGCCGCTGCGGTTCGGCGGTATGCGCAGCATCACGCTCCTGTTTCAGCGGTAAGAGTTGAAGCCAAAAAAATGGGTGGGTAGAGTACCCGTCACAGGGGGGAATTGAATTCGCTAAGGGGTACTTATGAGCCAGAAGATAAATGGGATGCTCGTCGCCTTGTTGTTTTGCGCGGGACTTTTTCTGAGTCCTTGCGGCAAAGCCAAAGATCATCCGCTTGATGCCGCTGCCGAACAGATGGCTGCCGAGTTGACGGATGCGCAGGCCGAGCAAAAGGCATTGCGGTTGAGAACCGCGCCGATCCATTCTGCCGCATTGCTCAAGGAATACCTGGCGAAAGAGGATGCGTCCAGCCCGCTCAACCTGCTTTCTCCTGCTGCAAAGAAACGCTTCGTCGAGTCGTTGAGGTTCAATGAGACAGGCGTGACATCGTTCACTTACAGCGATATCGAAGCGGAACTTTCTGCAAGCCAGGCCTATCGTCTGCTGTCGCTATTCGGCCTGGAGAGCACGATTTCCTCCATGCACAAGATGCGTGTTGATGGGGAGGAGGATATAAACGTGAATCGGGCCTTCCCGACTCCTGGAAGGGGGCCAGATGAGGATCACAACGATTACAAATGTGAAAGCCCGCACAACTGCGTGGAGAGTGTGGGTACCATTTGCATGAGTGCTTGCTGATGCCCTTGTCGCGCCCCTTGGGGTGTCTTGTCGGCGCCGCCATCCTTGCGATGGTGGCGCCTTTGGTCTGTGCTGCAGCGGCACCAGAGGTGCCTGAGCCTTCGCTCTATGATGCGCTGGCGGACTACAACGAGAGTCTGCGCGATCAGTCCGGTGCGCAGCGAGCCGAGGCGGTCGTGGACAGGTACGAACGCATCGCCGGCGCCATCGATCCCTGCGGCAAGGCTGGCGCCCCTATCCACGACGACGATCTGTTCAGGGCGACAGTGCTTGCCGAGGGGTATTCGTTCGACCCCAGGCATGTGCGCAAGATCGGTTGTCTGTACCGGCGGCTGCAAGCGCAAGGGCGGATTACCCGCTGGCATGTCATCTCCTATGCCGAAGCCTTGGCTTCGATTAGCCGCTTCGACGAGGCGAACCGGATACTGGCGTCATTGCCCACTCGGCCGGTCGCGCCTTTGCCCGCGCTTTCGTTTGCGCAGAAGGCCGATTCCCGGCGTGTGATCGACATCGACTCGCCGACGCATGCCGTGGTGCGCTCTCTCGCATCGCGCGAGCGTCGCCTGGCCGTGTTCGCCGTTGTCCATCCGGATTGCCATTTCTCGGTGAACGGGCTCGCTGAGATCGTCGCCAACGAGGACGACCGTTGGTTGCGGGAGGTGCTCGTGTTGCTTGTCGCGCCTGGCCCGACTCCGCCCGTCGATGGGATCCTGGCGTGGAATCGGGGCCAGCCGACCTTGCCGATGCATCTGATGTATCGACGCAACGACTGGAAGTTTCTGAAAAGTATCGATACGCCGACGTTCTATCTGATGCGTGGCGACACCATTCTCGATACGTTCACAGGGTGGCCCAATCCCACCGGTCTTGCCCGGATGAAGGCCGCGCTGCAGCGGGAAAGGCACGCGCAGCGCAGCGGGCCTGCAGCCGTGCCAGAGCACCACGGTCGGGGTTACGCGGCGCTTGCAGGCCATTTGCCCTGAATGCTCACGCCACCGCCTGGCACGGCAACTCCACGCGCACCCGCAGCCCACCCTCGGGGCGGTTGGTCAGGGTGATCTCGCCGCCGTGGGCGAGCACGATGCTGTGCGCGACCGACAGGCCCAGGCCGATGCCGCCGGTGTCGCGGTTGCGCGAGTTCTCGCCGCGGAAGAACGGCAGGAACAGTTTCTCGTGCTGTGTCGGGTCGATGCCGGGGCCGTCGTCGTCGATCCACAGCACGCAGTCGGTGCCGTCGCGGTGCAGTTGCAGGCGCGCGCGCTTGCCGTACTTCAGTGCGTTCTCGAGCAGGTTCATCACCATCCGCCGCAGCGACAACGGATCGCCATCGAGGGTGATGGCCTGACCAGCGACGAAGCTCGCCTCGGCGCCGGTGTCGCTGGCGTCGTCGACCACGCTCTCCACCAATAGGCGGAAATCCAGCGGTGCGCGGGTGCTGCGGCGGCTTTCGTTGTGGATGAAGTCCAGCGCTGCGGAGATCATCGCCTTCATTTCATCGATGTCGGCGATGGTCTTGTCGCGCAGCGGCGGCTGCAGGCCTTCCAGGCGGAACGCCAGGCGCGCCAGCGGGGTGCGCAGGTCGTGGGCGATCGCCGCGACCATGTGCGTGCGCTCGTTGATCAGGCGGTTCAGGCGCGCCTGCATGGCGTTGAACGAGTCGGCGGCCTGCACGATTTCGCTGGGACCGCTGCGCTGCAGCGGCTGCGCATCGGGATTGCGGCCGAGCCGGTCGGCGGCTTCGGCGAAGCGGCGGATCGGCGCGGCCAGCGCGCGCGAGAACCACCACGCCAGCGGCAACATCGCCAGCAGGCCGGCCACGAACAGCAGCGCGACCTGGGTCTTGAACGCGGCGGAGAAACGCCGCGGCGGCGACACCACGCTGCGCCAGCGGCCGTCGGGTTGCTGCAATGCGGCAGTGAAGCCGCCGAGCAACGGCGATGCAGGGGCCAGGCCGCGCTCGCGCCAGCGCGAACCGGCTGCGCGCAGTGCGGTACCGAGACCGCCGGGGGGGCGTTGCTGTTTGGCGGCGGAGCCGGCGGCAGTGCGTCTGCGCCTGGATCTGTGCCGGGGTCGAATGGCGCCTGCGGCGGTGCGTCGGCGTTGGCAAACGATGGCGCTGCATCGTGCAGGAAGCGCGCGTCGCCGGGCGGGCCGAAGCGTGGTCGCAGGCGGACCCGTTCTTCCGGAGTGAAGGTCCGGTTAGGAAACTTCTCGTCGCCGCTGCGATAGAAGCGCACCTGTTCCGGCGCCACGTCCAGCCAGTTGGTCAGCATGAATTCGGCGAAGCGGTCGCGGACCTGCCCCGGCGCCGGCAGCGGCGCCTGCCTGGAGGCGTGCACCTTCAACGTCTGCGTGCCGGCCGGCATCTTGGTGGTCAGCAGCGCGATCACTTCCGGCGGATGCACCGGCATTTCGTAGACCGGCGTGCGCAGCACCAGCAAGGCGATGCCGATCAGCTGCGCGGTCAGCAGGGCGGCCAGCAGCAGCAGGAAGGTGCGGGCGAAGATCGAGACGCCGCGGCGACCCCGCTGCTTGGGCGTGCTCACAGCCGGGCGACGCTCGGCAGCAGCATGTAGCCCTCGTTGCGCACGGTGCGGATCAGTTCTGTCTGCACGCGTTCGTTGATCTTGCGGCGCAGGCGGCTGATCTGGCTGTCGATCGCGCGGTCGTAGACCTCGGTGTCGCGGCCGCGCGCGTAGTCGAGCAACTGGTCGCGGCTGAGCACCCGTTGCGGATGTTCGACGAAGGTGCGCAACAGGGCGAACTCGCCGTCGGAGAGGTTGATGAAGATCCCGGTGGGGTCGCGCAGGTCGCGGCGGATCACGTCCAGGCGCCAGCCGGCGAATTCGTAGACGTTGCCGCGCGCCTCCGGCAGCAGCGTCGCCGCCTGGCTACGACGCAGCAGTGCGCGCACGCGCGCCAGCAGTTCGCGCGGATTGCACGGCTTGGCCAGGTAGTCGTCGGCGCCCACTTCCAGGCCGATGATGCGGTCGGTGTCGCTGCCCAGCGCGCTGAGCATGATCACCGCCGGCGCGCCGCGCTCGCTGGCCAGCTGCCGCGCGGCGCTGAGGCCGTCTTCGCCGGGCATCATCACGTCCAGGATCACCAGGTCGGGTTGGCGTATCGCCATCAGCCTGCGCATGTCGGCGACGTTTTCCGCCGCTTCCACCTGGTAGCCGTGCTCTTGCAGGAACTCGCTGATAAGCCGGCGCAGATCGGGGTCGTCGTCGACCACCAGAATGAACGATTGCATATCCATGATCTTGAAGGGCGGCCGTTCGGAGTACAGCCAGTCTAGGCGCGGCCGCTGCCGCCTGGAACCGGTGCGGGCAGGCCATCGCTGCTGGGGCAAGGCGGCGCGTGATCGCGGGAGCATGATAGGCAGCGTCTGCAGTGGACTCATGGCCGGTTTGTGGCGTATTCAGACACGTGCAGACACAAAGTGCTGACGTTGCATCCGGTTTGGAGGTGGACCGTCCTGGCTTTCGAGGAGACTGCTTCGTTCGAGAAGGTGGGGCCAGGATGAGGAAGTTCCCGACCGTTCATGCGATCAGGATGGTGCGGGCGTTCTCTTTTGCCGGAAGAGGCATATACTGTCCCCCAGTATAGTTTCCAGGTCGCCGCATGCCGCACACGCCGCACGAGAAGAAACGCGTCCTGGCCCGCATCCGCCGCGTGCGCGGACAGGCCGAGGCGCTGGAGCGCGCCCTGGATGGCGGCGCCGATTGCGCGGCGGTGCTGCAGCAGATCGCTGCGATCCGCGGTGCGGTCAACGGCCTGATGTCGGAAGTGATGCAGGCGCATATCCGCGAAGAATTCGGCCACCCCGCCGCCTCGGAGACGCAGCGCGCTGCGCGCGTGCGCGAGATGGGCATGCTGGTGCGCTCCTATCTGAAGTGATCCGAACCCCACGACCCACCCCGTTCTTCCAGGAGAAACCTGATGAAATCCCGTGCCGCCGTCGCCTTCGAAGCCGGCCAGCCGCTGCAGATCGTGGAGATCGACGTCGAACCGCCACGTCAGGGCGAGGTGCTGGTCCGCATCACCCACACCGGCGTCTGCCATACCGATGCGTTCACGCTGTCCGGCGAAGATCCGGAAGGCATCTTCCCCGCCGTGCTCGGCCATGAAGGCGGCGGCATCGTCGAGGCGATCGGCGAGGGCGTGACCAGTGTCAAGGTCGGCGACCACGTGATCCCGCTGTATACAGCGGAATGCCGCAAGTGCAAGTTCTGCCTGTCCGGCAAGACCAATCTGTGCCAGGCCGTGCGCGCCACCCAAGGCAAGGGCTTGATGCCCGATGGCAGCACGCGCTTTTCCTACAACGGCCAGCCGATCTTCCACTACATGGGCTGCAGCACCTTCAGCGAATACACCGTGGTGCCGGAGATCTCGCTGGCGGTGGTGAATCCGGAGGCGCCGCTGGAGAAGGTGTGCCTGCTCGGCTGTGGCGTCACCACCGGCATCGGCGCAGTGCACAACACCGCCAAGGTCAAGCCGGGCGACTCGGTGGCCGTGTTCGGCCTGGGCGGCATCGGCCTGGCGGTGATCCAGGGCGCGGTGCAGGCCAAGGCCGGGCGCATCCTGGCCATCGACACCAACCCGGGCAAGTTCGACCTGGCGCGCAGCATGGGCGCCACCGATTGCATCAACCCGAAGGACTACAGCAAGCCGATCCAGGAGTTCATCGTCGAGCTGACCGATGGCGGCGTGGACTTCAGCTTCGAGTGCATCGGCAACGTGCACGTGATGCGCTCGGCGCTGGAGTGCTGCCACAAGGGCTGGGGCGAGAGCGTCATCATCGGCGTGGCCGGCGCCGGCCAGGAGATCAGCACGCGTCCGTTCCAGCTGGTCACCGGCCGCGTGTGGCGTGGCAGCGCGTTCGGCGGCGTCAAGGGCCGCACCCAATTGCCGGGCATGGTGGAGCAGGCGATGCATGGCGAGATCGATCTGGATCCGTTCATCACCCACACCATGCCGCTGGAAGAGATCAATGAAGCCTTCCACCTGATGCACGAAGGCAAGTCGATCCGCACCGTGATCCATTTTTGACCTGACGGTCAGTCTGGCGCGCGGCTGCTTCCGCGCATGCAGGTACGCAACGAACCCGGGAGGGGCATGATGAGCGCCGTAACGATTCATCCGTCGGTGGACAGCGGGGTACACCCGGGTGCGGAGAATTTCCAGGGCGGCACCCTGGAATGCCACTGCGCCAGCGACAAGGTGACCGTGGAGGTTGCAGCGCAGACCGCCCACAACCACGCCTGCGGTTGCACCAAGTGCTGGGAGCCGAAAGGCGCGACCTTCCCGGTGATGGCGGTGGTGGGCCGCGACAAAGTCAAGGTCACAGCGCACGAGGAGAAACTGAAGGTGGTCGACGAGCGCGCGACCATCCGGCGCCATGCCTGCACCGGCTGCGGCGTGCACATATACGGGCGCATCGAGAACACCGAGCATGCGTTCCATGGGCTGGACTTCATCCATACCGAGCTGTCGCCGCAGCAGGGCTGGTCGGCACCGGGCTTTGCGGCGTTCGTGTCCTCGATCATCGAAAGCGGCACCCATCCCGAAGCGATGGACGGCGTGCGCAGCCGGCTGCGCGAACTGAAGCTGGAGGCGCACGACTGCCTGTCGCCGCCGTTGATGGGCGCGATCGCCACCCACTTCGCGCGCAAGAGCGGCGTGCTGCACTGAAACCTATCCGGTATCCCATTCCATGGAACGCATCGAACACCATGCCTGCTGCGGCGGCTGGCAGGACGTCTATCGCCACGACTCGGCCGTGCTCGCCTGCACGATGAACGTGGCCGTGTACCTGCCGCCGCAGGCCGAGCACGCCGCGCTGCCGGTGCTGTACTGGCTCAGCGGACTGACCTGCACCGAGCAGAATTTCATCGCCAAGGCCGGCGCGCAGCGCTATGCCGCCGAGCACGGAGTGATCCTGGTCGCGCCGGACACCAGCCCGCGCGGCGACGACGTCGCCGACGCCGACGGCTACGACCTGGGCAAGGGCGCCGGTTTCTACGTCAACGCGACCCGCGAGCCGTGGGCCAGTCACTACCGCATGTACGACTACGTGGTGCAGGAACTGCCTGAGTTGATCGAAGCGCAGTTCCCGCACAATGGCCGGCGCGCGATCAGCGGTCATTCCATGGGCGGCCACGGCGCGCTGGTGATCGCGTTGAAGAATCCGGGCCGCTATCGCAGCGTGTCGGCGTTCTCGCCGATCGTGGCGCCGAGCCAGGTGCCGTGGGGCGAGAAGGCGTTCGCCGCCTACCTGGGCGAGGATCGCGCCAGCTGGAAGGCTTACGACGCCACGGCGCTGATCGCCGAGGCGAGCGAGCGCTTGCCGTTGCTGATCGACCAGGGCGGCGGCGACGAATTCCTCGACAAGCAGCTGCAGCCGCAATTGCTGCAGGCCGCAGCCGATGCCGCCGGCTATCCGCTGACGCTGCGCCTGCAGCCCGGTTACGACCACAGTTACTACTTCATCGGCAGCTTCATCGGCGAGCACATCGCCCACCACGCGCGCGCGCTGCAGGATTGAGCGGCGACTGCGGCGGCGCACCGGATATGTCGGGCGCCGCCTGACGCATGCGTGGCATCGGTGGATGGCGCCGTCTTGCGGCGGCGTTTCCATGACGGCGCCGGCCAGTGCTCGCCGCTGCCAAGCCATCGCGATCGCTGCGGCACGATGACGCTGCAGTGGCAATTGCATGGCAATCCGCTCGCGTGCCGGTGTTGCTGGTAAACAAATGCGCGGCGCATCGTCCAATGCGCGATTGTGCGAATGCGGTCGCGCCGGCTGAGACCGGGCGCAGCTAGATTCCTCGGCCTTCGCCATCGTGTCTTCCCGGACTGGAGTCGCGCCATGCTCGCTTGCCGCAAACCTGAGTTGTCGTTGCCGCGGCAGCGTTGGCGCAGCCCGCTCAGCGCGTTGGCGATGTGCGCCTGCACCCTGCTCGGCGCCTGTGCGGCGTTGGCGATCGGCGCGGCGATGCCGTAAGCGGCGCCATGCACGGGCGATCCTGGGCGCACTGCAGGCCGACCAGTGGCGTCGGTCGTTCTCGATGGCGGCATGGTGGAGAGCGTTGCTGCCACGGCACTGGTCGCCTGCTGGACTGGAGAGACGCTTGGCGCATCGCTGGCCTGATGCAGCGACGCGATGGTCTGCATTCGACGTTGGATGCGATCACCGGTGTCGATTGCACCGCCTGCGGGACTGCAGTGCGATGTTCGCTGCGCGGCCACGCCTGCCATAGGCACGGCTACATCCATGGCGCAGCCCGGCATAGCGGCTCAGCGCGGCAGCCGCGCAGCCAATGCGCCTAGCCGGCGCATGGCCGCGTCCAGGTCATCGTTCCACGGCTGACCGCAGCTCAGGCGCAGATGATCGGCGTAGTCGCCACGGCTGGAATACAGGTGTCCGGGCGAGGTGCCGATGCCTGCGGCCAGCGCCGCTTCGAACAAGGCCTGGCCGCTGCTGCCGTCGGCCAGCTGCAGCCATAACGACAATCCGCCGGCGGGATCGCCGATCCGGGTGTCGGCCGGCCAGTGCCGCACGATCGCCTCGCGCAGGCGCTGGCCGTTGTCGGCGAGGGTGCGGCGCAGCTTGCGCAGGTGCCGTTCCAGGTCGTGCCGTTCCAGGTAATCGGCCAGCGCCAGCTGCGGCAGGCTGGCGCTGCCGACGGTGGAGAAATACTTGGCGCGGACAAGCGCGTCGCTCCATTCGCCGCCGAGCAGCCAGCCCACGCGCAGGCCCGGCGCCAGCACCTTGGAGAACGCGCCGCAGGTGATCACGTTGCCGTGGGTGTCGAAGTGGCGCAGGGGGCGCGGCCGTTGCCCGGACCAATCCAGTTCGCCGTAGATGTCGTCCTCGATCACCACGGTGCCGTGGCGCGCGCAGCTGTCGAGCAGGGCGCGCTTGGCGCTGTCGGGGGTAAGGCTGCCGAGCGGATTGTTGAAGTTGGGCACCAGCACCGCCGCGCGCGCCGGGGTGCGTTGCAGCAGCGTGTCCAGGCGCGCGGGGTCGATGCCGTGGCCGGCGCGGGTGGGTACTTCCAGCACTTTCAGCCGCAGCGCTGCGACGGCCTGCAGGATGCCGTGGTAGGTCGGCGTTTCCACCAGCACCACGTCGCCTGGCGCGGTGAGCGTGCGCAGCGCCAGGCTGATCGCCTCCATCGCGCCGGCGGTCACCACCACTTCGTCAGCCGCCACCGTGGTCGCGCAGTGCGCGTAGCGCTGTGCGATCTGCCGGCGCAGCGCGGCGTGGCCTTGCGGCGGTGCGTAGTCGAGTGCGACGGCGCGATGGCGGCGCAGTTGCCGCGACAGTGCGGCAGCAAGTTGCGCGGCCGGCAGCAGCGCCGGCGCCGGGGTGGCGGTGTGCAGCGGCACGAGGTCCGAGCGCGCGAGCATGTCGAGCACGCCTTGCAGCGCCGGGTTGTCGACCACGCCAGGCGTGCGCCGCCGCGCCGGCGCGGTGGCGGCCGGCAGTGGCGCCGCGGCCGCGCGCACGAAATAGCCCGAGCGCGGCCGTGCCTGCACCCGTCCTTCGCGTTCTAGTTGCAGGCAGGCTTGCACCGCGGTGGCGGTGCTGATGCCGTGGTTCGCTGCCAGTTGCCGGATCGACGGCAGGCGTTCGCCGGCATGCAGCGTGCCGCGCTCGATCTGCTGGCGCAGCTGCGTGGCGAGCGCTTCGTACAGGAGCATGCGGGTGCCTTATCTGTATCGGTCCATTTGCAGCGTATCTGAATCTGTACTGGTCGGCCACCGCGCTGCAGACTGCTGCTGTGCTGGCCGCTGCGCCGGCGTTTCCGCGACCGCTGCGAGGCCGGCCATGCCGCTTTCCGTGTTCATCGTCGATGCCTTCACCGCGGTCCCGTTCCAGGGCAATCCGGCCGCCGTGGTGCCATTACAAGCCTGGCTGCCGGATGCGCTGATGCAGGCCATCGCCAGCGAGAACAATCTGTCTGAGACCGCATTCTTCGTGCGCGATGCGGATGGCGTGTTCGATATTCGCTGGTTCTCGCCGCTGAAAGAAGTCGCCTTTTGCGGCCATGCGACCCTGGCCAGCGCTTACGTGATCGCCAGCCAGCGACTGGCGCCGTTCCCGCTGCGCTTGCGTGCGGCGGCGGTCGGCGAACTGGGGGTGGAGAGGCTGGACGACGGCAGTTTCGAGATGCGCTTTCCGAATCAGGCGCCGGCCTTGTTGGCGTCGGTACCGCAGGCCTTGCGCGATGCCTTGTCGATCGCACCGCAGGCGGTGTATGTCAACCAGCAGGCGTATATCGCGGTGTACGCGCACGAGCGCCAGGTGCGCGCGCTGGTACCGGATCTGGCGCGGATGCTGGCATTGGCGCCGCGCGATGTCGCGGTGACCGCGCCCGGCAGCAGCCACGACTTCGTATCGCGCTATTTCTGGCCGGCCAATGGCGGCGCCGAGGATCCGGTGACCGGCTCCATCCACGCCGCACTGGCGCCGTTGTGGGCGCAGGCGCTGGGCAAGCCGCAGCTGACCGCGTTGCAGGCCTCGGCGCGTGGGGGGGTGCTTGGCTGCCGGGTCGAGTCGCTCTACGTGTATGTCCGCGGCAGCGCGGTGCAGTACCTTCACGGGACGATCGCGTTGTGAGCGCGACCGTCGCCGCTCCCGTCGGCGCCGCGCGGCGCGCGCTGTGGCAGTTGTTGCTGGCCGAAGTGCTGATCGGCTCGGTCGGCGTGTTCGTGCACGAGAGCGGGCAGGACCCGGTGACCGCGGTGTTCTACCGCTGCCTGTTCGGCGCGCTGTTCCTCACCCTGTGCGGCCTGCTCGGCGGCCAGCTGCGCGGGCTGTGGCGCGAGCGCAGGCTGCTGCGCGACGCTGCGGTCAGCGGCCTGCTGCTGGTGTTGAACTGGGTGGCGCTGTTCGCCGGCATGGCGCGATCGTCGATCGGCGTGGCGACGATGGTCTACCACGTGTTCCCGTTCGTGATGCTGATCCTGGCGGCGTTGTTGCAGGGCGAGCGCACGCGCCGCAGCGATCTGGGCTGGACGCTGCTGGCCTTCGTCGGCGTTGCCTGTTCGGCGGACCCGGCGCGGCTGTGGCAGACGGCCGATCGCGGCTATCTGCTCGGCATCGCGCTGACCCTGCTGGCGGCGCTGCTGTGCGGCGCGTCGCTGCTGATGTCGCGGCGCATCGGCCGCGAGCGGCCGCTGGCGGTGGTGACGGTGCAGTGCTGGGTGGGCACGCTGCTGCTGGCGGGATTTTCCAGCGGCAGCGCATTGCATCCGGGCATGCACTGGCTGTGGCTGGTGGGGTTGGGGGTGATCCACAGCGGCATTGTCTACGTGCTGTTCTATTCGTCGTACCGGCATCTGCACGTGGCGACGATCGCGATCCTGGCGTTCGTGTACCCGCTGGTCACGCTGTTGCTGGACTACCTGCTGTACGGCCACCGGCTGGTGCCGGTGCAATGGCTGGGCCTGGCGCTGATCGTGCTCGGCACGCTGGCGGTGAACCTGAAATGGCGCTGGCCACGGCGCGCTGCAGGCCCGGTGGCGGGTGGCGCTGCGCGCTAGATGCTCGCCCAGGCATTGCAGTAGGCGAAGCGCTGTGGGAGCGGCAGTCGGTCGGTAAAGCCCGTCTTGGCTGAAGTCCCACAGGTGTCATCGCTGGCACTATGGATGTTCTGGCCGATCCATGTCGTCGCGATACGCGGCGGCGCTGCGCTCAGCGCACGTTGCGCAGTTCCCAGCCGCTGCCGGCGAGCAGGCGCATGCGCTGCTTGAGGAGGTCGCCGGGAATGCTGGTGGTGGCGATCAGGTCGATGCGCAGGTCGTCCTGCTTGCCGCTGACCGTGGCGGCCGGATCGACCACGCCCAGCGACGGATCCACCTCGTCCGGCTCCGGCTGCAGTGCGCGCCAGCGCTCGAACCAGGCGGGGCTGCTCAAGGCCTGCTGCAACTGCTCGGCGAAGGCGTCGGCACCGTTGGCGCTGAAGCTGAGCGTGGGTTCGCTGCCGCGTGCGCGGGCGGGATCGGGCAAGCTGATCGAATAGGTCACGGTCATCATTAGGGTCTCTGTGTGGAGCGGTGCGGCGCAGCCTAGCAGGCGGCGGCGTGAGTGGGCTGTCGTGGCGTCGCCGCCGGTGTGGCCGTGGCGCCACAGCGGTCGAACAGCATGTCGATCGCCTGCGCCGTGCTGCCGGCGGCGATGCACAGGCGCAGTACCGCCAGCGGGTTGAACGGATGCGCCGGCGGAAAGCGCAACGGCACGCCTTCCTGCTGCGCCTGCCACTGCACGAACTGGTAGGTGAAGCGGCGGCGCTTGTGCGGGATCTCCGCCGGCCTGCGCGTGTGCAGGTGCTGCCGCACCGCGCCGAACACGATCGGCACCGGCGCGATCCGCGCGACCTCGGGCAGCGCCTTGAGCTTGTGCCAGTGAAGATAGGAAAACGGCGAGACGAAATCGAAATACCAGCGCAAGCGCATGCGCGGACTCCGGTCGGGCATGCGTCTGCCGGCATGGATGCGGCGCAGCGTGTTGCACTGCAGCACATGCCGCGCTCATGCGCATGCCGCGGCCGAGGTGCTGGACGTTTCGGTAGACAAAGCGTCGCCGCCGACCTGGACGGTGCGTTGCAACTGCGAGCGCGCACACGCTGCAGGCATCGATCGCGTAGCGCTATTTTCGCAGCGCATGCCGCGACGTTTTCTTCGCATAGCTCGCGCCACGAGGCTCTTGCTAGCGTCCGCCGCGGCAGCACCTGCGCTGCCGTGCCCGCCTACCTCCTGGGAAAACCGAATATGCATGATGTCCAGATCTCTCCGATTACCGCACTGCACCCGCGCGCTGCCGCGCCGTTGCGCCGACGCCTTTTGCAGGCGTTGTTCGCGGTGTCGTGCCTGGCTGCCGTGCCGTTGGCCTTGGCCGCGCCTTACAAGATCTTCGGCAAGCATTACGCGTGGGTCAATGATTTCAACGACCCCAACAACGGGATCCAGGGCACGTTCGGCACCGGCAGCACCCCGGAACTGACGGTGGCCTTCAATTTCCCCAATTCCAGCCTGTACGGGTATCCGGCGATCGTGCGCGGCTGGCACTACGACTGGAACCCGACCAGCGATACCTTGTTCCCGCGGCAGGTGGCGTCGCTGAGCACGATCCCGGTCAAGTTCACCTACAGCGCCGGTGGCAGCAACCTGGACGGTGATTTCGCCTACGACCTGTTCTTCCGCCGCGACACCAACAAGGGCGTGCCGCAGCTGGAAGTGATGATCTGGGGCGGAAACAACTCCTATCCGGTCGGGTTGCCCAGCGCCAGCAACGTGCTCATTGCCGGCGGTGATAGCTTCGACCTGTGGGAAGGCGATAACAGTGCCGCCGGCTACTACGTCTACACCTTCATCCCGCACGGCACCGCCGGGCAGCCCAATCTGCCCACCAGCGGCAAGCTCAACGTCGACGTCAAGCCGTTCCTGAACTGGCTGCAGGCCAACCGCAGCAAAGACGGCCGCTACAGCAATGCGCTGTACCTGCAGGTCGTCGAGGCGGGCTTCGAGGTGATACGCGGCAACGGCTGGGCCAAGGTCAGTGCGGCCATCGACGCGCATTGAGCGGGCAATGCCGCGCGCGCACTCGCCATGTCGGTGCGGCGCAGCGAAAACCGCTGCGCGTGGCGGTCGATGCGCTCTGGGCCATGAATCGCCGCGCGGCCTACATGACCAACAACTGCACGCTATCGAAGACCAGCGCCGGGCCGAGGAATCCGTTGTCGGGCGAGCCGGAGGCGATGTCGATCTGCACTGCATTGACCCCGGCCTGCAATGCCGTGGCCGGGATGTCGATGTCGTACACGGTGTTGTTGCCGCGGTAGGTGCCGCGGGTGATGCCGCGGCTGTCCGGCTGCGTGGGGACCGATGGCAGCGGCCCGTTCCAGCGCCCGTTCACCCGCACCTGCGGGCGGCCGTCGGCCTGCGCCAGCGGGATGTACAGGCGCAGGCGGTAGTCGCGGACGTCTTTGGCGGCCAATACGAATTCGATGCGGGTGGGCGTGTTGACCCCACGCCACTGCACGGCCGGGAAATCGCCGAGGGCGCTGCTCCCGACCCGGTACACCAGCGGACCCCAGGGCGCCATGCGCGTGTCGGAAGGATGCGCGCTGGCGAGCAGGGCGGCATTGCGGAAACCGCTCGGGGTGCCGTCGGGCACGCCGATCTGCCACTGCATCTGGCCTGGTTGCGTCGCTGCCTGCAAGGCCGCCTGCGCGGTCGCGCCGGCATACACCTCGAGCGTGTTCTGCGCCACCTCCAGCTCGTTCTGGTACAGGGTGATGCGATAGCGTCCCGGTCGCACGCCGTCGATCCGGAACGTGCCGTTGGCCGCGGCCGCGGCCCAGTACTGCGCGTCGTCGTTGCTCAGGCCGACCCGCGCCGGTTGCCCGGCGGCGACGCCGGACACGCGGCCGGACACCGCGCCGCGGCCGCTTTCGTCCAGGAAGCCCTGCAGCCCCAGCGTCGCATCGACGAAGCCCAGATCGGTGGCCGCAGCCGAGGGCGCGCCGCCATCGGTGAACAGCAGCGCGTACACGCCATGCAGGCCGCCGCGGTAGGGTTCGGTCTGGGTGTGGTTGGAAAACATGTAGTTGTACAGTTCGTGGGTCGCCGCGGTTTTCTGCGTGGCGATGTCCTTGAAGAACGGGCCGCCGGAACTGCGTTCGCGATCGCCCATCAGCATGTAGACCGCCACGCCGGGACCGCTGACGCCGTGCATGGCGTCGTCGATCGCGCGCCGCGCCGAGTAGAACTTGGAACTGGTGCGGCCATCGGGGAGCAGGAACACGTCGTGGCTCTCGATCGCCTCGCCGACGTTGCAGTCGGGTTCGCGCTCGGCGTTCGGCAGCTTGGCGACATCGAGCCGGGTGACGAAGCGCAGTTCGCCGATCGGCAGCAGCGTGGGCGCATAGGTCGCCATGTACAGCGCGTCGCGTCCTTTGCGCGCCATGTAGTACTGGGTCAGGTCGCCGGCCTTGGCCGAGACCACGATGGTGTCGCCGATGGTGCGTGCCGCGACCGCGGCCGTGCCGAGGCCGGAGGCGATCTGCGAACCTTTGCCTTCGGGACTCTGCAGCTCGCTGCCGTCGTAACGCATCGACACGATGTCGCCGTTGCCGGTGTCCACGCTGAACACCAGGTGGGCGCCGCTATCGACGACGATGCGCTTGCCGCTGTGGGTGACACCGAAGTTTCCGCTTTGCGCCGCGGCGGGCAGGGCGCCGCAGAAAACGCAGCAGCACAGGAGCAGGGAGAGCAGGCGTTGCATGCAGGCGTTCACATCGAGGCGGGGAGGGCGTGCGCAAGGCTAACGCCGTGCATGGCGTTTGGATGTGGCGCGGCGCACGTGTTCAGCGCTCGGCAGGCGACCCTGCATGCATCCGCCAAGACGTTCACCTTCGCGCTGTGGCGATGGCCGTTCGCCGTGCGCGGCAGGGTTCACGCTGGCGGCATCGGCGCGCGGCGTTTGCGCCGCGCGGCCTGTGCTGCGGCCGCTGTGGTGCGCTGCATGGCGCTGCCCGAATCGGCAGCGCCATGCAGCGCGCGCAGGCCCGATGGCGAGTCGCGGCGGCGGTGCCGGGTTACTGCGTGTATGCCCGCGGCAGCGCGCCGGCCCGCTGCATGTAGCGGTCGCGCAGTTCGGTCTGGCGCGAACGCATCGGCATTGCGCGGCCGCCCAGCCAGACTTGCTCGGCCTAGTGGGCTACGTCCAGCGGATCGCCTTCCCACAACACCAGGTCGGCGAGCTTGCCGGGGGCGATGCTGCCCAGCCTGTCGCCCACGCCCAGTGCCTCGGCCGGGACCGGTGTCAGGCCGGCCAGGCCGTCTTCCCAGGGCAGGCCGTGCGCTACCGCGTTGCCGGCCAGCTGGCGCTGCTTGCGTGTGTTGGGCGAGTTGTCGCTGCCCTGGGTGAAGCTCACCGCGACGCCGGCCGCGTGCAGGCGTGCGGCGTTCTCCAGGGTGGCGCCGATCTGGTCCAAGCTGGCCGGCAGGTCGTCCAGCGCGTTGACGAACACCGGCGCCTGCGCTTTGGCCAGCGCCGGCGCAAGTTTCCCCGCCTCGTCGCCGTCGGCGATGGCGATGCGCAGTCGGCCATCTTGCCCGGCTCCAGCGAGCCGGTCTGCTTCTCGACGCCCAGCGCCTTGGCCGGGTTGCTGGTCAGCCAGCGGGTCGCGCGCTCGGGCGCGCTGGCGATGCCGGCGCGGCGCCCGGCGGCCATCGCCTTGGCCGCTTTCTGGTTGAGCGGCTGGATGCCTTCCACCGAATCCGAATGCACGATGGCGCAGCCGTTGGCCGGGCGATCGACCAACGCGATGTTCTCCTGGATGCCGTCGAAGGCCTCCATTTTGAAGCCCCACCAGTCCGCCCACAGCGCGCCGCAGACGTTTTCCTGTGCCAGCCGGTCGGCGATCTTGTAGGCCTCCACGCCGTGGTGGAAGGCGGCGATCTTGAAGCCGAATTCCTTGGCCAGGTCGAGCATGGTGCTCATCTCGTCGGCGCGGTAGCAGTGGATGTGCACGCGGATGTCGCGATTGATCGCGCCGGCCAGGGTGTCCAGCTTCAGGTCGCGCTTGCCGCCGCTGTCGCCGGAACTGTCGTTATCGCCGGCGCCGCGGCTCCACCAATGGCGCTTTTCCGGTGCCTTCTTCTTCGGCGCGTTCTTGCGCAGGTATTCGCTGCCGTCGATGAACGCGGCACGGTAGCCGGCGACGTTACCTTTGCGCGTGGCCGGGCCGCCCTTCTCGCCATATACGCGCTTGGGGTTCTCGCCGCAGGCCATCTTCAGGCGCCACGGCGCGCCGGGGAACTTCATCGCCTGGTAGGTAGGTGGTGGCCGGCACGTTCTTCAGGGTCACGCCGCGGCCACCGACCAGATTGGCCGAGCCCGGCAGCACCTGCAGGGAGGTGACGCCACCGGCCAGCGCTGTGCCGAAGCCAGGATCGTGCGGCCAGATCGAATGCTCGGCCCAGACGTTGGGCGTCACCGGCGCGGTCATCTCGTTGCCGTCGCTGTGCGCGCTGACGCCTGGGCTGGCGTACACGCCCAGGTGCGAGTGCTCATCGATGATGCCGGGCGTGACCCACTTGCCGTGGCCGTCGATGCGGGTGGCGTTGGCCGGGGCGGCGAGCGCGCGGCCCACTGCCTGCACGCGGCCGTCCTGCAGCAGCACGTCGGCATCGTCCAGGCGCTCGCCGGTACCGGTGAGCACGGTGGCGTGCTCGATCAGCACCGGCGTGACGCCAGCGGCCGGTAGGTACTGGGATACGGGTCTTCGACGAAGCGCGAGGCGGCCGCGGCAGGGCGGCACAGCGCCACGCCCAGGCAGGCGAGCAACAGATGACGCATCAGTTTTTCCCCGGAAGTTGGCTGCAGGGTTGGCGCCGCCTGCGCACGCTAGTCCGAGCCGGCGCGCTTGCCAAGTGCGTGGCGGCCGTCGCGCGCCGGCGGTGCCGCGACGCACACCGTATGGCGACGCCGGATCGGGTATAGAGGCCCATTGCCGATCGATGGAACTGCTAATGACCCAGACCCTGCCGTGCGATGTCGTGGAGTTCTGGCGCAGCGCCGGCCGCGAGCGCTGGTTCGCCGCCAACGAATCGTTCGACGCGAACGTGCGCCAGCATTTCCTCGACGCGCATCACGCCGCGGCGCGCGACGAATACGCGGTGTGGATGGACAGCGCCGAGGACGCGCTGGCGCTGCTGGTGTTGCTTGACCAGGTGCCGCGCAACGCCTTCCGCGGCAGCGCCCACGCCTACGCCACCGATGGCCTGGCCCGGCGCTACGCGCACCGGGCGCTGGCGTGCGGCTACGACCAGCAGGTCGAGCCGGCGTTGCGCATGTTCTTCTACCTGCCGTACGAGCACGCCGAAGACGCGGCATTGCAGCGCGAGGCGGTGGAACTGTTCAGTGCGCTCGGCGATGCCGACAGCCTGCAGTGGGCCACCCAGCACGAGGACATCATCCAGCGCTTCGGGCGCTTCCCGCATCGCAATGCGGCGCTGGGGCGGGACAGCACGCCGGACGAGCAGCGTTTTCTGGACGAGGGCGGTTTCGCAGGTTGAGTAGCCTGCCGGTGGCCGCGCTCTTGTAGGCGGCTTCAGCCGCGGCAGGTTCTACCCGTAGCGTTTGTCGCGGCTGAAGCCGCTCTTACAGGGTGGGGCGGAGCGTTCCCGCGCCTGACGGCGCTCAGCCGCCTCATTGGCCATCGACCAGGTGCACCGAGAACGCCAGCGGCGTCGCCACGCCGTCCCCGGCACCTGTGTCGAACACCCGCAGCGGCTTTTCAGCCCGCGCCAGGCGCCCAGTTCGGTTTCTTCCGATGGCGCGTTGTAGCCCATCACCTTCGCCTCGTCCGAGACTGCGGCGACGTGGAGCACCGTCTGCGGCGTCGGTGCGGCTGCGGCAGGCAGGGCGGCGAGGCCGATCAGGACCGCGCCCCAGCATTTCAGCGTGCGTGCCATGGCTTGCTTCCTCCGCGGAAGCGCAAAAACCGGATCGCAAAAAAAGCGGGCGACCCTCTGGATCGCCCGCCGTGATGGCGCTGCGCCGCGTGCCGCTGGCTCAGTATTTCGCCACGCCGCTGTCCACGTCGTTGGCCCAGGCATCGATGCCGCCGACCACGTTGTGCACGCGGCTGAAGCCGAGCGCGCGGAACTGCTCGGCGGCCTGCGCGCTGCGCCCGCCGTGGTGGCACAGGAACGCCAGGGCGGTGTCCTTCGGCAGCGCTTCCAGCTGCGTGCGCTGGTCGCCGTCCAGGGTGCGGAACGGCACGTTCAGCGACGCGATCGCGCGCTCTTCCGGCGGGCGCACGTCCACCAGGATCAGGCCGCCGGCGCGCACCTGGTCGTCGGCGTCGCGCGGGCCGATGTCCTGCACCGGCTTGGGCGCGTTCGGGTTGTCGATCGCCAGGCCGCGGCCGCGCAGGTCGTCGACCCAGTCGATGGTGATGCCTTCGGCGCGGCGCGCGCTGGCCAGGTCGAACTGCACGCGCAGGCCGTTGGACTCGGCGGCGATGGCGTTGGGGTCGGTCGGCGCCAGCTGGAAGTTCGGCTGGAACTGCGCATCGATCGCCAGCGCCAGGGTTGCGCCGGGGGCGTCGGCCAGCGCGCCGCGCAGCATGTCCGCGGCAGCGTCGGTGATGGTGATCGACGGCGGGGTGCGGTCCGGCGCCTGCACGCCGAGCAGCTCGCTCAGCTCGCCGCTGCCGGCCATCTGCAGGATGATGTCGCTGCCGCCGACCAGTTCGCCGTCCACGTACAGCTGCGGGATCGTCGGCCAGTCGCCATAGGCCTTGATGCCTTCGCGGATGTCCTGGTCGGCCAGCACGTTGACGTGGGCGAAATCCACGCCCAGTTCGTTCAGCGCCCCCACCGCCTTGGCGGAGAAGCCGCACTGCGGCATGCTCGGCTGACCTTTCATGAACAGCACGACGCGGTTGGAACTGAGCAAGGTTTCGATGCGGGAACGCAGGGCGGGATCGAGGGACATGGCAGTGATTTCGGTCGCTGAGTCGGACCGGACATTCTACGCCGCATGGCATCATGGGGCATGACAGTTCCGGAAACGCTGCAGCGTGTCCCCCGCCACCCGTACCGCTGGCTGCCTCTGGCGCTGGCCTCGCAGGCGCTGGTCGCGGCGATCTGGTGGAACTGGGGCTGGCGGATCGGGCTGCCGGCGCTGCTGGCCTCGCATGCGGCCCTGGTGTTGCCGGTGTTCCTGCCGCGGGCCTGGCTGTACGCGCCGGTGCTCAGCCGCCTGCCCGGCACCGCGCCGCAGGTGTGGCTGACCATCGACGACGGCCCTTCCGACGACACCGCGCCGCTGCTGGAGGTGCTCGACCGCTACCAGGCCAAGGCCACTTTCTTCCTGGTCGGCGCCCGCGCCGCCGCGCGCCCGGCGCTGGTGCGCGAGATCCTGCGTCGCGGCCACGGCATCGGCAACCACAGCCACAGCCACCCGCAGGCCTGGTTCTGGGCGCTGGGGCCGCGGCGCATGGCGCGCGAGATCGGCCAGGCGCAGCAGGCGCTGGCCGCCATCGCCGGCACCGCGCCGCGCTGGTACCGCTCGGTGGTGGGCATGACCAATCCGTTCGTCGCCGCGCCGCTGCGCGCCCATGGCCTGACCCGGGTCGCCTGGAGCGCGCGCGGCTTCGACGGCGTGCACTGCGATCCCGCCGCGACCGTGGCGCGCATCGTGCGCGACCTGACGCCCGGCGCGATCGTGCTGCTGCACGAGGGCGCGGCGCATGGGCATAACGTGGCGATCGTGGAAGGTGTGTTGCAGGCGATGCGCCAGAAGGGCCTGGTCGGCATCCTGCCGCACTGATTCCTGCCAACTGCCCTTGCCGGACCCACCGCGCGCGGGATGGCGGCATGGCGGCAGCTGTGCAATCTAGGTGCGAGGCCGTGGCGCATCTTCCCGCCAGGGCTCAGCCGCCTTGCATGAGTCCAAACACGATCAGCGCGGCGACGCCGAGCAGGGTCGCGATCGCAAAGATCAGGCCGAGCACGCCGTACAGTTTCCTGCGGTCGCGCTGGAACAGGCTGCCGATGCCGAGCGCCGCGGCGGCCAGCTCGGCGACGATGCCGATCAGCATCGCCATGCCGACCAGCATCGCCAGCGGCGAGTCGTCGTCCAGGCTACCGGGCTGGGAATAGACCAGTGCCGCGCAGATGCCGACCAGGACAAGCGTCAGCACCGCGGCGATCAGGCTGACCGCGAACGAGGCGATGCCGAGGCCGGAATAGGGCGGGAGCGTTGGGGCGGTCATGGGGACTCCGAGGGGGCAGGATGGTTTCGTCGCCGCTGGGCGCAGGACCGGGGCGATGTGGCTTGCCTGCGTTGCGCTGGCCGCGTCGGCAGGCCGTGCCGCGGCGGTGGTCGCAGCGGCGGATGCGGTCGGGCAGGTCGGCGCGTTCGCGCTGGATGCGAGGGGCGCAACACCTCGCCGAGTCCTGTATTTCCATCCGTGGACTGCGCTCGGCGCTGCCGCTGCGCCAGCGACGGCGCGGCAGTATAAACGTCGTGCGCATCTGCCACCGGCATTGGTCCTGGAATGCGGCGCGTGCATGCACGGCGTTTTCGCATCGCCGGGTGGCCGGCGTCTGGCGACGGCATTGCGTGTGCGGTCCAGGTGGCGCTGTCCTGATTGTTGTGGGCGAGAGCGGCGCGGGGCCGGCCGCGTCAACGCGGTTCGGCCACGACCAGCCAGTTGTTGAACGGGGTGTTGCCGTACAGCGGCGCGAACGTGGCGCGCAATCCGGCGTCGCCGAGCTGGCGTTCCAGGCTGTCGCGGGTGGGATAGCACTTGGGCACTTCCTGCATCCAGCCGGCCAGGTGCGCAAGCACGTCGGTGATGCGGCTGGTGCGGCCGCGGCCGCTGCTGTCGCCCAGGCCGCTGCGGATCACCAGCCTGGCGCCGGGCGTGAGCATCTTCGCCGCGCTGCGCAGCAGGCTGGCCTGCATGCTGGCGTCGAGGTATTGCAGCACGTCCAGGATCGCGACGCTGCCACTGTGCTCGGGCCAGGCCAGGCCCAGATCGACCACCTCGAAGCGGGTGTCGTGCAGTGCGCTGCGCGCGGCGATGCGGATCGCGCGGCGGATCTTCGCCGCGTCGATGTCCACGCCGTGGTAGCGCTGGCGCTGGTCGTCGGCGCGCAGCGCATGCGCGAGCAGGCCCAGGCCGCAGCCCAGGTCCAGCACCGGCGCGTCGGTGCCGCGCAGCGCGGCGAGCACGCCGGGGTAGAGCGGATCGGTGCGCAGCTTGGTGCGGGTGTAGTAGTAGTCGTAGCGATTGCCGAGCGGATGCGTCGGCAGGAAGGCACGGGCGATGGCCAGGGCCTGCGGCCGGGTCATGGGCTGGATGGTGCTGGCGTCGCGCAATGTCGGTCCTTGGCAGCGGGGCGTCGTACCCGGCTAGGCTAACGCATCGCGCGCCGCAGGCAACAGCAGGCCGGTCCAGCGCGCATACATCGCCGCGGAGGGATGCAGGCCGTCGGCGGCGAGCATCGCGGCGCTGCCGCCGCCTTCGCGGCTGGCCGCGGTGATATCCACGAAGCGCACCGCACGCGCCTGGCAGCAGGCCTGCGCGGCGGCATTGAACGCATCGATCTGCTTGCCGATCAGTGCCTGATCGTGTTCGGGCGTCTGCGCAAACGCGGTCACGCCCCAGTCCGGGATCGACACCGCCAGCACCCGCCGCGGCTGGCCGTCGGCGAAGCCGAGCGCGCGGTGCAGCAGCGCGGCGAATTGTTCGCGGTAGGCGTCGAGCGCGCGCCCGCGGTACTGGTTGTTGACCCCGATCAGCAGCGTCACCAGCGCGAACGGGCCTTGCGGGGTGGCTGCATCGATGCCGGCAGCGAGTTCGTCGGTGGTCCAGCCGGTGGTGGCGACGATCTGCGGATCGGCGATGGCGATGCCGTCCTGGCGCAGCGCTGCGGCCAGTTGCAGCGGCCAGCGCCCGCTGTCGGCCACGCCTTCGCCGATCGTGTAGGAATCGCCCAGCGCCAGATAGCGCAGCGGAGCATGGTGCGACGTGGCGGCGCCGGTCGGGCTCATCGCGACGGCACCGAAGACGGTCGGGTCACCGGTACCGGAAATCGCAGCAACGCCTCACGCGTTGCCCATTCCCGATTCACCGCCCCCCGGCCGCCGCGTTGCGCGGCTTCAGCGGCACCACCTTGGTCGCCGCCTCGGCGCGGCGCGCCAGCACCCGGTCGATGCGCGCGAACACTTCGCGCATCACCGCCGCTTCCGGCAACAGGGTCACCCGGAAATGGTGGCGGTAGGGCACGTTGAAGCTGGAACCGGGCACCACCAGCACGCCTTCGTCGTTCATCAGCTCCAGCGCGAAATCGTGGTCGTCGAAGCTGCGCGCGGCCGCGCCGACCACCGCCGGGAACGCGTACAGCGCGCCGGCCGGCTGCACCAGCCCCAGGTGTTCGCTAGCAGCGCAGGCATCGATCACCGCGCGGCGAGTCTCGTACAGGCGCCCGCCCGGCGCGCACAGCGGCGAGATCGTGTCCGGGCCGTTGACCGCGGCGTCGATCGCGAACTGGCCCGGCACGTTCGCGCACAGGCGCAGCGCGCCGAGCAGGTCCATCGCGTTGCGGAATTCGGTGACGCGCTCGGCGGCGCCGGACAGCAGCGCCCAGCCCACCCGCCAGCCGCAGGCGCGGTGCACCTTGCTCAGGCCGCCGAAACTGATGCACGCGTGCTCGCCGGCCAGCGGCGCGACCGGCACGAAGTCGGCGCCGTCGTACAGCACCTGATCGTAGATCTCGTCGACCATCAGCAGCAGGTTGTGCTTGGCCGCGATCGCCACGATCTTCTCCAGCAGTTCGCGCGAATAGCTGGCGCCGCTGGGGTTGTTCGGGTTGATCAGCACGATGGCGCGGGTGCGCGAGGACACCAGCGTCTCGATCTCCACCGGATCGGGCTGGAAGCCGTTCTCCGGCGCGCAGCGGTAATACACCGGCCTGCCGTCGTTGAGGATGGTGGCGGCCGACCACAGCGGGTAGTCGGGCGAGGGCACCAGCACTTCGTCCCCGGGATTGAGCAGCGCGCGCAGCGACAGGTCGATCAGCTCGCTGACCCCGTTGCCGATGAAGATGCGGTCCGGATGCGCGTCCGGGTGCTGGCGCCGCGCATAGGCCGCGGCGATCGCCTCGCGCGCCTCCGGCAGGCCCTGCTGGTGGGTATAGGGATCGGTGCGGCCCATGTCGTCGGCGATCGCGCGCTGCAGATGCTCCGGCGCGCGGAACCCGAACGCGCCGGGGTTGCCGATGTTGAGCTTGATCAGCTTGCGCCCCTGCGCCTCCAGCTCCCGGGCTCGCCGCGCCAGTTCGCCGCGGATTTCGTAGCGGACTTCGGACAGGCGTTCGCGGATCGCGAGCGGCTTGATCGGGGGCGTAGGCATTGCGGTGAGCCGGTGGCAGGCGTTGGACTTGGCATGGTAACGGAAATGTGGTTGTGCCGCAGGCAGTGACTCTCCAGCAGAGAGATGTCCTGGGGGCATTGGGTACCAGCCGCTAGGAGCTCAAGCATTTGCCACGCTTTATCTTCGGCGGTAGGGAGAGGCAAAACCGAGTCGATATGGCGATAGCCGGATTGACGAAGCGTTCGGGCCGAAGGATCCTAGGCAGGGAATTAGACCTAACTTGGGTCCACACGCAAAGGATTGTGCTATGTCAGGGGGAATGGCGTCGCTCTCGGTCGTCGAGGGCGGTGATGCGGTGCAAGATCGTCCGGATCTGGGGCTGCATGGATTAGTGCTATTGGCGCAGTTTCACGGGGTTGCGGCAGATGCTGCACAGCTCGCGCACTCTTTCGCACGCGTCGGCGAACCGTTCGACGAAACGACGCTGCTATTGGCGGCCAAACAACTTGGGCTGAAAGCCAAGGTCGTGGCGCAACCTGCTTCGCGGATCGCCATGGCACCACTTCCGGCGCTTGCGCTGGTGCCGGACGCTGAGTCATTCATTGTCGCCAAGATCAATGGCGAGCAAATCCTGATCCATGATCTGGTCGAGAAACGGCCGTGTTCGATTTCAATTGCCGAATTCGAGGCGCGCTATCGAGGCCGGTTATTGCAGGTGGCATCTCGCGCTTCTGTGCTCGGCGACTTGGCCAAGTTCGATTTCAGCTGGTTCATTCCTGCGGTAGTCAAATACCGGAAGCTGATGCTCAAGGTATTCATCGTCTCGTTCTTCATCCAGCTGTTCGCGCTGGTAACACCTTTGTTCTATCAAGTCGTGATGGACAAGGTGCTCGTGCACCATGGATTGACCACGCTGGACGTCATCGCGATCGGGTTGGTCTCGATGGGCGTGTTTGAGGTATTACTGTCGGGTTTGCGTACCTATGTATTCGCCCACACGACCAGCAAGATCGACGTGGAGCTGGGGGCGCGTCTGTTTCGTCACGTACTCGCCCTGCCTCTGGCCTACTTCGAATCGCGGCGTGTAGGCGACACCATCGCACGCGTGCGTGAGTTGGAGAATATCCGTAACTTTTTAACCGGGCAGGCGCTTACCTCGCTGTTGGACCTGTTATTCACCGTGGTTTTCCTGGCGGTGATGTTCTGGTACAGCGGCTGGCTCACCTTGATCGTAGTGCTGTCCTTGCCGCTTTACGCACTGATCTCGGCACTAGTGACCCCGGTATTGCGCACCCGCCTGAACGAAAAGTTCGCCCGCGGTGCGGACAACCAATCTTTTTTGGTGGAAACCATCAGCGGCATCGGTACAGTCAAGGCAATGGCGGTCGATCCGCGCGTCACTCGCACCTGGGACAATCAACTCGCCGGCTATGTCAATGCGGGCTTCGGCGTTACCAGGATCGCCACGCTCGGTCAGCAAAGCGTACAAATAGTGCAGAAATTGACTGCGGTCGCCGTGTTGTTCTGGGGCGCCAAGCTGGTCATCGAAGGCAAGCTGTCGGTCGGGCAATTGATCGCATTCAATATGTTGTCCGGTCAGGTAACTGCGCCGATCATCCGCTTGGCTCAGCTGTGGCAGGACTTCCAGCAGGTCGGCATCTCGGTCGAGCGGTTGGGGGATATCCTCAATACGCGTACCGAAGTACCCGGTAGCCGTCTGGCGTTGCCCCCGATACGCGGGCAGGTAACGTTCGAACGCGTGACGTTCCGCTATCGCCCCGATGCGCCGGAAGTGCTGAACAGCATTGAGTTGGACGTCCGCCCAGGCGAGGTCATCGGTATCGTAGGGCGATCCGGGTCCGGCAAGAGCACCTTGACCAAATTGGTGCAGCGGCTCTACACGCCCGAGCGTGGCCGAGTGCTGATCGATGGTCAGGACCTAGCGTTGGCCGATCCCGCTTGGCTGCGTCGGCAACTGGGTGTTGTGTTGCAGGAAAACTTCCTGTTCAACCGCAGTGTTCGCGAGAACATTGCACTATCCGACCCTGGCATGTCGCTGGATCGGGTGATCAATGCCGCCAAATTGGCGGGTGCACACGATTTCATTGTCGAGTTGCCGGAAGGCTACGACACCAAGGTGGGCGAGCACGGTGCGGGCCTGTCCGGTGGCCAGCGCCAGCGAATCGCAATTGCGCGCGCGCTGATCGGTGATCCACGGATCCTGATCCTGGATGAGGCGACCAGCGCCCTGGACTATGAGTCCGAGCATGCGGTGATGAGCAATATGCGTTCCATTTGCAAGGGCCGTACTGTCCTGATCATTGCCCATCGGCTATCGACGGTACGCCAGGCCAATCGAATCGTCGTCGTTGAAAAAGGACGCATCGTCGAAAGCGGATCGCACAATGAATTGGTGGATCGTCCAGACGGCCACTATGCACATCTATTTCGACTTCAGCAGGGAACCCCATGAAGCATTTGCTGCAGGGATGGCGCGATTTTTTCCTTCGCTACTTCAATGTTTTCAAGTCTGTCTGGTCCGTGCGGAAGCAACTCGATGCGCTGGACAGGACGGCAGACGAGCGCGCTTTTCTTCCCGCGCATCTTGAACTGATCGAGTCGCCGACATCGCCCACTGCACGCTGGACCATGCGCATCATCATCGCGTTCTTTTGCGTTGCGTTGCTGTGGGCCTGCCTGGGCAAGCTGGATATCGTGGCAGTCGCGCCGGGCAAGACCGTGGTCGATTCGAGGACCAAGGTGGTGCAGACGGCGGAAACAGCCGTGGTGCGCAGGATTCTGGTGCGCGATGGGCAGGCAGTGAAGGGGGGCCAGCTTCTGGTCGAGCTGGATGCCACGGCAACCGGAGCGGAGTTCGTTCAGGCTGGCGACTCTCTGGTCAATGCGCGTCTCACGGTTCTACGGCAGTCGGCACTTGCCCGTGCGATCGCCGATGGCCAGTCGCCGAAGTTGGATGCAGCGTCCGATTTGAACGCCGAGCGGGTAGCAACCGAACAGCAGCTGGTCGTCAGCCAGTTCGATGCCTTCCAGGCTCGCCGTCACAACCTGCAGGCCAGCATCGCGCAACGGCAGGCCGAACTGCGCACCGTACAAGATGAGATCGGCCCGTTGGCTGAGTCTGCGCGCATTTCCAAAATCCGCGCGGAGGACTACAACCGTCTGCTAGAGGGCAAGTACGTGGGGCGCCATGAGTACCTGCTGCGCGAACAGGAACGCATCTCTGCGGAAAGCCAGCTCGCGACTCAGCGCAATCGCCTGCAGGAGATCCGCTCAGCCATCAGCGCTGCGCAAGAGGAACTACGGGTATTGGTGACAGAGACCCGGCAACAGGCGCTGGACGCTGTGCGCCAGGCGAACGAGCAAGTCGGGCAGCTGACGCAGGATGTGGCAAAGACGGGTCAACGCGACAAGTTGATGGCATTACGAGCTCCCGTGGATGGAACGGTCCAGCAGCTCGCGGTGCACACCGTTGGCGGTGTGGTGACGCCGGCGCAGTCCTTGCTGGTCGTGGTTCCGGCCGAGGAGGCGTTGGAGGTGGAAGTCACCGTGTTGAACAAGGACATCGGATTTATGCGTCCTGGGCAGCCCGTGACGGTGAAGATCGATAGCTTTCCTTACACGCGCTATGGTTATTTGACTGGGAGCGTAGCGAGCGTTTCGCATGATGCTGCGCAGGATGAAAAGCTTGGTTTGGTATTTCCTGCGCGAATCAAGCTCGATGGTAGTATGTTGGAGATCGAGGGAGTGAAAGTTCGGATGAGTGCGGGGATGAGTTTGAGTGCCGAGGTTAAGACCGGAAAGCGAAGGGTGATCGACTATCTGTTTAGTCCCTTAAGGCGGCATGCTTCTGAGTCACTACGTGAGCGCTAATTTCTAGTCAGCATCGTTATTTGGTATTTTTGGGGCAATAAGAAATATCAAAATATTTTTAAATATAACATGGCATTAATGTAAGCAATCAATAACTAGCCTGGGTGCGAAATGGATTTGGATAATGTTTCTCGCGTAAATAGAGGATTTATTTGCGGACTTTTTGTGGTGGTAACTTTCCCAACTGTGGCATTTTTATGTTCTTTTTTTTGGGGCGATGGATTGATTGAATCAGCCTTCATCGATAGAGCATTGAGGACAAGCTTCCCGAAAAGCGCATCGCTTTTCATCTTTTTTGGATTACTGGCATTGTTGATCTCACATGTTCCACTTGTCTTTGGAATTTTGCAGGTCTCTATGGATAAGCTTGCAATATTTAGAGATTCAGTAATGTGGTCGATTCACAAGGAAGGGCGGCCATACAGGTTTGGCCCATTGGCAATGGCTATTTTATTTTCTTTGACGACGATCGCTGTCTTCGTTTTCGGTCCAGTGGATATGGGGATAATGTGTTCTAGTGGTTTATGTATTTCAAGAGATCCTTGGATGTTTATTATTTCGCAAAACATGCTGCTCTGCCTTGTTTATATCTGCAATGGTTGTGCTTTATTCTGGCTTGTGGCCTATTTTAAACTAAGGGGATTTGAATGACTTCTAATGCGTCGGTTAGAGATGAAGTTTACTCGGCAGTCGTCATTGAATATAAGGGCGCTACTGGTGTGGATCCCGGTGTCACGCCGGGACAAGATCCAAAAGACGTTGAGAAATACATAAAAGAAAAAATAAGTGGTGCATATTCCGATGGTGCAGCATCGCTTGCTCAAGCTGCATTGCTATCTCCGGAGCAAGCGGCCTTGGTTGAAAAGACCCGTTGGTCCAAAATGGCGGCCCAGACCAGTGAATCGGCAGCTTTCATGCGGAGTCTCGCCAATAGGATGTCTGATGCTATCGCCCAATCAGGCGGAGCGTCTACTGCGCAAGAATCAATGATAATTGGTAATCTTCGGCGGGCAGATAATTTGTTGGCTGAAGCGAATGGTTATATAGGCAATGCATTGGATAGTGGCTCATCAGCAAAGGCAATTAGGGCCGTAAGCGAAAAGCTTGGTGCTGCAGCTGCCCTTTACGGGCTGGCGATGGGTGGTATTAACGATGGGCTCCAGGGCGTTGGTGAAGGCGGTGCGAACATATTAGGTGGTTTGGCTGCTGGAGCGTTGGCGGAAGTTTATGTTGCGCCGCTAATTACGTCTTATATGGCGGGTTTGGGAGTTGGTGCAACTACAGCCGGTATGACAGCTGGTGCAGCCGTTATCGCTGCGGGATTTGTAGGAGGGCTACTTGGTACGGCTGCCTATGAAAGCGGTCTGACCGAAGCGATCGGCCTAAATTGGTTGATTGAGAAAGCCATGGATAACGGGCTTGGCGCCTTTATACAAGGCCTTGGTGAATTCGGAGGTTGGCTAGGAATTGAGCTATACGATCTACTACATCCATCTCAGAATGGCGTTGCGAATAATGTCAATGAAAATTTTCGTAACGCCGCTAATTTTGTGCCGCGCAGAGACCCATTGACGCTTGACCTTGATGGGGATGGAATTGAAACTGTATCGGCAAATAATGGTGTGTTGTTCGATCATGATGGGGATGGAGTAAAGAGTGGGTCTGGGTGGGTTGCGGCTGATGACGGGCTCCTTGTCATGGATCGCAACGGAAACGGCACCATAGACGGTGGTGGAGAGCTGTTTGGCGCTGATACCATTCTTGCAGACGGGCGTAAGGCTGGTTCGGGCTTCGAGGCCTTGCGAGATTTGGATGAAAATGGTGATGGTATATTTAGTAAGACGGATGCGCATTTTAACGACGTTAGAATTTGGCGTGACTTGAACCAAGATGGCATTTCCCAGGCAGGAGAGCTGTTTCGGCTGTCTGAGCTCGGAATTGCCTCGATCACTTTGAAACCCACTACGACAGCAGATCTTGATCTAGGTAACGGAAATGTTGTTGATAACCGCGGCGCCTACACCCGGCTTGACGGCACTACGGGTCTGGCCGGCGACTTGCAGCTGGCGGTGAACAACTTCTTCCGTGATTTCAGCGGTTCGTTGGATCCGGTGACGGTCACGGACGAAGCAGCGCACTTGCCTAATCTCAAGGGAAGCGGCGCTGTGCGCGATCTGGAAGAAGCCGCAAGCCTGTCGCAGGATTTGCTGGCTGATGTCCAAGCATTGACGCCTGGTACTTCACGCGAGGCAATGCGAGCTGCACTGGACACGATGCTTGCGGATTGGGCAGGTACGTCGACCATGAAGAGCAGTGAGGATATTCTCGAAACTTCTAGCTCGACAAAACGCACCGTCTATTACCATGGCGCGGTACCAGCTTCCGTAACCGCCCAGGGCGCTGCCGCAGTCGAAGCATGGGAGAAGCAGCAGCATGCGCAGTTGGCATCGATCGTCGCGATTCTGGAAAAGTTCAATGGCTCAAGTTTGATCAGCTACCAGAACGACCAGGTTTCGACGGGTGGCAATACCTACAGTTGGAAGAATGTTACGCGAGCCGACGGTAGTGTTGAGCAGGTGATGAATGTCGTGTTACAGCCCGAGCAGATCAGTGCTCTGCTCAGTGCTTACGCCAATTTGAAGGAGTCTGTGTATGCGGGGCTCGTGACGCAGACTCGTCTTCATGACTACGTTGATAGTCTGGCCATGCGCGTCGTCGATGGAAAATTGCAATTCGATATTTCTGGTCTAGCTGCCATGCTAGAAAGTAAGGCCCGGAGTAATCTCGGAGAGGGGCTTCAGGACGCTCTTGATCTCTATAAATATGCGGGAAGTTTTCTCGCCGAGGCTGGCTGGGATGGCCCGGCGTTGCTGAACGACTGGATCGAAAGCGCCAGTACGACCTCTGCCGGACTCGAAGCCATCGCGTTCGCGGGCATCAAGACGGTGTCAGGAAGTTTTACAGGCACGTCTGCAGATGATCTGGTTTGGGGAGAGTCGGTTAACGATATCATCCATGGTGGCGGGGGTAACGATCTTATCGGCGGCGGTGCTGGATCCGATACCTTATACGGCGACACTGGAAACGATAGGTTGTTTGGTGGTTCAGGCGATGACTCACTTTTCGGCGGTGACGGCAGTGACATCCTGTTTGGCGGTGCCGGCAACGACACACTGAGCGGCGGCACGGGTACGGATCGGTTGGAAGGTGGTGCGGGTGATGATGTATTGAGCGTGTCTGGGGATGCACAAAACAGCGTGCTAGCTGGCGGAACGGGCAACGACACGCTCTCCGGTAGCTACAACTCGGACACGTACCTGTTCAATCAGGGCGATGGCCGCGATACCGTGGTGGAGACCTCTTACAACAGCGGTGCAGTGGACAAGGTGGTATTCGGCGAAGGGATCTTGGCCAGCACGGTGCAGGTTTTCCGCGAGGGTCTGGACGTGGTGTTGTCCATCGGCGATGGCGCAGACTCGGTGCGCTTGAAGAACTGGTTGACGAGCGGTGGTGCAGAGAACGGTTCCGTGAGTATCGAACAGTTCGTCTTTGCCGATGGCACGATCTGGACGCCTGCGACGTTGAAGACGAAGGGCCTGACGACGCTGGGTACAAGCGGAGATGACAAGCTGACCGGCTGGAACGGTAACGACATCCTGTTTGGCGGTGCCGGCAACGACACACTGAGCGGCGGCACGGGTACGGATCGGTTGGAAGGTGGTGCGGGTGATGATGTATTGAGCGTGTCTGGGGATGCACAAAATAGCGTGCTAGCTGGCGGAACGGGCAACGACACGCTCTCCGGTAGCTACAACTCGGACACGTACCTGTTCAACAAGGGCGATGGTCACGATACCGTGGTGGAGACCTCTTACAACAGCGGTGCAGTGGACAAGGTGGTATTCGGCGAAGGGATCTTGGCCAGCACGGTGCAGGTTTTCCGCGAGGGTCTGGACGTGGTGTTGTCCATCGGCGATGGCGCAGACTCGGTGCGCTTGAAGAACTGGTTGACGAGCGGTGGTGCAGAGAACGGTTCCGTGAGTATCGAACAGTTCGTCTTTGCCGATGGCACGATCTGGACGCCTGCGACGTTGAAGACGAAGGGCCTGACGACGCTGGGTACAAGCGGAGATGACAAGCTGACCGGCTGGAACGGTAACGACATCCTGTTTGGCGGTGCCGGCAACGACACACTGAGCGGCGGCACGGGTACGGATCGGTTGGAAGGTGGTGCGGGTGATGATGTGTTGAGCGTGTCTGGGGATGCACAAAACAGCGTGCTAGCTGGCGGAACGGGCAACGACACGCTCTCCGGTAGCTACAACTCGGACACGTACCTGTTCAACAAGGGCGATGGTCACGATACCGTGGTGGAGACCTCTTACAACAGCGGTGCAGTGGACAAGGTGGTATTCGGCGAAGGGATCTTGGCCAGCACGGTGCAGGTTTTCCGCGAGGGTCTGGACGTGGTGTTGTCCATCGGCGATGGCGCAGACTCGGTGCGCTTGAAGAACTGGTTGACGAGCGGTGGTGCAGAGAACGGTTCCGTGAGTATCGAACAGTTCGTCTTTGCCGATGGCACGATCTGGACGCCTGCGACGTTGAAGACGAAGGGCCTGACGACGCTGGGTACGAGCGGAGATGACAAGCTGACCGGCTGGAACGGTAACGACATCCTGTTTGGCGGTGCCGGCAACGACACACTGAGCGGCGGCACGGGTACGGATCGGTTGGAAGGTGGTGCGGGTGATGATGTATTGAGCGTGTCTGGGGATGCACAAAATAGCGTGCTAGCTGGCGGAACGGGCAACGACACGCTCTCCGGTAGCTACAACTCGGACACGTACCTGTTCAACAAGGGAGACGGTCGCGACACGGTATTGGAGACCTCCACGTACAGTGGTGCTAAGGATCGTATTGTATTTGACAAGGATCTCGCTGTAGACGACACATTTTTCAGTAGGTCAGGCGACGATCTGTCCATCGCCATTCGGGGAAGCGACGATCAGCTGACCGTATCTGGTTGGTTTGCTTCCAGCTCCTCCCAGGTCGAGTATCTGCAGTTCAAGGACAAGACTGTCGCGTCTAGCGAAGTGGCCGCCTTGATCGCTGCAATGGCGACCACCAGTTCCTCGTCCGCACCGTTGGTATCTTCCAACTCTCAAGAAGCGAAGCTGTTGGTTGCCAGTTCAATAGTTTGAAACTGCTTTTCTTAGTCCTTGCTTGAGTTGTATCTAGAGAGGCCCTGCTGACGCGGGGCCTCTTTTTTATGGATGCTTCCTCTACTGGGATCGGCATCCGCGGTAAGCAATCACGGATAACAAGCTTTTCGCCAGGGATTCTTGCCATTGCCGTGATCCTCCCCGATTCACGATTCCGGCGGTCTTCGAGTCTCGATAGCACCACAAGCACACGACACCCTCTAGAATCCGCCCATGACTTCCCCCCAGATCGACTTCGACGCGCTGCGCCCCATCGGCTGGCCCTGGCCCGGCATGCCGGAAGAACCAACTTGGCTGGCGGCGATGGCCGCGCACCCGCTGGCGCGGCCGGCCCGGGTCAGCGAGCAGCACCGCACCGGCTATGTTGTGGCCGATGCGGTGGACGCCGGCTTCAAGGTCGAGTCGTTGCCGGAATGGCAGCGGCCGCGCTTCCCCAGCCACGAGCGCGCCGCGGTCGGCGACTGGGTGCTGCTGGAGGACGACAAGCGCATCGTGGCGCTGCTGCCGCGGCGCACCGCGATCAAGCGCGGCGCGGCCGGCGAGCACTATCACCAGCAGGTGATCGCGGCCAACATCGATACGGTGTTCATCGTCTGCGGCCTGGATGCGGATTTCAATCCGCGGCGCATCGAGCGCTACCTGCTGCTGGTCGGCGGCGGCGGCGCCGAGCCGGTGGTGATCCTGACCAAGGCCGATCTCACCGAGTACGCCGACGATGCGCTGGCGGTGCTGGAGGAGTTGGCCGCGCAGTCGATCCCGCTGCTGACCGTCAACGCCAAGGACGCCGACAGCGTGGCGGCGCTGCGGCCGTGGCTGGGGGCCGGGCGCACGGCGGTGCTGGTCGGCTCGTCCGGCGCCGGCAAGTCCACCCTCACCAACACCTTGCTTGGGGTGGAGAAGATGCGCACTGCGGCGGTGCGCGAGAACGATTCGCGCGGCCGCCACACCACTACGCACCGGGCGCTGCTGCCGCTGCCGTCCGGCGCCTGCCTGATCGATACGCCGGGCATGCGCGAGCTCAAGCCCACCGGCGAGGAAGACCTGGCCGAAGGCGGGTTCGCCGACATCGAGGCGCTGGCCGCGCAGTGCCGCTTCAACGATTGCGCGCACCAGGCCGAGCCGGGCTGTGCGGTGCAGGCGGCGATCGAGCGCGGCGACATCGAGGAGGCGCGGCTGGCCAACTACATGAAGCTGCGCGACGAAGTCGCCGGCGCCGCCACCAAACTGGCGCAGCGCCAGGCGCAGAACGCGGACGCGGCCAGGTCGGGCAGGCCCGGCGCGGGCAAGCCGGGCGGCAAGCGGCCGACGCCGCGCAACCAGCGCCGCTGACCGGCCGCGTCCGCCCGCCACGCTCGCGATGACCGCGCTGCCTGCCGAGATCCTGCACCACGCCGCGCTGGATGCGCGCCTGGTCAAGGCGGTGCGCGGCATCCGCCTGCTGGCGCTGGCGAGCTGGCCGGCGGCAGTGCAGGCGCCGTTCCTGGACAGCGTGGCACGCGGCCAGCCGCAGCTGCCGCAGGTGCCGTACCCGCGGCTGGATTTCGCCGACACGCGCCGCGAGCTGGCGGCGATCGCGCAGGCGGCCGATCCGACGCATCCGCTGGGCGCGTATCTGCAAGCCTCTGCGCATAGCTGGGACCTGGCCGCGGCCTTGCTGGAGTCGCTGGGCACGGCGGCGGTCGGCACGTATGCGGCGCAGTTGTTCGGCGTGCCGGAGGACCCTATGCCCGGGCATGGCCCGACCACCCGCGACGCCGCCGGTCACTTCATCCGGATCGCACAGGAGCTGGATCGCGAACTGCTGTCGGCCGAAGAGCAGGTACCGGTGTCGGCCAGCGCGCTGCGCCTGTTGCTGCAGCGCGACCTGGACGAATTCTTCGGCGCGCGGGTGATCGCGGTCGAACTGGATCCGGAACTGCTGGCCAAGGCCGCGGCCGGCGCCCACCGCATCCGCCTGCGCTCCGGCGCATCGTTCAGCGACTACGACCGCGCGCAGCTGTTCCACCACGAGGCGCTGGTGCATTCGCTGACCGCGCTCAACGGCCGCGAGCAGGCGCACCTGCCGAGCCTGGCCTTGTCGTCGCCGCGGGTCACCGCCACGCAGGAGGGCCTGGCGACCTTCGCCGAGCAGATCACCGGCAGCATCGACATTGCGCGGATGAAGCGGATCAGCCTGCGCATCGAGGCGATCGCGCTGGCGCGCGGCGGTGCCGATTTCGTCGAGGTGTTCCGTTATTTCGATGCGGCCGGGCAGTCGCCGGCGGAGAGCTTCTCTTCGGCGCAGCGGGTGTTCCGCGGCGTGCCGACCGGCGGCGGTGCCGCCTTCACCAAGGACACCGTGTATCTGCGCGGGCTGGTCTCGGTGCACACCTTCTTCCGCCAGGCCTTGCAGCGCGATCGCCTGCCGCTGTGCCGCTGGCTGTTCGCCGGCAAGATGGCGCTGGAGGATGTGGCCGCGTTCGCGCCGTTGTTCGAGGCCGGCGTGCTGGCGCCGCCGCGCTGGCTGCCGACCTGGGTCGCGCGTGCCAGCGGCCTGGCCGGCATGCTGGCGTTCTCGCTGTTCGCCAACCGTATCCGCATGGATCAGCTGGACAGCGCCGAAGGCGCCTGAACGCCACCGCGTCGCGCTCACTTGTCGCGAATGCGCGCGTGCCGATACTGCGCGCCTGGCCTGCCTGCGCATGGCCGCCGTTTCCACGCAAAAGAAGGACATCCGCATGAAGATCCTGATGGTGCTGACCTCGCACGACCGCCTCGGCGACAGCGGCCACAAGACCGGCTTCTGGCTGGAGGAGTTCGCCGCGCCGTACTACGTGTTCAAGGACGCCGGCGCCGAGATCACGCTGGCTTCGCCCAAGGGTGGGCAACCGCCGCTGGACCCGAAGAGCGATGCGGCCGACGCCCAAACCGCCGCCACGCAGCGCTTCAAAGGCGATGCGGATGCGCAGCGGCAGCTGGCGAGCACGCGGCCGCTGGCCGAGATGCAGATGGCCGACTACGACAGCGTTTTCTACCCCGGCGGCCATGGCCCGCTGTGGGATCTTGCCGAGGACCGTACGTCGATCGCACTGATCGAGGCGTTCGATCGCGCCGGCAAGCCGATCGGCTTCGTCTGCCACGCGCCAGGCGCGCTGCGCCGGGTCAGCGCCGCCGATGGCGCGCCGCTGATCAAGGGCCGCCGCGTCACCGGTTTCACCAATGGCGAAGAGGCGGCGGTCGGGTTGACCGACGTGGTGCCGTTCCTGATCGAGGACGAGTTCCAGCGGCTCGGCGGCCTGTACGAGAAGGGCGCCGATTGGGGCGTGCACGTTGTGGTGGACGGCCACCTGGTCACCGGCCAGAACCCGGCTTCGTCCGAGCAGGCGGCGAAGGCGTTGCTGGGGTTGTTGCGCAAGTGAAGGGTTTGCGGCGCGCGTTTGTCGGCGGATGCTGGACGCGCGTCGCGATGCTGGCTCGATGCCGAGGCAAGGCGCCTGCCTGCTTTCTGTCGGAGGGACTTCAGTCCTGACTGCTTCCCGGATCGGCTAGCTTGCGGCTTCGTTCGTCGCGGCTGAAGCCGCTCCCACAAGGGAGCTTTGCCGCGCAGGCATCGCTGCTTTGTGTAGGAGGGACTTCAGTCCCGACCGCTTCCTGGATCGGCCAGGTTGCGGCTTCGTTCGTCGCGGCTGAAGCCGCTCCTACAGGGGGCCTTGCCGGGTAGGCATCGCTGCTTTTTGTGGGAGGGACTTCAGTCCCGACGGCATGGGAGCTGAATCCGAGGCTGCGGTTTCGTGCGGTGCGGTCGCATCCTCGAAAGAGCTGCTCCCGTGCAGATCTTTCGCGAATTCGCGACGCCGCCAGGACGCCTCGGCGCTCAGCCGCGCCGCCACCAGCGCAGGCCGTAGGCTGGCAGTAGGCCATCCCATTCCTGCAGCGCGGCGTCGTCGCGCCCGCCGTCGGCGATGGCCTGCCAGTCGCCATCGCCCAATGCGGCATGCTCCACCGCCACCGCTTGCTCACTGAAGTTGTAGGCCGCGACAAAGTCCGTGCCGCGGGCGATCCCGAGCAGGGCCGGATGGCCCAGCGGCAACGCCCGCAGTGGTTGCCCGGCGCCCAGCGCGGCGGTCGCCGCACGCGCGGCGATCAGCCGCCGCAGGCGGGTGTAGACCTGGCCGGGAACGCTGTCCGGGTCGCCGCGGCGCGCGGCGCGCTCCCAGTCCATGGCCGGACGCTGCAGCCAGCGCCCTTCGTGGCGGCGCAGCGGGTCGCGGCGATAGTCCGCGTCGTTGCCCAGCGCCAGTTCGTCGCCCATGTACAGCAACGGGATGCCGGGCATCGCCAGCGCCACGCCATACAGCAACAACAGGCGCCGGATCGCCAGTTCCAGCGCTTCGGCATCGCCGTCGGCCAGCGCCGCTTCGATGCCGACCAGCGCGGCGCTCATGCCGTTGCTGCCGTGCACGCCGTCGCCGCTGCTCTGGAACGCTTCGCCGCGCGCGTAGCTGCCGGCCACCTCGCAGGCGAAGAAGCGTGCGGCCTGGGCAAGGTCGAACGGCGCGCTGCCGCCGCCGCCGCCGGCCGCTTCGTGCTGCAGTACGTGCCAGCCGATGTCGTCGTGGCAGCGCACGTAGCTCAGCCACGCGCAGGCCGGCGGCAGCGCTGGCGTCTGCGCGATCACGCCGTGCACGATGTCGCCGCGCTGCGCGGCCAGCGCCACCCAGCCGGCTGCCATCAGCGTGCTGTGGTAGGCCAGGTGGCATTCGTGGCCGCATGCCTGGCCGCTGCCGAAGTACGGCGGCAGCTGCGCCATCGGCACGATCGCCTCTGCCTTCAGCAGCACCGCCGGCACTGCGATGTCGGTGAGCGCGCGCAGCGCCTCCAGGATGGTGTGCGCCTCGGGCTGGTTCATGCAGTCGCTGCCTTCGCGCTTCCACAGGTAGGCGGTGGAATCCAGCCGGAACACTTCCACGCCCAGGTTGGCCAGGTGCAGCAGAGCCAATGCCATCTCGCCGAACACCGCCGGGTTGCTCCAGTCCAGATCCCATTGATAGGGATAGAACGTGGTCCACAGCCAGGCCTGGGCGTCCTCGACCCAGGTGAAGTTGCCCGGCGCGGTGTGTGGGAACACTTCACGCAGGGTGCGTTCGTAGCGGTCCGGCAGGTCGCGGTCGGCGAAGTGGTGGTAGTAGTCCAGGTAGCGCGCGTCGCCCTGTCTGGCGGCCAGCGCCCAGGGATGGTCGTCGGCGGTGTGGTTGAGCACGAAGTCGGCGCACAGGCTGATGCCGGCGTCGCGCAGGCGCGCGGTCAGGGCGAGCAGATCGGCGTTGTCGCCGAGCCGCGGCTCCACCTGGCCGTAGTCGCTGACCGCGAAGCCGCCGTCGTTGTCGCCTTCGCGCATGCGCAGGAACGGCAGCAGGTGCAGGTAGCGCACGCCCAGTTCCTGCAGGTAGGGCACGCGTTCGCCGACCCCGGCCAGGGTGCCGGCGAAGCGGTCTGCGTAGGCGCTGTAGCCGAGCATCGATGGATCGCCGAACCAGTCCGGCGCGCGCGCCGCATCCAGTTCGGCCAGTGCCGGCGGGCGTGCGCGGATCGTGGCGGCGACCGTGTCGAGCCAGCGCGGCAGCCATTGTGCGTAGTGCGGATGCGCGCCGTACAGGGCGTGCAGGGCGGCGAACAGGCGTGCGCCATGGGCGCGGTAACGCGCGTGCGCGCCGGGCTGGGCGGCCAGTGCCGCCTGCAAGCCGGCGTGATCGAAGGGGGGGAAGCGGCGTTCATGATGGGCCACGCCCGGCGACCGGGCGCGGCGGGCTCCTTGGGATCAGAAATCGTAGCGCACGCTGACGCTGGCGGTGCGGCCGGGGATGGAGCGGGCGCGGATGATGGCGTTGTCCGGAATGCTCGCGTCCTCGGCTTCGGTCAGGCCGAAGGCGTCGAACAGGTTGTTGATGTTCAGCGACACGGTCAGCGCGTCGGTGACGCGGTAGTTGCCGAACAGGTTCACCTGCGTGTAGCCGGGCATCTTCAACTGATTGCTGTCCTGAGTGTAGGCCGAGCTGGTGCCGATCGCGTTGACCCCCACCTCGTAGCGATCGCCGCGGTAGCTGGGGGTCAGCTGCCAGACGAACCTGGCCTGGCGGCGCGGCGTGTTGCCGGCGTTGGCCGGGGTGATCTGGTCCTTGTCGATGGTCGCATCGGTCCAGGTCGCGCCGCCGTTGATGCCGAAGCTGCCGGCGCGGTAGGCCGCTTCCAGTTCCAGCCCGTGCGCCTTGTAGGTGCGGTTGAAGAAGCGCTGGCTGGTGGCCTCGTAGTTCTGTTCCTGGGTGCGCGCGGCGAAGGCGGTGGCGAACACGCTCAGGCCGCCGGCGCGCCACTTCAGTCCGCCCTCGAGTTGCTTGACGAAGTTCACCGCCTCGTCGGAGGACACCGAGCCGTCGTCGCGCACCACGCCGAACAGCAGGCGGTCGGCGTTGGCGCGCGCGCCGCGGCTGTAGCGGGCGAACGCGGCCAGATCGTCGTTGAGCATGTAGTTGCCGCCGAGCGAGTACGACAGGTAGTTCCAGTCGTAGTCCACGGGCTTGCGGTTGGTGTAGTCGATCGTCGCCACGCTGCGCTCCGGCGCCTGGATGATGCCGTCGCCATCGACGTCGAGATTGTCGACCAGCAGCCCGCCGGCGGTGTGGCCGCGCGCGCGGCCCATGTCGTAGCGCACGCTGGCGTCCACGCTCAGCGGGCCCTGGTCCCAGCCCAGCGCCACGTACGGCGCGTTGATGGTGTAACGCACATCGTAGTGGCGGGTGTTGTCGGTGCCCCAGGAGGGCACGCCGTAGGCATACAGGCCGTTCTGCGAGAGCAGGCTGCCGTCGGCCGCGACCACGTCGAGCAGGCGCGAACGGCTGGACACCGACTGCACGTAGGAATTCCAGGTCCAGTCCATGTCGATGACCTGGCGCGAGCTGTACAGGCCGGCCTTGAGATTGACGTTGCCGCCATCGCCGTTGCCGAAGTCGCGCGCCAGGCTCAGGTCGTTGACCGCGTTGCCGAGGTCGTTGATGCGGGTGTTGAACAGGTGGGTGCGCACCGCCTGGCCGCTATAGGTCTGGCCGTCGGCATTGCGCAGGCTCGCGCCGGCGCCGCCGATCTGCGCGGCCAGGCTGGCGGCGTCGGCCACTTCGGCCGGGAACGGCGAAACGAAGCGGCCGGAGGTGTCGGCGATGCGGAACTTGTCGGTCAGGGTCCAGCCGCCGCCGATGTCGAACTGCGCCTCGGCGCCGATCGCGCGCGACACCGGGTGCATGCCGTCGCCGAGCTCGACACGGGTGAGCAGGTTGCTGCCGTCCAGGCCGTTGCTGCTGCGGAAATACGGGCTGTACAGGGTGTCGCGGCCCGGGTCGAAGCTGCCCACGTCGTGGAAGTGCGGCGCGCCGTCGCTGCCGCTGACCAGGGTCGGCACGGGGGTATAGGCGGCGGCGCGGTCGTTGAGGTACTTGGCGTAGACGCGCACGTAGCCGTTGTCGAACAGCCGGGTCAGGTTGGCCTTGAGCTGGCCGCCCTTGTCGGTGGCGTAGCCGGCGTCGCGCACGCCGTCGCCGCGGCGGTAGTAGCCGCCGACGTTGAACTGCCAGTGCTCAGCGAATGGCGCGCCGTAGTCGAAGTCCAGGCGCGTGTTGTCGAAGCGGCCGAGGCCGCGGCTGAGGCCGACGCTGCCGCCAGCGCTGTCGCCGGTCTTGCTGATGAAGTTGATGATGCCGCCGGGCGAGTTGCTGGCGAAGGTCGAGGCCGAGCCGCCGCGGATCGCCTCGATGCGCTCCAGGCTGTAGTCGGCGCGCAGGAAGATGTCGGCATTGCCGAAGGCGATATCGCCGAATTCCAGCACCGGCAGCCCGTCTTCCTGCAACTGCAGGAACTTGGCGCCGCCGGAGGCCACTGGCAGGCCGCGCACCGCGATGTTGGCGTTGCCTTCGCCGCCGCTGGATTCGGAGCGGATGCCGGGGATGTTGCGGAAGATCTCGGCGGTCGAGCGCGGCGTGGATTGTTCGATCGCTTCGGCGCCGACGGTGCTGACCGACACGCTGGACTTGAGCTTGCTCTTGGCGCTGGCGGTACCGGTCACGAACACCGAATCCAGGCTGACCACGTCGCCTTGCGCGGGAGTGGACGGGGCCGCGGGCGCGGCGGCGTCCTGGGCGAAGGCGGCGGGGGCGGCCAGGGCCGCGGCGACGGCCCAGGTCAGGGTATGCAGGCGGATCGAAGGGGGGTGCATCGCTATCTCTCCCGAAGCGAGGGGTGACGCGGATAGGCCCTGCATGCAGCGTGCGACGGCATCGACCGGCGCGGCGCCCATGCCGGACAGACGGTGGGTTGCGCAGTGATACGGCGTTCTGCAATCGATTGCAATTTGCATTGCAGCAAATTGCTGCTTTCGCTGTAGACAACGTTTAAATACAGTTTTCACCCGGCAGGTAATGGTGCAGCGCAGCGTTACAATCGATTGCATTACTCCGAACATCCGCTCCGCCGCGGTGGCACGCCGCCTGCGGTGCCCTTGGCTTCCTGTCAGGCTGATGCCCATGCGCTCCGATCGCCCCTTGCTTCCTCTGTCGCGCGTGCTGGCGCTCAACGCCGGCTTTTTCGGCGTGCAGTACAGCTTCGGCCTGCAGCAAAGCAACATGAGCCCGATCTACAACTACCTGGGCGCCGATCACGCCAGCCTGCCGTACCTGTGGCTGGCCGGGCCGATCACCGGGCTGGTGCTGCAGCCAGTGGTCGGCGCGCTGAGTGATCGCACCGTCACCCGCTGGGGTCGGCGCATGCCGTATATGCTGGTCGGCGCGCTGGTGTGCAGCCTGTGCCTGCTGCTGATGCCCTTCAGCGTGGCGCTATGGATGGCGGTTAGCCTGCTGTGGATGCTGGACGCGGCCAACAACGTGGCGATGGAGCCGTATCGCGCCCTGGTCAGCGACGTGCTGGCGCCGCGTCAGCGCCCGCTGGGCTACCTCACCCAGAGCGCGTTCACCGGGCTGGGCCAGACCCTGGCCTACGTGACCCCGCCGTTGCTGGTGTGGTTCGGCATGAACCAGGACGCGGCCAATGCGCACCACATTCCCTACGTCACCATCGCCGCGTTTGCGATCGGCGCGGGATTCTCCGCGGCCTCGATCCTGCTCACCGCGCGCAGCGTGCGCGAGCCGGTGCCGCCGCCGCTGGAGCTGGAGCGCTTGCGCGCCGCGCCGGTCGGGCCGTTGGCCACGCTGCGCGAGATCGCCGATGCAGTGCGGCACATGCCGCCGACGATGAAGCAGATGGCGCCGGTGATGCTGTTCCAGTGGTATGCGATGTTCTGCTATTGGCAGTACATCGTGCTGTCGTTGTCGACCACGCTGTTCGGCACCACCGAGCCGGATTCGCACGGCTTCCGCGAAGCCGGCCTGGTCAACGGCCAGATCGGCGGCTTCTACAACTTCGTCGCCTTCGTCGCCGCGTTCGCGATGGTGCCGGTGGCGCGCCGCGTTGGCCCCAAGGTCACCCACGCAGCGTGCCTGCTCGCCGCCGGCATCGGCATGTGCCTGCTGCCGGCGATTCACGACCGCTGGCTGCTGCTGTTGCCGATGATCGGCATCGGCCTGGCCTGGGCGAGCATGATGGGCAATCCGTACCTGATGCTGGCCGACAGCATCCCGCCCGAGCGCACCGGCGTGTACATGGGCCTGTTCAACCTGTTCATTGTGCTGCCGATGCTGATCCAGATCGTGACCCTGCCGCTGTACTTCGACGCCTGGCTGCGCGGCGACCCGCGCAACGTGATCCGCCTGGCCGGCGCGTTGATGGTGATGGCGGCGGGGGCGATGTTGTTGGTGCGGCTTGGGACCGGGGGCCGGGGACCGGAGACCCGGTAAAGCGCTGCGCCGCGATCTGAAGCTTTATCGATTTCCGTTCTTCGGGTCCCGGGTCCCGATAATTCACGCCGAATCGCGCACCACTAGGCGTACCGCCAGTTCCAACGATTGCAGCGGTTGCCCGGCGATCAGGCCGAGCACGCCATCCACCAGCAGCGTCGCCGCCTGCGCCAGGTCCTGGCGCACCGTGGTCAGCGGCGGCTGGCTGTAGGCGGCCAGCGCGATGTCGTCGAAGCCCACCAGCGAGATGTCCTGCGGCACGCGGTGGCCGGCGTCGGTCAGCGCGCGGATCGCACCCAGCGCGATCACGTCGGAGGCGGCGAACACCGCGTCGGGAGGATCGGCCTTCTTCAGCATCGCCCGCGTCAACCGGTAGGCGTCCTCGCTGAGGAAGCGGCTGCGCGCGTGCAGCCGCGGATCGAACTCCAGGCCGTGGCGCTCGAGCATGCGCCGGTAGCCTGCGAAGCGCGGCGCCACCTCCGGCAGCTGCTCGTCGCCGAGGAAAGCGATGCGGCGGCGGCCGATCTCGATCAGGTGCGCGGTGGCCAGCTCGCCGCCGCGCAGGTTGTCGCTGCCGACGCTGACGTAGGCCTGGCCGTCGATGCGGCTGCCCCAGACCACCATCGGCAGGCCGCCGCGTGCGGCGGCGTCCAGTGCGGCGTGCTCGGAACTCTGCCCGAGCATGATCACGCCGTCGGCGCGACTGCCGCGCGCCAAGTCTTCGACCCAATGGTCCTGGTGCCGGTCCAGCTTGGACAGCAACATGCTGTAGCCGCGCGCGGTCAGCGCGTCGGCGAGCAGCGCCAGCATGGTCATCATGAACGGGTCCGATAGCGGCTGCTCGTGCGCGTGCATCAGCGGCACCGCCACGCAGACGATGTTGGAGCGCCGCGAACGCAGGCTGCGCGCGACCGGATCGACGCTGTAGCCGGCCTCGCTGGCCAGCTGCTTGATGTAGGCGCGGGTGCGTTCGGCGACCACCGGGTTGTCGGACAGCGCGCGCGAGACGGTGGATTCGGACACGCCCGCCATACGCGCGATGTCGGCCATCTGCAGGCGCGCGCCGGGCGCGGCGCGGTCGGGTTTGTCGGGCATGCAGTGTAGGCGCTGGCGCAGGGAGCGGAGCCGGCAGTGTATGCCAGCCGCTGCCACGTGAGCGCCAACACCTGAGGCAGTGCTGGCCTAGCCCATGTGCAGGCCACCGTTGACCGCGTAGTCGGCGCCGGTGACGTAGGCCGCTTCGTCGGAGGTCAGCCAGCCGCACAGCGCGGCCACTTCCTCTGGCTTGCCGAGCCGGCGCAGCGGCACCGAAGTGGCCAGGCGGTCGAGCACGTCGGGAGGGAAGCTGCTGATCGCGGCGCTGGCGATGTAGCCGGGCGACACGGTGTTGACGGTGACCCCGCGCGACGCCACTTCCTGCGCCAGCGCGCGGCTGAAGCCCTGCATCGCCGCCTTGGCGGTGGCGTAGTTGATCTGCCCGATATGGCCCTTCTGTGCGCTGACCGCGCCGATGTTGACGATACGGCCCCAGCCGCGCGCGGTCATGCCGTCCACCACCTGCTTGGTGATGTTGAACAGCGAGTTGAGATTGCTGCCGATCACCGTCTGCCAGTCCTCGCGGCTCATCTGCCGGAATAGCGTGTCGCGGCTGCCACCGGCGTTGTTGACCAGCACGTCGATCTCGCCGACCTCGGCCTTGACCTGGGCGAACGCGGCGACGGTGGAGTCCCAGTCGGTGGCGTTGCCTTCGGAGGCGACGAAGTCGAAGCCCAGCTCGCGCTGCTCGCGCAGCCACGCCGACTTGCGCGGCGAATTGGGGCCGCAGCCGGCGACCACGGTATGCCCGTTGCGCGCCAGTTTCTGGCAGATCGCGGTACCGATGCTGCCCATGCCGCTGGTGACGTAGGCGATTCTTAGAGTCATCTGTAACCTCTGTGGTTTGGTTGGAGGCGGGGCCGGGGATCCGGGACCAGGGACCGGGGACCCGAAGAACGGAAGTCGGTAACGCTTCAGATCGCTGCGCTTTTCCGGGTCCCTGGTCCCCGGTCCCGGCATATCAAGCTGCCAACGGAAACAATCCGAACAACAAACTGCCGCCCATCAACAGCAACGACACTAGCACCGCCCACTTCAGGGTGAAGCGCTGGTGGTCGGCGAAATCGACTTTGGCCAAACCGATCAGCAGATACGTCGATGGCACCAGCGGGCTGAGCAGGTGCACCGGTTGCCCGGCCAGCGAGGCGCGGGCCATTTCCACCGGGGTGATGCCGTAGTGGCTGGCCGCCTCGGACAGAATCGGCAGCACGCCGAAATAGAACGCGTCGTTGGACATGAAGAAGGTGAACGGCATGCTGGCGAGCGCGGTGATCACCGCCAGGTGCGGGCCCCACGCGTCGGGGATCACTGCCAGGAAGCTGCGCGACATCGCCTCGACCATACCGGTGTTAGAGAGGATGCCGGTGAACACGCCGGCGGCGAAGATCAGCGATACCACCGACAGCACGTTGCCGGCGTGGTTGACCAGACGCCGGCGCTGTTCGGCCAGGTTCGGATAGTTGATCAGCAGCGCCAGCGCGAAACCGATCATGAACAGCACCGGCATCGGCAGCACGCCGACCACCAGCGCCGCCATCAGCACCAGGGTCAGCGCCAGGTTCACCCACAGCAGTTTCGGCCGCTTGGTTTCCTCGGCGTCCTCCACGGTCGGCAGCGCATCGCCATCGTCGGCCATGCTGCTGTCCAGCCAGGCGTTGCCCGGCAGCGCGGCCACGCCGAGCCGGCGCCGCTCCTTGATACCCAAGTACCAGGCCAGCAGCAGGATGCCGGCGATCGCCAGCGCCATCGCCGGCACCAGCGGCACGAACACGTTGGCCGGATCCACGTGCAGCGCGGTGGCCGCGCGCGCGGTCGGCCCGCCCCACGGGGTCAGGTTCATCACCCCGCCGGCGAGGATGGTCACGCAGGTCAGGTTCAATGCGTTCATGCCGATGCGCCGGTACAGCGGCAGCATCGCCGACACGGTGATCATGTACGTGGTCGAACCGTCGCCGTCGAGCGAGATCAGAAAGGCCAGCGCCGCGGTACCGACCACGATCTTCATCGGGTCACCCTTGACCAGGCGCAGGATGCGCCGTACCAGCGGATCGAACAGCCCGGCGTCGATCATCACCCCGAAGTACAGGATCGCGAACATCAGCATCACGCCGGTCGGCGCGATCTTCTTGATTCCTTCCAGCATCATGTCGTTGATGCCGGTGCCGAAGCCGCCGGCCAGCGCGAAGGTGATCGGCACGATGATCAGGGCGACCAGCGGCGACAGCCGCTTGCTCATGATCAGGTACATGAAGGTGATGACCATTCCGAAACCGAGCGCGGTCAGCATGGGGAGTTCCTTGGGTGGTGCGGGAAAAAGGGCCGGGACCGGGGGCCGAGGACCGGGGACCCGGAAAAGCGCGACGTCGCGGTCTGAAGCGTTACCGACTTCCGTTCTTCGGGTCCCGAGTCCCGAGTCCCGAGTCCCGCAAATCAGAAGTCATACTGAAAACGCCCAGTAACCGCACGCGTGTGATCGAGCGTAATGCCGGCCAGATGATCACGGTTGCGGCTGTCGATCAGGTTCAGCATCAGCCGCAGGTTCGGCTTGAGATACCAGTTGCCGGCCAGCGTCCACGACGCGGTGGAGGCGTCGAGGAAATCCGCCTGGCCATCCAGGTGCTGCGTGCCCCACATGCGGTCGTAACGCAGCGCCAGTTCGAACGCGCCGCGCGGGTTGTTGACCTGCTTGATGCGGGTGAAGCGCCCGGTCTTGCTGTCGTAGCGGCGCGATTCGCCGGTCACGAACCAGCTGACGAAGCCATACGCGGACATCACGTCGGCACGCTGCGCGCCGTCGTCGAACAGGCCGCCGCTGAACTCGCTCTGCCACGACAGCGGGCCGCGCACCTGCGCGTATTCCAGCGACCATTTGTCCACGTCGGTATCGCGGCCATCGGCGAAGCGCGCCAGGGTGATGCGGCTGTCGTCGGACAGGTGCCCGGCCGGGCGCGGACGGATGCTCAGCGCCGGTGCGCCGTTGGCACCCGGGTGGTCGTAGCGCTCGTGCGCCAGCGACAGGCCCAGGTGCAGCACGTCGCCCTCGCGCGCGCCCGGCGCCCAGGTGCCGCGGCCGCCGAACGCATCGCCCTTGATGTTGGACACGTCGATGCTTTCCAGGCTGTAGACGCTGGCGGCCCAGGTGTAGTCCTTGCCGGCCGCCTGCCATGAAACCGCCTTGCGGTAAAGCGGCGCCAGCGTGCTGGCCGCGCCGCTGCGCTCCAGGAACTGGCCGAAGTTGGAGCCGGTGCGGTCGTCCAGCGTGAAATACTGCTTGAACTGGCCGACGCTGAGCGTGCCGGCGTCGAAGGTGCGGGTCAGGTAGACGTCCTTGGCCTCGATGCCCTTGCCGTTGAAATCGTCCTGCAAGCCGGCGAAATCACCTTCGACCTTGTAGCCGAAGCCGAAGAACTTGCCGGACACGTCGATCCACAGCCGGCGGATCTCGGTGTCGTCGGGATTGGGCGTGCCGCGATTGTCGTTGTCGAACTGGGCGAAGTCCCAGTGCAGGCGGCCGCCGATCTTGGCGGTGACCGGGCCTGCGTCGCCGTCGTCGCCGTCGGCGGCCTGCGCCAGCGCGGGCAGCGACAGCAGGGCGCAGGCGCCGCACAGGCTCAATTTCTTCAGGTTCACGTACCCTCCCAGGTGCGCGTAGCGCGTCGATGAATCGGTGGCTCGCAGCGGAAGGCGCGGGCCGGCGTGGCTGCAGCCTAGTGCGACGTAGCTGTCATCGACCTGTCGGTGGAGCCGGGATGGGGGCTTGGCAAAAGCGGGTTGCGTCGCTGTCGCCTTTGCCGTCGGCGGGTTAGCATCCGCCGGCCGAATCGCTTTTGCCAATCCCCAATCCCGAATCCTCAATGCGTCTCTTGTTAGTCGAAGACAACGCCGATCTGGCCGATGCGATCGTGCGGCGCATGCGCCGCAGCGGGCACGCGGTGGACTGGCAGAGCGATGGGCTGGGCGCGGCCAGCGTGCTGCGCTACCAGAGCTTCGATCTGGTGGTGCTGGACATCGGCCTGCCCGGGCTGGATGGGCTGCGCGTGCTGGCCGGGCTGCGCGAGCGCGGCGACACCACGCCGGTGCTGATGCTGACCGCGCGCGACGGCATCGAGGACCGGGTGCAGGCGCTGGACGTGGGCGCCGACGATTACTTGGGCAAGCCGTTCGATTTCCGCGAGTTCGAGGCGCGTTGCCGGGTGCTGCTGCGGCGCAACCGCGGCAACGCCAGCGAGGTGCTGCAACTGGGGGGGTTCGCCTTCGACAACGCCGCACACACCGTCAGCCTGGATGGGATGCCGATCGAACTGCCCAATCGCGAATACCGCCTGCTGGAGATCCTGATCGGGCGGCTCGGCCAGGTGGTGGGCAAGGACGAGATCGGCAACGGGCTGTTCGGCTTCGACGACGAGGCCGGGCCGAATGCGATCGAGCTTTACGTGGGGCGCCTGCGCAAGAAGCTGGTCGGTGCGCCGCTGCGCATTGTCACCGTGCGCGGGGTCGGCTACAAGCTGGAAGCGGCCGCGATCGATACCTCGCCAGCCACGCCGCAAGAGGCTGGCGACGATGGCTGAGGCCGCGCTGCCGGCGCCGTCGATCCGGCGCACGCTGCTGCTGTACCTGGGCGGGCTGTCGCTGCTCGGCGCGGTGGCGCTGTTCTTCGCCGCGCGCGATTACGGCCAGCGCGCCGCCAACCGTTCCTACGACCACTTGCTGGTGTCCTCGGCGCTGTCGATCGTCGATTCGGTGGCGCTGGCCGGGGGTCAATGGCAGGTGGACTTACCGTACGCGGCGCTGGACCTGCTGGCGATGGCGCCGGAAGACCGGGTGTTCTACCGCGTGTTCGATGCGCGCGGGCGCACCATCACCGGCTACGGCGATCTGCCGAAGGCGCCGTCGCTGCCGCGCGCCAGCGCGCCGCCGCAGCTGTTCGATGCGTACTACAGCGGCGAGCAGGTGCGCTTCGCGGTGGTGGCGCGGCGGGTGTCCTCGGCCGCGGCGCAGGACGAGCTGTGGGTGCAGGTCGGGCAGACCCGGCGTGCGCGCGAAGCGCTGGCGCAGGATGTGGTGTTGCACGCGCTGGTCGCGATCGCGGTGTTGTCGCTGTTGTCGCTGGCGCTGGTCTGGCTGGGGGTGTATCGCGCGTTGCGCCCGCTGCACCGGATCGAGCGCGACCTGTCGCGGCGCGAGCCGTCGGAACTGAAGCCGCTGGCGGTGGCCGCGCCGCAGGAAATGCACCAGATGGTGGCGGCGTTGAACCGCTTCATGGCGCGCCTGGCGAGCAGCAACGAGACCTTGCGCGCGTTCATGGCCGAGGCCGCGCACCAGATGCGCACGCCGCTGGCCGCATTGCGCGCGCAGGCGCAACTGGCGCTGGACGACGACGACCCGCGCGACATGCGTCGCAGCCTGGAGGCGATCGAGCGCAACGCCACGCACATGAGCCGCTTGCTCAACCAGCTGCTCAGCGATGCCAGCGTGATCCACCGCGCCAACATGCAGCGCTACGCCAGCGTGGATCTGGCCGAAGTCGTGCACCAGGCCTTGCACGAGGCGCTGCCGCAGTCGCAACCGCGGCAGCGCGTGCAGCTGGCCATCGCCAGCGAGTCGGCGCTGGTGCGCGGCGATACGCTGCTGCTGCGCGAGGCGATCAAGAACCTGATCGACAACGCCTGCAAGTACGGCGGCGACGGCGCGCTGCAGGTGGCGCTGACCTGCGCGGCGCGCGATTGCGTGGTGACCGTGGCCGACCACGGTCCCGGCATCGCCGCCGCCGATGCCGAGCGCGTGTTCGAGCGCTTCGTGCGCGGCGAGGGCGCGGCCTCCGGCGGCGCCGGGCTCGGCCTGGCGATCGTCAAACGCGTGGTCGACAGCCACGGCGGGCGCATCGATTTGTCCAACCGCGTCGGCGGCGGCCTGATCGCCAGCCTGCACCTGCCCAGGTTGCATCCATGACCCCGCTTCGATCGCTTCGCGCCGCGCTGCTGTTGGGCTGCGTTCTGTTCCACGACGCGCTGGCCGCGCCCGGCGACATCCGCCGCTTTCCGGCGCAGGGCGGCGCCGCAGCGCAGCTGTGCATCCAGGGGTCGACCGACATCGAGGTGTTCGCCGCGGTGATCGGCGACTACCAGCGGCTGCACCCGCGCACCGAGGTGGTGTATCAGGACGCGATCGCCTGGGACATGTACCAGCGCTACCTGCATCCACGGCCTGGCGCGCGCTGCGCCGACCTGCTGATCAGCGTCAGCATGGACCTGCAGACCAAGCTGGTGAACGACGGCCACGCGCTCGCGCACCGTTCTCCGCAGACCGAGGCGCTGCCGGCCTGGGCGCAATGGCGGCACGAGGCGTTCGGGATCAGCTACGAGCCGGTGGCGATCGTTTACAACAAGGCGCGGTTGCCGGCGGCGCAAGTGCCGCGCACGCGCCGCCAGTTGCTGGAGCTGCTGCGCGCGCCTGGCCTGCCGCTGCGCGGCAGGATCGGCACCTACGACGTGGAGCGCAGCGGCGTGGGCTATCTGTTCGCGACCCAGGACGGCCAGATCGGCAGCATGTCCGGCGCCCTGCTGGCGGCGATGGGCGACAACCAGGTGGTGCTGGAAGAACGCACAGGCGTGCTGTTGGACCGGGTCAGCCGCGGCGAACTGCTGCTGGCCTACAACGTGCTCGGCTCCTACGCGCAGGCGCGGATCGACGCCGGCGCGCCGCTGGCGATCGTGCAACCGGAGGACTACACCCTGGTCGCGCTGCGCACCGCGGTAATTCCGCGCGATACGCCACACGCGGCCGAGGCGCGGCGGTTCCTGGACTATCTGCTGTCGCCGCGCGGGCAGCAGGTGCTGTCGCGCGAGGCGCAGCTCAAGCCGATCCTGCCGATGCCCGGCGGCGCTGGCGCAGCGCCGGCCCCGCCGCCAGCGTTGCGCCCGATCGCGCTGGGGCCGGGTTTGCTGGTGTACCTGGATGCGCTCAAGCGCCGCCAGTTCCTGGATGCCTGGCGCAGCAGCATGCGCCGCCATCCGCCGCGCCAGGGCGTGTCTGCCGTTCCCAAGTAGGCGGCGCCGGGTCCGCCAGGAGCAAGCGGCAGTGGGCGGCTGCGCATGCCTGGGGCCGCGGCGGCGCTGGCATTGGCTGCCGGCAGGCCACGGCCATGCGCGGCGTCGGCAGCGCCGCCAGCAGCGTGCAACGGCACCGCAGCGGCACGCGGGCGGCCGCGCATGCCAGACTGTAGGGATGGATGCGCCTACGATTCTGGTCGCCGACGACCATCCCCTGTTCCGCGCCGCGGTGCTGCACGCGTTGCGCCAGGCCTTGCCGCGCGCGCGGGTGACCGAAGCGGCTAGCGCCGCCACGCTGGACGCCGCACTGGCCGCGCAGGCCGACGTCGACCTGGTCCTGCTGGACCTGGCGATGCCCGGCGCACGCGGCTTCTCGGCGCTGCTGCACGTGCGCGGCGAACGCCCGGACGTGCCGGTGGTGGTGATCTCCTCCAACGACCACCCGCGGGTGATCCGCCGCGCGCAGCAGTTCGGCGCGGCCGGTTTCATCCCCAAGTCGTCGCCGGCCGAGACCATCGGCATCGCGGTGGCGGCGGTGCTCGACGGCGGCACCTGGTTCCCGCCGCTGACCGCGGCGCGTTCGGAGGCCGATGCGCAACTGGCCGCACGCCTGGCGCAGCTGACCCCGCAGCAATTCCGTGTACTGCTGTGCCTGGCCGACGGCCTGCTCAACAAACAGATCGCCTACGAACTGGGCCTGGCCGAGAACACGGTGAAGGTGCATGTGACGGCAATCCTGAAGAAGCTCGAATGCCACAGCCGCACCCAGGCCGCGGTGCTGGTCAAGGCACTGGAGCCGGAAGGCGATGGGTGAACCGCCGCGGCGGGAGCATTTGCTGCCGCGCCCGGATACGCGATGCTATGCACTGGCGCCCGCGCTTCCAGCGGGCGGAAAGGGATCCCCAACCATGCCTATCCGCAACGAGCAGATCGCCTACTACCCGTTCTTGCAGGAAATGCTGGACGACGCGTATTTTCCTCCCTTCCTGGTCGGCAAGGGCCAAAAGATCCTGCTGCGGCTGTGCGAGGCGATTGAGGCGCAGGCACCGCCGGACCTGCCGGCGCTATACCGGCTCACCCACGCCGCCACCGAGGAATTCAACGCGCTGGCGCTGGAGTTCGAGGCGCACGACAGCGAGATCGAGACCGCCGCGCGCGACAACATCGGCGTGGACTTCCTGTACATCGCCAAGACCTATGGCTTCGATGCTGCCGATGCCGAGGAGTTGATCGCGCCGCGCGAGTGGTGAGCGAGGCGGCCCCGCACGAGCTGTTCCCTTCTCCCACCGGGAGAAGGTGGCCCGTAGGGTCGGATGAGGGTACGGGCGCAGCCTGGTGCGCCCAAACTCCGCAAGTCGCTTCGCGCCAACCCTCACCCCAACCCGTGTCCCGGCGGGAGAGGGGCTAATGCCGTGGCAGGAGAGAAACTCAGCCACGGCGCAACAGCATTTGCGTCATCAGCGCGCGCAGCGCCGGCGCGCGCACCGGCTTTGACAGGAAGCCCCAGCCCTGGCCCTGGGCCAGCGCGCGCAGCGCCGGATCCGGTTCGGCGCTGACCAGGATCGCCCGCGGTTCTGCGTTCCAGCGCCCGCACAGCTGGGCGAACAGGGCCGGGCCGGCGCGCTCGCCCATACGCGCGTCCAGCAGCACCAGCTCCGGCGCCTGCGCCGCTTGCGCCGCGGCCAGCGCCTGCTCCGGGCCGGCCGCCAGTTCTACCCGGCAAGCCCAGCGTTCCAGCAGCGCACTGCTGGCCTCGCAGACGCGCGGGTCGTCGTCGATGCACCACACCCGGCAGCCGTGCAGGATCGGGTCGTCGCCGTTGTCGCTGGCCACCGCGGTCGGCGCTTGCGCCTGCGCCGCGGCGGCAGCGTCGCCCAGCGCGACGGTGACCACGAACACGCTGCCGCGGCCGAGCTGCGAGCGCAGCTCGATGCGGTGCCCGAGCAGGCGGCCGATGCGCTCCACGATCGCCAGGCCCAGCCCGGCGCCGCGGTCGTGGGCGACGCCGTCGCCGAGCCGGCGGAACTCCTCGAAGATCTCCTGCTGCAGCGCCTCGGGGATGCCAGGGCCTTGGTCGTGGACCTCGATGCGCAGGTGCGCGCCGTCGCGTCGGCAGCCCAGCAGCACGCGTCCGCGCGGGGTGTAGCGCACCGCGTTGGACAGAAAGTTCTGCAGGATGCGCCGCAGCAGGGTCTCGTCGCTGCGCACCGTGGCGCCGGTGGGCACGTAGTCCAGGCGCAGGCCGCGGTCCTGCGCGACGATGCCGAACTCGTGCGCCAGGGTTTGTAGCAGCGGCCCCAGCGCGAAGTCGCGCACCTGCGTCTTCAGGGTGCCCGCTTCCAGTCGCGAGATGTCCAGCAGGCTGTTGAGGATGGCGTCCTGCGCGACCAGCGCATTGTCGACATGGCCGGCGATCTGCCGTGCGTCGTCATCGTGCAGTTTGCCGCGCAGCGCCGAAACGAACATGCGCGCGGCGTTGAGCGGTTGCAGCAGGTCGTGCACCGCCGAGGCGACGAAGCGGGTCTTGTAGCGGTTGGCGTTCTCGGCCTCGCGCTTGGCGTCGGCCAGGTCGCGGGTGCGCTCGGCCACGCGGTGCTCCAGCGCGTCGGCCAAGGAGCGCAACTCGCGCGCGGCGTTCTTGTAGCTGGTGATATCGGCATAGCTGGTGACGAAGCCGCCGTCGGGCAGCGGGTTGCCGCGGATCTCCAGCACCGTGCCGTCGTCCTTCTCGCTCTCGCGCATGTGCGGACGACCGCTGCGCAGATGGTCCAGGCGGCGCTGGATCGCCGCCTCCACCGGGCCGGGACCGAGCAGGCCGCGGCGCGCGTTGTAGCGGAACACGTCCTCGATCGGGCGGCCGATGCGGATCAGTTCCGGCGGGAAACGGAAGATCTCCAGGTAGCGCGAATTCCACGCAACCAGGCGCAATTGCGCGTCGATGATGACCACGCCCTGCGGCAGATGCTCCAGGCTGCGGCTGAGGCCGGTATCGGCCTGCTGCGCGGCCTGCACCACGCCGTCCTGCGCGGTGCGTAGCTCCTGCGCGTGCTGCTGCAGCAGCGATTCCAGTTCGCGCCGGCTGCGCTGGCGCAGCCGCGTCAGGCGTTGGCGCTGCTGGAACAGCAGGCCCAGGAACACCAGCGCCAGCCAGATCCCGGCCGCGGCCAGCGCGGCGGCACGGCCGGCGGCGCGGCTGCTGCCGATGTCGTGCAGCAGGTGCAGGCGCCAACCGCTCTCCGGCAGCGCCATGCTCTGCCATAGCAGCGGCGCGCGCTGTGCCGGCGCCGCAATGCGCATCACCTGGCCACCATCATCCAGCGTGGCCAGGCGGCGCCGCTGCGCCGGCAACAAGGTCTGCCGTGCGTACTGGCGGGTGGCGAGCAGTTCCTCGCGCTCGCGTGCGCTGAGTGGCTGCAGCTGGCGATAGCGCCAGGCGTCGCGGCTGGACAGGAACACCACGCCGTGGCGGTCGCTGACCAGCACCACGTCGGGTACGCGCAGCCATTCGCGTTCCAGTTCCGCCAGCTCGATCTTGATCACGATCACACCGAGGATGCGGCCGTCCTTGTCGCGGATCGCCTGCGACAGGAAATAACCGGGCATGCCGGTGGTCATGCCGATGCCGTAGAAATGACCGCTACCCTGCGCCAGCGCCTGCTTCACGTAGGGGCGGAAACCGTAGTCGGCACCGACGTTGCTGCTGGTCAGGCGCCAGTTGCTGGCCGCCACCGCCACCCCGCCGGCATCGATCAGGGTCAGCGTCGAGGAGCGGGTGACGTCGTTGGCGCGTTCCAGCTTCAGGTTCAGTCGCTGGTGCGCAGCCGGGTCCAGCGGCCGGGTCAGCGCCTGGCGCAGCTCCGGGTCCAGCGCCAGCAGCTGCGGCAGGGCGCGGTAGCGGTCGATGCGCTGCCGCAGGGTCTGCGCGTACAGCTCCAGCTGCTGCCGCAGTTGCCGGCTCTCGGCACGCAGCGCGCGCTGTTCGGCGAAATACCCTGCAGACAGCATCGCCAGCACCATGCCGCCGAGGACGGCGAGCAGGAGCAGGGCGACGTGGCGATAGCGCGAAGCGGGATACATGCGCAGTGGGTGCGGCCGGGATGGTGTCCCGCCAGCTTAGCGGCAGCGGCGCATGCGTTGCTGGCAATTGGTTGCGCGGGCGCTCTCGGCGGCGGCATTGCGATCGCACAAGCGGCCGCGATGGACGGATGGCCGGATGGCTGAACGCAGAACGGCAGCGCCTGCCCATGTGTGCAGGCGCTGCCGCGCCGGGTCTTGCTTTCCAACGCGCCCCGGGCGGTCAGTGCCGAGCGGGGCGCCGATCAGGCCGCGCCGATCAGAACTGCACCTGCGCGCGCAGGTCGATCGAGTTCGGCTTGGTGTGCACGCCGGCGCGCTCGGCATCGGCGCGCACGTAGTTGGCCTGGAACTTGAAGTGGCTGGTCAGGTACCAGTTGGCGCCCAGGGTCCAGTCGTGCTGGCGGCCGCCGAGCACGCTGCCGTCGTCCAGGTCCAGGCGGCTGTAGCGCGCCAGCACCTCGACCGCGCCGTAGGCGTTGGCCGGCTTGACGTTGGCCACGTTGCCGGCGCTGTACGGGCGCGACTCGCCGGTCAGTACATAGCTGGCGAACACGTACTGGCCGTCGGCCGTGTAGTCGGGGCGGCCGTTGTCGCGGGTCACTTCGGCGCGCAGCGCTTCGCCCTGCATCGAGAACGGACCCTTGATCCAGATCCCCTCCAGGCCGGTGCGGCGCACCTGGTCGGCATCGACCAGGGTACCGGAGTCGACCAGGCGCACATCGGTCAGGCCGGCTTCCGGGCGCGCACGCAGGCGCACGCGCGGGCTGAAGCTCACGTCCAGGCCGTTGTGGTAGCCGCGCGGGTTTTCCTGCGAGTAGGCCAGGCCCAGGTGCAGCACGTCGCCGTCGGCCTTGAACGGGGTCCACACGCCGCGCACCGCCTGGGTGGTGCCGGGGTTGTCGCCCTGCAGATCCTTGCCGCCGTACGCGCCGGCCTGCAGCAGGTACTGCGGGCGCTCGAAGGTCCACTCCACGCCGGTGCGGCGACCCTGGTAGATCGCCTGGATCGGCAGCGCGGTTTCCATGAAGCTGTCGGCGCGCGAGCTGGTCACGCCTTCCAGGCCGACCGGCACCTTGATGTAGCCCAGCCGCACCTTGCCGTAGTCGCTGCCGAACAGCGCCTTGGTCTCGAAGCGGAAGAACACGTCCAGCCACAGCTTGGACTGGAAGTCGAAGTACACCATCGCGTCGTACACGCCCTTCTTCTTCAGCGTGGCGCCGAATTCCTTGCGCCGGAACGTGTTGTCGTCCTCCAGGCGCGCATCGTCGTTTGAGAAGTTGTTCCAGTCGTAGCCGTAGTTGCCGGTCACGGCCAGTTCGGTGCCGTCGTTGAAGGCGACCTTGGTCGGCCAGTCGTCGAATCCGCTGGCGGCGGCGGGAGCGGCGGCGGTCAGGCACAGCGCAGCGAAGAGGAGGGTATGGCGCATGGTCGTGATGTCTTCTTTGATGAGGAAAAAAGCGCTTCGGCACTCGACTGAAAGGACGGCAAGGCTTGTGCGGGCGGTGCAGCGTGGTGTCGCGACCGTCCCCCGGCCACAGTGTGGGCATATCGCCGGAACAACGCGCCGCCCGCATGCAATAGCGGACGCATCCGGCGGTTCTTTACAGCGATGTTGCGGTCCTGCGACGGCGCATGGCCCCTGAATACGCATGCGACCCCGGCAGCGCCGGCGGCGGGACAGTATGCGACGCAGCGTCGAAGGGCCATGCACATGGCCGGCGTCGCGCGTCGCATCGTCTTTCCCACCAGCGTGCGGGGACACTGTAACTGCGTCGACGGCACTGCGACCAGGGGACTACTACCAATGGGTTATCTGCTTAGAAGCCGGTGCCGCGTACAAAGACAGCATTCCGCGATCTGCGTCTGATTGCTGGTCTACTTATTGCTCCGGAGCGCACTCATGCATATCCCAACTTCCCCGGCCGGCGGCCTCGTGCATCGGCACGTGCCGTTCTACCGGCAGCTGTATTTCCAGGTGGTGGTCGCCATCGTGCTCGGTGCGCTGCTCGGCCACTTCGAGCCGGCCTTCGCTGAGAAGCTCAAGCCGCTGGGCGACGCCTTCATCAAACTGGTGAAGATGATCATCGCGCCGGTGATCTTCCTGACCATCGTCACCGGCATCGCCGGCATGACCCAGCTGAAGGCGGTGGGCCGGGTGTTCGTCAAGGCGATGGTGTATTTCCTGTTCTTCTCCACGCTGGCGCTGATTGTCGGCATGGTCGTCGCGCACGTGGTGCAGCCCGGCGCCGGCATGAACATCAATGCGGCCGACCTGGACCAGAGCGCGGTGCACAGCTACGTTGAAAAGTCGCATGAGCTGACCCTGGTCGGCTTCCTGATGGACATCATCCCGAAGACGCTGCTCAGCCCGTTCGTCGGCGACAACATCTTGCAGGTGTTGTTCGTGGCGGTGCTGTTCGGCGTGTCGCTGGCGCTGGTCGGCGAGCGTGGCAGGCCGGTGCTGACCCTGCTGGAGGCGCTGGTCGCGCCGGTGTTCAAGCTGGTGCACCTCCTGATGCGGGCCGCGCCGATCGGCGCGTTCGGTGCGATCGCCTTCACCATCGGCAAGTACGGGGTGGAATCGCTGATCAACCTGGCCTGGCTGGTGGGCTCGTTCTACGTGACCGCGCTGCTGTTCGTGCTGGTGATCCTGGGCGCGGTGGCGCGCCTGTGCGGGTTTTCGATCTTCAAGCTGATCCGCTACCTGAAGGCGGAACTGCTGCTGGTGCTGGGCACCTCTTCGTCCGAATCGGCGCTGCCGTCGCTGATGGAGAAGATGGAGAAGGCCGGCTGCGAAAAGTCGGTGGTCGGGCTGGTGGTGCCCACCGGCTATTCGTTCAACCTGGACGGCACCAACATCTACATGACCCTGGCCGCGCTGTTCATCGCCCAGGCGACCAACACCGAACTGACTCTGTGGCACCAGATCGCGCTGCTGCTGGTGGCGATGCTCAGCTCCAAGGGCGCCGCGGGCGTGACTGGTGCCGGCTTCATCACCCTGGCGGCGACGCTGGCGGTGGTGCCGGAAGTGCCGGTAGCAGGCATGGCGCTGATCCTGGGCGTGGACCGCTTCATGAGCGAATGCCGCTCGCTGACCAACTTCATCGGCAACGCGGTCGCCACCGTGGTGGTCTCGCGCTGGGAGAACGCGCTGGACCGCGACCGCCTGCGCATCGCCCTGGACGGCGGCGAAGAGGCGCTGCCGGCGGTCGGGGCCGAGCCTGCCGCGATCCGCTGAGTGTCATCACCCTGCGCGCGCCGGCCTTGCCGGCGCGTCGCGTTTCCGGCCTCGGCCTGCGCGGCGACAGCCGCAAGACAGGCTTGGCCATGGCCCAGGGGGTAGAATCCTGGGTCCTCGCGCCTTTCGACTATAGAAGCCTCGATGTCAAACGACGATTTCAAACAGGCCGCCCTCGACTATCACCGCCAGCAGCCGCCGGGCAAGATCAAGGTGTCGGCGACCAAGCCGATGCTGACCCAGCGCGACCTGTCGCTGGCCTATTCGCCGGGCGTGGCGTTCGCCTGCGAAGCGATCGTCGCCGATCCGCAACAGGCCAGCGAGCTGACCGCGCGCGGCAACCTGGTCGCGGTGATCAGCAACGGCACCGCGGTGCTGGGGCTGGGCAACATCGGCCCGCTGGCGTCCAAGCCGGTGATGGAAGGCAAGGGCGTGCTGTTCCAGAAGTTCGCCGGCATTGATGTGTTCGACATCGAGATCAACGAGAACGATCCGGACAAGCTGGTCGACATCATCGCCAGCCTGGAGCCGACCTTCGGCGGCATCAACCTGGAAGACATCAAGGCGCCGGAATGCTTCATCGTCGAGCGCAAACTGCGCGAGCGGATGAACATCCCGGTGTTTCATGACGACCAGCACGGCACCGCGATCATCGTCGGCGCGGCGGTGCTCAACGCGCTGGTGGTGACCGGCAAGAAGATCGAGGACGTCAAGCTCGCCACTACCGGCATGGGCGCGGCCGGCATCTCCTGCGTCAACATGCTGGTGTCGCTGGGCCTGAAGCCGGAGAACATCCTGGCGCTGGACCGCGACGGGGTGATCCACAGCGGTCGTACCGATCTGGACCCGGACAAGCAACGCTACGCGCGCGACACCGACAAGCGCACCCTGGCCGAGATCGTCGAGGGCGCCGACATCTTCCTCGGTCTGTCGGCCGCCGGCATCCTCAAGCCGGAGATGGTGGCGACGATGGCGGCGCAGCCGGTGATCTTCGCGCTGGCCAATCCGAATCCGGAAATCACTCCGGAGGCGGCCAGGGCGGTGCGCCCGGACGCGATCATCGGCACCGGCCGTTCGGACTACCCGAACCAGATCAACAACGTGCTGTGCTTCCCGTACCTGTTCCGCGGCGCGCTCGACGTCGGCGCCACCGGCATCAACGAGGCGATGAAGATCGCCTGCGTCAAGTCGATCGCGGCGATGGCACGGCGCGAGGCCTCCGACCTGGGCGCGGCCTATGGCGGCGAGACCCCGAGCTTCGGCCCCGATTACCTGATCCCGCGGCCGCTGGATCCGCGCCTGCTGGTGGAGCTGTCCTCGGCGGTGGCGCAGGCGGCGATGGACTCGGGTGTGGCCACGCGTCCGATCGCCGACATGGAGGCCTACCGCGACAAGCTCGGCCAGTTCGTCTATCGCACCAGCCTGATGATGAAGCCGGTCTACGACCGCGCCCGCGCCGACAAGCAGCGCGTGGTCTACGCCGAGGGCGAAGAGGAAGTGGTGCTGCGCGCGGTGCAGAGCGTGATCGACGAAGGCCTGGCGTTCCCGATCCTGATCGGCCGCCCGGACGTGATCGAAGCGCGCATCCAGCGCCTGGGCCTGCGCATCGTTGCCGGCGTGGACTTCGAGATCACCAACATCTACGACGATCCGCGCTTCAACGACTACTGGCAGTACTACCATTCATTGACCGAACGCCGCGGCGTCACCGTCACCGCGGCCAAGGAGCTGATGCGCTCGCGGCCGACCCTGATCGCCGCGGTGATGGTCGCGCGCGGCGAAGCCGATGCGCTGCTCACCGGCGTGGTCGGCCGCTTCCACAAGAAGCTCGGCTACGTGCGCAGCGTGATCCCGCTGGAACCGCGGGTCAGCTCGACCTCGGCGATGACCGGGGTGATCAACCAGCTGGGCGCGTTCTTCTTCCTGGACACGCACGTGCAGGAAGACCCGAGCGTGGAGCAGATCGTCGAGGCCACGCTGCAGGCCGCCTACCGGCTCAAGCTGTTCGGCATTGAGCCGAACATCGCGCTGCTGTCGCATTCCAACTTCGGCAGCCACGACTCGCGCGATGCGCTGAAGATGCGCCAGGTGCGCGAAGCGCTGCTCAAGCGCAAGCCCGAGCTCAACATCGACGGCGAAATGCAGGGCGACACCGCCTGGGACGAGGCGCTGCGCAAGCAGATCATGCCCAACAGCACCTTGAAAGGCCGCGCCAACCTGTTCGTGCTGCCGAACCTGGAAGCGGCCAACATCGCCTACAACCTGGTGCGCGTGTTCACCGACGGCGTGGCGATCGGCCCGATCCTGATGGGCATCTCCAAGCCGGTGCACATCCTCACCACCAGCGCCACCTCGCGCCGGGTGATGAACATGACCGCCATCGCCGCGGTCGATGCGCAGATTCGCAAGCAGTTGGAAGCGGAGAAGGCGGGCTGAGCCAGCTTGGGAGGCGCGTTCGCCGGCAGAGCGCGCCGCTGCCACTGTGTCTACGGCTCACATAAGCGCGCTCGCCTCGGTTGATCGAAGGCGCTGGGACAAGTATTGACAGCCCTTCCGATTCGAGCAAAATGCGTGCGACACATTCATTAGTTTGGTGTGTACATCACCATGGTGCTCCTAAGGACAGGTGTGCGATATGGATCATGGTGCATTAGCGGCGCGTATCCGTTCGGCGCGCAAAGCGCTCGGCCTGTCGCAATGCGAACTGGCGAGTAGGCTGGGGGTGCATCGCACCACTATCGCCCATTGGGAGCGTGCCGGCGGTTGCGTGCCCAGCGTCGGCAACCTGCGTGTCCTCAGTGAAGAACTCCAGGTCGAGTTCGAATGGCTGGCTGTTGGGGGTATCGCCGGCAAGGTGTTGCCGTTGAGTGCTGTGCCAAGTTCACGCCGTGACCTCGAGTCGCGCCTGCTACAGCTCTCACGGCATGTCCCGGTGTCCTTTCTTGCCACCGTCATTGCGCTCCTGGAGAACGCCAGCGCTTATCTGGAGTGATGGCTATCGCCAGCGCGGTAGCTTGGTTCGTCAGTCACCCTGTCTGTTTGTGGTCATTCGGTGTCGCGATTGCCAGCGGTGCGGGTGTGCGGGTGTGGCGCGGAGCGATGGCGCATGTCGCGTTGATCCGACATGCAGGCTGGAAAATGTCAGGTCTGGCACACCTGCGCGCTTGCATCGCACACAACCAACCAGCCTAATGGAGGCGAAGGCGGGAACATCCGGTGTGCATGGATGCTTTAAAGCCCCGTCGCCCGTTTCGAAGGATCGCAGCGTGCTTCACCCCATAAACAAGGAGTTTCTCGACGGCCTTGCGCTCGTAATACCGATCGCGCTCGTCGTCCCGCTTGGCGGCGGCAAGCTGAATTGGACGATGCTGGCCGCGATCCTGGCTTGCCTGACAATCGCGCGCAGCGTCCAGGCCGGCGTCACGTTGCCCGAGCAGGTCTTTCCGGTTTTGTGCGGTGCGTTGATCGTGCCATGCGTCTTGCTGGCGATATCGCGCTCCAAGGGCCGGGTGGCGCGCGGCAAATTCCGCGGGGATATGGAATGAGCCAGGGCCTGTTCCGTGAAGAAGTCATGCAGGCTCGCCGCACCAGTTGGTTAGGTGGTATCTCCTTGGTGCAGCCGTTGCGGATGTGGGTGCTTACGAGTGCCGCAGGAATCGTAGCCGCCTCCGTGCTGGCCTTTCTGTGTGTCGGCACATATACACATCGATCCACCGTGACTGGGCAACTTGTGCCGAGCAAGGGCCTAGCCACGGTAATGGCGCCAGCAACAGGTGTGATTACTTTGCTCGATGTCAGCGAAGGCCAGCATGTCGAAGCCGGGCAGATGCTTGGTGTGGTAACTGTGCTGCGTGCGACGCTGGCCAGCGGACCTACTGAGGCCGCCATGCGAAACCAATTGCGTCAGCAAGGGGAGGGTCTGAAATCTTCCGAGCATTCCAGACTGCTGCAGCTAGACGCGCAGGAGCGGGGCTTGCATGCGGAACTGGACACTCTGCGAAGGGAGCTGGCGCAGGTGGGGGGCGAAATCGCGACCCGCCGAAGCCAAGTTACGCTTGCCAACGAAGTGCTGCAACGCTGGCGTCAATTGCAGCACGGGAACTACGTCAGCGCGCTGCAAGTCAAGCAGCAGGAATCTAACGCGTTGGAGTACACCAGCCAGATGCAGGCACTGCAACGGCAGGCTACCGAGATCCGGCGCAGTGTTGCGCAGATCCAGCAACAGCTGAGCGTTCTGCCAGGGCAGCGTGGGAGCGTCCTGGCGGAGTATCGACGTGACAATGCCATCGTGGAGCAGCAGCAAGTGCAGGCTCAGGCTGATGGCGCGCTGGTCGTCACTGCTCCGGTGGCCGGCGTAATTGCCACGCAAACAGTCAAGCAGGGACAAGCTGTTCAGGCCGCGCAGCCGCTGCTGAGCTTGCTCCCCGGGGATGGACGCCTGGAAGCCGAATTGATGGTGCCAAGTCGTGCGATTGGTTTTATTGCTACAGGTGACTCCGTATTACTGCGCTATCAGGCTTTCCCATATCAGAAGTTTGGCCATCAGCAAGGCCGCCTGGGTCGGATAACCCGCAGCGCTCTGAGTTCGGGGGAACTGGGGGCATTGGCTAACAGTAGTGTCCAGCAGGGCGATCAGTATTATCGTGCAACTGTCGTCTTGGCGCGGCAGAGCGTAACAGTGTATGGCAAACCCGAGATGCTTAAGCCGGGTATGTTGCTACAAGCCGATGTAATAGGGGAGCGGAGAACCTTAATCGAATGGATATTCGAGCCTCTGCTGTCAATCCATAAGTTATGATTAATGAATTATATATCCTGATCAAGAGCAACAGGTTAAAGTATGAGCAGAAATGTACTTGTTTATACGGTTGGAAATGATTTCCACGCTAGTGTTATTGGTAATGCATTGAAATTGCGTGGTAATCATGTTTTCAGGTGGGTGGGTGAGGAGTATCCAAAAAGTTCTACTGCGAGTATATCGTTTCACGATAAAAAATCTGACGTTATATTGAAAATGTCAGATTTTAAATTGTCTAGCGATGATGTCGACGTTGTGTGGTTTCGTCGACGCATGTTGCCCGAAGCGCCGGCAATTGTTGATAGGCGCGATAGCGAGTTCTCTACCAGCGAATTACGCACGGCTAATTATGCAAACTTTAATTTTCTTGAAAGTTATTTTTGGATAAATACGCACTCTTCAGCAAGCCTATGTGACCTCAAGCCGGTTCAATTAAATCTTGCGACTTCGGCTGGTTTGAATATTCCTTCCACTTTGGTAAGTAACGATCCTGTCGAGATAAGGGATTTTATAGGCTCGGTTAAGGTTTGCATCTATAAGCCTCTTGGCGGAGGGTTATGGAATGAAGGAGGGCGACTGCTTAATGCATATACTGCAGAAGTTGATGTTGAATCCTTGCCGGGAGACGAAATTTTACAATCCACACCAGGTATATTCCAGGAAAAGATAATTAAGTCGTTTGAGGTTAGAGTTCAGTTTTTTGGAAATTTTTACGGCGCGATTCGGATCGAGTCTTCAAGTCTTCGAGATGGAGATCTGGACTGGAGGATAGATCAAGATTCCATTTCATTTTGTGCTCCTCTGCAATTGCCGCAGGAGGTTTTTGAATCATGCCGTTCCCTTATGAAAGCACTTGGGATTGTCAGCGGGGCGTTTGATTTTATCGTGGATACTAGCGGTCGTTGGTTTTTTATGGAAGTCAATGAGGCTGGTCAATTCCTATTTGTCGAAGCATGGTGCCAGAAACTACCTTTGCTTGATGCATTCTGCCAATTTGTAGAAATGGCGAGCGAGGACTTCGTTTATGATCCTGGCTTGTATAAATTTAGTTATATCAAAGCATGCGAGCTCGCCGCACAGGCTGGCATCGTTTCTTGAGATTTTTCCATTCAATGGAGTGAGGTTAGATGAATTTAGACTGTCAATCGTGGTGATTAGTTTTGAAGAATTCGTATGGATTGGCCATACGTCAGAGCGTGGTGATCTCCACGCATAGGAGATGTAAGATGAAAAGCGTCAGCATGAAAGAAAAAGAAATGAGTATCGAAAGCCGGGTTCTCGGCAGGTTGCTGTCAAGGGAAGAGATCTCTCAGGTGGCTGGGGGGGAAGATAAGCCAAAAACGGACAGTTGGAAGGATAACGGTACATGCACGAGGACATCTGACAAGGGGGAGCCTGGGGCACCTATCTCTACGGGTTAAGACATCTAGAATTAAGAGTCTTAGTTAGAAAGATTACCTCCGCCTGACGATTAAGTGTCAGGCGGATTTTTAAATTTTCCTAGGAGCTCTTCAGTTATATGATTTTTAACTTGCCAAAAATAAAAGCTGCCAAGTGGCTAGTTTAAGAATTATATTGCAATTGCGCGTTTGGTTGGCTTGAACATAATATTTATGGCGGTATTTGTGGTTTATTGGATTTTTGGTCAATTGAATTAATTTAAATTAATTTTAGTTTTCGTCGTTGCGCGAGTTAAATTTATTGATTGATGATTGATGATTGATATGGCTGGTGAATTGATTCAACTACTCGTCACGTGGTTAGTGTAAAAGTTTTTATTATCTGGATCGAAAAGATATGCTGATCTATGATAAATACGGTGAGCGTTGGGGTGGGGTACAATTGGAGGCTAGGGTAATGAAGTGGTTTTTATTGATATTTTTATTTTTTGGGTTCAAGGCTTGTGCGGGGCAGGATAAGGTTTATATAGAGTTTCTCTGGAGGCCGATTCCGGCCGGTGCCATAGCGCGGCAGCCGACCATAGGGTTCCTGCTGGATGGGAAGGAAAATCATCAGGTCTGCGTTGCTGTTTTTAAATCTTCTGCGTCGCCGCCCTATAAGCTGCGGATTGATGCATTGGGCCAGGATGGTAGATTGATTTTCAGTCGTGCGGACGAAAGGTTTATGGGCGATAAAAAGTGTTATTCTGCCATTCCTCATGGCTCATCTGTTAGTCCAGGGGTTTGGACTTACAAGGTCTATTTGAATGAAAAATATGTGGATGAAAATCAGATAGAAGTTGCTCGTGATATCGAAAAAGCCTCATTTTATTCCAATCCAAAGGTGCCATACGTCCTAGGTCGACCAAATTACGATGATTCCATTCCTTCCTCGGAATGGGAGGGGCGGCTGGTTTGGAACATCCATGTAAATGCAAGTGGTGATGTCACCAAGGTCGAAGTTGAGGTGGCTGAAGGTGTTGGTAAGAGAATAGAAGATCGTGCAATTGTGGCTGGCTATATGTCGCTGTTCCCTCCCGATCCATCGCTCGGGAAAGGGGAATTCGTGTATCAGCGCGAGTTGAAATTTGCATTGGACGAGTAGTCATCAAAATTCCTGATTAGCCTTGACCATCAATAATGGAAATTGCTAGTGGCAGGCAGCAGCGGCTCCGGAAAAGATGCGTGTTATTATTCAGTCCGAAGTTTCTGAATGCGCTCTTGCTTCATTGGCGGTGATCGCGCGCATATGCCGTTTAGCTTCTCAAAAAAATTCCATAAGAAAATTGATGAGAATTATGTGCGGATATCACTGGTTAAATCGCAATATTTGGGATGCTGGCGCATCACAAGTGTTCTTGGCTGCATTGGTCTTGGCAGTTTTTTGTTTTGCTCTTGAAAATCTGTGTGAAGCATCTTTGGATTGGATTTTGACGTTTATAGGGATGCCAAGCAGGCTTGATTTTATAAAAGAAGATCAGGCGATAAGGCCCTGGATTTCTCCTTTGCTAATTTCTCCGATACTGGAGAATTTTATTTGTTTTGTTTGGTTGCGTTTTGTATTTTCCGATAGAAAGTGGCATTGGTGGAAAGGGCCGTTGGTGGTATCGCTAATTGCGGGAGTCTTTCATTCTTTATTTAATTGGGAGATACGCTACATGGCGATTTGCGTAGTATTTTTTGCAATTTGTTGTTTATTGGCTAATGTCCATGATCGGATAGTTGGATTCTTGGCCTCGGTCTTGCTTCATAGTGCATTTAATTTGATTGTGATGGCGTTCTCTAGATTTTCATGACTTCCAATTATTTTATGGATTTTAAGCGTGCTACAGATTAAGCGACAGGAATCCAGTGCGCCGGATTACACCAGCCGGATGCAAGCCTTGCAGTGACAAGCGACCGAGATGCGACGTAATGTGGCGCAAATCGAGTGGCAACTGCGGTTGTTGTCCTTGCAGCGTTTGAGTGTTCAGGTCGATTATAGGCACGATAATTCCACGTTGGAGGAGCAGCAGGTTGAGGTTCAGGCCAACAGTGAACTCGCCGTAACTGCTCCAGCACTGGGGTGGTCGCTACTACGATGGCTAAGTCGGGCAGGCGATCCAGTCCGTAAGATGCCGATATTCTAACTGATAGCACGCTGAAGTTTTTTCCCAGGCGCAGGGTGTGCGTCAAATTGACTGTTAGAGGTGATATATGCGTGAGTTGACTGTTGAAGAAACAATTGCTGTTGCTGGGGGGCTTGAAGCTGGTTGCTCATACACTAAGACTGTTACCAAAAACGCTGATGGCAGCACGACGACCACAAAAACGGTTGAGTGTCACGCAAAAGGCTGATTTTTAATTCGCCATGAGGCATCGGTCTGGTGCCGATGCCTCATTTTATGGAAATTCATTAAGAGCTACGTGAATGATTAATTCTACAATCCGGATGATCGCCCTTCTTGCAACAGTTTTTTTTTGTGGAAATGTGCATGCAGGTTGGAGGAGGATTTCCCCGGATCTCATAGAGCTGCGTGGCGATATCGATTCGAATTCAGACGTCGAATATTTCAAGATCGCAAAGGACGGTTATTCAAAAATTATCGTCCATAGTCTAGGAGGTTACCCCTTGGTTGCACTTAGAATTGCCGAAGACATTGTTCGGCGCCGTCCGATTGAAGTGAAAGTGGATGGTGTATGTCTATCGGCGTGTGCTAGTTATATCGCAATGGCTGCTTCATCGCTGACCGTCGATTGCGGCGCTGTTCTCGGTTGGCATGGAACGCTGCCGCCTGGGAAAGAAGGAGCTGTTTCGCTGGCGGCGGAGGGTGGGCCCCAAGCGTTGGTGGATAAGTATCGTGATTGGCTGGAGAAGTTTCATGCGGACGAACACAGTTTTTACAGTCGCGCTGGCGTGGACTATAAAATATTGGAATATGCCAATCAACAAGTGAAAATAATTTCCGGAAAGATGGATGAGTACACGTTTGATGAGAAGACAGGGGAATATTCGTATTCTAGTACGCCTTCTGTCTGGGTGCCTCAGCGTGTGACGTTGGAGAAATATGGAGTTGATGGTGAGCGGTATTGCCAGAAATATACGGTTAAGATTGTACAGGATGTAATGGAGAAGGCGGGTGTGAAGTCATCATTTGTGCTGGATCAGTAAGGCGTTGCGTGGGTATGCATTGATGGATGTCTATTTACAGAGCGAGGCCTCCGAATGCGGCCTGGCTTCATTGGCGATGGTCGCCAGCGGCTATGGTTGTCATGTCAGTCTCCCGGAAATGCGCCGTTGCTTTCCACTGTCGCTGAAAGGTATTAAGCTCAGTGGTCTTATTCAGATTGCCCAACAACTCGGCTTCTCCACCCGAGCGCTTCGGCTAGACATGGAGCACTTCGGGCAACTCAAGCTGCCCTGCATTTTGCATTGGGACCTCAACCACTTTGTGGTGCTTGCAAAGGTCGGGAAGTCAAAATTCACTATACTCGATCCCGCGATAGGGGAGCGAAAGCTGTCGATCCATGAAGTCTCTCAGCACTTTACCGGTGTGGCGCTAGAATTGACCCCCGCTGCAGAATTCAAGCCGCAGAAGGTGTCCCCTACGATTTCCGCGCGGCAACTCACTGGGCCGATCAATGGATTGTGGAACGCTCTTTTTCAAATATTCCTACTGTCGGTTGCGTTACAGGTTTTTGTCGTGCTCGCGCCGTTCTACATGCAATGGGTGGTTGACCAGGCGCTGGTTTCGGCGGATCGCGACCTGTTGGTGGTACTCGGTTTGGGTTTCGGATTGGCGCTGCTGCTGCAAGTGGGTATCGGCTTGCTGCGCGGCTGGTCGGTGGTCTATCTGTCCTCCAGGCTCGGATTGCAATGGATGAGCAACGTGTTCGCGCACTTGCTCAAATTGCCGCTGGATTTCTTCGAGAAGCGTCATCTGGGCGATGTGACTTCACGCATGTCATCGGTGCAGACGATCCAGCACACACTGACCACCAGCTTCGTCGAGGCGATCATCGACGGACTGATGGCAGTGGTCACGCTGGTCTTGATGCTGGTCTATAGCTGCAAGCTGGCGCTGGTCACGCTGCTGGCGGTAGTACTTTATCTGTGTATTCGGGCAATCGCCTACCGGCCGGTGCGTGATCGCACTGAGCAGCAGCTCGTCGCCGCGGCCAAGCAGCAGAGCCATTTGCTGGAATCGCTGCGCGGCATGCAGAGCCTGAAAATCGCTGGTGAGGAGCCGCTGCGCCGTTCCACCTACGACAATCTGCTCAACGAGACAGTCAACCAGGATGTCAAACTGGCGCGGATGTCGCTGGGGTTCAACACGGCCAGCCAGCTGGTGTTCGGCATTGAGCGCATCGCGGTGATCTGGATCGGGGCCAGGCTGGCGCTGGACAATGTGTTCTCGGTCGGCATGCTGGTCGCCTACCTGGCCTACAAGGATCAGTTCGCCATGCGCGTGAGTGGCCTGATCGACAAGTGGGTCGAGTTCCGCATGCTGCGCCTGCATGGCGAGCGGTTGGCGGATATCGTGCTGACGCCGCCCGAGGACGACCACGCGCTGCCCGAGGCGTTGCCTCCGGCCGAGCCGCGCATCGAGGTCGAGGGGCTGTCGTTTCGCTACGCCGCGGGCGAGCCGTGGGTCGTCAAGGAGTGCAGTTTCGCGATCGAGCCAGGCGAGTCGGTGGCGATCATCGGTGCATCCGGTTGCGGCAAGACGACGCTGGTCAAACTGCTGCTGGGATTGCTCAAGCCGAGCGAAGGGACAATCCGCATCGGTGGTCACGATCTACATAAGCTAGGGCCGCGAAACGTGCGCGCGATCGTCGGTGCGGTGATGCAGGACGATCAATTGTTCGCCGGCAGCATCGCCGACAACATCGGGTTCTTCGATCCCGATTTCGACCTGGAACGGGTCGAGGCGGCGGCACGGTTGGCGGCGGTGCATGAGGATATTGCCGCGATGCCGATGGGCTATCACAGCCTGATCGGCGACATGGGCAGTTCGCTGTCCGGCGGGCAGAAGCAGCGGGTGATCCTGGCGCGTGCGCTGTACCGGCAACCGAAGCTGCTGTTCCTGGATGAGGCCACCAGCCATCTGGATGTGTTGCGCGAGCGTCTGGTCAACGACGCGGTGAAGCAGTTGAAGCTGACCAAGGTGATCGTTGCGCATCGGCCGGAAACCATCGCCAGTGCCGACCGCGTGTTGGTGATGGAACAGGGGCGCATCGTGCAGGAACTACGGCCACAGACATCACCTGCCGAAGTGACAACAGCCAGCGCCTGACTGTCGCTATCGGTTGTCTAGGACGCGTCAGCGGATTCGAGCGAGACAAAAGATCCTGCCGATTCGGGTGCCGCGAGCCAGGAATGAACACGTAAAAAGCAACGCCGCGGGATGTACGCCGCAGCGCTGCCGGCACCGCAGACCCTTCAGGCCAGACGCTTACCCATCGGCAGCGGCAGGCTTTCGTGCTCGCTCTGGTTCAGCTTGGAGGGCTTGCCGGTCAGCAGCACGTAGGCATCGACGCCGGTGAGTTCGGCAATCTTCAGCAAATGCCGGGCATTGGGGACGGAACGATTGTTCTCCCAGTGACCCAGGGTGCTATGCGCCACGCCCAGCAGGGCCGCCAGTTCGCGCAGCGTGAAACCGGCATTGCGCCGCGCCTGCATCAATCGCACACCTATATCCACGGGACACCTCAGAGCGGCATGTTGGCACCGCGTCCCCCCGAGCATAGTGGATGTCATTGCCTTGCATCAAGCGGACAGTGAGTGGACAAGCCCAGGACAGCGCCGGCGCGGCGGACGCCGGCCCGGCGCGGTCGCGGGACGGGCTGCTAGAATTGGCTGTCTCCTCCCGCCGTGTCCCACCGCCATGAGCCATAACGCCACCGCGCCCGCCAATACAGAGACGCGCTACAACGTGCACCGCGCCGACCTGCCGCTGAGCTGCCCGACCCCGGAGATGGCGCTGTGGAACTCGCACCCGCGGGTCTATCTGCCGCTGGAGGAAGAACCCAGCCACGAGGCCAAGTGTCCCTACTGCGGAGCGGTCTTCGTGCTGGTCGACTGACCGCCGGGTCGATGCACCGCCTGACCGTGGTGCAGCTGCTGCCGGCGCTGGAGTCCGGCGGCGTCGAACGCTCCACCCTGGAAATCGCCGCGGCGCTGGTCGCCGCCGGACACCGCGCGCTGGTGGTGTCGGCCGGCGGCCGCCTGCTGCCGGCGCTGGCGCAGACCGGTGCCGAGCACATCGCCCTGGACATCGGCCGCAAGTCGCTGCTGAGCCTGCGCCACGTGCCGGCATTGCGCCGGCTGTTCGTGCGCGAGGGGGTGGACATCGTGCACGCGCGCTCGCGGCTGCCGGCCTGGCTGGGCTGGCACGCGCTGCGCGGGCTGCCGGCGGCGCAGCGGCCGCGCTTCGTCACCACCGTGCACGGGCTCAATTCGCCGAGCCGCTACAGCGCGATCATGGCCCGCGGCGAACGGGTGATCTGCGTGTCGGCCACGGTGCGGGACTACGTGCTGCGCCACTACCCGCACACCGACCCGGCGCGCTTGCGGGTGATCCCGCGCGGCATCGACCCGGCGCAGTTCCCGCGCCGTGCGCAGCCCGATCCGGCCGCGCGCGCCTGGGCCGCGACGCTGGCGCCGGCCACGGCGGGCGGCGGTCCTCTGCTGCTGTTGCCGGGGCGCGGCACCCGCCTGAAGGGCCACGCCGACGCATTGCGTCTGCTCGCCGCGCTGCGTGCCGACGGCCGCGACGCACGGCTGTGGCTGCCGGGCGCGCGCGAGACCGGGCGCGAGGCCTACCTGCAGGAGCTGGAGGCCGAAGCCGCGGCGCTGGGCATCGCCGACGCGGTGGCGTTCACTGCGCCTACCGCGCGCATCGCCGAGGCCTATGCCGCCAGCGATCTGGTGCTGCAGTTGTCGCGCAAGCCCGAAGCGTTCGGCCGCACCGTGGTCGAAGCGCTGGCGGTGGGGCGGCCGGTGCTGGGCTGGGCGCACGGCGGCGTCGGCGAACTGCTGGCGCAGCTGCAGCCGTCCGGTGCGGTTGCGGCGTTCGATCCGGTGGCCCTGCACGCGGCGGCGACGCGCCTGCTGGCGCAACCGCCGGCATCACCGGCACAGATTCCCTACACGCTGCAGGCGATGCAGCACGCGACCCTGGCGGTGTATGACGAACTCAGGTCCTGATTCCTCCCTGCCTGCGCCGCTGTCGCCGGTGTGCAGCGAACGCTGGGCGCCGGTGTGGGTGCTGACGTTCGTGGCGCTGTGGCCGGCCCCGGGTCTGGCCGCGAGCGTGCTCGCGCTGGGCGCGCTGGCGACCCTGGTGCAACTGCTGCACAGCCGCTTCCGCGGTGGCGCCAGCCTGCTCAGCGGCCCGGCGTGGGCGCTGACCACACTGCTGTTCCTGAGCTACTGGCTGCCGCAGCCGCTGTCGGCGCTGGACGCGGTGGACGTGCCGCTGGCCTTGCGCGAATCGGCGGTGGACCTGCGTTTCCTGCCGTTCCTGTGGCTGGTGGCGATGGCGGTGGCGACGCCAGGCGCGCGCAGCACCACCTTCGACGGGCTGGCGGTCATCGCCGCGCTCTGGACCGTGGATGCGCTGGCGCAGGCGCTGTGCGGCACCAGCCCGCTGTTCTGGTCGATGGACCAGCTGAAGTGGGCGATCAGTCACCACGGCCTTTGCACGCCGCAGGAAATCGCCCTGGCCGACCGCCTCAGCGGCGTGTTCGGGCCGTGCAACCTCAAGTTCGGCCAGGTCCTGGCCAGCCTGTCGCCGTTCCTGCTGTTCGCGGCCGGGCGTCGCGGCGGCGCGTGGGGCTGGCTGCTCGCCGCGGCGGCGGTGGGCGTGGTGCTGGTGCTGGCCGGATCGCGCGCGTCGTGGATCACCTATGCGCTGGTGCTGCTGCTGTCGGGCTGGCGGCTGCTGGGCTTGCGCCGGATGCTGGCGCTTGGCGTGGCCGCGGTGCTGGTCGCGGGCCTGCTCGGCGCGCTCTCGCCGCAGGTGCGCGAACGCTTCTCGCGCACCACGCTGGCGCTGAGCGGACGCCCGGCCGACGTGAACGCGGCATTGGCCGGGCGCACCCAGATCTGGGACGCCTCCTGGTGCATGATCCGCCAGCATCCGTTCAATGGGGTCGGCGTGCGCGGCTTCCGCGAAGCCTATGTCGCCTGCGATCCGGATCCGGCGCACGAGGGTGCCTGGGGCCGCGAGCCGGCCTTCCATGCCCACCAGATCGTGCTGGAAGTGCTCAGCGAGACCGGCGCGATCGGTTTGCTGCTGTGGCTGGCCGGTGCCGCGCAGGCGTGGCGCGCGTGGCGCTACGCCTCGCCGCAGGCGCGCGAGCGGGCGCGGCCGGCGCTGCTGGCGCTGCTGGCGACGGTGTTCCCGTTCAACACCCACCTGGCGTTCTATTCGTCGTTCTGGGGCTCGCTGGCGCTGATGCTGGTGGGGCTGTATGTCGGCGCGCTGCTGGCCGAGGAGGGTGACGCGGAGGGCGCTGCGGGGACTGTTTTGCCTGCTGCCTTAGCCCCTCTCCCACCGGGAGATGGGTTGGGGGGAGGATCCTGCGCGCAGCGTCTCGCGGAATTGGAGCGCGCCAGGCTACGCCCGTCCGCATATCGCGCTCAGTCGCGTTCGTAGAACGCGCTGCGGCCCTCGGGCTGGCGTTTGAAGCGGCGGTGGATCCATAAGTATTGCGCCGGCGCCTCGCGCACCATGGCCTCGATCGCGGCATTGACCCGCGCGGTGTCGGCGACCATGTCCTGCGACGGGAAGTCTTGCAGCGGCGGGGCGATGCGCAGCACGTAGTCGGCGCCTTCGCGGCGGTGGAAATACGGCACCACCGCGCAGCCGGTCAGCCGCGCCAACTGGTGGGTGGCGGTGATGGTGGAGGCGGGCATGCCGAAGAACGGCACGAACACCGTGTCCTTGCCGCGCATGTCCTGGTCCGGCGCGTACCACAGCAAGCCGCCGCGCTTGAGGTGGCGCACGCTGCCGCGCAGGTCTTCGTTGGCGAACATGGCGATGGCGTAGCGCAGGCGGCCGCGCTTGACCGCCCATTCGAACACCGGGTTGCGGTGGCGGCGGTACATGCCGGCCAGCGGCACGTACTGGCACAGCAGGCGGCCGCACATCTCCAGGGTCATGAAATGGCCCGACACCAACAGCACGCCGCGGCCCTGCGCCTGCAGCGCACGCAGGTGCTCCAGGCCCTCGATGCGGGTGCGGCGGCGGATCGGGCCGAGGCTGCCCCACCAGGCGCGCGCGAACTCGAACACGCCCACCCCCAGCGCATCGAAGCTGTCGTGCAGCAGGCGCGTGCGCCAAGCCTCGCTCTGTGCGGGGAAGCACAGTTTCAGGTTGGTCTCGGCGGCATGGCGGCGGGTGCCGGCCAGGCGCAGCGCCAGCCAACCGACGCCGCGGCCGAGCGCGCGTTGCAGCAGCCAGGGCAGCCGCGCGGCAGCCACGGCGATGCCGAGCAGCAGCCAGGTCGGCCAGTGCTTCGGCGAGCACGGCGGCGGCGCGACCGTGGTGGCGGCGGACGGAAGAGTGGGGGCGGAATCGGACATGCGCCAAGTTTAGCCGGGCATGGGCGCGGCGGCGTCGCCTGGCGGCGGCGCGCGCGCGTTATGCTTTCGCGATGCGCAACGATTTCATCGAGCGGCTGCTGCGCGGCCTGTACTCGGCCGTGCTGTACATGCTGTTGCCGGTCACCGTCTATCACCTGGTCTGGCGCGGGTTCCGCGTGCGCCAGTACTTCCAGCGCTGGGACGAGCGCTACGCCTCGTATCCGCAGGCGCGCGGGCGGCCGCGGGTGTGGCTGCACGCGGTGTCGGTGGGCGAGGTCAACGTCGCCGCGCCGGTGGTCAACGCGCTGCGCGCGCAGCGCCCGGACATCCGCTGGGTGATCACCACCATCACCCCGACCGGGTCGGAGCGGGTGCGCGCGCTGTGGGGCGATGCGCTGGACCACGTCTACCTGCCGTACGACGTGCCGGGCAGCGTCGGCCGCTTCCTGCAGCATTTCCGCCCGAGCCTGGCGCTGATCCTGGAAACCGAGCTATGGCCGAACATGCTGTTCGGCTGCCGCGACCGCAACATCCCGGTCTATGTGCTCAATGCGCGGCTGTCGGCGCGCTCGCTGCGCGGCTACCGCCTGCTGCGACCGTTGATCGGGCGCGCGCTGCGCACGGTGACCTGCGTGGCGGCGCAGTCGCAGGCCGATGCCGAGCGCTTCATCGAGCTCGGCGCCGATCCGCAGCAGGTGCGCGCGCTGGGCAACCTGAAGTTCGATATCGCTGTGCCCGCGCAGTTGCCGCAGTTCGTTGCCGCGTTCGGCGAACGCGTGGCCGCGGCGCGGCCGGTGTGGATCGCCGCCAGCACCCATGAGGGCGAAGAGGCGGCGGTGATCGAGATGCACCGGCAACTGCGCCGGCACTGGCCGGATCTGCTGCTGCTGTGGGCGCCGCGCCATCCGGAACGCTTCGCCAGGGTCGAGGCGCTGGCGCGCGACCAGGGCTGGCGCGTGGTCACGCGTCGCCAGCAGCAGTGGCCCGGCGCCGAGGACAGCGTGTTCGTGATCGATACGCTGGGCGAATTGATGATGTTCTACGCCTGCGCCCAGGTCGCCTTCGTCGGCGGCAGCCTGCAGCCGATCGGCGGGCACAACCTGCTGGAACCGGCCGCGGTCGGCACGCCGGCGGTGAGCGGGCCGCACCTGCACAATTTCGCCGAGATCTCGCGGCGCATGCGCGAGGCCGGGGCGGTGGCGATCTGCGAGGACGCCGCGGCGGTGTGCGCGGCGCTGCGCGAGCTGCTGGGCGATGCGGCCGCGCGCGCGCGCATGGCCGAAGCCGGCTGCGCGCTGGTCGCCAATGGCCGCGGCGCGCTGCAGCGGGCGCTGCAGCTGATCGCCGAGCATCTGCCGCCGGTGGCGCACGATGCGCAGGCGGACGAGTAGGGCGTTTCGACGCAGGTATCGCAGTTGGCGGGGTGTGGTGGGGTCGGCTTCGGGTGGCCTCGGGCCATCAGGCGCGACGGCTTTACCGGTGAAGTCCGTCGCGACTGAAGTCGCTCCCACAAGTGGCCTCGTCTTGATCGAAGATGCCTGGCTTGATCGAAGGTTCCACTGCCACGCGGCGTCCCTCTGCAATTCGGTCGCTCCCATGCAAAAACGGCGGACCCGAAGGCCCGCCGTTCGCGGTGTCGCGCCGACGCCGGCGCCAGCGTTACTGGGTGCTGGTGCCGGAGTTGAGCTTGGATTCGGCGCTCTGCGTCAGCAGCGCGTTGATCGACTGCACCTCGGCCACGTCCAGCGTGCCCAGTGCCTGGCTCAGCAGCAGTCGGTTCTGCAGGAAGTTGTAGCGCGACTGCGCGTAGTTCAGCTGCGCCTGGTACAGGGTGCGCTGGTTCTGCACCACGTCCAGCACGGTGCGTGTGCCCACTTCCAGGCCGACCTGCGAGGCGTCGTACGCGGCCTGTGCCGAGACCACCGCCAGGCGCCGCGCCTCGATTTCGCTGATGCCGGCGACGACGGTCTGGTAGGCGTTGCGGGTATTGCGGTCGAGCGCGCGCTTCTGCTGTTCGTAAGTGTCCTGGGCGATATCGCGCTGTGCCAGCGCCTGGCGTACCGCCGACTGGGTCGCGCCGCCGGCGAAGATCGGCACGTTCAAGGTCAGGCCGATGACGTTGCTGTCGCTGCGCGGCGAGTTGCTGCCGGACACGCCGTCGCCCCAGTTGGCATCGCGGCCGGCGCTGGCCGATAGGTTCAGCGTCGGCAGGTGTCCTGCGCGGGCGGTGGAGACGTTGTCTTCGGCTTGCTGCACCTGGTATTGGTTGGCGCGCAGCGACGGGTTCTTGTCCAGCGCCGAGGCGATCAGGCCGTCGATGTTGCCGCTGTCGGCCGGCAATTGCGGACGGAAGTCCTCGGGCAGGCTGCGCAGGTCGTGCACCGGCTGCCCAGTGATCTCAGTCAGCGCCTGGTAAAGGTCCTGCAGCGAGTTGCGCGCGGTGATCGTGTCGGCGCGCGCCTGATCGTATTGTGCGCGCGCTTCGTGCACGTCGGTGATCGGCGCCAGGCCCACCTCCAGGCGCTTGTCGGCGTAGTCGAACTGCTTCTTGGCGGCGGCTTCGTTGGTCTGCGCGGCGACCAGCGATTCGATCGCGACCAGCACGTTGAAGTAGGCCGCCGAGGTGCGCACGATCAGGTCGTGGTTGGCCGATGTCAGCGAGTAGTCGGCGGCCAGGCTGCGCGCCTTCTGCGCGCGCAGGGTGGAGAACTGGGCGAAGTTGATCAGGGTCTGCTGGCCCTGGATCGCGTAGCTGCGGCTCTTGCCGGTGCCGGCGAGTTCGCCGCTGCCACGCTCGATCTCGCTGTGGCTGCGCTGCAGCGAGGCGGAGCCGTTGATCTGCGGCAGCAGCGCCGCGCGCGCCTGCACCGCGCCTTCCTTTTCGTAAAGCCGGTTCGATTCCGCGCTGGCCAGCTGCGGGTCGCTATTGCGGGCCATTTCGTAGACTTGCAGCAGGTCTGTGGCGTTGGCGGCCAGCGGAAACAGCGCGGCGGTCAGCGCCAGAACGAGGGATCGGCGGATCATTGCGGCTTCCTTGATGGATCAGAATGTGAACTGGGGGACTGGCGCGGCGCCACGCAGGTAGTACGCCAGGTCGGTTTCGAACAGCGATTCCACGCGCGGCGCGCCGGCCTCGGCGTGGACCAGCACCGCGTCCATGACCGGGGCACGGCCGCGGATCGCGAACAGGCGCCCACCGGGCCGCAGCCAGGCCAGGAACTGCGCCGGGATCTCGGTGACCGGGGCGGTGATGCAGACCACGTCGAAGCGGCGGTCGCTGTGCCAGCCGAACGCGTCGGCGCTCTCGATGCGCACGTTGCTGCCCAGCCCGGCTGCCTCCAGATTGGCGCGCGCGGCGGCGGCCAGGGGCGGCTCGATCTCCAGGCTGACGACTTCTCGGCCCAGTTCTCCCAGGCAGGCGCTGATGAAGCCGCTGCCGGTGCCGATCTCCAGCACATCCTCGCCCGGTTGCAGGTCCAGCGCCTGCAGCATGCGCCCCTCGATCACCGGTTTCATCATGAATTGGCCGTGGCCCAGCGGAATTTCCAGGTCGGCATAGGCCACCGCGCGGTGGCTTTCCGGCACGAAGGTCTCGCGCGGCAGCCGCGCCAGCACGTCGAGCACACGCAGGTCGAGCACGTCCCAGGGACGCACCTGCTGTTCAACCATCTTTTCGCGGGCTTGGGAGTAGTCGATCGTCATCTGGGGCATCCAACGCGGTGGGTCGCGCATTTTAGCCGGCACAAGGGCCGTGCGTACGCCGCAGCATCGCCGCAGCGTTGCCGCCGCGCGCAGTGCCGGAAGTCATCGGGCCGCCCGGCCGGCGTGGGTTCAGCGCACCGCATAGGCACGCAGGAAGAAGTCCACGCTGGCCTGGACATGGGCCTGGATCTGCGCGCGGCTGGGATCGCGACACAGGCCGCACATCATCAGCGAGTGCAGTTCGCCCTTGACCAGGCAGAAGAACTGGGAGGCGGCCTGGCCCAGGTCGGCGATCTCCAGCGCGCCGGCGGCGACATGCACCTGCAGCAGCTGCGCCAGGTCCTGCTGGGTGCGTTTGGGGCCGGCATTCCAGAACATCTCGCGCACATACTCGTCGCCGGTGCCGGGGGCCAGCATCATGCGGTGTGTGGCCATCGCCGCCTCGCTGCTGATCATCGCGAAGAACGCCAGGCCGATCTCCACCAACTGCGTGCGCAGCGGCCCCTTCAGCGCGTGCCCGAACAGGTCGTCGGGCAGCAGCGCCTGGCATTGCGCGCGCACCGCCTCGGCGAACAGGGTCTCCTTGTCGCCATAATGGCTGTAAACGGTGAGCTTGGACACCCCGGCGCGGGCCGCGATGCCGTCCATGCTGACGCCGCCGAAGCCCAGTTCGGTAAACATCTGCTTGGCTGCTTCCAGGATTGCCGCGCGCTTGCCCATGTCCTTGGGACGGCCCGGCCCGGCGGCGCGGGAGGAGGATTTGGGGGGGGGGCGACGGAGGGTTTGCTGACCATGGGGCAATACTAGACCAGTCGGTTCGATATATATAATATACCGTGAAGTATATTATTTAGTGTGTCAGTATCGCGCCTCGCAGTTATCTTGCTGAATGTAACGGGTGCATCTTTCTGACGGATTGCCTTCATCGGAAAGGCGGTCACAGTGGTCGCTATACCGGCCCGTGCACACTGCGCCCACGCACGTTCGGGCTAGCCTTGTTGGCGGCTGCTATGCAACGTGTGGTGTAAGGAACATCCTGACATCGGCGGCGAACGCGCAGTGATAAATTGGTTTTCTTGGACGGTTTGGATGCCACGCGCTGCCGAGGGCCAGATTCGGAACGCAATGAAGCAGGGGGAGCAGCGTCACATCGTTGCCAGCGGCGTGCATGTGCTGCGCAGGCGTCTGCGCAACGCTTTGCTGCTGATGATCCTGCTGTGCGCCTGTTGCGCGACCGGCGCCCCGTTGGCGCAGGCGGCGCTGCCCGTGTCCGAGCGCGCTGTCACAGAGCGGCCGACGCTGGCCCGCTGGACCACGTATGAAGGCCTGCCACACAATCTGGTGCACGCGCTGGCGCAGGACCGCGACGGCCTGCTCTGGGTCGGTACCTGGGAAGGCGTGGCGCGCTTCGATGGCCGCAGCTTCACCGTGTTCGACCGGCAGAACACGCCCGGCATGGAGATGTCCGGCGTGTTCGCGATCGTGCCCGAAGCGGATGGCGGGGTGCTGATCGGCACCGCCTACGACGGCGTGTTCCGCTATTACGGCGGCCGCTGGGAGCACTTGGGCGATGCGCGTGCGCAGCGCCTGCGGGTGGCGTCGATGCTGCGCGGCCGCGACGGCACGCTGTGGGTCGGCAGCGAGGATGGCCTGTTCCGGATCGAGGCCGATGGCCGCCTGAGCGCCACCGCCGTCGCGCTGCCCAACGGCCGGATCACGGCATTGCTGCAACAGCCTGATGGCGGGGTGCTGGTCGGCACCGCGCAGGGATTGTTCCGCCTCGACCCGGCCATGCGCCGCGCGCGGCGCTGGGGCCGCACGCCGGCGATGCGCACGGCGGCGGTGCGGCGGCTCAGCCACGACCGCGACGGCGGGCTGCTGGTGGCCGGCGACGCCGGCGTGTTCTGGCTGCATGCCGACGGCCAATTGCAATGGTTGCGCCAGGGCCAGCGGGTCGATGCCGCGCTGCAGGACCGCCAGGGCCAGCTGTGGACCAGCCTGTCCAGCGGGCAATTGCTGCGGCGCTCGCCAAGCGGCGCCAATGAGGAGATGCTGTCGATCTCCGGCGTGGTCAGCTCGGCGTTGATCGAGGACCGCGAAGGCCTGGTCTGGGCCGGCAGCACCGACGGCCTGTTCCGCATCGCGGCCGGCGATGCCGGCGGCCTGACCCGGCACGACGGCCTCGGCAGCGACTATGTGCGGGTGGTGCAGCAGAGCGCCGATGGCGCGATCTGGATCGGCCATGCCGCCGGCCTGGATCGCTGGCAGCACGGCCGCATCACGGCGTTGCGCATCGCCGCCAGCGGCCGCGATCCGTCAGTGCTGGCGCTGGCCGCCGCCAACGACGGCGGCATGTGGGCCGGCACCTATGACCAGGGCGTGCTGCTGCTGGCACCCGACGGCGCGGTCCGGCAACGGCTGGGCAGCGAAGCGGGCCTGCCGCAGGCCATGGTGCGCGCGTTGCTGCAGGATGCGGACGGCGGGCTGTGGATCGGCAGCAATGCCGGTCTGGCCTACCGCAACCACGGCCATACCCGCCTGTACACCCTGGCCGATGGCCTGCCGGCGCTGCAGGTGCAGGCGCTGTACCGCGATCACGCCGGCGTGCTGTGGATCGGCACCAGCGACGGCATCGCGGCGCTGGCGGCGAACGGCACGCTGCGGCGTTGGCCGGCCGGCACCGGCTTCCCGGCGCACAATGCCTTCGACTTCCTGGAAGACGCCGACGGCACCCTGTGGATCGGCAGCGACCGCGGCCTGCTGCGCCTGCGCGATGGCCGCTTCTGCGTCTACGACCATCGTGTCGGGCTGCCGCGCGACAAGCTGTTCCGGATCATCGACGATGCCCGTGGCCATCTGTGGGCGACCAGCAACCAGGGCGTGTTCCGCATCGCCCGCGCCGGCATCGCGCAGCTCGATGCCGGCCGCCGCGCGCAGCTGGCGGTGGAGGTGGTCGATCGCAGCGACGGCATGCCCGGCAACCAGAGCAACGGCAGCAGCGCGCCGGCCGGCTGGTTGAGCCGCGACGGCAACCTACTGATCCCGACCTCCGCCGGCCTGGCGCTGATCGACCCGGCGCTGCCCAGCCGGCATGCGTTGCGCGCACCGGCGGTGGTGATCGAGCGGTTGCAGGTCGATGGCCACGCGCAGCCGCTGCGCGGCGACTACCGCCTGCCCGGCAGCGTCGGCCGGCTCAGCGTCGACTATGCCGGGCTGAGCTTCCGCTCGCCGGAGAAGGTGCGCTACCGCTATCGCCTGTATGGCTTCGACCGGGAGTGGATCGATGCCGGCAGCAGCGAGGCGGCGGTCTATACCAACCTGCCGCCGGGCGCCTATCGCCTGGAGGTACAGGCGACCACCAGTTCGGCCGATTGGTCGCGCAGCGACCTGGTCGGGCGCGCCTCGCTGCAGCTGGACGTGGTGCCGCCGTTCTGGCTGCGCGGCCCGTTCGTGGCGCTGGCGGCGATCGCGCTCAGCGGCCTGCTGCTCTGGTGGTACCGCGGGCGCAGCCACCGCCACCTGCGCCGCCAGCGCCGGCTCAACCGCATCATCGCCGAGCGCACCCACGAGCTGCGCGCGAAGAATCTGGCACTGAAGCTGGCCGATTTCGAACGCGAGGAGCTGGTGCGCAAGCTCGCCTACCAGGCCGGCCACGACGCGCTGACCGGCCTGCCGAACCGGCGCACTGCCGATCCTCACCTGACCGCGGCGCTGGAGCATGCGCGGGCCACGCAATCGCCGCTGTGCGTGGCGCTGCTGGACATCGACAACTTCAAGCGGATCAACGATACGCACGGCCACGAGATCGGCGACGAGGTGCTGCGCCGGGTCGGTGAGGTGTTGCGCGCCACGCTCGGCGAACATGCCTTCGCCGCGCGCCATGGCGGCGAGGAATTCCTGCTGGTGTTGCCAGGCCTGGACCGCGAGCAAGCGCGCGCGCGGCTGGACCAACTGCGCCACCGCGTCGCCGCGGTGGTGGTCCACGACGTCGATGGGCGAATGGTGCAGTGCACGGCCAGCGTCGGTTTCGCCTGTCTTGGTTCGGCGCTGCAAAGCCGGCGCGAATTGCTGGTACTGGCCGACCAGCGCCTCTATCAGGCCAAGCACGAAGGCCGCGATCGGGTGATCGGCTAGGCGGAGCGGCGGTGCGTGGCAGCGGCTGCATCGCGCCGCCTGTTCGGTACCGGGAGAAAGCGACGGTTGCATCCTGTCGGGACTGAAGTCCCTTCCCAGTGCACAAAGCCTGCGCGCCGCAAACCCCCTGAGGGATCGTCGCCACGAGCCACACAGTGGATGTGCCGCGATCGGATAGCGTCGGCACTCCCTCCCGCAATGCACTGGGTGGACAGGCCGCAAGTCCCCTGCAGAGCGATTTCAGCCGCGACGAACGAAGCGGTTGTCCTTACGGACTCCGGCGGCCTGCGGACCCGGCGGCGGCCGTAGCGGCCGCCGGTGCGTTTCCCGAATCCGGCGTTGCGCAGCCCGATGGCTGGCAGGCCGGCGTGCGGTTCACTCGTGCGCTTCCTCGGCCGGCACCGAGCCATGCGCCTGCAACCGTTCCACCACCGCACGCGCGGCCGCATTGGTGGAAATGCCCTGGCCGGGTGCGGCCAGGTCGGCGGTGAAGGCGTGCGCGTTGAGCGCGGCGTCCACGGCCTGTTCGATCGCCTCGGCTTCGGCGTTCAGGCCCAGCGAGTGGCGCAGCAACAGCGCGGCGCTGAGGATGGTGGCGTAGGGATTGGCGATGCCCTTGCCGGCGATGTCCGGGGCCGAACCGTGGATCGGCTCGTACAGGCCGATCCGGCCTTCGCCCAGCGACGCCGACGGCAGCAGGCCCAGCGAGCCGGCCAGCATCGAGGCCTCGTCGGTGAGGATGTCGCCGAACATGTTTTCGGTGACGATCACGTCGTACTCGCGCGGCTTGGCCAGCAGGTGCATCGCCATCGAATCGACCAGTTGGTGCTCCAGGCGCACGTCCGGGAATTCGTCGCGGCCGATGCGCGCGGCCACGTCGCGCCACAGCCGCGAGGTCTCCAGCACGTTGGCCTTGTCCACCGAGGTGACGTGGTTGCGGCGCTGCTGGGCGAGGCGGAACGCGCTGCGCAGCACCCGCTCGATCTCCTCGACGCTGTAGCGGCACAGGTCGCTGGCGTCGGTGGCGGTGCGGGTCTTGTCGCCGAAATAGATGCCGCCGGTCAGCTCGCGCACCACCACGATGTCCACGCCGGTGAGCAGGTGCGGCTTGATCGGCGAGGCGTCCAGTGCCGCCGGATGCGGCTTGACCGGGCGCAGGTTGGCGAACAGGCCCAGGCCGCGACGGATCGCCAGCAGGCCCTGCTCGGGACGGATCTTGGCGTTGGGGTCGGACCACTTCGGCCCGCCGACCGCGCCCAGCAGCACCGCATCGGCCTGCTGGCAGGCGGCCAGCGTCGCCGCCGGCAGCGGCTCGCCATGGCGGTCGATGGCGATGCCGCCGATGTCGTGTTCATGGAACTCGAAGCTGTGCTGGTAGCGGCGGGCGATGGTGCGCAGCACCGAGACGGCGGCGGCGGCGACTTCGGGGCCGATGCCGTCACCGGGAAGGACGACGATGTCAGCGTGCATGGGTGGCCTCGTACTGGTCGATGGCGGGTTGGCGCAGCAGCAGGTAGCCGAGCTCGTCGACGCCTTCGAGCAGGCAGGTCTGCGAGAACTCGTCGAGCGGGAACGGATAGACGCGGCCATCGGGCGTGCGCAGTTCGCGCGCGGCCACGTCCACGGTCAATGCGTCGTCCGGGCGCTGCATCAGGGTCTGCACGTCGGCCTCGTCAAGCACGATCGGCAGCAGCCCGTTCTTGAGGCTGTTGTTGCGGAAGATGTCGGCGATCTCGCTGCTGACGATCGCGCGCAGGCCCAGGTCGGTCAGCGCCCACGGCGCGTGTTCGCGCGAGGAGCCGCAGCCGAAGTTGCGCCCGGCCAGCAGGATCTGGCGGCCGGCGTTCTGCGGCTGGTTGAATGCGAACTCCGGGTTCGGCGTGCCGTCGGCCTGCCAGCGCCAGTCGTTGAACGCATTGCGGCCGAGGCCGGCGCGTTCGGTGGTGGACAGGAACCGCGCCGGGATGATCTGGTCGGTGTCGATGTTGGTCTGGCGCAGCACCACGCTTGCCGAGGTGAGGGCGGCGAATCCGGCCATCAGCAGGTCTCCTGGGACACGATGGCGGGGGCGGCGACGGCTGCGTCGGGCAGCGTCGCCGGCGGCAGCGCCGGGGTGGGGAAGTGCGGCGCCAGCAACGGCTTGCCGCGATGGGCGAAGGCGCGGGTGGTGGCGGCCACGAAGGTCAGCGTGGCCGCGAACGTGGCGATGTGCGGCACCATCAGGCGACCTCCGCGAACAGCGTGCGCGGGTCGCTGACCTTGCCGTTCACCGCGGCCCAGGCCGCGGTCATCGGCGAGGCCAGCAAGGTGCGTGAGCCGGGACCCTGGCGGCCTTCGAAATTGCGGTTGCTGGTGCTCACCGCCAGTTGCCCCGGCGCGACCAGGTCGCCGTTCATCGCGATGCACATCGAGCAGCCGGACTCGCGCCATTCGGCGCCAGCGGCGCGCACCACCTCGTGGATGCCCTCGGCCTCGGCCTGGCGCTTGACGATCTCCGAGCCCGGCACCACCAGCATGCGCACGGTCGGCGCGACGCGGCGGCCGCGCAGCACCTGCGCCACTTCGCGCATGTCGCTGAGCCGGCCGTTGGTGCACGAGCCGACGAACACCACGTCCACCGGGGTGCCGATCAGCGCGTGGCCGGATTCGAAATGCATGTAGTCCAGGCCCTTCTGCGCCGCCGCGTCCTGCGCCGCCGGAATCGGCACGTCCACCGCGATCGCGGTGCCCGGGTGGGTGCCCCAGGTCAGGGTCGGGCGGATCTCGCGCGCGTCGATGCGCACGTCCACGTCGAAGCGCGCGCCGGGATCGCTGCGCAGCTGCGACCAGCGCTGCACGGCAGCGTCGAACTCCGCACCCTTGGGTCCGCGCGGCGTGTTCGCCATCCAGTCGAAGGTGACCTGGTCCGGCGCGACCATGCCGGCGCGTGCGCCGGCCTCGATCGACATGTTGCACAGGGTCATGCGCTGCTCCATGTCCATCGCCTCGATGGTGGAGCCGCGGTACTCCAGCACGTGGCCGGTGCCGCCGTTGACCCCGATCACGCCGATGATGTGCAGGATTACGTCCTTGGCGCCAACGCCCGGCGCCAGCGGCCCGTCGACGGTGATCGACATGGTCTTGGCCTTGCGCTGCAGCAGGCATTGGGTGGCCAGCACGTAACCGACCTCGCTGGTGCCGATGCCGAACGCCAGCGCACCGAACGCGCCGTGGGTGGAGGTGTGGCTGTCGCCGCAGACGATGGTCATGCCGGGCTGGGTGAAGCCCTGCTCGGGCGCGATCACGTGCACGATGCCGCGGTTGTCCGAGGCCATGTCGAACAGCTCGATGCCGTAGTCGGCGCAGTTGCGCGCGAGCATGTCCACCTGCGCCTCGGAGGCCTTGGTGTAGTAAGGCAGCTTGCCGTCGGCACCGCGCGGCAGGGTCGGCGTGGAATGGTCCATCGTCGCCTTGGTGCGGTCGGGCCGGCGCGGCGCCAGTCCGCGCGCCTTCAGTTCGGTGAACGCCTGCGGCGAGGTCACCTCGTGGATCAGGTGCAGGTCGATGTACAGCACCGCCGGGGCGGTGGCGCTTTCGGGGACGACGACGTGCGCGTCCCACAGTTTGTCGTACAGGGTGCGTGGGGCTGGGTTCATTGCCGATAACCTTGCGTGGGTCTGGAACGAGCGGGCGTCAGGCGTCGGCCAGGGCCGGCACCATGGCGTGGAAGCGCAGGCGGACGTCGTCGGCGCTCCAGCGGTCGCGATCGTCGCATAGCGTTGGCGTCAGCAATGCGACGGCGTTAGCGAGAATGTCATGTCGTATGGCGGCGTTCAGGCCTGCCAGAAACGGGGCGGCGAACGTGCGCAGCCAGCCGGCCATGCCGGTCGGCAGCGGCGTGGGGCGCGCCAGCGATGCGCTCTGCCGCAGGCGCTGTTCGCCCGGCCGTGGCGCCAGCAGGTCCAGCACCGGTGCGCCCGGCACCGGCACGAAGCTGGCGTCGCCAGCCTCGCCCTGCGCGTTGCAGCGCTGGCCCTCGGCCGGCAGCATGTTCGCGCGCATCGGCTCAGGCTGCGGTGCTAGCGGCACGGGTCTGCGCGCCCTGGCGCTGGCGCAGCACGCGGTTGGCCACGTCCAGCCAGGCCAGCGCGCTGGCCTCGATGATGTCGCGGCTGGTGCCGGTGCCGTCGTATTCGGTCTCGCCGTGGCGAACGCTGAGGTTGGCCTCGCCGCGCGCGTCGGCACCGATGCCGACGCTGTGCACTTGGTAGCTGTCCAGGGTCAGCTGCACGCCGGTGGCCGCGGCCAGTGCGGCGAACAGCGCATCCACCGGGCCGTCGCCTTCGGCGTGTTCGCTGACCCGCTGGCCGTCCGGATCGGACAGCTCGACCTGCGCGCTGGCGCGCTGGCCGCGGTCGCTGACGGTCATCGACGACAGCCGGTAGCCCTGGCTTTCCGGCGCGTCCTGCATCATCGCCTGCAGGTCTGAGTCGCTGACCACGCGCTGCTGCTCGCACAGCGCCTTGAACGCCTCGAACGCCAGGATCAGTTCGGCTTCTTCCAGCACGTAGCCCAGCGCGCGCAGGCGCTGCTCGACCGCGGCGCGGCCGCTGTGGCGGCCCAGCACCATCTGCGAGGACTCCCAGCCCACGTCTTCCGGGCGCATGATCTCGTAGGTGCTGCGGTGGCGCAGCATGCCGTGCTGGTGGATGCCCGACTCGTGGGCGAAGGCGTTGCCGCCGACGATCGCCTTGTTGCGCTGCACCGGCATGCCGACCAGCCGCTGCAGCAGCTGCGAGCTGGCGACGAGGCGCTGGGTGTTGATCGCGGTGTCGATCCCGTAGAACGCGCCGCGTACCTTCAGCGCCATCGCGATCTCTTCCAGCGCGCAGTTGCCGGCGCGCTCGCCGATGCCGTTGATGGCGCATTCCACCTGCCGCGCGCCGGCTTCCACCGCGGCCAGCGAGTTGGCCACGGCCAGGCCCAGGTCGTTGTGGCAGTGGGTGCTGAAGATCACCCGCTCGGCGCCGGACACGCTGGCGATCAGTCGCGCGAACATGCCGTGGATCTCTTCGGGCGTGGTGAAGCCGACCGTGTCCGGCAGGTTGATGGTGGTGGCGCCGGCGGCGATCGCCACTGTGGTCACTTCGGCCAGGAAATCCTCTTCGGTGCGGGTGGCGTCCTCGGCCGAGAACTCCACGTCGTCCACGTACTGGCGCGCCAGCGATACGTGCTTGCGTATCGATTCCAGCACTTGCTCGCGGCTCATCCGCAACTTGTGTTCGCGGTGCAGCGGGCTGGTCGACAGGAACACGTGCAGGCGCGGCCGGGCCGCCGCCTCCAGCGCGCGCGCCGATGTCTCGATGTCGGTGGCCAGGCAGCGCGACAGTACCGCCAGGGTCGGCTCGCGCAGTTCGCGGCCGATCAGCGCCATCGCCTCGCGGTCGGACTGCGAACTGGCCGGGAAGCCGGTTTCGATGATGTCCACGCCCAGCTCGGCCAGGGCGCGGGCCATGACCAGCTTCTGCTGCGGGGTCATGCTGCAGCCGGGGGATTGCTCGCCGTCGCGCAGGGTGGTGTCGAAAATGCGGATGCGGGGGGTCTGGGAAGAAGCAGAAGTGTTCACCAGATGGTTTCCTCTACGGCGGCGGTGGCTGGCGGATGGGGGAGCGAAGACGCGGGGCGAGCTGGAGCGGGCGGTGCGGCGGCACGTTGGTTGCGAAGTCGCTCGGCATTGCGGCGGCGCGGCTTGCGCGGCGCGCGCGGGCGCACCTCCGACAGCAGCGTCGCCAGCACGCCAGCGTCGATATTGCCACCGGACACCACCGCGCATTTGCGCTTGCCGGAGACGCGGCGGCCGGCCGCCAGGGCCAGCGCGCCGGCGCCCTCGGCGATGACGTGCTCCTCCAGCGCCAGGCGGACCAGCGTTTCGCGCAGTTCCGCCTCGCGCACGATCACCACGTCGTCGAGCAGGCTGGCGCACAGCCGGCGGGTGATGAACCCGGGGATTTTAACCTTGACGCCGTCGGCCAGGGTGGGCACCGGGTCGATCGCGCGGATATCGCCGCGGATCGCCCGCGCCATCGAGTCCACGCCCTCGACCTGGGCGCCGACGATGCGCACGCCCTGGGAGCGTAGCGCCAAGGCCACCCCGGCGGCCAGGCCGCCGCCGCCGATCGGCACGATCACCACGTCCGGGGCGTGCGCGGCCAGCTCGATGCCGACCGTGCCCTGGCCGGCGATCACGTCCGGGTCGTCGAACGCGGACAGGAAGCGATAGCCGTTTTGCTCGGCCAGTTCGCGGGCGAAGGCGTAGGCCTCGTCGTAGCTGTCGCCGTGCTGGCGCACGGTGGCGCCCCAGTGGGCGACGCCGGCGATCTTGGTCTGCGGCGCGCCGTGCGGCATCACCGTGATCGCCTGCACGCCCAGGCGGTGCGCGGCCCAGGCCACGCCCTGCGCATGGTTGCCGGCCGAGGCGCAGATCACGGTGCGCTCGTCGCCGCGTTCCAGCCCGGCCAGCAGCGCATTCAGTGCGCCGCGCACCTTGTAAGACCCGGTGCGCTGCAGGTTTTCCAGCTTCAACCACACCCCGAAACGCTCGGCATAGTGCACCGGCGTCGGCGGCAGGTACCGGCGCAGCCGCGCCTGCGCGGCCAGCACGTCGGCGACGCTGACCGCGACGTCGCCTACGTCGGGTTCCTGCGGGGCGGGGCGGCCGGGGTCAGGCATGGGGCGGACGCGGGACCAGGGACCGGGGACCGAGGACCCGGAAAATGGGGTTGCCGCGAAGAAGCAACCTCCACGGAAGAAGGCCCCTCCGCGGGCGGGCATGCAAACGAGCGGAAAAACGCGGGCAGCGCGCGCCGCTCAAAACGCCCGCAAGGCCCAGCCCCGGTCCCCGGTCTCCGGTCCCCGGTCCCGACAGCTTCATGGCGCTACATCCAGCGCAGTCACCCGCACCGACTCACAGTCGTATACCTTCTCCATCTGCAGGCGCAGGCTCTCGCCGGGGCGAGTGCCGTCCACTACCATCTGCAGGTGCCAGCGGCCGGCGTCGTCGGGCGCCGGCGCGCCGCGAATCGACAGCGGTGCGAAGCCGCGCCGCTCGGCCATGCCGATCGCGCGCAGCAGCGCGCCTTCGACCGGCTTCAGCACCAGGTCAAGCTGGTATCGCATGGACGGTCTCCTGGCGCTGGGTCGCGGGATTGCTCTCCAGCATGGTGCTGTTGGCGGTGTTCGGCGGCACCAGCGGCCACACGTTGGCGCGCGCGTCGATGGCCACGTGCAGCAGCGCCGGACCCGGTTGCGCCAGCAGTTCGGCCAGGCCGTCCTCGACCTGGCCGCGCGCGGTGATGCGCTTGGCCGGGATGCCGAACACCTGCGCCAGCGCGGCGAAGTCCGGGTTGTCGGACAGGTCGATCTCGCTGTAGCGCTCGGCGAAGAACAGCTCCTGCCACTGCCGCACCATGCCCAGCGAACTGTTGTCCAGCAGCACGATCTTCACCGGCAGCTTGCAGCGCGCGATGGTCACCAGCTCCTGCACGTTCATCATGAAACTGCCGTCGCCGCTGACCAGCACCACGGTGCGGTCGGGACAGGCGAACTGCGCGCCCATCGCCGCCGGCAGGCCGAAGCCCATCGTGCCCAGCGCGCCGCTGGTCAGGTGGTTGCGCGGATGGTTGAAGCGGCAATGCTGGGCGACCCACATCTGGTGCTGGCCGACGTCGCAGGCGATCACGGTGTCGGCCGGGGCCAACTCGCTCAGTCGCTTCAGCAGGCCGGGCGCGTAGATGTCGTCGCCCGGCGCGTCGTAGCGCGCGCCGAACTTTTCGCGATGGCCGACGCAGCGCGCGTGCCACGCCTCGCAGGTGCTGGTCGCCGCGCTCAGCGCGCGCAGCGCCTCGGCCACGTCGCCGGGCACGGCGATGTCGGCATGGCGCAGCTTGGAGATCTCGCAGGCGTCGGCATCCAGGTGGATGACCCGCGCGAACGGGGCGAACTCGGCCAGCTTGCCGGTAGCGCGGTCGTCGAAGCGTGCACCGACCACGATCAGCAGGTCCGACTCCTGCACCGCCATGTTGGCGGCGCGGGTGCCGTGCATGCCGAGCATGCCCAGGTAGTGCGGATGCCCGTGCGGCAGCGCGCCCAGCCCGCGCAGCGTCAGCACGGTGGGGATGCGGGTGATGTCGATGAACTGGCGGAACGCGTCCACCGCATTGGCCAGGGCGATGCCGCCGCCGCCATAGATCACCGGCTTGTCGGCGCCGGCGATCGCCGCCAGCGCCTCGGCCAGGGCCGCGGCGTGCGGTGCCGGCGGAGCCGGGACTGCGGCCGGCACGTGGTCGGGCAAGTGCGACGCGTCGCCCAACTGCACGTCCTTGGGCAGGTCGATCAGCACCGGCCCCGGACGGCCTTCGCGGGCGATGCGGAACGCGTCGCGCAGCACCTGCGGCAGGTCGTCAACGCGGCGCACCAGGAAGCTGTGCTTGACGATCGGCAGGGTCAGCCCGAACACGTCCAGTTCCTGGAACGCATCGGTGCCCAGCAGCGGCGTGGCGACCTGCCCGGTCAGGCAGATCATCGGCACCGAGTCCAGCATCGCGTCGGCGATGCCGGTGACCAGGTTGGAGGCGCCCGGACCGGACGTTGCGACGCAGACCCCGACCCGCCCGCTGGCGCGGGCGTAGCCGTTGGCGGCCAGCGCCGCGCCCTGCTCGTGGCGGACCAGGATGTGCTTGAGCTGGCTGTCTACCAGCGCGTCGTAGAACGGCATGATGGTGCCGCCCGGATAGCCGAACAGCGTGTCCACGCCTTCGGCTTCCAGGGCCTGCGTCAGCCAGCGCGCGCCGTTGCGGGGCGTGCCGTGAGCGGAGGAGTTCATACGGTGGCGACCTTTCGGTGGAAGCGGGTGGGGGAGCCGCGGGTTACGCGGTTTGGCCTGACGCGGCAGGCTTGGCGGCAGCGGCAGCGGCAGCGGCGTCGCCGTTCAGCCAGACCATCTTGGCGCGCAGCTGCTTGCCGACCACTTCGAGCGGATGTTGCAGGTGGGCCTGCTTGAGCTTGGTGTAGTGCGGCAGGCCAGCTTGATATTCGGTCACCCAGTTCTTGGTGAAGGTACCGTTCTGGATGTCGGTCAGCACGTCGCGCATGCGCTGCTTGGTGGCTGCGTCGACGACCCGCGGGCCGCTGACGTAGCCGCCGTACTGCGCGGTCTCGGAGATGAACTCGAGCATGCGGGTGATGCCGCCTTCGTAGAACAGGTCCACGATCAGCTTCAGTTCGTGCAGCACTTCGTAGTAGGCGATTTCCGGCTGGTAGCCAGCTTCCACCAACACTTCGAAGCCGGCCTGGACCAGCGACGAGGCGCCGCCGCACAGCACCGCCTGCTCGCCGAACAGGTCGGTCTCGGTCTCTTCCTTGAAGGTGGTCTTGATCAGGTTGGCGCGCGCGCCGCCCAGGCCGGCGGCGTACTCGAGCGCGAACTGCTCGGCCTTGCCGCTCTGGTCCTGGTACACCGCCCAGATGCACGGCACGCCGCGGCCGATCTCATACTCGCGGCGCACCAGCGCGCCGGGGCCCTTCGGCGCGACCAGCACCACGTCCAGGTCGGCGCGCGGCTTGATCATGTCGAAATGCACGTTCAGGCCGTGCGCGAACAGCAGGCAGGCGCCCTGCTTCATGTTCGGCGCCAGCACCTCGTCGTACAGCTTCTTCTGCACCATGTCCGGGGTCAGCACCGCGACCAAGTCGGCGTCCTTGACCGCTTCGGCGGGACTCTTCACCACGAAGCCGTCTGCCTGCGCCTTGGTTTCGGTCGGGCCGCCCGCGCGCAGGCCGACAGTGACGTCGAAGCCGGACTCGCGCAGGTTCAGCGCGTGCGCGCGGCCCTGGCTGCCGTAGCCGACGATGGCGATCTTGGTGGTGGGCTGGGTGGAACTGGTCATGGGGCTGATTTCCTCGGGACGGTGTAGGTGGGAGGGGAAACGTGTGTTTCGCGGTTACTAAAATGAAAAACCCCGCGCCGTTGCCGGTGCGGGGTCTGATCGAATCCAGGCTGCTTGTCGCTTACACGCCGATTCGTCCCGCACTTGTGGGCGAGGTAATAAGCACGAGTACGAGGAGCGACGCGGCGGCGTCGGCGCGCAGGCGGGTCGGCTTTGGGCTGGTGTGGCGATGCAACATGCGGCGAGATAAACATGGCCTTTAAGGGGCTGTCAACCCTGTCGCCGCTGCGAAACCGCGAATGTGCCGAAAGCCGCGCCAGGACAGCATCGTTACGCCTGAAACAGTGAGCGGGCGCGAAACCCACGCGGCCGATTGCGCGGAAAATCGGCGCCTCGCGCGGCTGCCATGTGGCGTCTGCAGGCGGCCCGGCCTGCAGCGGCGCACGGCCAGGAAACGGCGGCGCCTGGGTTGCTTTGCCAGCGTACAGGCACGACCACGCCTTCGCCTGAATCCGCACGGCAACGGACATGACGCCGATCCCGATTGTGGCAGTGTCGCTCAGCTTGCACGTGGCAGCCGATACCATGGCCAAAGGATTCCTTGAGGGGAAGACGATGTCGTTGTTCACACGCAGTCCCGGCGCCGATGCCGGACACGCTGCCGCCTTGCCGGATGCACCGGTGGCGTTGCTGCGGCTGGACCCGCAGGGACGCGTCGCTGCCGCCAATCGGGCCGCGCTGGACCTGCTTGGGGTGCGTGCGGAGGTCTTGCTCGGCGAACCCAGCGAAGCGGTGTGGGGCCTGCCGCTGGCGGCGCTGGCCGGCACCGAGGGCAGTTGGCTGGCGTCGGATACCGATCCGGCGCGGCGCGTGCGCTACCAGCGCGATCGCGACGGCGAGGGTTGGCTGCTGTCGCTGCCGCATGCGGAAACCGCTGCGCTGCTGCGCGACGTCGCCCTGCTCGGCGCCGGACAGGTGCAGGGCGCGACCAGCCCGGCGCTGCAGGCGCTGGCGCAGCGGCTGCAGGCCGGCGAGCAGGCGCAGGCCTTGCTGGACCGGGTCGGTGAGCGCCTGACCGGTTGCGACTTGGACCTGGGGCTGAGCACGCCGCTGTCCGCGCAGGAAACCGAGGCGATGGCCGGGCGGCGCCTGTCGGCCGGCTTCGGCAATCTGGCCGAGGCGATCCGCCAGGCGGTGGCGCTGTCGCTGCAGATCGCTGCCGACGTGCCGCACGTGGTCGCCGAGAACGAAGAGCTGGCGCAGCAATCGCAGACCCAGATGGAGGCGCTGCAGACGGTGGTGGCGACCACCCGGCGGCTGCTGCAGGGCCTGCAGGAGATGGACCAGGAGCTGCGCGCGGTGATCGCGGTGGCGGCCAGCGCCGACGACAGCGCGCGCCAGGGCGCGGAAGCGGCGCGTGCGCTGGGCCAGGCGATGCGCGAGGTGGAGCGGCGCTCGGCGCGCGCCACCGAGGTCATCGAGGTGATTGACGCGGTCGCGTTCCAGACCAACATCCTGTCGATCAACGCCAGCATCGAGGCGGTGCACGCCGGCGCCGCCGGGCGCGGCTTCGCGGTGGTCGCCAGCGAGATCCGGCGCCTGGCCGAGCGCGCCGCCGCCGCCGCGCGCGCCGTACGCGTCATCATCGGCGAGACCGGCAGCGCCTTGCAGGACAGCGCCGCCTCGGCGCAGCGCACCGAGCAGGTGCTCGGCGGCATCGGCCAGTTGCTCGGCCGCGCCAGTGCGGCGATGGAAACCGTGGCCACCCGCGTCGCCGCGCAAGGCGAAGAGATCGGCGGCATCGACCGTGCGGTCGCGCATGTGGTCGGACTCAGCCGCAGCAACCTGGAGCATGTCGCGCGCGTGGTCGAGCGCAGCGCGGCGCTGGCTGCCGGCAGCACCACGCTGCATGATTGCGTGGGCCTGTTCCGCTTGCCGTCCGATCCGATGCAGCAGCCGCGGCACGCGCGCATTCGCGAACTGGCGACGGCGACCGCCGGCAGGATCGGGCAGGCGCTGGCCGATGCGGTCGCACGCGGCAGCATCGGCGAGGACGCGCTGTTTTCCACAGACTACACGCCGATCGCTGGAATCGATCCGCCCAAGTATCGCACCGCCTTCGATGCGCTGTGCGACGAACTGCTGCCGCCGTTGCAGGAGCCGCTGCTGGCCGCGCACCCGTGGATCGTGTTCGCGATCTGCGCGAACCCGGATGGTTACGTGCCGACCCACAACCTGCGCTTCAGCCAGCCGCTGAGCGGCGATCGCGCCCGCGACCTGGTCGGCAACCGCACCAAGCGCATGTTCGCCGATCGGGTCGGGCGCAGCGTCGGCCGTCACACCGAGCCGTATCTGTTGCAGGTGTATCGGCGCGATACCGGGCAGATCCTGTTCGACCTGTCGGTACCTGTGTACGTGCGCGGCCGCCACTGGGGCGGATTGCGCGTGGCCTACGTGCTGGAATGAGCGCCGCGGCGAACGCCGCACAAAAAACGCCACCGGTGTTGCGCCGGCGGTAGCGATCGGGTCCGGTTGTGCGCCGATTCAGCTGCGCCCGGTTGGCGTCCGCCGCAGAAACGGGTCTAATAGCCGAAGAAGCGGGGGTACCGTCGGCGCAGGCCGCGGTTGAGACAGTCCCTTCGAACCTGATCCGGTTGATACCGGCGTAGGGAAGCTTCGCAAGCCTGGTCCGTGCGCTGTCGCGCCGGTGCCGTGCCCGCGCCGCCGCTTCGTCCGTGATGCGAGTCCGCTCGCAACCGTCCGCACCCGTTGCGGGCTTCCAGAACCAGGACGAATGCCGATGAATGCCGTACCCAGCCCGTTGTTGCAGCAGGCCGATACCTTGTCCGAGTCGGTGACCCGGCCAATCCCCGGTTCGCGCAAGATCTTCGTGCAAGGCTCGCGTGCCGACCTGCGCGTACCGATGCGCGAGATCCAGCTGACCCGCACCCCGACCCTGTTCGGTGGCGAGGACAATCCGCCGGTCACCGTCTATGACACCTCCGGTGCGTACACCGATCCGGACGCGGCGATCGATCTGCGCGCCGGCCTGGCGCCGCTGCGCGCGCGCTGGATCGAAGAACGCGGCGATACCGCGGCGCTGGCCCAGCTCAGCTCCGATTTCGGCCGCGGCCGCGAGCACAACGCGCGGCTGGATCCGGTGCGCTTCCCGGCCCGGCACCTGCCGCGGCGCGCGCTGGCCGGCGCCAACGTCACCCAGATGCACTACGCGCGGCGTGGCATCGTCACCCCGGAGATGGAGTTCGTGGCGATCCGCGAGAACCAGCGGCTGGAGGCGGTGCGCGATGCGCTGCTGCGCCAGCAGCACCCCGGCGAGGCGTTCGGCGCCAGCATCCAGCACGTCATCACTCCCGAATTCGTGCGCGAGGAGATCGCCCGCGGCCGCGCCATCCTGCCCAACAACATCAACCATCCGGAAAGCGAGCCGATGATCATCGGCCGCAACTTCCTGACCAAGATCAACGCCAACATCGGCAACAGTGCGCTCAGCTCGGGCATCGCCGAGGAAGTGGAGAAGCTGGTGTGGTCGATCCGCTGGGGCGGCGACACGGTGATGGACCTGTCTACCGGCAAGCACATCCACGAGACCCGCGAGTGGATCATCCGCAATTCGCCGGTGCCGATCGGCACGGTGCCGATCTACCAGGCGCTGGAGAAGGTCGATGGCCGCGCCGAGGAGCTGACCTGGGAGATCTTCCGCGACACGCTGATCGAGCAGGCCGAGCAGGGCGTGGACTACTTCACCATCCACGCCGGCGTGCTGTTGCGCTACGTGCCGCTGACCGCCAAGCGCGTTACTGGCATCGTCTCGCGCGGCGGCTCGATCCTGGCCAAGTGGTGCCTGGCGCACCATAAGGAGAACTTCCTCTACACCCACTTCGAAGACATCTGCGAAATCATGCAGGCCTACGATGTAGCCTTCTCGCTGGGCGACGGACTGCGCCCGGGCTGCATCGCCGATGCCAACGACGCGGCGCAGTTCGGCGAATTGGAGACGTTGGGCGAGCTGACCAGGATCGCGTGGAAACACGACGTGCAGACCATGATCGAAGGCCCCGGCCACGTGCCGATGCAGTTGATCAAGGAGAACATGGACAAGCAGCTGCGCGAATGCGGCGAGGCGCCGTTCTACACGCTGGGGCCGCTGACCACCGACATCGCGCCCGGCTACGACCACATCACCTCGGCGATCGGCGCGGCGATGATCGGCTGGTTCGGCACCGCGATGCTGTGCTACGTGACGCCAAAGGAACACCTGGGCCTGCCCAACCGGCAGGACGTGCGCGACGGCATCATGGCCTACAAGATCGCCGCGCATGCGGCCGACCTGGCCAAGGGCCATCCCGGCGCGCAGGTGCGCGACAACGCACTGTCCAAGGCGCGCTTCGAATTCCGCTGGGACGACCAGTTCCACCTTGGCCTGGATCCGGAAAAGGCCAAGGAATTCCACGACGAGACGCTGCCCAAAGATGCGCACAAGCTGGCGCATTTCTGTTCGATGTGCGGCCCGCACTTCTGCTCGATGAAAATCACCCAGGACGTGCGCGACTACGCCGCCGAGCATGGCGTTGGCGAGACCGACGCGCTGCAGGCCGGCATGGCCGAGAAATCGGCGCAGTTCCTGGAGGCCGGCGCCGAGGTCTACCGGCAGGGATAGGCTCGGGATCATCCCGCCGCCGTGGCGTGCGCTTGTCTATGATGCGCGCACGCCACTTCCGGAATGCCGCATGCTCCGCTACGCGCTCGCCTTGCGCCGCCACCCGTCCGCGTTGCTGCTGGGCGTGCAATTGCTTGGCCTGTTGCTGTATCCGCTGATGGAAGACACCGCCGCCGGGCGCGCACTGTTCGGCGCGTTCGGCATCGTGGTGCTGGGCCTGGCGCTGTGGGTGGTCAATCGCAGCCCGTCGGTGCTGTGGATCGCCTGGTGCCTGGCGCTGCCGTCGGTGGTGCTGTCTATCGCCGCGGCGCTGCGCCACAGTCCCAAACTCGGCGCGTTCGCGCAACTGCTGGAAAGCCTGCTGTATTTCTATACGGCCGCCAGCCTGATCGCCTACATGCTGCAGGATCACGAGGTCACCCGCGACGAACTGTACGCGGCAGGCGCGACCTTCACCCTGCTGGCATGGGCGTTCGCCTTCGCGTTCTCGGTGTGCCAGCAATGGCTGCCGGGCAGCTTCATCGGCGCGCAGACGACGCAGTCGCCGCGTACCTGGATGGAGTTGCTATACCTGAGTTTCAGCGTGCTGTCCGGGGTCGGCCTCAGCGACGTGCTGCCGGTATTGCCGCTGGCGCGTTCGCTGGTGATGCTCGAACAGTTCGCCGGGGTGATGTACATGGCCCTGGTGGTGTCGCGACTGATTGGGCTCAGCGTCACGCGCAAACCCAAAGACTGAACTGCGGCTAAAAAACGCGCCAGGCGGCGCGCAATCTTACAGCGTTATCCGACGCCTGGCCTGACGCCATCGAAACGGTTCGGGTCTTCCATCATTGCAGTGCGTAGACCATTTTCGAGCAACAGTTTGCTCACGACAAGCATGCTCATCGTGCGCGCATTTCCGTCGTCGAAAAGATGCGCCTTCTCCAAGTCCTGGCAGCAGCGCGCAATGGCGCTCGATGTTGAATCTCCCATTGGGGCAGCACGCATCAGTCGCGCATTGCGATCGATGATGTCTTGCGCACGTGCCACGAGTTCGCGACGGGTGCCACGCAGCGCAAGCAGCGCGATGGGCTCTTGACTTGACCACGCCGGCCTCTTCCAGGCGACGGAAGCAGGCCAGGCATCGGTATAGACCTTGCATTCTGGCGCCAGGCGACGCGCTGTCCAGTCCTTGAGCGAGGCATTGTCAAAGCTGCGCACTGGCTCGATCACCACACACCTCGGCGAGGTGAAGGCGGCATCGGTTTGCATCGCAATCAGGAACGACTGCTTGTTTTCCGACCCGCGTCCGGCCTTGCCACCGTTGCGCTCGCTGCCCAGATAGGCATCGTCGATCTGCACACAACCAGAGAGTTTCCGTGTCGCTTCGCGCTCGGCCATGACCTGCATGATTTTGTGCTCCATCCGCCAAGCCGTCTTGTAGTTGACCCACAGATGACGCATCAGCTCCAGTGCGGCCATATTGGTTTTGGTCGAGGTCAACAGGTGCAAGGCCAGCATCCAGGTCCGCAGCGGCAGTTTGGGGCCGGCAAACATCGTGCCTGCAATCAGACTGGTCTGATGCCGGCATCGCTGCATTGGTCATAGATCGCGGCACTGCGCTTGAAACGCGACCGCGCCCGCCCGGCACAAGAGGGACAACGAAATCCGTGCGGCCAACGCCACTTGTACAACGCACGGTAGCACTTGGCCTCAGTGCCGTATGACGTGAAAAAATCCGGCATCGATAATCCAGCTTGGAACTGCAAGGGATTGATGCTCATCACGCCACCTCACAGGCTTCAGGTGACTACAGCATCAACTCAGGACAACGCAGATCCTGCGACTGCTGGCTGAAGGTGAGGGCTCATCAGGTGCCTTCGTGCTCTTGCTTGCCTCGTGCACGAACAAGAGCAGCGCGATCTGCTTGGGGATGGATGACCCGCTCTAGGCGGACGTCAGCCCCATCAGGTTTTCCGCCTGCTCGCGCCAGGTCGGCAGCTTGCTCAGCGTGCCGGTCTTGGCCAGGTAGTCCTCGTCGATCTCCGAGCCGCTGGCCAGCGCCATCGCCACGTGCACCGCGCCGGTGATCCAGAAGCTGCGGGTGCTGGAGCGCTGCGGCTGGCGATGGAACGCCACCGCCTCGATGATCGGCATCGGCAGGCCCCATAGGCCGAGCAGGTAGGCGCCGGCCTCGGCATGGCCTGGGCGTTCGTCGTCGTCCTCGGCAGGCGGCTCGCGCTCGTTGCGGATGCCCGGCAGCAGCAGGCCGATGTCGGCCAGCAGTGCGGCGGTCGCGCCGAGCTCGGCGCTGGCAGTGGGCAGCATCTTCGAGGCCAACTTGGAGGCCATCAGTGAGCGCTGCTGCAGCGCGTTGCGTTCGGCGTTGGACAGTGCCTGCACCGAAAATACTTCGCTGGCCAGGACCAGGTCGCGCAAGGTGGCGATGCCTAGCCGGGTCACCGCGGTGCGCAGGTCGGACATCGTGCGACCGTTGGAGAAGTACGCCGAGTTGCACAGCTGCAGCACCTTGGCCGCGATCGCCGGATCGGCCGAGACCAGCTTGGCCAGGTCGGCGGCGTTGCTGCCCTCGTCCTGTTCCAGCGCATGCATCAGGCTCAGGTACAGATGCGGCGGCGACGGCAGCTTCTCGATGCGGCCGATGCTGGCGCGCAAGCGCGGATCGCCCAGCAGCTCCTGCAGTTCCTCGATGCTGGTGACCGCCTCGAGCAGCATTTCCGGGGACAGCGGCAGCGGCAGGAAGCGGTGCGCCACGCCGATGATGCGCGCCGGCGGCGCGCGGTTGCTCTGCTCGGCGTCGATCAGCGCGATGCGGATGGTTTCCGGGCTCAGCGTGCGGATTTGGCCGAGCAGGGTGGCCGTGGTCAGGTCCGGCAGCACCGGCGCGGCGATCAGCGCATCCAGGCGCTCGGTGGCGGCAGCGGCGATGGCCGAATTGCCGTCGAGCACGGTCTGGACCTGCCAGTCCTCGCCCAATTCGCGAATATATTCGGTGACTTCGGCCGGCAGGCTCGCTTCGTCGCCGACGAACAGGATACGCAAGAGACTTCCCCCAGGAAGGGACCGGTTCACGCTCGACCGGCCCGAATATTCGTTCCGCAATGTACTCCAAACCCCGCAATGCGACAGGGTTGGCACTCGTAAAACGTGAAGCGGGTCAGCCGCGGCGGGTCTCCCCCTCCGCCGCGACGCCCTGTGGGTCAGACGCTGGCTTTGTAGCGCTCGACCGCGTCCAGCAGGATCTGCTTGGCTTCGGCCGCGTTGCCCCAGCCGTCCAGCTTGACCCACTTGCCCTTCTCCAGATCCTTATAGTGCTCGAAGAAGTGGCCGATGCGCTCCATCCAGTGGCCGGAAACCTGGGCGATGTCCTCGATGTGGCCGTAGCCCTCGAATACCTTCGCTACCGGCACCGCCAGGATCTTCTCGTCGCTGCCGGCCTCGTCGCTCATCTTCAGCACGCCGACCGGGCGGCAGCGCACCACGCAACCTGGCACCAGCGGCAGCGGCAGCACCACCAGCACGTCGGCCGGGTCGCCGTCGCCGCACAGGGTGTTGGGCACATAGCCGTAGTTGCAGGGATAGCGCATCGGCGTGGACAGGATGCGGTCGACAAAGATCGCGCCGCTGGCCTTGTCCACTTCGTACTTGACCGGCTCCGAATCCTTGGGGATTTCGATGACGACGTTGATTTCTTCCGGGAGATTCTTGCCGGAGGTGACCAGTTCCAGACCCATGCGCTAGCTCCAGTGGAGAGGCTTCTAAAGAGGTCTGCATTCTAGTCGGTTGGCTGTTGCAATGCAGCGCGGGCCGCTAAGCCTATTCCTACAAGGTTTTCCGACTCCATACCAGGCCGCATGGGGAGGTTTCCGATAGTGCGCGGCAGCACGGCGCGCGACGCTGCACACACAGTCCATCCAAGGAGCAAGGCAATGAAAGGAATCCGGTATTCGATAGGCCCACTGCTGGCGCTTGTATTGCTGGCCTGTGGCGCATCCCAGGCGCAGGCGCAGCAGCAGGTCTACGTGGATGCGGCCGATTATCCAACCGCGGGTGCGGGTTGGGAGGCATTCGACGACCTGGAGCGGCGGCTTGCCGAGGACTTCGACCAGAGCTGTGGCGACACCTTCTGCGAGGGCGACTACAGCGACTACCAGCCGCTGCGCTACCGCTGTTCGGTGCGCCAGCGCGACGGCGCGATCGGCCAGTGCGTGTGGACTTTCGGTGCCAGCGAGGCCAGCATCGACCCGGCCACCGGCAAGGTGCAGGTCGATGCCAAGCTGTGGCAGTGTCCCACGCCGCTGCTGCCGCAGACCCGGCTGGTGGCGCTGTACCGGGCGCTGGCCGGGGAGCATCCGTTGTTCGCGCCGCTGCCGCACAGTCAGCGCAGCGTCAACGACGGCCTGATCGATTGTCTGTAAGCCACTGCGCACCGGCGCTGTCGAATCGTCAGCGCCGGTGCCGGTCGCAGATGCCTACAGCAGCGGCACCATCAGCAGCGCGACGATGTTGATGATCTTGATCAGCGGGTTGATCGCCGGGCCGGCGGTGTCCTTGTACGGATCGCCGACCGTATCGCCGGTGACCGCGGCCTTGTGCGCCTCGCTGCCCTTGCCGCCGAAGTGGCCGTCCTCGATGTACTTCTTGGCGTTGTCCCAGGCGCCGCCGCCGGTGGTCATCGAGATCGCAACGAACAGCCCGGTGACGATGGTGCCGATCAGCAGGCCGCCGAGCGCGCGTGGGCCGAGTAGCAGCCCGACCACTGCCGGTACCGCCACCGGCAGCAGCGACGGCACGATCATCTCGTGGATCGCCGAGCGGGTCAGCATGTCCACCGCGCGGTCGTACTGCGGCTTGCCGGTGCCTTCCATGATGCCGGGGATCTCGCGGAACTGGCGCCGTACCTCCTCGACCACGGCGCCGGCGGCGCGGCCCACCGCCTCCATCGCCATCGCGCCGAACAGATAGGGGATCAGCCCGCCGAGCAGCAGGCCGATGATCACCGTGTGGTCGGACAGATCGAAGACAAAACTCTCGCCCGGATGCGCGGCTTGCAGGTTGTGCGTGTAATCGGCGAACAGCACCAGCGCGGCGAGCGCGGCCGAGCCGATCGCATAGCCCTTGGTCACCGCCTTGGTGGTGTTTCCGACGGCATCCAGCGGGTCGGTGACCGCACGCACTTCCGGCGGCAGCTCGGCCATCTCGGCGATGCCGCCTGCGTTGTCGGTGATCGGGCCGTAGGCATCCAGTGCCACGATCATGCCGGCCATCGACAGCATTGCCGTGGCGGCGATGGCGATGCCGTACAGGCCCGACAGCGCGAATGCGCCCCAGATCGCCGCGCACACCGCCAGCACCGGCAGCGCGGTCGACTTCATCGACACGCCAAGTCCGGCGATGATGTTGGTGCCGTGGCCGGTACTGCTGGCCGCGGCGATGTGCTGCACCGGCTTGTACTGGGTGCCGGTGTAATACTCGGTGATCCACACGATCAAGCCGGTCAGCACCAGGCCGATCAGCGCGCAGCCGTAGAGTTTGGTCGCACCAGCGGCGGTGTCGCCCATCAGCTGCTGGGTCACCGGCCAGAACGCCAGCGCGGCGAGCACGGCCGACACCAGCACGCCCTTGTACAGCGCGCCCATGATCGAGCCGCCCGGCCGCACGCGCACGAAGAAGGTGCCGACGATCGAGGCGACGATCGACACCCCGCCGAGCACCAGCGGATACAGCACCGCGTTGTGTCCGGCTTCGGCCGCCATCAGCCCGCCGAGCAGCATGGTGGCGATGACGGTGACCGCGTAGGTCTCGAACAGGTCCGCGGCCATGCCAGCGCAGTCGCCGACGTTGTCGCCGACGTTGTCGGCGATCACCGCCGGGTTGCGCGGATCGTCCTCGGGGATGCCGGCCTCGACCTTGCCGACCAGGTCTGCGCCGACGTCGGCTCCCTTAGTGAAGATGCCGCCGCCCAGCCGCGCGAAGATCGAGATCAGCGAACTGCCGAAGGCCAGGCCGACCAGCGCATGCAGGCTTTCCTCGACGCTGCGCCCCAGCCATTGCAGCACACCGTAGTAGCCGGCCACGCCGACCAGGCCGAGCCCGACCACCAGCATGCCGGTGATCGCGCCGCCGCGGAACGCCACGTCCATCGCCGGCCCCAGTCCGCGCCGGGCCGCCTCGGCGGTGCGCACGTTGGCGCGTACCGACAGGTTCATGCCGATGTAGCCGGCCGCGCCGGACAGCACCGCGCCGATCGCGAAGCCGACGGCGGTGTACCAACTCAGGAAGAAACCGACCAACAACAGCAGCGCCACGCCGGCGATGGCGATGGTCTGGTATTGGCGGTTGAGATAGGCGCGCGCGCCTTCCTGGATTGCATCGGCGATCTGCCGCATGCGGTCGTTGCCGGCGGGCTGGGCCAGGACCCAGCGCGTGGACACGACGCCATAGAGGATTGCCAAGGCCGCGCACGCCAGTGACACGGTGACCGCATATCGTTCCAGCATGACCCCTCCCAAGGATGTGGATGTCGCCCAAGCGATGGGGACGTACAGGGGGATCGCACCGAAGGAGCCTGAGGCATGCAACGACTCCGCGGCCGCAACGCGCCGATGGTGCGTATCGCCATGTGCGACCTGGCCTGAACGCACCGAGTATGCGCCCCGGTCCTGCGCATCGCCAGCGGCAGGCGCCTACGCTGTCTTGGCGTCGCGTTCAGTCGGCGCGTGGCAGCGTGGCGCATCGCTTTCAAGGAGCAAGCCCATGCAATCGACGATCCCGGCGCGGCGGCGCGCACTCGCTTCGACCCTGGCGCTGGGCCTGTGCGCCTGCGCGCCGCTGGCGGCGCTGGCCGCCGATCCGGTCCCGGAACGGCAGCGCCAGCCCGGGGCACCGCAGGCGGTGGGCGTGGTGCATACGATCCGGCAGATCCCCGAGGCCTGCGTGCGCTTCGAAGGCGTCTACACCGGCGATGCGGCCCAGCCCTACAAGTTCTCCGCGGTGCGCAGCAGCCCTACCTGCCAGCCGCGCGCCAAACTGGTGGAGTTCGACCAGGCCAGGCCCAGCGAGGCGACCGGCTGGAAATTCAACGACGTGATCCGCGTGCCCAGCGCCGCGTGTCCGTCGCAGCAGGCGGTGGTGCGGGTATGGCGCAAGCCGGTGGCGACCAAGGCGGATCTCGACGGCCAGGGCCAGTCGCGGATCTATCTGGAAGAGGCGAAGAAGCAGGCGGCGGCCGGCGCGATCGCGCAGGTGCCGCAGTTCGCCGCGCAGATGACGTTGGAAGGCGCGGCCTGCCGCTGAGGCGGGACGCGTAGCGGCATTCCTTGCGAAATTCAGCCGCTGCGCGACAGCCCGCGCAGCGTGGCCGATGCGTGGCATGGGCATCTTTTTAATCGAGCGCCTGCATCACGCAGACTCGCGCAGCGCTATGGAGTTGATGACAGTCCCGTCCACCGCCGTCGCGCGCGCGATCGGGCCGGTGTGCCAATCGAAGCCCATCCTCCATTCCTTGTCGCGCAGTTGCAGGGCAATTGCAGGTCGCCAGGCGGCAGCGTAGCCGAATCTTCGCTGCGAACCCATTACAGCAGCTGCGGGAAATGACACCCGATCGCTGTCCGCCGCAGCGAACGAACGGCGCCGTGGTCTGCCGCCGCTCGCGCATACGCGCAGTGCCGCGCAGCGGCGCACATGGAGGGAAGACCAAGCCACGGAGCGGCCTGTCGCAATAGCTATTGCGGTCGATCCGAGGTGCCTGCCGCGCACGCACAGCCTGATCCAGGCAACTCCGCCCTGCACTCGGTGCGCTGGGTCGCGGCGAGGAGCAAGCAATAAGCCTTCTCCCATCCCTCGGGAAAAGACACGCTGTAAACCGAGTTCCGAGTTCCGAGTTCCGAGTTCCGAGTTCCGTCAGCCCTCCCAGGCCGGCAGCTTCTTCTTCACCGCCACGTTCTTCAGCGCCACGTACTTGGGCAAGCCATCGCTGCGGTCGTACGGCGGATAGGCTTCGCCGCGGATCAGCGGCTGCAGGTAGCGGCGCGCCTTCTCGGTGATGCCGAAGCCGTCCTTGCGCAGGAACGCCGGCGGCATCTTCTTCTCGTGGTTGGCGATCTTGCTCAACGGCGCGGCTTCGATCTTCCAGCGGTAGGGCGCATCGCTGCTGCGCACGATCACGGGCATCACCGCGTTCATGCCCTTCAGCGCGAACTGCACCGCCGCCTTGCCGGCTGCCTGCGCTTGCTCCCAGTCGGTCTTCGAGGCGATATGGCGGGCCGAGCGCTGCAGGTAGTCGGGCAGGGTCCAGTGCACCTTGTAACCGAGTTCGGCCTTGACCTTGCCGGCCAGGTAAGAGGCCACGCCGCCGAGCTGGCTGTGGCCGAACGCGTCGGTGCCGCCGCCGGCATCGGCGACGAAGCGCCCGTCGGCGGTCTGGATGCCTTCGCTGGCCACCACCACGCACCAGCCGACCTTGTCCACCACCTTGCGCACCTGCGCCAGGAACGCGGCTTCGTCGTAGGCGCGTTCGGGAAACAGGATGATCTGCGGCGCGTCGTCTGGCGACTGCGCGGCCAGCCCGGCCGCGGCGGCCAGCCAGCCGGCGTGGCGGCCCATCGCCTCGTAGACAAAAACCTTGGTCGAGGTCTCGGCCATCGCCGCCACGTCCAGCGCCGCCTCGCGCACCGACACCGCGGTGTACTTGGCGGCCGAACCGAAGCCGGGGCAGGTGTCGGTGACCGCCAGGTCGTTGTCGATGGTCTTGGGCACGCCGATGCAGTGCAGCGGGTAGCCGAAGGCGTCGGCCAGTTGCGACACCTTCCATGCGGTGTCGGCCGAGTCGTTGCCGCCGTTATAGAGGAAGTAGCGCACGTCGTGCGCCTGCAGCACCTGCAGCAGACGCTCGTACTTGGCGCGGTCGGCCTCCAGCGACTTGAGCTTGTAGCGGCACGAACCGAACGCGCCGCCGGGCGTGTGCGCCAGCGCGCGGATCGCCGCGGCCGACTCCTTGGAGGTGTCGATCAGTTCCTCGCGCAGCGCGCCGAGGATGCCGTTGCGCGCGGCCAGCACCTTGAGCTTGCGCGCGCGCGCCTCGCCGATCACGGCGGCGGCGCTGGCGTTGATGACGGCGGTGACACCGCCGGATTGTGCGTACAGCAGGGTGCCTTGGGCCATGGTCGGGGCTCGCTCCTGGGGTGGGGACATTGCCGGGACATTGCCCGGATGCGGTAAGCTGGGGACCTTGCGGTACAGCGCAGGCGTGGCCTCCGAGTCTAACGCCGCCGGCCGCGCACGGTAATTTCCTCGAGGAGTCAGGTTGATGCGATTGGTTCTGTTGGGACCGCCCGGATCGGGCAAGGGCACGCAGGCGGCCCGGCTGAAGGACAAGCTGCAGATCCCGCACATCTCCACCGGCGATCTGCTGCGCGCCGAAGTCGCCGCCGGCACCCCGCTCGGCGTGCAGGCCAAGGAAGTGATGGCGCGTGGCGACCTGGTTTCCGACAACATCCTGCTCGGCATGCTCGAATCGCGCCTCGGCCGCGACGACGTCGCCAACGGTTTCATCCTCGACGGCTATCCGCGCAACCTGGCCCAGGCCTCGGCGCTGGACGAACTGCTGGCCAAGATCGGCCAGCCGCTGGACGCGGTGGTGCAGCTGGACGTGGCCACCGAACTGCTGGTCGAGCGCATCGCCGGCCGCGCCAAGGCCGAAGGCCGCGAAGACGACAATCCCGAGTCGGTGCGCAAGCGCCTGCAGGTGTACAACGATTCGACCGCGCCGGTGATCGGTTTCTACGACAAGCGCGGCACCCTGGCGCGCGTGGACGGTGTCGGCTCGCTGGACGAGGTGCTGGCGCGCATTCTGGCGGCGATCGGCCGCTGAGACGGCCCTGCGCCGAGCCGCCGTCTCGTGCGGCGCTCGGCGCGACTGATGGTTGATGGTCTTGCCCCCTCCGCGGCGCTGCGTCGCAGGCTTGCGGGCATCGTGACGGGCGCACTGTAGGAGGCTTCAGCCGCGACAACGTCCCAAGCCGGAAGGCTCGCCGCTGCGTTCGTCGCCACTGAAGTCGCTCCCACAAGGGTTCCAACGGCGCCTCGGAACGGCGAGTCCTCTTGTGGGAGGGACTTCAGTCCCGACGGCATGCCGGTTGGGAACATTCACCACTCCGCTCGTCGCGGCCGAAGACAGTCGCTTCTGCAGCAGCGGGCGTGCGCTTGGTGGCTGGCTGCGTTGCGGGAGTGCTTCGGCCCGGCACTGTCTGACGCCATCACGCCTACGGCTTCTTTCGCCACGACGGGATGGCCCGAGGCCACATGCAGTCGCTTCCGCAAGCGACTTGCGGCCTGCTCGCTGTGTGCACGGTAGGAGGGACTTCGGTCCCGACCGCACCCGCAGCCGGCACTTTCGTCGTCGTGTTGGTCGCGGTTGAAACCGCTTCTGCAAAGGCCAAGAACGTGAGGCAAGCATGCTGCGCGCCTACAGGGCTGGAGCCCGCGGGGTCGGTGGTGAACTCCGCCTGCCGCGCGTCCGCGCCAAGCAGGCAGCGAGCTGCGTTCTGCGCAAGGATGCAACCGCATCCGCCACCCACGATGGGCAAGGCCAAACTACGCCTCCCACCACGCGTGGGCGTGGGCGGGAGGCTGAGAATCGTCAGGTGCCAGCGAACGGGCTTGCTCAAGGCCCCACGGCATGAAATCCCTTGGGAATGGCCTCTTGGGGAGTAGGACCGTAGGGATGCTGCGGCTGGCGCGTTCATTTTCGATGTCGGCCCCCGACTTGCCTATCGGAACTTTCTTTAGGCCTTTTACGGGATTTCCTGCTTGACCCCGGCCGCCGTTGCGACCCTTCGCGCATCCGCCAGCGCTGCTGCACGCGCCGGCCGCTGCTGCGCGCCGGTTTGCGCGCGCCGGGGGATCGGCGACAATCGGCCCATGAGCAAGATCCATATTCTCGGCATCGCCGGTACGTTCATGGGGGGAGTCGCCGCGCTGGCGCGCGAACTCGGCCACGAGGTCGAAGGCAGCGACCAGGCGATCTATCCGCCGATGTCCACGCAACTGGAACACCTCGGCATCGCGCTGCAGCAGGGCTATCTGCCCGAACACATTGGCGCCGACTGTGCGCAGGTGATCGTCGGCAACGCGCTGTCGCGTGGCAATGCCGCGGTCGAGGCGGTGCTGGATGCCGGCCGTGCCTACACCTCCGGCGCGCAGTGGCTGAGCGAGCGGGTGCTGCCCGGGCGCGACACGCTGGCGGTGGCCGGCACCCATGGCAAGACCACCACGACGAGCATCCTGACCTGGCTGTTGCAGGCGGCCGGTCGCGAGCCGGGCTTCCTGATCGGTGGCGTGGCCGAGGATTTCGGCGTGTCCGCACGTCTGGGCGGCAAGGCGTCCGCCGCCGGTGGCGCGCGCGGCGCTGCACCGGCGGTCGCTGGCGGCGCTGCTGCGCAGGACGCCGCGAGCGCGGCCGAGCGGCCGCTGTTCGTGGTCGAAGCCGACGAGTACGACACCGCGTTCTTCGACAAGCGCAGCAAGTTCGTGCACTACCGGCCGCTGGTGGCGATCCTCAACAATCTCGAATACGACCACGCCGATATCTTCCCCGATGTGGTCGCGATCCAGCGCCAGTTCCATCACCTGGTCCGTACCGTGCCGCGGCGCGGGCGGCTGATCGTCAACGGTGAAGACGCGCATCTGCACGAGGTGCTGGCGATGGGCTGCTGGACCCCGGTGGAGCGCTTCGGCTTCGATCCTGCGTTCGAATGGAGCGCGCGCGCGCTGGCGGCCGACGGTAGCCATTTCGCGGTGCTGCATCACGGCCAGGAACTGGGCGAAGTGCGCTGGCCGCTGCTCGGCCGGCACAACGTGATGAACGCGCTGGCGGCGCTGGCCGCGGCGCACGCGGTCGGCGTGGCGCCGGCGCAGGTGATGCCGGCGCTGGCGCAGTTCCGCAGCGTCAAGCGGCGCCTGGAAGTGCTCGGCCAGGCGCAGGGCATCACCGTGTACGACGACTTCGCGCATCACCCCACTGCGATCCGCACCACTCTGCAGGGCCTGCGCGCCAGGGTCGGTACGGCGCGCATCGTGGTGGCGATGGAGCCGCGCAGCAATTCGATGCGCCTGGGCGCGCATGCCGACGCGCTGGCACCGGCGCTGGACGCCGCCGATGCGGTGGTGTTCCTGCAGCGGCCGGAGCTGGCCTGGGATGCGGGCAAGGTGATCGCCGCGGTGCGCGGCCACGCCCGTGCCGCGGCGGACGTGGACGCGCTGCTGGCGGCGCTGCAGGCGCAGGCGCGTGCCGGCGACCATGTGGTGTTCATGTCCAACGGCGGCTTCGACGGAGCGCCACGGCGCTTCCTGGCGGCACTGCAATGAACGCGATGACGCAATGCGGAGCGCGCGCATGAGCGAAGACGAGCGCAGCACACTGCCGCTGTTCCCCCTGCATGCGGTGCTGCTGCCAGGGGCGTTGATCAAGCTGCGCGTGTTCGAACGCCGCTACCTGGACCTGGTGCGCGAGTGCGGCCGCAGCGGCGGCGGCTTCGGTGTGTGCTTGATCCTGGAAGGCAGCGAAACCGGCGCACCGGCGCTGCCGGCCGCATACGGTACCGAGGCGCGCATCGTCGATTTCGACGTCGGCGCCGACGGCGTGCTGGTGCTGAGCGTGCGTGGCGAACGCCGCTTCCACGTGCTGCGCAGCCGTGTCCGCGACAACGGCTTGGTGGTCGCCGAGGTGCACTGGCGCGAGCCGGACGAGGACGACGAGTTGCAACCGCAGCACGCGCTGTTGTCGATCGTGCTGGGCAGCATCCTCGACCAGGCCGCCGAGGTGTTTCCGGTGGCCGGCCCGCGCCTGCTCGACCAGGCCGCCTGGGTCGGCTGGCGCCTGGCCGAACTGCTGCCGCTGGACGAGCGCCAGCGCCTGGCGCTGCTGCAGGAGGACGATCCGCACGCGCGGCTGGAGACGTTGTTGGGGTGGATACCCTGAGGATCGTGAGTCGCGGGAGCCTTCGCTCACGGCCGCGGGTCCGTGGCAACGCTGCCATTGCGGTTGCCTCAACGCACGATCCATCATTGCTTCGCTACACAATGATGCTGTGGTAGACCGCTGAATCGGATGCGTTACCGAGCTTCGGCGGCGGCCTCGCCCTCGCTGCGCACCAGCAGCACCGGCACCTCCGAGGGACGATGCATGTCCCTGCGCGTGCGCAGGGCGTGCAGCGCATCGGTGACCGCGTTGAGTGCCGGATCGGCACCGCGCAGCGGGCGCCACAGGCCGATCAGGTTGACGTGGCGTTCGTAGCGCAGGCTCTGCGCGCTGCCCAGCCACAGCGGCACGTCGCCCGGTTGCAGCCGCGCCGACGCCGGCCACAGGCGCAGTGCGTACAGTTCGCCGGGGCGTGGGCCGCTGCGCAGCATCAGCAGCGATTCCACCTGCGTGTCCAGCGTCGCCGGCAGCACCGGGACCTGTTCGGCCTGGGCCTTGTAGTCGAGCAGTTGCAGCGCCTGTTGCCAGCCGGCCTGGGTCTGCACGCGCCAGCCGGCGGCTTCGAGCTGGCGCTGCAGCGGTGCTAGCGGTCCGGCCACCTGCAGGTCCAGCGGCCAGCGCTGGTCGTCGTCGAATTCGTTGCGCCGCGACGGTAGCCGCCGCCAGTCGTCCTGCCACCAGGCGCTCGCCGACAGCTCCATCAGCAGCGGTGGCGGCGGTTCGAACTTGGCCAGCTTGCGCTCCAGATCGCGCGGCGCGTACCACAGCGCCGCGGCGACGAAGCCGCCATAGAACAGCCAGCCCAGCGGCTTCATCCAGAACGCGCGGTTGAAACGGCGGCGGTAGGCGATGCCCAGCACCAGCAGCCAGAAGATGCCGAACAACATGCCGCCGATCACGTCGCTGAGCCAGTGCGCGCCCAGGTACAGGCGGGCGAAGCCGATCAGGGTCACCACCACGCCCGACAGCAGGTACGGCCACACCCGCGAGCGCCCGGGCAGCTCGCGCGCGATCAGCACCGCGAAGAAGCCGAAGCTGATGGTGGCCATGGTCACCGCCACCGACGGGAAGCCGAAGCCGCTGCTGGCCGCCGGCGGGCGCACCACGTGCACGGTGGTGCCGAGCAGCTTGGTCAGGGCCAGGCCGAAGGCCAGCGCCGCCAGCCAGTGCGCCGCGGCCATCCAGCGCCGGCGCCAGACCAGGTAGCCCAGGCCTAGCGCGGTGGCCGGCACCAGCACCTGCCAGTCGCCGAGCGAGGCCAGCGCGGTCATCGGGTAGTCGGCCAGCGGGTTGCGCAGCGCCAGCATCAGGTCGTGCACCGCCAGGTCCAGCTGCAGCGGTTCGCCGTGGCCGACCACCACCATCAGCAGCGCGAACCAGCACCAGCCCAGCGCCAGCAGCATCACCGCCAGCATCGCCAGCGGTACCGACTCGCGCCGCTGCGGGTCGAACACCGCGATCGAGTAGCGGCCCAGCACCGGGTGCCGGCGCGACCAGTCCAGGCCGCGCGCCAGCAGCGCGTCCATGTGCCCGGCCGACCAGCGGTAGCCGTACAACACGATCGCCCAGACCAGGCCCAGCGCCAGCACCAGCAGGCCCAGCACCAGGAACAGGCGCCCGGCGACCGCGGCGACCGCGTCGTAGGCCTGGCCGAGCAGCCAGCCCGGCCCTAGGAACAGCAGCGCCCAGGTCACCGCGGCGACGCTGCTGGCGACGAAATAGCGGCGCAGCGGCATCTTCATCATCCCCGCCACGGCCGGCACGAACGGGCGGATCGCGCCGACGTAGCGCGCCACCAGGATGCTCTTGAACGCATTGCGGCGGAACATCGTCTCGCCGCGGTCGAGCAGCTGCGGGTAGCGCCGGAACGGCCAGTAGTTGCGCAGCTGGTGGCCCCAGCGGTGGCCGACCCAGTAGCTGAGCGCGTCGCCGGCCAGCGCGCCGAGCGTGGCGCTGGCCACGGCGTAGGGACCGGAGATCTGGCCCAGGCCGATCAGCACGCCGATCGCGAACAGCAGCGGCAGCGCCGGCACGATGGTGCCCAGCACGATGACTGCGTCGCAGAACGCGATCGCGAAGATGACCGCGCCGGCCAGGACGGGATGCGTTGCGACCCACTCCAGCGTGGCGTCGATCCATGATGCATTCATGCTCAGATTATAAGTGGGTGCGGATGGCGTTCCGCTTAGACTGGGCGGATGACCCGCGCACCGGCCGCTTCCACCCAGATCCTCAAGTCCGACAGCTTCGGCCGCATCCTGCTGGTGCGCGAGGCAGACGGCTGCGGTGAGCGCGTGTTCGTGCGCCGCGACCTGACCGCCGCGCCGTGGTGGCTGCGCCTGCCGGCCTGGTGGCTGGCGCGGCGCGAGGCGCTGGCGTTGCGGCAGCTGGCCGGCATGGCGGCGACGCCGCAGCTGCGCGACTGGGACGGCACCTTCCTGGACCGCAGCTACCTGGCCGGGGATGCGATGTACCAGCGCCCGCCGCGCGGCGATCTGGCCTACTTCCGCGCCGCGCGGCGCCTGTTGCAGCAGGTGCACCGGCGTGGCGTGGCGCACAACGATCTGGCCAAGGAAGCCAACTGGCTGGTGCTGGAAGACGGCAGCCCGGCGCTGATCGACTTCCAGCTGGCGGTGCGTGGCGCGCCGCGTTCGCGCTGGATGCGGCTGCTGGCGCGCGAGGACCTGCGCCACCTGCTCAAGCACAAGCGCATGTATTGCCGGCACGCGCTGACCCCGGTCGAACTGCGCCTGCTCAAGCGCCACTCCTGGGTGCGCGCACTGTGGTTCGCCACCGGCAAGCCGGTGTACCGCTTCGTCACCCGGCGTCTGCTCAAGTGGGAAGACAACGAGGGGCAGGGACCGAAGCCCTGAGTGCCGGGACTGGGGACCGGGGAAAGCGGATTTGCGAGGGTTTCGACGGATAGCGCTAAGCTCTTGCCGGTCCCCGGTCCCCGGTCCCCGGTCCCCGGTCCCCGGTCCCCAGTCCCCAGTCCCGTCCTGAGTCCTATTCCCGTGAACCTAACCGGCAAAACCCTGTTCATCACCGGCGCCTCGCGCGGCATTGGCCTGGCGATCGCGCTGCGCGCGGCGCGCGATGGCGCCAATGTGGCGATCGCGGCCAAGTCGGCGGTGCCCAATCCGAAGTTGCCCGGCACCATCCATAGCGCCGCGGCGGCGGTCGAGGCGGCCGGCGGCCGCGCGCTGGCGTTGAAGTGCGACATCCGCGAGGAAGAACAGGTGCGTGCGGCGGTGGCGGCGACGGTCGATGCGTTCGGCGGCATCGATATCCTGGTCAACAACGCCAGCGCGATCTGGCTGCGCGGCGCGCTGGACACGCCGATGAAACGTTTCGACCTGATGCAGCAGGTCAATGCGCGCGGCAGTTTCCTGTGCGCGCAGGCCTGCCTGCCGCACCTGCTGCGTAGCGCCAATCCGCACATCCTGACCCTGGCGCCGCCGCCGTCGCTGGATCCGAAATGGTGGGCGCCGCATACCGGCTACACGCTGGCGAAGATGGGCATGAGCTTCGTGACCCTGGGCCTGGCCGGCGAATTCGGCCCGCAGGGTGTGGCGGTCAATGCGCTGTGGCCGCGCACGCTGATCGCCACCGAAGCGCTGAACATGATTCCGGGCGTCTCTGCAGGCAACGGCCGGCGTCCGCAGATCATGGCCGATGCGGCGCATGCGGTGCTGACCCGCACCGCGGCCGGATTCCACGGCCAGTTCCTGATCGACGACGAGGTGCTGGCCGCGGCCGGCGTGATCGACCTGTCCGGCTACGCACTGGATCCGACGCAGCCGTTGTTGCCGGATCTGTTCCTGGACTGAGTGGGCGCTGCGGAGCGCCGGCCGCTGCGGCGACGCTGCGTTCGGTGCGGCGGTTGCCTGAAGGAGGACTCCAGCCCCGAGCCTGTCTGCAGTGCGGAAATTCTCGCTGCAGCGGTCGTGGCAAATCACCGTGTTGCTGTGCAGGATGTGCGGCCGGGTACGCGACGTGCCGCGGCGGGAGTGCTGCGGTTCACGATGGCCGTCGGCCACTGCACGCGCCCATGATGTCGATGAGGCATGGCCTGGAACGCACTAACTAAAGGTGAATTAAATATTTCACCATGGCTCGATATGCTTTTCCGATCGTCCGTCCACCCTCGCTCATGCCAGCTTCCGTCGCCGTCTCGCTGCCGCACGCTTCCCGCACCGTCCATGCCACGCATGCCGATCTCAGCGACAACGAGCGGCGCATGCTCGACAGCCTGCGCCTGTTCGGCACCGTCACCCGTGCCGACCTCAGCCGCATCACCGGGCTGACCGTGCAGTCGGCGGTGCGGCTGATCGATGGCCTGGCCGAGCGCGCGCTGGTGCTGATTGGCGGCTCGCTGGCGCACGGCGGCCGCGGCAAGCCCGGTGCGGCGATCGCGCTCAATCCTGCCCACGGCCATACCGTCGGCTATTCGATCGCCACCGACGCGTTGTCGCTGGCGCTGCTGGACTTCAGCGGGCAGGTCCGTGCCAGTGCCGAGCATCGGCTGCGCTCCACCGAGCCGGCGGCGTTGCTGGCGCAGCTGCGTGAGGCCGACGCGGGGTTGCTGGCCGCGGCCGGACGCGGACTCGGGCCGCGGCTGGGCGCCGGCGTGGCGATGACCGGGTTCTTCGTCGACGGCGTCAAGCGCATGAATCCGCCCGAGCCGCTGCGCGCGCTGGGCGAACTGGCGATCGGCGACTGGCTGGCCGAAACGCTGGGCCTGCCGGTCTGGGTCGACAACGACGGCAGCGTCGCCGCGGTCGGCGAGAGCCTGCTCGGGGTCGGCCGCCAGTACCGCGATTTCGCCTACCTGTATTTCAGCTACGGCCTCGGTGGCGGCATGGTGATCGACGGCACCTGCCTGCGCGGCGCGCACGGCAACGCCGGCGAGTTCGCCGGCATGTTGCTGGGGCAGGGCCTGGAGTGTGCCACGCTGGAACTGTTGCGGCAGATGCTGATCGAGGACGGGGTGATGCTGGCCGACGTCAGCGCGCTGGTGGCCGCCTACGATCCGGCCTGGCCGGCCATCGAGCGCTGGATCGCGCGCGCGGTGCCCGGCCTGTCGTTGATCGTCTCGGCGATCAGCGCCGTGTTCGATCCGCAGGCGGTGGTGTTCGGCGGGCGCCTGCCGCGCGACCTGGCGCTGCGCCTGATCCCGCGACTGTGCATCGACGACCCGCCGCGCCGCGGCCAGGCGCGGCCACTGCCGGTGTTGCTGCCGGCGGCGGCGATGGCCGATGCCAGCGCGGTCGGCGCGGCCACGCTGCCGTTGAAGGCCTGCTACTTCCGCTGAGTGGCGCCGTGCACACGGCCGCGTGCGCGGCTTGTCCGCGTCTGCACGCCGTGGGCGCTACCCTGTGCGCCTGTGCGCCTGTGCGCCTGTGCAAGGACTTCGCTGTCGCGCGCTCTGGCGGCAGCGGCCGCAAGGCGCGGCGGTCCTGCCCGTTTCCCCCATCCATTGGAGTTGTCGCGATGAAATACCTGCATGCCATGATCCGCGTCCACGATCTGCAGAAGACCAGCACCTTCTTCACCGAAGGCCTGGGCCTGAGCGAGACCCGGCGCATCGACAACGAAGCCGGCAAGTTCACCCTGGTGTATTTCGGCGCGCCTGAGAACCCGCAGGCCGAAGTCGAGCTGACCTACAACTGGGACTCGGAGGAGGAGTACGGCAGCGCGCGCAACTTCGGCCACCTGGCGTTCGAGGTCGACGACATCTACGCGTTGTGCGCGCACCTGCAGGCGCAGGGCGTCGTCATCAACCGTCCGCCGCGCGACGGGCGCATGGCCTTCGTGCGCAGCCCGGACCTGATCTCGATCGAACTGCTGCAGAAGGGCGAGGCGCTGGCCCCGGCCGAGCCGTGGGCGTCGATGCCGAACACCGGCGTGTGGTGATTCGCTGCCGCCGCGCGCCGGATGCACGGCGCGCGGCGGCCTGTTTTCGGCTGAACCGACGCGTGTTGCGCAGTCGCGGTACGCGTCGTTTGCGGCGCCCCGCCTGCGGGTGAGCGCACGCGCTCGTAGTGGGTGAGGCCGGCGACATCCAACAGAAGCAACCCCGCCGTTTGCCGCGGCCGTCGCGCAGCGCCTGAGAGGCGCGCGGCTTGTCGCGCAGCGGTCTTATACTCGTGCGCTGTCTCCCCAGGAATCCCTTCGATGACCGCTTCCTCCGCCGCGGACCTGCTCGCCCTCGGCCAGCACTACTACCTGCCGATCTACCGCCCGCGCCAGCTGGTGCTGGAGCGCGGCCAGGGTGCCAAGGTGTGGGACAGCGAAGGCCGCGACTACATCGACCTGTCCGCCGGCATCGCCGTGTGCGGGCTAGGCCACAACGATCCGGACCTGACCGCGGCGCTGATCGAGCAGGCCGGCAAGCTGTGGCACACCAGCAATGTGTTCTACAGCGAGCCGCCGCTGCGCCTGGCCGAGGAACTGGTCGGCGCCTCGCGCTTCGCGCGCAGGGCGTTCCTGTGCAACTCCGGCAGCGAGGCCAACGAGGCGGCGATCAAACTGGTGCGCAAGTGGGCGGCCAGCCAGGGCCGCGCGCCGGACCGGCGGGTCATCGTCACGTTTCGCGGCAGTTTCCATGGCCGCACCCTGGCCGCGGTCACCGCTACCGCGCAGCCGAAGTACCAGGAAGGCTACGAGCCGTTGCCGGGCGGTTTCCGCTATGTGGATTTCAACGACATCGTGCAGCTGGAAACCGCGATGGCGGCTGGCGACGTGGCCGCGGTGGTGCTCGAGCCGGTGCAGGGCGAGGGCGGGGTGATGCCGGCCGCGCCGGGCTTCCTGGCGCGGGTGCGCGCGCTGTGCGACCACCATGGCGCGCTGTTGCTGCTGGACGAGATCCAGTGCGGCATGGGCCGCACCGGCACGCTGTTCGCGCACTGGCAGGACGAGGTGACGCCGGACATCGTGACGCTGGCCAAGGCGCTGGGCGGCGGTTTTCCGATCGGCGCGCTGCTGGCCGGGCCGAAGGTCGCCGAGACGATGCAGTTCGGCGCGCATGGCAGTACCTTCGGCGGCAATCCGCTGGCAGCGGCGGTGGCGCGGGTGGCGCTGCGCAAGTTGGCATCGGCGCCGATCGCGGCGAACGTGTCGCGGCAGGCGGCGGCGCTGCGCCAGGGACTGGCCGCGCTCAACGATGAGTTCGCGCTGTTTTCGCAGGTGCGTGGGCGTGGCCTGATGCTGGGTGCGGTGCTGAATCAGGCGCATGCGGGGCAGGCGGGGATGATCCTCGATCACGCCGCTGCGCATGGATTGTTGACGTTGCAGGCCGGGCCGGATGTGTTGCGTTTCGTGCCGTCGTTGAATATCACGGATGAGGAAGTGGCTGAGGGGTTGAAGCGGTTGCGGGTGGCGTTGCGGGAGTATGTCGGGAAGCGTTGAGAAGCTTTCGCGCGTTGCGCGAGTCACTTTTCTTCGCTTGTGCAAAGAAGTGCTTCACAGCAGCCGAAGGCTGATCAAAGTAACCAAAAGAAGCGCTTCACCACAGCCGAATGGCTGGTCAAGCACACCCCAGACGCGCGTCCTCCGCTGCGCTCCGGGTGCGCGAGGTGGACAGGAATTTTCCGATGGCACATCCATGTGCCAGCGGAAAACACCACGCATCCTGCGTGGCGCCCCTGCGGGGTTGTACCCGCCCACCTCGCCGCGCTCTATGGGGGCCCCGAAAAGCCAAGATCAAAATCTGAGCAACAGCAACAGCAACAGCAACAGCAACAGCAACAGCAATAGCAATAGCTGCAATCGTCGTAACAGTTCAGCAACAGCGGATCTGTTGGTTGTAGGCGCGGTGCTTACGTCAGCCCGTGCCGCGCAAGTGCGCGGCGCAGGGCGCGGGCGCCGCTGGCGGTTTCGGCGGGCAGGCCGATCGCGCGGGCGCCGCGCACGTTGACGAACAGGTCGTCGATGAACAGGGCGTGGCGCGGGGCGATGCCGAAATGGTCGAGTGCGCGGCGGTAGACCTCGGCCTGCGGCTTGCGTCCGCCGAGTACGCCGCTGCACAGCACGCGTCCGTGCAGCAGTGGGAACAGCGCCGGCACGATCTGCGCGATCGCCTGCGCCATCAGTGCGCCGTTGTTGGTCAGCACGCCGATGTCGATCCTGTCGGCCAGCGCCAGTACGCGTTCGATCGCGCCGGGATCGCCGCGGCTGCCGGCCACGCGTGCGGCGATCCAGTCGGCTTCGCTCACGTGCGCGCCCAGGCCTTCGCCCAGTCGTTGCAGATAGTCGGCGGTGGCGATATCGCCGCTGTCGTAGGCGGTTTCCAGTCCGGAGGCGAACAACACTTGCCGCACGCGCTCGCAATCGCAGCCGCAGTGGGCGGCCAGGTGCGCGAGGCGTGCCAAGCGCGCGTAGGCTGCCAGCACGCCATCGAAGTCGAGCAGCAGCAATTTCGGGCGTGGATGGATCAAGGCGGCCACCGCGTCTGGCGCTGTATGCAGCGGTAAGGCTGGAATATGGGTCGGGTCCGGAGCATCGGCCGCCGAGAGTAACCCAGTCCCCGCGGTTGCGGCGGCCACTCCCCTGCGCCGCGGCACTTGCGCTCGAGCCCCTCTCCCCACAGGAGAGGAGGTGGGGTGAGGGTCCGTCCGCCAGCGAAGCACCCCCCTCGCGCCGTGCCGCACCGTGCCGATGGCGCTGCATAGCGCCAGCCGCGTGCTTACCCGCTCCATCGCGACTTACCCGCCGCACACGGCCTGCGCCGCCGTCGCGGCGGCGCAGGCCGTGAGGCATGGGCGCGGTCGTATAGGTCGTCGAGGATGAGCAGCAGGCGCCGCGGCGCGCGACGGATCACGCGGATCAGCACGGGCAGGGTGAATGCCACCTCCGGATTCTGACTCTGCTGTTCGAGTGCGGCCTGCAGCGATGCGCCGAGTTCGATCCCGGCGCCCCGTGCGGTCAGCGCCAGGTAGGCGAGGCAGCGCCCGGGATCGGTGTCGTCCTCGTCCAGCGACAGCCGCGCGAGCACGACCTCGCCGCGCTCATTGCTCGAGCAAGGTGGTCTTGCCGAAACCGGGCGGCGCCAGCAGCAGGGTCAGCGGCAACTCGGCGGCGCGGTCCAGGTGCTGCAGCTAGGCGTCGCGAGGCACCGCGGCCACGCGCGCGCGGATTCAACAGCGTGACAGGCTTGAGCATGTCGCCATGGATGTCTGCAGCGGTCGCCTTCGCGCCCTCTGGCGGCTCGGGTGACGGTACGGAGCCGGACGCGTGCCGGCGTGCCGCGCAGATCGCGGAAAACGCGTGTGGCGTGCCGATTCCAGAGGCCCAGCCCTGCTGCCATCCGTTGGCCGTGCATGTCGAACGTATGATACGGCCGCGACACAAGCAAAGCCGCGACCGGTTGCCAGTGCCGTTCAGCCGGCGGCGACCACCGCAAACGCCTCGCGCGCCGCGGCCAGCGTGGCGTCCAGCACGCCCTGGTCGTGGGCGCTGGAGAGGAAGCCTGCTTCGTACGCCGACGGCGCCAGGAACACGCCGCGCTCCAGCATGGCGTGGAAGAAGCGGTTGAACGCGGCGGTGTCGCAGGCGGTGGCCTGGGCGTAGGTCTCCACCTTCTCGGTGGTGAAGAACAGCCCGAACATCGCCCCTACCTGGTTGGTGGTGACCCTCACGCCGGCGGCGGCGGCGGCCTGCTCCAGCCCGGCGCATAGTGCGGCGGCGGCCGCGTCCAGGCGCTGATGAAAACCCGGCGCCTGCACCAGTTCCAGCATCGCCAGGCCGGCGGCCATTGCCACCGGATTGCCGCTGAGCGTGCCGGCCTGGTAGATCGGCCCGGACGGGGCGATCTGCCGCATCAGGTCGGCGCGGCCGCCGTAGGCGCCGACCGGCATGCCGCCGCCGATGATCTTGCCGAAGGTGGTCAGGTCCGGCACCACGCCGTAGTGCGCCTGCGCGCCGCCCAAGGCGACACGGAAGCCGGTCATCACCTCGTCGAAGATCAGCAGCGTGCCGTGCCGCGTGCACAGCGCGCGCAAGTGCTGCAGATAGCCCTCGCGCGGCGCGATGCAGTTGGCGTTGCCGACCACCGGCTCGATGATGACCGCGGCGATCTCGCTGCCGATCGCGTCGAACAGGGCGGTGGCGCCGTCGAAGTCGTTGTAGCTCAGCGTGGCGGTGAGTTCGCTCAGGCCCGCCGGTACGCCAGGCGAGGTCGGCACGCCCAGGGTCAGCATGCCGCTGCCGGCCTTGACCAGGAACGAGTCGCCGTGGCCGTGGTAGCAGCCCTCGAACTTGACGATGCGGCTGCGCCCGGTGGCGCCGCGCGCCAGGCGCACCGCCGACAGCGTGGCCTCGGTGCCGGAGTTGACCATGCGCACCATCTCGCACGAGGGCACCAGGCGGGTGATGGTCTGCGCCATCGTCACCTCGGCCGCGCATGGCGCGCCGAACGACAGGCCGTCGCCGATCGCGCGCTGCACCGCCTCGCGCACCGCAGGGTGGTTGTGTCCGGCGATCATCGGCCCCCACGAGCCGACGTAGTCGATGTAGCGGTTGCCGTCCACGTCGTACAGGTAGGGGCCGTCGGCGCGTTGCACGAAGAACGGTTCGCCGCCCACCGATTTGAAGGCGCGGACCGGCGAGTTGACGCCGCCGGGGATCAGCGCCTGCGCCTGGGCGAAGAGGGCATGCGAGCGGGAGTGGTTCATGGGTGGACATCCTTGGCGAGCTGGCCGGGCCGGTGGGCCGGGCGCGAAGTGATGCCGCCTATTGTCGCGGCTGCCGCCCGCACGTGCCATGAGCGCGCACGGCCATCGGCGCATTCGATACCCGCGCCGCGGCCGTGTTTCAGTCGAAGCAGGCGCGGTACGCGGCCAAGGCCGCGCGCGGATCGTCGGCGTCGAACACGCCGCTGATCACCGCCAGCAGGTCGGCGCCGGCGGCGACCAGGGCGCGGCCGTTGTCGGGGCTCACCCCGCCGATCGCTACCCGCGGCAATCCCAACGCCGCGGCGTCGCGCAGCAGGCCGGGATCGGCGCGGCGCGTGGTGACTTTGCTGCGCGTGGGGAAGAACGCGCCGAAGGCGACATAGCTGGCGCCGGCCGCGGCGGCGGCGCGGGCCAGCGCGAGGTCGTCGTAGCACGAGGCCCCGATCAGCGCGCCGGCACCGAGCGTCGCGCGCGCGGCGGCCAGGTCGTCGTCGTCCTCGCCCAGGTGCACGCCGGCGGCGCCGACCGCCTGTGCCAGGGCCACGTCGTCGTTGACGATCAGCGGCACTCCAGCCTGCGTGCACAGCGCCTGCAGCGCCGTCGCCTGGGCCAGGCGCTGCGCCGTGTCGGCGCGTTTGTTGCGGTACTGCAGCCAGGTCGGGCCGTGGCCGAGCAGCGCCGCCACGCGCGCCAGCAGGCGTTCGCCGTCGGCCTCGTCTGGTGTGATCAGGTAGACGCCGCGGGGCGGGGATGATGCATGCATGGATGAGCCTTCCGGTGCGCGGGCGAGGGTGGGACAATGCCGTCCCGTTCGGCCCGTAGACTTGCGATTATCCAATGAGCGACGCCACTACCACCACCTACCGCGCCTGGATGTGTGTCGTCTGCGGCTTCATCTACAGGGAAATCGACGGTCTGCCTGAAGAAGGCATCGCTCCTGGCACCCGCTGGGAAGACGTGCCCGACACCTGGACCTGCCCGGACTGCGGCGTGACCAAGGACGATTTCGAGATGGTGGAGATGGAGTGATTTCGGGACTCGGGACTCGGGACTTTCGCAAGTTCGGCGCATCTGCGCTTTTCTATGTGAGGGGCTTCAGTCCCGACGCGTTATCGGTAAGGCGTCGGGGCTGAAGCCCCTCCCACAGAAAAGCGGCTGCGACACAGCTGCAAAAAAGGGCCGCTTTTTTAAAAAGTCGGCTCTTTTTGCCTCAAATCGCTTGACATCGATTTACCCCGGGACATCGTCCCGAGTCCTCAATGCATCCGCTGCGCCCGCGCGCTCAGTTCCACCAGGCGTTCGCGGATCGGCAGCACGTCGCTGGCTTCGGGGTTCAGTTGCAGGTAGCGGCCCAGGTCGCGGCGCGCGCCGGGCACGTAGTCCATCTGCAGGTAGGCCAGGCCGCGATCGCGCAGGGCTTCTGGTTGGTCGGGCATCAGCTTGAGCACGCGGTCGGCGCTGCGTGCGGCGCGGTCCCATTCGTCGCGTTCGGCATAGACGCCGTGCAGGTTGCGCAGCACCCGGGTCAGGATCGCGCGGTGCGGCGCCGGATCCAGGATCTGCAGCAATGCGCGGTCGTCCGGAGTCTCGCCGCCCAGGTGCGGACGCGCGCGCTCGCGCAGTTCTTCCACCGCCAGCGGGCGGCCGCCGTTGAACGGGTCCATCACCAGCAGGCCGTCGTCCACCGGCAGGCGCACCAGGAAGTGGCCGGGGAAGGACACCCCGTCGAGCGGGATGGCCAGCCGCCGCGCCACTTCCATCTGCACCAGCGCCAGCGAGATCGGATTGCCCAGGCGGCGCTCGAACACCTCGTTCATGTAGCTGTTGCGCGGGTCGTAGTATTCGTCGTGGTTACCGCTGTAGCCGAGTTCTTCGAACAGGTGGCGGTTGATCGCGGCCATCTTTAGCGGCCACGGCTCGATCATCGCCACCTCGTGGCGCAGGTGTTCGGCGTGGTTCTGCGCCAGCGTGTCGTAGTGCCCGGCATCCAGTTGCGGATACTCGTCGCGGGCGATCAGCAGCGCGGTGGCCAGCAGCGGCAGCGCATCGTCGTCGAGCGCGGCCAGGGTATTCCAGCTCGGCAATGTCAGTCGGTCCGCCATTGCCCAAGACTGGCCGCAAAGTGCGACGCGATCAAGTCCGGCGGTTCCTGACAGCGGTGTCGGGTTCAGCGCGACAGCGGCGGCGCTTTTCCCGATGCCGGCGTGGCTCAGCGGGCCTTGGGGACGCCCGGGCCGAAGCTCAGTTCGGTGCCGTCCTGCAACTGGATTTGCGCGGCCTGGCCGGCGTTGAGTTCCAGCACGTAGCGCGCCGGTGCGTTGCTGGGATACGGCGGACAAGCGTTGCCCGCCGAGCACGGCGGCACGTCGCGCTGCTGCGCCACCAGCTTGCGCTTGCTGTCGAAGTACAGGATGTCCAACGCGATCTTGGTGTTCTTCATCCAGTACGCCTGTGGCTCCTCGCGGTCGTGGATGAACAGCATGCCGTGGTCGGCGTCCATCTGGTCGCGGAACATCAGGCCGCGCGCGCGGGTCGCGTCGTCCTGGGCCAGCTCGACCTGGTAACGGTGCCCGGCCAGTTCCACCCAGTCGCTGCCGGCGCTGGCGCAGCCGTTGAGGGACAGCAGGACGAGGACGAACAGGGCGCGGAACAGGGACATGACGTTGCCGAAAAAGATGGGATAGCGCGCACCTTGTTGCATGGTGCGTGGGGAGTCAAGAGAGCCGGGATTGGGGATGGCCTGCCGAAGCCTGGTTATCCCCGATCCCGCGCGCGTCAAAGGACGCGCGGCGGCTCGCCACCGACAATCACCACGTCGGCAGGGCGGCGCGCGAACAGGCCGACACAGACCACGCCGGGGATCTGGTTGAGGTCGCGCTCCAGGGCCACCGGGTCGGTGATGGCCAGGTGGTGCACGTCCAGGACCACGTTGCCGTTGTCGGTGACCACGCCGTCGCGCCATACCGGCTGGCCGCCGGTGCGGGCCAGGATCTCGCGCGCGACCAGGCTGCGCGCCATCGGGATCACCTCGATCGGCAGCGGGAAGGCGCCCAGCGTGCGTACCTGCTTGCTCGGGTCGATGATGCACACGAAGCGTTCGCTGGCCTCGGCGATGATCTTCTCGCGGGTCAGTGCGGCGCCGCCGCCCTTGATCAGGCAGCGGTTCGGATCGCACTCGTCGGCGCCATCCACGTACAGCGACAGGTTGCCGGTATGGTTCAGTTCAAGCACCTCGATGCCGTGCTGGCGCAGGCGCGCGCTGCTCTGCTCGGAGCTGGAGACCGCGCCCTTGATGCGGTGGCCGATGCGGCCCAGCGCGTCGATGAAATACGCCACCGTGGAGCCGGTGCCGACGCCGACGATCATGCCGTCTTCGACGTATTCGATGGCTTTTTCGGCGGCCAGGCGTTTGCTTTCGGACATGGGTTTGGACTCGGGATTGGGGATGGTCAGCCATTCGGCTGTTGAAAAGCGGGATTCGTGAAACGTGGCAGGCGGGCAGGGCCGGGGACGAATCCCCAATACTCCATTCCGGCTACTCGAGCGCCAACAGCAACTTCCACTGCGCGGCGGTGACCGGGAACACCGACAGGCGGTTGCCGCGCGCGGTCAGCGCAAAGCCTTCGCCGAGCGCATCGCTGTGCTGCTTGATCTCGTCCAGCGCGATGGTGCGCGCGAGCTTGCGCTCGAATGCCACGTCCACCAGGTACCAGCGCGGCTGTTCGCGGGTGGCCTTGGGGTCGTGGTAGTCGGATTCGGGGTCGAACTGGGTGACGTCCGGATACGCGGCGCTGGCCACCGTGGCCACGCCGACGATGCCCGGCACCTTGCAGTTGGAGTGGTAGAACAGGATGCCGTCGCCGACCTGCATGCCGTCGCGCATGAAGTTGCGCGCCTGGTAGTTACGCACTCCGTTCCAGGGTTCGCTGCCGACCCGCTGCAGGTCGTCGATCGAGAAGACATCCGGTTCGGACTTCATCAGCCAGTAGCGCTTGCGTGCGGTCATGCGGGGAAATCGGTCGCGGTCAGGAGGGTGAGGGAATCGGTGCAGACCGCGTCCAGCGCCACGTCCCAGGCGGCGACGGGCAGCGCCGCGACCTGTTGCACCGCGAACGCGGCGCCGACCAGCCAGGGCGCAGGCGCTTGCCGCTGGCGGAACGCGAAGCTGCGATCATACCAGCCGCCGCCCATGCCCAGGCGTCCACCGCTGGCGTCGAAGCCGACCAGCGGCGCCACCACCAGCGCCATCTGCTCGGGCGCCAGCGTCGCCGCGGCGGCGAGTTCGGGTTCGGGAATCCCGTAGCGGTTGGCGGTCAGCGGCTGTCCCGGGCGCCACGGCGCGAAGCGCAGAGTCTTGCCGCTGAGCACCGGCAGGCAGTACTGCACGCCGGCCGGCAGGCTCAGCTGCCAGCGGTGCAGCGCGATCTCCCCGTCCATCGCCCAGTAGCCGGCGACGTGGCCGTGCTGCGGCGCGAACGGCAAGTTCAGCAGCCGCTGCGCCAGCGCATCGGCCGCCGCCAGGCGCGCGGGCGCGGAGAGCGCGCGGCGGCGCGCACGCAGTTGCTGGCGCAGTGAGTCGCGTTGGTCGGAAGTCATCGGACAGGCGTGGGAAGAGACCGCGTTATTGTCGGTGCCCTGGCGCTTACTGACTACTGCGGCGTTGACGGGGCGACTGCGCTGGCGGCGATCGGCGCGGCGGCATCGGGCCGGCACACCGTGGGCCGCGCGGGCATGAGGTCGTCGGCGATGCGCCCTGGCCGCCCGCTGGTGGGCACGTCGAACCCGGCGGCAGCGGGGTCGGCGCGATCGACGCTCCGGGCGCGCGAGGGCATGCGGCGTCTGCCTGGCGGGCGCCAGTCCCAGGGGGAGCGCGCCCAGGCGCGCGTTGCGGTGGCCGCACAAAAGGAAACGGCGCCTTGCGGCGCCGTTTCCGGGATATTGCATTCTCCGCCATGACGATGCGTGCGAAACGACCTTGAACCCAGGGTTCAAGTGGGATAGCTGGGGAACCATCGGGCTTCCCGCTACAAGGCGGACCTGCACACCCGATTCCGTCGCCATCCCGTGGTCGTAATTAAGGGACAAGGCGAATGTTTGCACACGCTGTCGTTTACAGCAGAGAACGCAACCGAAGTATAGCGCTGTCGCCGCGCTTGGCTAGTCCGTTCGTCGGTCGCGCAGTACGCGGCAATTCACGTTGATGATCGAAATGCGATGGGTGTATCAACGCGCCGTATCGACCACGCCGTCGAGGCGGCGATTGAGATCGGCGAGCGTGCGTGCCATCTCATGATCGCGCCGCGCCTGCTCGTCGCGCAGTTGCTGCAGTTCGTGCGCCAGGTTCAAGGCGGCCAGCACCGCGACCCGGTCCACCGCGGCCATGCGGTTGCTGCCGCGCACCTCGCGCATCTTCGCGTCGAGCAGGCGCGCGGCGGCGAGCAGACTGTCGCGTTCCTCGGCTTCGACGCCGACGGTGTATTCGCGGTCCAGGATGCGGACGCTGACCGGTTCGCTCACGTGTGCTGCTCCAGCGACTTGAGCCGGGTGATCATCGCTTCGACCCGCGAGCGCGCCTGCTCGTTCTTGGTCAGCAGCTGCGAGCGCTCGCCGATCAACTGCTCCTGCTGCTGGCGCAGGCTGCGGTTTTCGTCGGTGAGGCGCTGGCAGCGCTCGACCAGCGTTTCCACGCGTGCGGCGAGGGTGCGGAGCTGGGCGATGGCGTCGGGGCTATCCATGGCGCCCACGATAGGCATGCGCCGGAGTGGCGGTCAAGACGCGGCCGGGCGGCGCGACGGCCGCCGCTCAGGCGGGCAGCAGCAACGGCTGCCGCAGCAACTGCAGGCAGGCGTCCGGTTCCAGCGCCGGCGCGACCAGGTGGCCCTGGATCTCGTCGCAGCCGTGCTGGCGCAGGAACGCCAGCTGGTCGGGCTGCTCCACGCCTTCGGCGACCACGTTCAGCGCCAGCGAGTGGCCCATCGCGATGATGGTGCTGGTGATCGCTTCGTCGTCCGGATCGCGGGTCAGGTCGCTGATGAACTCCTGGTCGATCTTCAAGGTGTTGATCGGCAAGCGCTTCAGGTAGGCAAGCGACGAATAGCCGGTGCCGAAGTCGTCGATCGCCAGGGCCAGGCCAAGGGCGCGGCAGGCGTGCAGGGTGGCCGCGTTCTTGCCGACCTGCGACATCACCACGCTTTCGGTGAGTTCCAGTTCGACGTTGGCGGCCGGGACCCCGGTCTCGTCCAGGATCCGCGCCATCAGCGCCGGCAGGTCGCCGCGCTCGAGCTGGATCGCCGACACGTTGACCGACATGCACAACTCGGTCAGGCCCAGCGCGCGCCAGCCGCGCAGGGTGGTGCAGGCCTGGCGCAACACCCACTCGCCGATCTCCAGGATCAACCCGGTCTCCTCGGCCAGGGGGATGAACTGGCTCGGCGAGACCGTGCCGAAATCGGCGCTGTGCCAGCGCAGCAGCGCTTCCACGCCGACCACGCGCTGCTCGCGCAGCGAATAGCGCGGCTGGTAGACCAGCTTCAGTTCCTGGTCGAGCGGGATCTTGCGCAGGGTGCTGGCCAGCGTGGCGCGGTGGCGGGTGGCTTGGTCCATGCGCGCCGAATACACCTGCACGTTGCGGCGCCCGGCGGCCTTGGCCTGGTACATCGCGGTGTCGGCGTGCTTGAGCAGTTCGCTGGGCAGCAACGCATGCTGCGGGAACAGCGAGATGCCGAGCGAGGAGGAGATCGCCACTTTGCGACCATCCTCCAGCTGCAGAGGCGCATCGAACGCGGCCAGCACGCGCGCGGCGACGGCTTCGGCCTCGGCTTGGTCGGCGATGTCCTCCACCACCACGGTGAATTCGTCTCCGGCCAGCCGCGCGACCGTGTGCTGCGGACCCGCCGCCTGCTGCAGGCGTTCGGCGACCGCGCGCAGCACCCGGTCGCCGACCGCATGGCCGAGCGAATCGTTGATGTCCTTGAACCGGTCCAGGTCCAGGAACAGCACCGCCACCGCGCTGCCCTGGCGCCGCGCGCGCACGATCGCGCGCGCCAGCCGTTCGGACAGCAGCGCGCGGTTGGGCAGGCTGGTCAGCGTGTCGTAGTTGGCCAGGTAGCGCAGTTCCTGCTCGGCGCGCTTCTGGTCGGTGATGTCTTCCAGCACCACCACGTGGAAGCTGTGCCGGCGGTCGGCATCGACGACCGTATTGCGGCGCACGTGGCAGAGGATCTCCAGGCCGTCCTTGCGCCGCTTCCAGGCTTCGCCGCGCCAGGGCTGGCCGTGGTCGTGCGACGGCGGCGCCGGGGTCTCGGGCGCGTGGTCGAGCAGCGCGATCGGCTGACCAAGCACTTCGCGTTCGCTGTAGCCGGTGATGCGGGTGAAGGCCGGGTTGACGGAGATGAAGCGGAACTCTTCGTCCAGCACCGCGACCGCTTCGCTCATGCTGCGCAGCACCTCGCTGGCGATGCGCCGCTCCAGGTCGGCTTGGCGGTGCGAGGTGATGTCGCGTGCGGTGCCGGCGAGCCGGCGCGGCTTGCCGTCGGCGCTGTAGTCGACCACGCGGCCGCGCACCCGCGCCCACAGCCACACGCCGTCGCCTGCCAGGTCCACCCGGTATTCGGCCACGTACACCGGGGTCAGTCCCTCCAGGTGCTCGCGCAGCGTGCGCTTGGCCTGCGGCACGTCGTCGGGATGGATGCGCAGCGGGTCGTCCTCGCGGATCACCATGGTGATCTCCTGCGCATGCGGCGCAGCTTCGTCGGCGCGCATGCGGCGCAGCTTGCGCTGCTGCAGGTCGTAATCCCAGAAGTGCTCGCCGGAGCCCCACAGCGCCAGTTTCAGGTGGCGGTCGCGCTGCTGCAGCTGCTGCTGGTGCTGCAACTGCTGTTGCATGCGCCGCCGCCAGTGCAGCGCCTGCAGCGCGGAGATCACCGTGGCCACCGCCAGTACCGCGGCGGCGGCGGCCCAGCACCAACGCCAGTCCATGCCGGCATGGCCGACAATTCCCGCAGCGACGTGCTCGATCGACATGGCGGGAACAGGGCTTCGGTCAGGGAAGGGATAGTGGAGTGTAGGCGCCTGCCGGAAGCCTTCACAAGCAGCGCGGCACATGTGGATTGCTACACTGCGCAGACCCGCTCCGCCGCTGGCCCCGACTCCCGTGGCCAGCGCACACCAGGCCTTGCGTCCATGATCGAACTTCCCAGCGCCGACGACGTCACCCAAGCCAGCCAGCAACTGGGCCTGGCCGCGTCGGCGGCCGAACTCCACGGCGCGTTGTGCGGCTGGCTGGCCGGCGGCGGCGCCGACCTGGCGGCGTGGCCGGCGGCGGTGCTGGCCGATGCCGGCATCGCCACGCCGCGCCGCGGCGACGTGCTGGACCGGCTGCGCGAGGCCAGCGCAGCGCAGCTGGAGGACCGCGACTTCGCCTTCGACCTGGTGCTGGCCGATGCAGGCGCACCGCTGTCCGAGCGCGCCGACGCCCTGTTCGACTGGTGCCGCGGCTTTCTCGGCGGTTTCGGCCTGGCCGCCGGCGCCAAGCCGCCGTTGTCGGAAGAGGGCGAAGAGTCGCTGCAGGACCTGGCGCGGCTGGCCCAGGCCAGCACCGACGATTTCGACAGCGCCGACGAGGACGAGGACGCGCTGGCCGAGATCGAGGAATTCGTGCGCGTGGCCGCGCTGCTGCTGCACAGCGACTGCGTGCTCGGCCCGCGCCATCGGCAACGCCTGAACTGAGCGATGAAACGACTCACCGGCATCGGCGCGGGCGAATACGCGCGTCGGCGCAAACAGTTGATGGACATGGCCGGCGACCACGCCATCCTGGTGTTGCCGAGCGCACCGGAGCGGGTGCGCAGCCACGACACCCATTACCCGTACCGGCAGGATTCGGACTTCTGGTACCTGTGCGGTTTCCCCGAGCCGGAAGCGGTGCTGGTGTTGGTGCCGGGCCGCAAGCACGGCGAGACGCTGCTGTTCTGCCGCGAGCGCGATCCCGAGCGCGAGGCCTGGGACGGTCCGCGGGAAGGCCAGGACGGCGCGGTGGAACGCTACGGCATGGACGATGCGTATCCGATCGAGGACCTCGACGAGATCCTGCCGGGCCTGCTGGAAGGCCGCTCGCGGGTGTACTACCACTTCGGCCGCGATGTGGATTTCGACCTCAAGCTGATCGGCTGGGTCAATCGGGTGCGCGCCCAGATGCGGCATGGCGCGGAGCCGCCGCACGAGTTCCTGGAACTGGGCCATCTGCTGCATGAGCAGCGCCTGTTCAAGTCGCGCGACGAGATCGCGCTGATGCAGGTCGCCGCCGACCTCAGCGTGGCCGCGCATCGCGCGGCGATGCGGCTGGCGCGGCCGGGCATCCATGAGTACCAGTTGCAGGCCGAGATCGAACGCGAGTTCCGCGCCGGCGACGCCTGGCCGGCCTACGGCAGCATCGTCGGTAGCGGCGCCAACGCGTGCGTGCTGCACTACCGCGCCAACGCCGCGCGCCTGCGCGACGGCGAGCTGGTGCTCGTCGACGCCGGCGCCGAGTACCGCGGCTATGCCGCCGACATCACCCGGACCTTCCCGGTGAGCGGCCGCTTCAGCGCCGAGCAGCGCGCGCTGCACGATCTGGTCGGCGCGGCGCATGCGGCGGCGCTGGCGCAGGCGCGGCCGGGCGTGGCCTACGAGGCCGGGCACCTGGCGGCGGTGCAGACCCTCACCGAAGGCTTGCTGCGGCTGGGCCTGCTCAAGGGCACGCTGGAACAGAACCTGGCCGATGGCGGCTACCAGCGCTTCTACCGGCACAAGACCGGGCACTGGCTCGGCCTGGACGTGCACGACGTCGGCGACTACAAGCTGGCCGGCGCGTCGCGTCTGCTGGAGCCGGGCATGGTCTTCACCATCGAGCCGGGCCTGTACATCGCGCCCGACGACAAGGCGGTCCACGCGAAGTGGCGCGGTATCGGCATCCGCACCGAAGACGACGTGCTGATCACCGACGACGGCCACCGCGTACTGACCGCGGCGCTGGCGCGCAGCACCGAGGAGATCGAGGGGTTAATGGCTGGCAATAGGAAATAGGAAAAGCGGCAGGCTGTGCGTGACATGGATGGCCGTAAGCGGAACCTCATGTGATCGCGCTCGCTCTTGCGATTTCCGGTTCCCAAAGGGCTGGCCGCGACCTCCGTTGCGGAGGCCGTTGCGCTAAGCGGCAAAACACGCTGGCCAGGGTCGGGTTCTCCGTATCGCTGGCGGTGCAGGCCACTTCGTCCCCGATGTAGATGCCGCGGTCCCTGTCGATGCTGGCGGTGTGGCCGCCCTGCTTCGCCTCGTCCAGCAGCATGTCGATGAAGTACACACCCGGTTCGCGAGTTGGCGTGAATCTTCTGCTGAGCCTGGGCGGCATTGGCGGTGGCCGTGCGGTGGCACAGGCCGACCTGGAGCAGAGGCTGGCGGCCTGGGCCGCCTGGCCGTGGTCAAGGCCATCGCCCAGGCGCACGGCGGTGATGCAACCTGCCGGCCCTCGGGCACGGGTGGCACCGCCTTGCTGCTGCGCTGGCCGCTGCCGGCTAGCGAACCGGTGCCGCTGCCGGGCGCGTGATTCGCGGCAAGCCGTGGTCGCCAGGCGTCGCAGCTCAGGGCGTCGGAGTGCCGCTCTCGCCGGCTGGTGCGGGCGCAGGCGCCGCGCCCTTCGTCCGCCACGGCAGCATGCGCGCGAGCACGTCATCGCGGCGCACCCAGTGGTGGAACAGCGCCGCGGCGATGTGCAGCGCAACGACCAGCCACGCGATCCATTTGCCGATGAAATGATGCACGACATCGATGGGCGCTTCGAACGCTTCCCAGCTCAGGGCGAAGCGCTGGCTGATCCACGCGAACAGCCGGGTCTCGTTGAATCCGGTGATTCGAAACAGGCCGAAGTCGGTGTCGGCGCCGGTGCCCACGTAGCCGGTCAGCGGCATGACGATCAGCAGGGCGTACAGACCCCAGTGCGCGGCATGCGCGAGCCGATGTTCCAGCGGCGATCCCGGCGGATCGTCCGGCTGCACGTCCAGCCACCGCCACAGCAGCCGCGGTAGCACCAGGAAGCCGACCAGCAGGCCGAGCACCCAATGGATGTTGAGCACCGGCAAGGACGCGTCGGAGGTATCGTCCATGAACCAGATGACGTAGTAGACGACAACGTAGGCGCCGATGAACGCGGCGGCGGTGGTCCAGTGGAACAGCTTGGCGACGAAGCCGAAGCGATTTGCGGTAGTGCGCCATTGCATGAGAGGAACTCCTGGTAGCGATCGTTCAGCGGGCGAGCAGGCTGCCTAGCAGCCGTTCCAGGCCGTCCAGCGCGTCGGCCAGGCGCGCCTGCTGGTCGCCTTCCGGTTCGGCGATCCAGAACGAGGCTTCGGTGATGGCGCCGTAGAGCATGCGGGCCATCACGCCCGCATGCAGCGGCGCCACCGTGCCTGCGGCGATCAGGATTTCGAGCGAGGCCTGCAGTGCGCCGATCCCCACCGACTGTGCGGTCGGCGGGATGTCGCCGAACACGGCGCGTGCATCCTGCAAAATGATGCGGCGGATCTCCGGCTCCAGCGCCAGTTCCAGATAGGTGCGGCAGCGGCGGCGAAACCCTTCCCACGGGGAGGGTGCCGCGTCCGACACGGCCTGCAGGCGTGCGCCGACCTCAACCTCGATCTGCTCGATGACCGCGGTCAGCAGGCCTTCCTTGCTGGCGAAGTGATGGTAGAGCGCGCCGCGGGTCATGCCCGCCGCGGCAGTGAAATTGTCCATCGAGGTGTGCGCGAAACCCTGCGTAGCGAACGCATGCCGCGCCGTCGCCAGTAATTTGGCCCGGGTTTGTTCGACCATCTCGGTGCGGGAGCGGCGGCGTTGCATCGGGGGCGTCCAGCTCGCATACGCAGTGTATGTTATTTGCATGCGCCACGTATGTCAAAGCGGCCGCGCGCATGCCGCTGGTGGACCGGAAGCGGCGATTCAACGTCGCCAGGATGCGCGCTGATCCGTGGCGCTGCGTGCCGCTTGCCATTGGCGGCAGGGCTTTGGCGGCAGGCGTTGTTGCTATTTCCGAATCCCTGCGGCCGTCAGGTCGCCAAAGCCGCAAACGCCGGCCGGGTCAGGTTCTGCGGATCGCCGTCGGTGCAGGCCACTTCGTCTTCGATGCGGATGCCGCCGTAGGGCGCGAACTGCGCCACGCGCTCCCAGTCCACGCTGGCGGCGTGGCCGGACGTCTTCACTTCGTCCAGCAGCATGTCGATGAAGTACACGCCCGGTTCGATCGTCACCACCATGCCCGGTTCGAGCACGCGGGTCATGCGCAGGTAGGGATGGCCGGCAGGGCGCTCGATGCGGCCGCCGCGGTCGTTGGCAGCGAAGCCGGCCACGTCGTGCACCTGCAGGCCGATCGGATGGCCGAGGCCGTGCGGGAAGAACGCGGCGCTGACGCCGGTGGCCAGCGCGGCTTCCGGCGATACGGTGATCACGCCGAAGTCCTTGAGCACGCCCATCAGCGCCAGGTGCGCGTCGAGGTGCAACTGCTTGTAGTCAACGCCGGCGCGCACGCTTTGGCCCATGCGGATTTGCGCGGCGTCGATGGCGTCGATCAGCGCCTGGAATTCGCTGCCGGTGTCGGCGGCGTAGCTGCGGGTGATGTCGCTGGCGTAGCCGTGCGCGGAAGCGCCGGCATCGATCAGGAAACTGCGCCGCTGCGCCGGTGCCTGCCGCTCCAGTTCGGTGTAGTGCAACACTGCGCCGTGCTCGTTCAGCGCAATGATGTTGCCGTAAGGCAGCTCGTTGGCGTCCTGGCCGACTGCACTGCAATACGCCATGTGGATCTCGAACTCGCTGCGGCCGTCGCGGAACGCGGCTTCGGCGGCGCGGTGGCCGTGCACCGCCAGCTGCTGCGCCTGGCGCAGCAGCGCCAGTTCGTAGTCGGTCTTGTAGGCGCGGTGGTATTCCAGGTATTGCACCACCGCCTCCGGATTGTTCGGCACGTAGTCGCCCAGCGCGCTCTGCGCTTCGCCGAGTATCGCGCAACGCGCGGCCGGTCCCGGCAGCAGCGCCAGCGCTTGTGCCGGCGTGCGGATGATGTGGATGTCGCAATGCTCGACCCACCAGCCGTTGGGTGCGGCCGGCATCACGTGCCAGTAGTCGCGCGGCTGGTGGAAGATCAGTTGCGGACGGCGCCCCGGGGTGTGCACCAGCCAGCTGTTCGGCACCCGGGTCAGCGGCAGCCAGGCCTTGAACTGCGGATTCACCGCATAGGGGTAATCGCGATCATCGAATACTTGGTAGTGCGGGCTGCCGCTGGGTACGAGCAGATGCTCGAAGCCGCCGCGCGCCAGCGCGGTGTCGGCGCGTTGCGCCAGCGTGCGCAAGTGCGCGGTGTACAGGGCGCTGGGGTCTTGCTGGATCATGGCGGCAGCTCGGTCGGCGATGCGGGAACGCAGGCGCCAAGTTTGCCGCAAACGACGCGAGCGTGTTGACGCACCGCGCGCCTACGCATGGCATGCGTAGGCGCGCGGTGCGTAGGCGTCGCCGGGAAGCGGCAACCGTTGCCAAGCCTACCGGAGCTTGTTCTTCTATGTTGTGCAGGCGATGGAAACTGGAGCGGCTTCAGCCACGACGAGCGGAGTGGTGGATTTTCCGAACGGGCATGCGTCGGGACTGAAGTCCCTCCCACAAGAGGCCTCGCAGCTCGGCGGCGTCGGTGGAATCCTTGTGCGACTTCAGTCGCGACGAGCGCAGCGGCGGGCCGTCCGGCTTCGGAAGTTGTCGCGGCTGAAGCCGCTCCTACAGCGGCGCCAGCGATGCTGCCAGCGCGCTAGCCGGCTGGCCCGGCATTGATCCATTGCCGCAGCAGGTCGCGATGCGCAGGCGAGATGGTCAGGAAGCGGAAGCCGGCCCAGGCCTGCCCCGGCGCCTGCGCGCATTCGCTCCACAGCAGGTGCACGCCGATGTCGATCTGCACTTCGCGGCCCGCCTGCGGCATCGCGAAGCGCAGTTGGTACAGCGCGTCTTCGTGCAGTGGCACGCAGGCCAGCAGCAGCATGCCGCTTTCGGAGACGTTGCCGAGCCGGCCGACCACCGCGTCTTGCATGATGTCCAGCACCGGCACCATGTCCGGGACCTGGCGGCGCGGCGCGCGGCGGGCTTCGGCGATCATGCGTCCTCCAGGGGGGCGGCGGGCGCGGGCGCGCCGGCCAGGGTGCGCAGCGCGCGCACGGTGGCGTGCCAGGCGCGGTCGATCAGGCGCGCACGGTTCTCGCTGACGATCCGCGCCTGGCCTTGCGCCAGCAAGCGCGACAGCGCGTCCAGCGAGTACTCGGCGGCCTTGTGCCCGCGCTGGTTGACGAACAGCGCGCGGTCGGTGATCGGGCTGTACCAGGACAGGCGCTGTCGTTTCAGGTTGCCCTGCTGGTTGGTCACGAATTCGAACCAGGTGCCGAACGGCAGCCCGCGCAGCCGTGTGTAGGCCGCCTGCTCGGCCTCAGTGCGCTGCGCCTGCAGCGGCCGCTCGTCGTCCTCGCCCTGGTCGCCGAGGCGGGTGCGCGCCTTGAGCCTGACGCTGAGTTCGGTACGCGAGGTCAGCGCGTCGTCGCCGCCCGGCGTGGACAGGCGCCGCGCGATCGCCTCGGCCTCGTCCTGGTGGTAACCCACTTGCAGCAAGGCGCTGCGCACTTCGTCGGCCAGTTGCGGGTCGGACCCGCCGCCGCCGCTGCGGCAGGTGATCTCGGCGATGCATTGGCTCAGCTGCTTGCGCTCGCGCCAGGCATCGGAGTCCTCGCCCTGGCGCAGTAGGGTCAGGGTCAGTACGTCGGACCAGGCCTGTCGCAGCAGCGCTTGCACGAACTTGGGCGGCTGCCAGGTCCGGCACAGCGCCTCCAGCGTGGCGCTGGCCAGGTCCTTGGCCACCTCAAGCCGCTCCTTGCCGCGCGCGGCCTCGATGTGGCGGCGCTCGGCGATCTCGGCCTTGTGCGCCATGGTGCGGTACTGCGCCTGGATGTCCTGGTGCGCCTGTTCAAACACCTGCTCGTCGCCTTCGTACTCCTCGAGCACCCGGTCCACGCTCTGGTTGAGCTTGAGCAGCAGCTGCGGATCGCTGTCCTCTTCGCTTAGCCAGGCGGCGCCGGACTCGGCCACCGTATTGAGCAGCTCGCGCGCCGGATGCTGGTTGCGCACGAAGAACGCGCTGTCCTGCAGCGCGGCGCGCACCAGCGGCACCTGCAGGCGCTCCAGCAGGCCGGCGGCCGGCGCATCGCTGTGCACTTCGCGTTCGATTTCCGCGTACAGCAGGCCGAGCAGGTCGAAGGTGTCGGCATCCTGCGGCGCCAGCGCCGCCTGCGGGCCATGTTCGGCGCGCAGCGTGGCCAACAGCGCCGCCTGCACGTCGCGCACCTGGCGGCGCCCGCGCAGGCCGGCCAGCGTGCTGTGCGCCGGCGGTTGCGCTTGCAGTTCGCCCAAGGCCTGCAGCAGCGAGGCGGTTGGCATGGCGGCGGCCGCGTGAGTGGATGCGGCCGCGACGCCGCTGGCCGCGGTGGAAGCGGCGCCAGTTGCCATGGCGCCCGCGGTACGGCCGCGCGCGGCAGCGAGCAGTTGCCGCAGTGCGGCCAGGTCGGGCGCTGCCGAAGTGGTGGTATCCGCCGTGCGTGCCGGCGCAGCGTTCGGAGCGGCGGCTGCGCCGCCAGTGGCGGCGGGATCGGGTCCGGACCAGCCGCTCGGCGCCGCCTGCCCGGACCATCCGGTGGCCAGGCGCGCAGCGGGCGCCGGCCGTGCCGCGCCACGGCTGCGGGAGGCCGCATCGGGGGGACTCGTCGGCCGCGCCACGTAGGGCAGGTAGACCAGCCCGGGCAGCACGCCGGCATGCGCCAGCAAAACGTTGGCGCGTTCCACGATCTCGCCGTAGCGGACCAGCGCCTGGCGCTCGAAGGCGCGGTACAGGGTCAGTTGCGCGTCCAGCCCCAGCTGCAGTGCCTCGCCGGCCTCGCGCAGGATCCGGCACAGCAGGTGCGGTCCCAGCGGCGTGTGTTCGGCCTCGAACGCCGGCCGCGCGGCGAGTACGCCGAAACGCTGGCCGAGCAGTTGCAGTGGGGTGCTGGCCCGTGCCGCTTCGCGCCGGGCGATATCGTGCAGCACGATGTCGCGGTCGATGTCCACGTCGGCGACCAGGGTCAGCATCTGCATCGACGCGCTGGCCTTGTCCTGGCGCAGCGGGCCGCGCGGGGCGGGTGGCAGCCGCAGCGTGGCCAGGGCCGCTTCCAGTTGCGCCTTGTAGAACGGCGCGAAGCGCGCGCGGCGCGCGCGCAGGCCCTGCAGTTCCTGGTAGACGTTCTGCTGCAGCTGGCTGTTGCGGGCGTGCTCGGCCTGCTCGAACAGCGCGCGCTCCAGCTCGGCCAGGGTCGATTGCAGCGGGGCCTCCAGCGACTGCCACAGCAAGGCCTGCAGCGCTTCCAGGATGTCGCGCACACGCGTGGGCAGCGTGGCGCTGGCGAGCGTCGCCGGGCTTGCCGACGGTGTGGCAGACAATGGCATCCTGTGATCGTGGTTTGATTTCAGGGTCCGGTATGTAACACGTTTCTAGAGGCGCAACCACGCCGACGCTGCGTTTCAGAGCATGAACAGGGTGACCACGTCGTTGGTGAAGCGCCGTCCCAGTTCGGTGGGAAGCACCTGTGCGGACGTCACATGCAGCCAGTCGCGGGCCTGCGCCTGGGCCAGGGCGGGGGCGATCGCCTCCGGCGCCAGGCCGGTGCGTGCGGTGAAGTCGCGCAGCGCGAAGCCCTGGTTCAGGCGCAGCGCATTGAGCATGTACTCGAACGGGCGCCGCTCGGCGTCGATCCATTCGTCGCCGCCGATCGCCGCCGGCGTGCCGGCCGCGGCCAGGAATGCCTGCGGATGCTTGGCCTTCCAGCGGCGCAGGATGCTCTGCTCGGCGCCGGAGCTGATCTTGCCGTGGGCGCCGGCGCCGATGCCCAGGTAGTCGCCGAACTTCCAGTAGTTGAGGTTGTGCGCGCACTGGTAGCCGTCGCGGGCGTAGGCGCTGACTTCGTACTGGGCGTAGCCGGCGGCGGCCAGCAGCGCCTGGCAGCGCTCCTGCATGTCCCAGGCGGCGTCGTCCCCGGGAATGCCCTGCGGCGGGCGCGCGGCGAACACCGTGTTCGGTTCCAGGGTCAGCTGGTAGTGGCTGATGTGGGTGGGCTGCAGCGCCAGCGCGCGGGCGATGTCGGTTTCCGCGTCGGCCAGGGTCTGCTGCGGCAACGCGTACATCAGGTCCAGATTGAGGTTGGCGTAGCCGGCGTCCTGCGCCAGCTTCACCGCGCGCTCGGCGTCGGCGCTGTCGTGGATCCGCCCCAGGCGCTGCAGCGCGGCGTCGTCGAAGCTCTGGATGCCGAAGCTGAGCCGGTTGACTCCGGCCGCCAGATAGCGGTCGAAGCGGCCGTGCTCGGCGGTGCCCGGGTTGGTCTCCAGGGTGATTTCCAGGTTCGGCGCGAAGCGCAGGCGCGCGCTGGCCGCCTGCAGGAAGCGGTCGATCGCCTCGGCCGGGAACAGGCTGGGGGTGCCGCCGCCGAAGAACACGGTCTGCACGGTGCGGCCCCAGACCAGCGGCAGGTCCTGGTCCAGGTCGCGGATCAGCGCGTCCACGTAGTCGTCGAACGGCAGCGCGCCCTTGGCCGCATGCGAATTGAAGTCGCAGTACGGGCATTTGCGCACGCACCAGGGCAGGTGCACGTACAGCGACAGCGGGGGCGGGATCAGCGGCGGCATCAGGCGGACAGTGTAGGGCGGTGTGCTGGCGCGGCGGCGTGTGCGCGCCGCTGTGGCGGGGGCTGCGTCTTGAAAGAGACCGGTGGCGCCGGCGCAGCGGCCGCTACAGCGACGCCAGCCGCTGTTTCAGCAACGCCAGCGCCTGGCCGCGGTGGCTGATCCGGTTCTTCAGCGCCAGCGGCATCTGCGCCGCACTCTGGCCGTGCGCGGAGTCGAAGAACACCGGATCGTAGCCGTGGCCGCCGTCGCCGGCGCGCGCGTGCAGGATGCGGCCGCGCCAGCTGCCTTCCACCAGCAGCGGTTGCGGATCTTCGGCATGCCGCAGCAGCACCAGCACGCAGTAGAAATGCGCGGTGCGCTGCGCGTCGGGCACGTCGCGCAATGCGTGCAGCAGCTTGTCGATGTTGGCCGCGGCATTGCCGTGTTCGCCGGCGTAGCGCGCCGAATACAGCCCGGGCGCGCCGCGCAGCGCGTCCACGCAGATCCCCGAGTCGTCGGCCAGCGCCGGCAGGCCGGTGACCTGGGCGGCGTGGCGCGCCTTCAGCAGCGCGTTCTCGATGAAGGTCAGGCCGGTTTCGTCGGCATCGCGCACGCCGAGCGTGGACTGCGCGACCAATTCGACGCCGGCGCCGTCGAGCAGCGCATGCAGTTCTTCGAGCTTGCCGGCATTGCTGCTGGCCAGGACCAGTTTCATGGCTTGGGCTCCGGCACCAGCAGGGTGACCCGGGCGATGCGCTGGTTCATTGCGCCAGGGCGGCGCGCTGCGCCGCCAGCAGTTCGGCGATGCCGCGCTCGGCCAGGCCGAGCAGCGCATCCAGTTCGTCGCGGCGGAACGCATGGCCCTCGGCGGTGCCCTGCAGCTCGATGAAGCCGCCGCCGTCGTTCATCACCACGTTCATGTCGGTGTCGCAGTCGCTGTCCTCGGCGTAGTCCAGGTCCAGCACTGGCGTGCCGCGGTAGACGCCGACCGAGACCGCGGCGATCGCGCCGAGCACCACCGGCTTCTTCAGGTCGCCGCGCTTCTGCAGCCAGTTCACCGCGTCCATCAGCGCCACGTAGGCGCCGGTGATGGCGGCGGTGCGGGTGCCTCCGTCGGCCTGCAGCACGTCGCAGTCCAGGGTGATGGTGCGTTCGCCCAGCGCGTTGCGGTCTACGCAGGCGCGCAGCGCGCGACCGATCAGGCGCTGGATCTCCAGCGTGCGCCCGCCCTGCTTGCCGCGCGCGGCTTCGCGGTCGGAGCGCGAGTGGGTGGCGCGCGGCAGCATGCCGTATTCGGCGGTGACCCAGCCTTCGCCCTTGCCGCGCAGGAAGCCGGGTACGCGGTTCTCGACGCTGGCGGTGCACAGCACGCGGGTGTCGCCGAAGCTGACCAGCACCGAGCCTTCGGCGTGGCGGGTGAAGGCGCGTTCGATGCGCACCGGGCGCAGCTGATCGGCCGTGCGGCCACTGGGACGGGAAAAGGACATGGGGTTGGATCCGGAGGTGGCGTGAGGGCCGGCCGCGGCAGCGGGCCGGGCCGGCGGGGCGCTAGGGTACCATTCGCGCTTTGCACGCACCGGAACACCGCATGATCCGCAGCATGACCGCCTTCGCCGGCGCCGAGCGCATCACTCCCTGGGGCACACTGGGCTGCGAACTGCGCTCGGTCAACCACCGTTTCCTGGAAATGGGCGTACGTCTGCCTGAGGAACTGCGTGCGCTGGAGCCGCAGTTGCGCGAACGCCTGGCGGCCCGCGCCAACCGCGGCAAGCTGGACCTGATGCTGCGCCTGCGCGCGCCCGACGCCACGCAGACGCTGGCGCTGAACGAGCCGCTGGTCGAACAGCTGGCGGTGCTGGCGCAGCGGCTCGGCGCGCGCTTCCCGCAACTGCAGGTGCAGTTCGCCGACCTGCTGCAGCTGCCCGGCGTACTGCAGGGCCAGGCGGTCGATCCGGCCGCGTTGCAGGCACCGGCGCTGGAGCTGCTGGACGAGGTGCTGGCCGAGTTCGTCGCCGCGCGCGAGCGCGAGGGCGGCAAGCTGGCCGCGGCGATCGTCGAGCGGGTCGATGCGGTCGAGCGCATCGCCGCCGAGGTGAAGCAACTGATCCCGGCCATCCGCGACGGCCAGCGCGCCAAGCTTGCCGCGCGCCTGGCCGACCTGCCGCATCCGGTCGATCCGGGCCGCGCCGAGCAGGAGCTGGTGCTGTGGCTGCAGAAACTCGATGTGGACGAAGAGCTGGACCGGCTCGACAGCCACATCAAGGAGATCCGCCGCGTGCTGCGCCAGCCCGAGCCGGCCGGCCGGCGCCTGGACTTCCTGTTGCAGGAATTCAACCGCGAGGCCAACACCCTGGGGTCCAAGTCGGTGGACAGCCGCACCTCCAATGCGGCGGTGGAGCTGAAGGTGCTGATCGACCAGATCCGCGAGCAGGTGCAGAATCTCGAGTAGCCGCGAACAGGCAATCGGGAATGGGCAATGGCCAAAGCGGTTACGATTCACCCGCGGCCCTGCTTGGCCCTTTTCCCATTCCCCATTCCCGGTTCTCCATTTCCACTCACATGCGCGGCACTCTCTACATCGTTGCGGCGCCTTCCGGCGCCGGCAAGAGCAGCATCGTCAACGCCACCCTGGCGCGCGATCCGCAGATCGCCCTGTCGATCTCGTTCACCTCGCGCGCGCCGCGGCCCGGCGAGCGCCATGCCGAGCACTACCACTTCGTGTCCGCCGACGAATTCCAAGGCATGATCGATGCCGGCGACTTCTTCGAGTACGCCCGTGTCCACGGCGACTGGAAGGGCACCGCGCGGCAATCGGTGGAGCCGCAGCTGGCCGCCGGCCGCGACGTGCTGCTGGAGATCGACTGGCAGGGCGCGCGCCAGGTGCGGGCCAAGGTGCCCGATGCGGTCAGCGTGTTCATCCTGCCGCCGTCGCGCGCGGCGCTGGAGCAGCGCATGCGCAAGCGCGGCCAGGACAGCGAGGCGGTGATCGCGCAGCGGCTGGCCGCGGCGCGCGAGGAGATGTCGCACTACGCCGACTTCGACTACGTGATCGTCAACGAGGACTTCGACACCGCGGTGGACGAGATATGCGCGATCTTCGTCGCCAGCCGCCTGCGCCGCCTGCCGCAGCAGCAACGCCACGCCGGACTGATCCAGGCGCTGCTGCAGGATCAGCCAACTGGCTGATTCCAAAGGAAACTGAATGGTGGGCGGTTGATTTTGGCCGGTTCGCGCCCTACAATCTCTGCCCTTTCCCTCATTCGAACGCGCGGCCGTCGCTGGCCCGCCGGGAGCCCGCATGGCCCGCATCACCGTAGAAGATTGCCTGGAAGTCGTTAACAACCGTTTCGAGCTGGTCATGATGGCGTCCAAGCGCGCCCGCCAGCTGGCCAACGGCGTGCAGGCCACCCTCGACAACACCGAATCGGCCGACAAGCCGACGGTGCTGGCGCTGCGCGAGATCGCCGCGCGCAAGATCGACAACGCGCTGATCGACGAAGTCGAGAAATCCGAGCGCGAGCGTGCCGAGCGCGAAGCGCTGGAATGGGCCGCGGCTGAGGTCGTCGCCGACGAGGACATGTCCAAGAACGACGACTGATCGCGTCACCGCGCTCGAATCGTCTGCCGAACAGCCCGCATCCGCGGGCTGTTTCGTTTTTCGGGTTTGCCGTCCTTGCGCCGCTGGCATAGTCTTCGCGCATGAACCCAGGCCCTTCCGCCCAGGTCGCCACCGCCACGCCGTCGCCGGCCGGCGAGGCGATCCCCGATTACGTCCTGCACCTCGAGCGTAGCGCCAGCTATCTGCCGGCCGAGCAGATCCCGCTGTTGCGGCGCGCGTGGCAGGTGGGCGCGGCCGCGCATGCCGGGCAGACCCGCAAGTCGGGAGAACCCTACATCACCCATCCGGTGGCGGTGGCCGGCGTGCTGGCCGAACTCGGCCTGGACGTGGAGGCGCTGATCGCCGCGATCCTGCACGACACCATCGAAGACACGCCGCTGACTCGCGCCGAACTGGCCGCCGAATTCGGCGAGGCGGTCGCCGAACTGGTGGATGGCGTCACCAAGCTGGACAAGCTGAAGTTCCGCGACCGCCAAGAAGCGGCGGCCGAGAGCTTCCGCAAGATGTTGCTGGCGATGTCGCGCGACCTGCGCGTGATCATGATCAAGCTCGCCGACCGGCTGCACAACATGCGTACGCTCGGCGCGCAGAGCGGCGAGGCGCGCAGCCGCATCGCCCGCGAGACGCTGGAGATCTATGCGCCGATCGCGCAGCGCCTGGGCATGAGCCTGATGAAGTCCGAGCTGCAGAACCTAGGCTTCCGCGCCTTGCATCCGTGGCGCCACGCGATCATCGAAAAGCACATCCGCAGCCAGCCGGTGGTGCGCCGCGAGTCGATGGCGCAGGTGGAAGTGCAGCTGTCGCAGCGGCTGGCCAAGGAGGGGCTGGAGCACCGCCTGGTGAGCCGGATCAAGACCCCGTGGAGCATCTACAACAAGATGCGCGACGAGAACAAATCCTTCGACCAGGTGATGGACGTGTTCGGCTTCCGCCTGGTGGTGCGTGGGGTGCCGGACTGCTACCACGCGCTGGGCGCGGTGCACGCCACGTTCAAGCCGCTGGACGCGCGTTTCCGCGACTTCATCGCCATTCCCAAGGCCAACGGCTACCAGTCGCTGCACACGGTGCTGTTCGGCCCCTACGGCTCGCCGATCGAAGTGCAGATCCGCACCGAGGAAATGGACCTGATCGCCGAACGCGGCGTTGCCGCGCACTGGACCTACAAGTTCGGCGGCGACTCGCCCAACAGCGCGCAGAGCCGCGCACATACGTGGATCGTTGAGCTGATCGAATCGCAGCGCGCCGCCGGATCGTCGCTGGAATTCCTGGACAACGTCAAGGTCGATCTGTTCCCTGACGAGGTCTACCTGTTCACGCCGAAGGGCAAGATCCTCGCGCTGCCACGCAATTCCACCGCGCTGGATTTCGCCTACGCGGTGCACACCGACGTCGGCAACCGTGCCGTGGCCTCGCGGGTGGACAAGAAGCTGGTGCCGCTGCGCACCAAGCTGGTCAGCGGGCAGACCGTGGAAGTGATCATCGCACGCTCGGCCACGCCCAAGCCGCAGTGGCTGGAGTTCGTGGTCAGCAGCAAGGCGCGCACCGCGATCCGCCACCAGCTCAAGCAGCTCGAGCACGAGGATGCGGTGCAGCTCGGCCACCGCATGCTCGACCGCGCGCTGGAGGCGATGGACAGCGCGCTGGAGCGGCTGCCCAAGGGGCGCCTGGACGCGTTCCTCAGCGAGCACCGTTATCCGCGCCTGGAAGCACTGCTGGCCGATATCGCGCTGGGCAACTGGATGCCGAACCAGGCCGCGCAGGCGCTGATGGCCTATGCGGAACTGCGCGGTGGCGGCCACTCCAAGCATTCGCAGGAAAAGATCCTGATCAACGGCACCGAGCGCGGCGTGGTCAGCTTCGCCAACTGCTGCCAGCCGATTCCCGGCGACGAGATCATGGGCTACCACACCGCCGGCAAGGGCATCGTCGTGCACCGGCTGGATTGCCCGAACCTGGCCGAACTGCGCAAGTCGCCCGAGCGCTGGGTGCCGATCGGCTGGGACACCAGCGTCATCGGCGACTACGACACCGCGCTGGTGGTGGATGTGGAGAACCGCACCGGCGTGCTGGCGCAGCTGGCCGCGGCGATCGCGCAGAGCCAGTCCAACATCGAGCGCGTGGACTACCTGGACCGCGACTTCAACGCCGCGGTGCTGCGCTTCAACATCCAGGTGCGCGACCGCAATCACTTGGCCGAGGTGATGCGCCGCTTGCGGCGGCTGACGGCGGTGCAGAGCGTGCGGCGGCAGTAGTTGGGCCGGGACTTGGAACTCGGGATTTTCGCAAGTTCGGCGTATGTGTGCTTTTTTGTCGGAAGGGCTTCAGTCCCGACGCGCTTGCCAAGCACGTGATCTGGCGGCGGCTGACCAATCGTGGCGTGTCTATGCCGAAAGAGTCATAACACGCTTAATCAAAAGCCCCCCTTTCTCAAGGGGGCGGGATATAGAGCAGCCCGAAAGAAAAGGCCAAGCCCAGACCAAGTGCTAGCAGCGTGGCCACGCTGAGCGTCACAGGATACGACCATTTGGAGAAGAAGTACTGACTACGCTGAATCGTCCGAAGGATTCCGATTGGCACCAATGCGTAGATCACACATGACGCGATGAAGTACCAATTGAACGTGTGCGAAGAGTGCTCCGCCTCCCCCAATGACTCGCCGACCTGACAAAGGATGACTCCCCCAACAAGCGACAGAAAAGCCCGTATCGCGAGAGCATTTTTCAGTTTGGTCTGGGTATTCATATGATCAATTCGTTAGGAGATGTATCTCGCACACAGCTCCGCTGGGAGTGTAGCTGCAGGCCACCATGTAACTCGTGTTTACTGTCACGTTGCTCGGTCCATTCCAGCGAACGCCCAGGTCGGAAATATGGTCAATCATCTCCGTCCCAGCACCCTGAGCCGCAGGCGTATTGGGATAGACATAGTTTCGTGTTCCGCCTTCCTCGCCAGTGACATCTTTTATTGTTTCGGGAATTGCATTGCCTACAGCGTCTATCGCAGATCCCTTTGCGTAGTAATAGTCTTTGGACGACGGATTCCATTCGACTCTGAAAAACGACCCGTCTCGGAATTGAATGTTATCAATAATTTTAATGGGCGTCTGGATGTACCCCAGGCTGATGGCGCTTGTAAAGCTTGAGATTGCTACTCGCATTCGCTCTCTGAAATACCAGAATGGCCCCAGATTGTTCATACTCAACGCAGCTTTGGCCGCAGCGTCTCGGTAGGCAGGTGTCGTCACGGCATCCATGGCGGTCATTGGCCGCGTCCCATCAGCCTGAGCAGTGACCTTGGCGACGGCCACGGTCTTGGCTACAGAGGCAGGAATAGAGAAGCTTTCTGGAACTTGTAGATTGCCAATGACGGTTGGGGAGCCGCCGTTCTTGTCGTATAAAGCAAGGCTGGCAGTCAAGCCGTTCTTCTCATCAGGCGTCAACATGACTTCCTTGACGATTAATTGCCCCGCAGAGATCGTGAGCCTCGGATCTGACGACACACGAAGGTAGTCTGCGGCAGGAGCAGACATCGGAACTGTGTGCCCATCACCCGATACAACCATGTGGTACATGGTTCGGTTCCTGAAGTCCCAGAGATAGTGACTTCCGATGCCGAGTTCACGCGACATGGTCTGCTTCTTCCCTGGGTTGCAGTCATTACAGATTACTGCAGCCGCATGAGCTGAAGACGAGAAAGCGAAAGCCCCCGCGAAAACCGTCGTGATCGCGTACTTCTTCACTGTGCACTCCTTGTGCTTAGCAATGGAGCATGATTGCCCCATGACCGAGTCTGGGCGATTGGCTGGCGAATCGCAATGTCCCCAGGCGGTGGTGGCCCGAGTAAAATACCCACCCATTCTTCCGTTGGAGCCGCCATGTCCCGCCAGATCATCCACACCGAGCAGGCGCCGGCCGCGATCGGTCCGTATTCGCAGGCGGTGCGCGCCGGCAACACGGTGTATTTCTCCGGGCAGATCCCGCTGGATCCCGCCACCGGCGAGGTCGTGCCCGGCGATGTCGGCGTGCAGGCGCGCCGCGCCTTCGACAACCTCAAGGCGGTGGCCGAGGCGGCTGGCGGTTCGCTCGACCGGATCGTGCGGCTGGGCCTGTACCTGACCGATCTGTCCCAGTTCGCCCAGGTCAATGCGGTGATGCAGGACTATTTCCAGGCGCCATTCCCCGCACGTTCCACCGTCGAAGTGTCTGCGCTGCCGAAAGGCGTGGGCTTCGAGGTCGATGCGGTGATGGTGCTCGACTGACCGTCGCCCGTGCCGCGCGTGCAGGTTCCGGCGCCGGCGCTGTCGGCGGCAGGCCAGGCGCCGTTGTCGGCGCTGCCGGGCGTCGGCCCGAAGGTCGCCGAGAAGTTCGCCGCGCGCGGCCTGCTGACCCTGCAGGACCTGTGGCTGCACCTGCCACTGCGCTACGAAGACCGCACCCGGCTGACCCCGGTGGCGGCGCTGCAGCCGGGGATCCCGGCGCAGGTCGAGGTTCGGGTGGAGGCGGTGGATCGCGGCTTCCGCTACCGGCCGATGCTGCGCGTGGCGGTGGCCGACGACTCGCGCGCAACGCTGGTGCTGCGCTTCTTCCAGTTCCGCGCCGCGCAGGTGGCGCAGTTCGCGCTGGGCGCGCGGCTGCGTGCGTTCGGCACGCCCAAGCCCGGCCAGCACGGCCTGGAGATCGTGCATCCGAGCTACCAGATCCTCGGCGGCGATGAGGCCGCGGGCCTGGACGACAGCCTGGACCCGGTGTATCCGGCGGTCGAGGGCATCGGCCCGGCGACGCTGCGCAAGCTGATCGGGCAGGCGCTGGACCGTCTGCCCGACGAAGCGTCGCTGGAGCTGTTGCCGGCCGCGATGCTCGCCGAACTGGGCCTGCCGTCGCTGCGCAGCGCGCTGCTGATCGCGCACCGGCCGCCGCCGCAGGCCGATCTGGGCGCGCTCGCCGCCGGCCTGCATCCGGCGCAGCAGCGTCTTGCGCTGGAAGAACTGCTGGCCCATCACTTGAGTCTGCGCCGCCAGCGCATCGCCCTGCAGCGGCAACGTTCGCCGTCGCTGCGCGGGCGCGGCTTGCTGGCCAAGCGCCTGCAGCAGTCGCTCCCGTTCCAGCTCACCGGCGCGCAGCAGCGGGTGTTCGCGCAGATCCGCGCCGACCTGGAAAAGCCCTCGCCGATGCTGCGTCTGGTGCAGGGCGACGTCGGCAGCGGCAAGACCGTGGTCGCGGCGCTGGCGGCGATGCTGGCGGTGGACAAGGGCAAGCAGGCGGCGCTGGCGGCGCCGACCGAGCTGCTCGCCGAACAGCACCTTGCGAACCTGCGCGCCTGGCTGCAGCCGCTGGGCATCCGCGTCGCCTGGCTGGCCGGCAAGGTCACCGGCAAGGCGCGTGCCGCGGTGCTGGCGCAGATCGCTTCGGGCGAGGCGCAAGTCGTGGTCGGCACGCATGCACTGATGCAGGCGGCGGTGGCCTTCCACGACCTGGCCCTGGCCATCGTCGACGAGCAGCACCGCTTCGGCGTGCACCAGCGCCTGGCGCTGCGCGACAAGGGCGCCAGCGGCGCCGGCGTGCCGCACCAACTGGTGATGACCGCCACGCCGATCCCGCGCACGCTGGCGATGGCCGCCTATGCCGATCTGGACGTGTCTGCGATCGACGAATTGCCGCCCGGACGCACCCCGGTGCAGACCATCGTGCTCAGCGCCGAGCGCCGCCCGGAGCTGGTGCAGCGCATCCGCGTGGCCTGCGCCGAAGGCCGCCAGGCGTACTGGGTGTGCACCCTGATCGACGAAGCCGAAGGCGGCGACAAGCCGGCGCTGGGGCAGGGCGGCGGTGCCGGCAACCGCATCGACGCCAGCGCCGCGCAGGCCACCTACGACGCCTTGTCGGCGCAGCTGCCGGAGCTGAAGGTGGGCCTGGTGCACGGACGCATGAAGGGCGCCGAGAAGCAGGCGGCGATGCGCGCGTTCAAGCAGGGCGAGATCGACCTGCTGGTCGCCACCACGGTCATCGAAGTCGGCGTCGACGTGCCCAACGCCTCGCTGATGATCATCGAGAACGCCGAGCGCCTGGGTCTGGCGCAGTTGCACCAGCTGCGCGGCCGGGTCGGACGCGGCGCGGCCGCGTCGAGCTGCGTACTGATGTACCAGGCGCCGCTGTCGGCGATGGCGCGGCAGCGGCTGCAGACCATGCGCCAGACCAACGACGGCTTCCTCATCGCCGAGAAGGACCTGGAACTGCGCGGTCCCGGCGAACTGCTCGGCACCCGCCAGACCGGCCTGGCCGCGTTCCGCGTGGCCGACCTGGCGCGCGACGCCGGCCTGCTGCCGCGGGTGCAGGCGCTGGCCGAACGGCTGTTGGCCGAGTCGCCGGGGCTGGCCGATCGCATCATCGCGCGTTGGGTGGGCGGCGCGGCGCGGTTTGCGGCGGCTTAGGTGGAGCCGGGACTCGGGACTACCGAGTCCCGAGCTTCCAACTCCCCCGCTGCAATGCCAGACTCGGCGGACGAACGGACCAATGAAGAATCCCGCATGCGCGACAAGATTCCCCTGCTGATCGATACCGATCCCGGCGTGGACGATGCCCTGGCCCTGCTGATGGCTTTTGCCGACGACCGTCACGACGTGGTCGGGCTGACCATCGCCGCCGGCAACGTCGGCTTGCAGCACACCGTGCGCAATGCGCTGAAGCTGTGCGAGGTGGCCGGGCGCGAGGACGTGCCGGTGTTCGCCGGCTGCGCCGATCCGTTGCTGCATCCGGCGGTGGACGCCGCCCATGTACACGGCGTGGACGGTTTCGGCGATGTCGGCCTGGTGCCGGCGGTGTGCGCCGCGCAGGGCGAGCACGCGGCCCTGGCGATCCTGCGCCTGTCGCACCAGCACGCCGGCGCGCTGCTGCTGGTCGCGCTCGGTCCGCTGACCAACATCGCGCTGGCGCTGAAGCTGGATCCGACCCTGCCGCAGCGGGTAAGCCGTTTCGTGGTGATGGGCGGGGCGATCACCTGCCACGGCAACATCACCCCGGCCGCCGAGTTCAACATCGCTTTCGACCCGGAAGCGGCACACATCGTGTTTTCCGGGTTCCCGCATATCGAGGTCGCCGACTGGGAGGCCACCGTCGCGCATGGCCTGCCGCATCGCGAGGTCGAGCAGTGGCTGGCCGCGGACACCGACAAGGCGCGCTTCTACGAGGCGATCTCGCGCAAGACCCGGCGGCGGTCGGAGGATTCGCGCGGCGCGCACTGGTACGCCGCCGATGCGCTGGCGATGGCCTGGGCGCTGCAACCCGAGGCCGCGCTGGAGGTGCAGTCGCGGCCGCTGCAGGTCGAACTGGCCGGGGTCCACAGTCGCGGCGCCACCGTGGTGGACTGGAACCGCCGGCTCGGCCTGGCCGACAACGCGGCCATGCTGATCCGCTACGACCAGGCCCGCTTCCAGGCGCTGGCGCGCGCGGCGGTTGGCGCCTGCTGAACCGGGTATCGCGGCCGTCTGCGCGGGCGGCAGCGCCTGGAGCGCTGCGTCGGCACAGCGCATCCTGGTGGCGTGAATTCCGCAAAAGTTCTCCTTGCGCGAAGGCCGGGTGAGTTGCTATAGTTTTCCTCTTGTCCAGCAGCCCCCTACGGTGCGAGCCCATGAAGGCCGACATCCATCCCAAGTATCACAACGTCGTGTTTCAAGACGTCACCTCCGATTTCAAGATCCTGACCCGTTCGACCATGTCCTCGAAGGATAAGGTCAAGTGGGAGGACGGCGAAGAATATCCGCTGATCAAGGTCGAAATCTCTTCGGCTTCCCATGTGTTCTACACGGGCAATAACAAGAGGACGGACACCAGCGGCCGCATCGACAAGTTCCAGAGGCGCTACGCGCGCTGATCGAACGGTCGAAGTGGTAAAAGAAGGCCGCGCCCCGCGCGGCTTTTTTTGTCCTCCCCGATGCATTGCTTCCCGGCTGTCGCAGCCGGCGTAAATTCTCCTGTCCTGGCGGCGGCGAGGGTGCAGCGCCGTGTCGCCACCGCACCGGCGCGCGACCGCTTCAGTCCGAGCGACGACTCAAATGTTGCTGTGCGATAATGGCGAAATCCGTGGTAATTGCCGTGGACTTCCTTCACGCGTCTGTTCCCAAAGTACGGACAGGCGCCTTCCACTGAGGAGCGCACACTGTGTCCGATCTTGATCAGGTCACGCTGAATGCCGGCGACAAGTCGGTCGTTCTGCCGGTACTCAAACCCACCTTGGGCAACGATTGCGTCGACATTTCCAAGTTGACCAAAGAAACCGGTCTGTTCACCTACGACTCGGGCTTCACCGCGACCGCCAGCTGCAAGTCGGCGATCACCTACATCGACGGCGACAACGGCGTGCTGCTGTACCGCGGCTACCCGATCGAGCAGCTTGCCGAGAAGTCCAACTTCCTCGAAGTGGCTTATCTGCTGATGAACGGCGAGCTGCCCACCGCCGACGAGTTCAAGACCTTCGACCACGAAGTGACGCATCACACGATGATGCACGAGTCGCTGAAGAATTTCCTCGGCGGCTTCCGTCACGATGCGCATCCGATGGCGATGATGGCCGGCAGCGTTGCCTCGCTCTCGGCGTTCTACCACGACACGCTGGACCTCGACGATCCGGAACAGCGGCGCCTGGCCGCGATCCGCCTGATCGCCAAGGTGCCGACCATCGCCGCCGCGGCGCACCGCTATTCGATCGGCTGGCCGATCCGCTACCCGCGCAACAATCTCGGCTACGTCGAGCGTTTCCTGCACATGATGTTCGAAGTGCCGAGCGAGCAGCTGGAGATGAACCCGGTCGTGGCCAAGGCCCTGGACCTGCTGTTCATCCTGCATGCCGACCATGAGCAGAACGCCTCGACCTCGACCGTGCGTCTGGTCGGTTCCACCGGCGCCAATCCGTATGCTTCCGTCGCCGCGGGCATCACCGCGCTGTGGGGTCCGGCGCACGGCGGCGCCAACGAAGCCGTGCTGAAGATGCTGGAAGAGATCGGCACCGCCGACAACGTCGAGAGCGCCGTGGCCAAGGCCAAGGACAAGAACTCGAGCTTCCGTCTCATGGGCTTCGGCCACCGCGTGTACAAGAACTTCGATCCGCGCGCCAAGATCATCCGCGAAATGACCCATAAGGTGCTGGGCGAACTGGGCGTCAACGATCCGCTGCTGGAAGTTGCCCTGAAGCTGGAAGAGGCGGCGCTGAAGGACGACTACTTCGTGCAGCGCAAGCTGTACCCGAACGTCGACTTCTACTCGGGCATCATCTACAAGGCGTTGAACATTCCGGTGGAGATGTTCACGGTGATGTTCGCCATCGCGCGCACCGCTGGTTGGGTATCGCATTGGCTGGAGCAGCAGGTCGATCCGGAAATGAAGATCGGCCGTCCGCGCCAGATCTACACCGGCTACGACAAGCGCGACTACAAGGCCGACGGCCAGCGCTGAGCCCGCTGCCGCTGCGCTGTGGCAATCGAACGTCCCGCTTCGCGGGGCGTTTTTTTATGGGCGGGACCGTGATGCGGCGGCCAGTCTGGCTGCGGTAGCAAGGCCCGGCGTGGCGCGCTTGATGGCGATGGCCATCCGCTGTTGTGTGTCCTCTACAACCGCGTGCATGGTTCTAGGTAGGAAAGGCTTCAGCCCCCGGAGGCTTTCGAAGTCCGATATCTTGCCGTTGCCAGTGTCGCGGTTGAAACCGCTCCTACAAAGAGGCTAGCGATTGGTCGGCTAAGTACGCTGTGAGAGGGACTGCAGTCCCCACGCTTTCCTCGCGACCGCCGTGACGCTGGCATGGATCGGAATCCAGCACCGAGAAGCCCGCTAATGATCGACCGGCATGTCGATCTGCGCCACCAGCGCCTGGCTGTCGGTGTCATGCATGCGCGTGATGCCGTCGAGTTCCAGCAGCGCGTAGAAGGCATTGACGACGATGGAGTCGGGCGCAATGGCGGGCATGCCGCGGGGCCGTTGGCGCGAAAGCATCGGTGCGCTGAGCGCGGCGCAGGCGGGTGCTCAGCGGCACGGCCGGTCGGTGGCGATGTCTTGTTCGGTCAGCAACTGCCGCAGCTGGCTTTCCGATGCGCGCCGCATCGGCTTCTCGTCGATCTGCGACAGCGGCGCCTGGCGCAGCGCATCGTAGGGCAGCACGGTCAGGTCGAAGGCCAGCTCCTCGGCGGCGAACAGCCACACCGGGAAGTCCTCGCTGCGTTCGCGGTCCAGACGCAGCCGGCGCGTGCGCGATTCGGCCGGGATCCGGTGTTCCTCGAGGAAGCGCGCGACCGCGTCGGCGTCGTCGCTGTGCAGGTGCAGTTGTACCGGACTATTGGCATCGGCGGTGCCGTCGTGCACCGCGCCGACCAGGCGCGGCGCGAAGCCGCGCAGGAAGTCCATCGCGCGCAACGCGGCCTCGCGGCGCAGGCGCAGACCGCCGGCGTGGTCGGGTCCGGCGAACAGGCGTTGGTATTCGCGCAGCGCATCCTCGATCTCGCGGTTGCGCGGCAGCGAGGCGTCGTCATGGATGCCGAGCCGCTCTGCAGCCTTCAGCTTGGCCTGGTGGAAGTCGCGGAAGCCGCCTTCGGCCATCAGCCGCGCGGCTTCGTGGGCCAGCCGACGGCGGCGTTCGTGCGTGCGGGTCTGGGCATGTTGCCGAGCGTGGTGCATGGGGCCGCCTCCCTCAAAGCCTGCCCCGACTGTACAACAGCGCGATGACGCCGGCATGCAGCGCTGTCACGCGCCGGGCGAGGCTGCATTCCGACCGAATCGTCCGGCTACGCAGCGTCCGCCAGCCATCGCCGCCTCTGCCCCAGGACCCTCCGAGTGCCGAGTCCCCCGGTCCTGAGTCCCGAACGTCGGTCAGAAAATATCGAACGCCGCGTCGTCGGTCTTCTGGTCCTGCAGGCCGTAGTCGAACTCCTGGATGCGGTCCATGTCCTCGACCTTGACCCATTCGGTGGCGCCGTTGAGCGTGGCCTGGACCATGCCGGCCGGCGGATCGTTGCTGGCGAGCGGTTTGTCCTTCAGCGCCACGCGCATGTACTCGATCCAGATCGGCAGCGCCGCCTTGCCGCCGTACTCGCGGTAGCCGAGCGAGCGGAAGTCGTCGCGGCCGACCCACACGGTGGTCACATAGGGGCCGCCGAAGCCGGAGAACCAAGCGTCGCGGTGGTCGTTGGTGGAGCCGGTCTTGCCGCCGACGTCGGCGCGGCCAAGGACCTTGGCCGCAGTGCCGGTGCCGCGCTGGACCACGTCGCGCATCATCGAGACCAACTGGTAGGCGGTGCGCTCGTCGATCGCGCGCGGTGCCACCTTGGCCTGGGGATCGGTCGCCGGCGCGGTCTCGGCCGGGGTCGCGGCGGCGGTCGCCGTAGGCTTGGGCGGCGATGGCGGCGCGGCGCTGCCGAAGTTGAAACCGTCGACGACCTGACTGGCCGGGGTGGCGCTGCCGCCGACGCTGCCGCAACTGCGGCAGGCGGTGGGCGGGTGCTCCTGGAACAGCACGTTGCCGTCGCGGTCGGTGACCTTGTCGATCATCCAGGTGTCCACCCGCGAGCCGCCATTGACGAACACCGCATAGCCGCGCGCCATCGACAGCGGGGTCAGCGACGCGGTGCCCAGCGACATCGACAGGTTGGGCGGCAGTTCGGCCTCCTGGAAGCCGAACTGGCTGATGTACTTGCGCGCGAAGTCCACGCCGATGCTGTCGAGCAGGCGCACCGACACCAGGTTGCGCGACTGCACCAGCGCCTCGCGCAAGCGCATCGGGCCGCGGAAGCCGCCGCCGTCGTTCTGCGGCGACCAGGTCTTGCCGCGGCGATCGCGGAACACCACCGGCGCGTCGAGCACGATCGAGGCCGGGTTGAAGCCCTTCTCGAATGCGGCCGCGTACAGGAACGGCTTGAAGCTGGAGCCCGGCTGGCGCCGCGCCTGGGTGGCGCGGTTGAACTTGTTGCCGGCATAGCTGAAGCCGCCGACCAGGGCGCGCAGCGCGCCGTTGTTGGCGTCCAGCGAGACCAGCGCCGACTGCCCGCGCGGCAGCTGGGTGATTTCCCATTCGCCGGGTTTCTCGCCGGCCTGGATCCGCACCAGATCGCCGCGCTTGAGCAGGGCGGCCGGGCTGCGCCCGGTCCAGCGGCTGGACGCGACCGGCAGCACCAGTTCGCTCTTGTTGGCCAGCACCACCGTGGCGCTGCCGTCGCTGCCGGTGGCGGCGACGATGCTCGGCAGCATGCCGCCTTGCGCGTTGATCCCGGCCAGGTGGCTGGCCAGCGCGGCCGCGTCGGCATCGGCGGCGACGTCGAAATGCTTCTCCACGCCGTTCCAGCCGTGGCGGCGGTCGTAGATCACCAGGCCCTGGCGCACCGCATGGTTGGCCGCGGCCTGCAGCTCGGTATCGATGGTGGTGGTGACATGGTAGCCCTTGTCGAGCACGTCGCCGCCGAAGCGCGCGATCATTTCCTGGCGCACCAGCTCGGCCACGTAGGGCGACTCGACCTCGACCGGGCGCTCGTGCGGGGTCGCATGCATCGGCACCGCCTTGGCCGCGTCGGCCTCGGCCTGGCTGACGAAGCCCAGCGCGGCCATGCGGCTGAGCACGTAGTTGTCGCGGCGCTGCTTGGCGCGCTCGGGGTTGCTGATCGGGTTGCCGCTGGACGGGAACTTGGGGATGCTGGACAGCGAGGCCATCTCGTCCAGGCTCAGTTCGTTGAGCTTCTTGCCGTAGTAGTACTCGGCCGCGGCGGCGACGCCGTAGGCGCGGTTGCCGAAGAAGCTCTTGTTGAGGTACAGCTCGAAGATCTCGTCCTTGCTCAGCTCGGCCTCGATCTTGCGCGCTAGCAGGATCTCGGCCAGCTTGCGGGTATAGCTGTATTCCGAACTCAGGAAGAACTGGCGGGCGACCTGCTGGGTGATCGTCGAGCCGCCCGGCACGCGCTTGTCGCTGGTGGTGGCCAGCAGCCACACCGCCCGGGCGATGCCTTTGTAGTCGACTCCGCCGTGCTGGTAGAAGCGCGCGTCCTCGGTGGCCAGGAATGCCTGCTTCAGCCGTGCCGGCACGTCCTTCATGGTGATCGGATAGCGTCGGGTCTCGCCGAACAGGGCCATCAGCTTGCCGTCGCTGGCATAGACGTACATCGGCTCCTGCAGCTCCACCTGGCGCAGCGTCTGCACGTCGGGAAGCTTGGAGGACACGACATAATAGAGCCCGCCGGCGGCGGCGGCTCCGATCAGGGCGAGGACGAAAAAGGTAACCAGCGCCCAGCGCAGCCAACGACGAAAACGGGGCATCGAGAGAGATTCCGATTGCAGATTTCTTGGGCGCAGAGTATAGAGTACGCCGGGGAACGGCTGGGGCCGGTTCCGGGGATGCGACGGGTTTGCTGCCGCGTGACATGCCGTGACGGAGGTCGCGCCATGCCAGGGCGGTTGCCAATTGCAAAAAAATCATTATTAATGCGCGGGCGCAACATTGGCGTCCAAGTGCCCGTCGGCAGGGGAAAATCCGTGGGGCTTATCCCAAAAAGTCAGCAACCGCTGATCGGTGTCGATATCAGTTCGACCGCGGTCAAGCTGCTGCAGTTGTCGCGTAGTGGCAACCGGTTCCGCGTAGATCACTACGCCGTGGAACCCTTGCCGCCCAACGCCGTGGTCGAGAAGAACATCGTCGAGGTCGAGGCGGTGGGCGAGGCGATCCGCCGCGCCGTGACCCGTTCCGGCACCCGCGCCAAGCATGCGGCGGCGGCGGTGGCCGGCTCGGCGGTGATCACCAAGCTGATCCCGATGCCGGCCGAACTGGACGAGAACGAACTGGAAGCGCAGGTCGAGCTGGAGGCGGTCAACTACATCCCGTATCCGATCGAGGAAGTGAACCTGGACTTCGAGGTGCTGGGGATCATCCCCAACAATCCGGAGATGGTGCAGGTGCTGCTGGCCGCGTCGCGCTCGGAGAACGTCGAGCTGCGCCAGTCGGCGCTGGAGCTCGGTGGCTTGATCGCCAAGGTCATGGACGTGGAGGCCTTCGCGGTCGAGAACGCGTTCGCGCTGGTCGCCAACGAGCTGCCGGTGGCCGCCGACGGTGTCGTCGCCCTGGTCGATATCGGCGCCACTATGACCACGCTCAACGTGCTGCGCGGCGGACGCAGCCTGTACAGCCGCGAACAGGTGTTCGGCGGCAAGCAACTGACCGACGAAGTCATGCGCCGCTACGGCCTGACCTACGAGGAAGCCGGCATGGCCAAGCGCCAGGGCGGGCTGCCGGAAAGCTACGCGATCGAAGTGCTGGAGCCGTTCAAGGAGGCGACGGTGCAGCAGATCAGCCGCCTGTTGCAGTTTTTCTACGCCGGCAGCGAATTCAACCGGGTCGACCACATCGTGCTGGCCGGCGGTTGCGCGGCGCTGGCCGGGTTGCCGGAGATGGTCGAGGAACAACTGGGGGTGGCGACCGTGGTCGCCAACCCGCTGGCGCAGATGACCCTGGGGCCGAAGGTCCAGGCGCATGCGCTGGCGCAGGACGCGCCGGCGCTGATGATCGCCACCGGCCTGGCTCTGAGGAGCTTCGACTGATGGCAAAAATCAATCTGCTGCCCTGGCGGGCGGAGCGGCGCAAGCAACGCGAGCGCGAGTTCTACGCGATGCTGGGCTTCGCTGCGCTGGCCGGCGTGCTGCTGGCCTTGCTGGTCTGGTTCTACTACGACCGCCAGATCACCGGGCAGAACGAGCGCAACGCCTATCTGCAGACCGAGATCGACAAGGTCAAGGCGCAGAACCAGGAAATCGACAAGCTCGACGAACAGAAACGGCGCTTGCTGGCGCGCAAGCGGGTCATCGAGGAACTGCAGGCCAAGCGCTCGCAGATGGTGCATCTGTTCGATTCGCTGGTGCGCACCATCCCCGACGGCGTGGTGTTGACCGCGGTCAAGCAGGAAGGCGACATCCTGACCCTGGAAGGGCGCTCGCAATCCAATGCGCGGGTCAGCGCTTACATGCGCAACCTCGAAGGCTCGGGCTGGATGACCAATCCGGAGCTGTCGGTGATCGAGGCAAAGGCGCAGGACAAGGATGCCAAGGGCCCGATCGTCGACGCCAAGGCCCTGCCGTACGTGTTCACGCTCAAGGTCAAGCTGCCGGTTCCGGGCGACGCCTCCGAATCGCTGCCGGGCGCTGCCGCGCCGGCACCGGGCGCCGCTGCCGCTCCTGCCGCAACGACCGCACCCGCCACGCCGCCGGCCGCTGCGCCGGCCGCCACACCGGCTGCCACGCCAGCGCAACAGGGACCGGCGTCATGAGCAAGAAATTCAATGTAAAAGACCTCGACTTCAACAACATCGGCAACTGGCCGCAGCAGGCCAAGATCGGCTTCTGCGTGCTGCTCACGCTGTTCATCCTGGCCATGTCCTGGTTCCTGCTGCTCAGCGACAAGCGCGACGAGCTGGGTTCGCTGGAGCAGAAGGAAACCGAGTTGCGCGCCTCGTTCGAGAAGGAGCAAAGCCGCGCGGTCAACCTGCAGCCGCTGAAGCAGCAGCTGGCGCAGATGGAGCAGGTGCTGCAGCAGCTGCCGAGCAAGACCGAGATGCCGGACCTGATCATCGACATCTCGCAGACCGCGTTGTCCAGCGGCCTGGCCAACGAGCTGTTCCAGCCCGGTCCGGAGTCGCCGAAGGAATTCTACGCGGAGAAGCCGATCGCGCTGCGCATGGTCGGCAGCTACCACCAGTTCGGTGCCTTCGTCAGCGGCGTGGCGTCGCTGCCGCGGGTGGTGATCCTGACCATGCACGACATCAATCTCAAGCCCAAGGACAAGAAGGCCGGACTCACCGCGCGCGGCGAGCTGGAACTGTCCGGCACGGTCAAGACCTATCGCTATCTGGACGACAAGGAGATGGCGGACCAGGAGAAGGCGGCAGCCGCGGCGAAGAAGGATTCCAAGCAAGGCGGTGGCGCATGACGCGGCGGATCGTGGCATTCAAGTGCCTGGCCGGGCTGGCGCTGGTGGCGTTGCTCGGCGGTTGCGGCCGTGGCGCGAGCAGCACCCCGGGCGATGCGCCGAACCTGGAAAACTGGGTCAAGGAGGTGCGTGCGCGGCCGGCGCAGCCGCTGGAGCCGCTGCCGGTGATGCAGCAGTTCGAGACCTTCGAATATTCGGCGCAGGGCCTGCGCGATCCGTTCAGCGATGCCTGGTCCACTCCGGATGGCAACAACGGCCTGCGCCCGGATCCTAACCGGCGCAAGGAACCGCTCGAGCAGTTCCCGCTGGACGGCCTGAAGATGGTCGGCACGCTGGGCAGCGGCGGTGGCCTGGTGGCGCTGGTGATGGCGCCGGACAAGGTGACCTATCGGGTCCGGCCCGGCATCTACATGGGGCAGAGCGATGGCCGCGTGACCGGGGTGCACGAGGACCGGATCGATTTGATTGAACTGGTGCCGGATGGCGCTGGCGGTTGGCTGGAACGTCCGGCCGCCGTGGCGCTGGACGATCAATGATTGATTATGGGGATAGCACGATGACTTTTTCCAAGGCCCTGAGCCTGCGTCCCATCCGGCGCGGCGCGACGGTGCGGCTACGCGCATTGGGGTTGGCGACGCTGCTGGGGAGTTCGGCGGTGATGGGCGCGGCGCATGCGGCGACGCCGGCGGCGCCGACGACGGCGCAGGCGCCGGCCAAGCTCACGGTGTCGAAGATCGACTTCAAGCGCGGCGACGGCGATGCGGGGCGGCTGATCCTGCACTTCAGCGGCGCCGGCGCCAGTCCCGATCTGCGCACCCAGGGCAACACCGTGGTGGTCGATATCGGCAATGCCGCGTTGCCGGCGGAGCTGCAGCATCCGCTCAACGTCACCGACTTCGCCACGCCGGTGCAGCGCATCGACGCCAAGCCGTACGCCGGTGGCGCGCAGCTGGTGCTCAGCACCAATGGCCCATTCGAGTCGATGGCCTACCAGTCGGGCAACGACTACGTGGTGGAGATCGCGCCGCGGACCTCGGCGCCGGCGGTGGGTGCGGTCAGCGCGAGTACGGTCAGCCAGGCGGCGGCGCAGGTCGCCGCGCGCGGCTACAGCGGCCGCCCGGTGACGTTCAATTTCCAGGACGTGCCGGTGCGCACCGTGCTGCAGTTGATTGCCGAGGAATCCAATCTCAACATCGTCGCCTCCGACACCGTGCAGGGCAATGTCACCCTGCGTTTGGTCAACGTGCCGTGGGACCAAGCGCTGGACATCGTGCTGCGCGCCAAGGGCCTGGACAAGCGCCGCGACGGCGCCGTGGTCTGGGTCGCGCCACAGCAGGAGCTGGCCAAGTTCGAGCAGGACAAGGAAGACGCGCGGATCGCGATCGAGAACCGCGAGGACCTGAGCACCGACTACATTCAGATCAACTACCACAGCGCCTCCACGATCTTCAAAGCACTGACCGAAGCCAAGGGCATCGGTGGTGGGGGGGGCGGCGGCGGTGGCGGTGGCGGCAGCGGCCAGACCGACAACGGCTTCCTGTCGCCGCGCGGGCGCATCGTCGCCGACGAGCGCACCAACACGCTGATGATCAGCGACATCCCGAAGAAGATCGCGCAGATGCGCGAGCTGATCAACGTGATCGATCGTCCGGTCGACCAGGTGCTGATCGAGGGCCGCATCGTCATCGCCACCGATACCTTCGCCCGCGACCTGGGCGCCAGGTTCGGCATCGGCGGCGCCCACACCTATGGCGACAACACCGCGACCATCGGCAGCGGCGCGACCGGTGGCAACGCCGCGGCCACGCGCGGGCTCAATGTCAATCTGGGTGGCACCACCTTCACCAGTGCGCCGACGCTGCCGAGCCTGGCCTATACCCTGCTCGGATCCAACTTCAACCTGGATCTGGAGCTGTCGGCGCTGCAGGAGGAAGGCCGTGGCGAAGTCATTTCCAACCCGCGCATCGTCACCTCCAACCAGCGCGAGGCGGTGATCAAGCAGGGCAAGGAGATCGGCTACATCACCATCACCGGCGGCACCGGCGGGACCGCGGCGACGCCGAACGTGCAGTTCAAGGAAGTGCTGCTGGAGCTGAAGGTCACCCCGACCATCACCGACGACAATCGCGTGTTCCTGAACATGAACGTGAAGAAGGATGAAGTCGACCAGTACCGCGTGCTCGAAGGCTACGGCACCATCCCGGAAATCAACCGCCGCGAGATCAACACCGCGGTGCTGGTGGACGACGGCCAGACCGTGGTGATCGGCGGCGTGTACGAGTTCACCGACCGCAACAGCATCTCCAAGGTGCCGTTCCTGGGCGATATCCCGTTCCTGGGCAATCTGTTCAAGAAGCGCGGCCGCAGCAAGAGCAAGGCCGAGCTGCTGATCTTCGTGACCCCGAAGGTGATGCGCGTGGCCAAGCGCGCACCCAGCGCTGGCTGACCCGCGCAGGCCTTGCCAAGCACCTGCGCACAGGCAACGCGGGGGGGACATCAGGACGGGAGAAGCATGTGCTTCTCCCGTCGTCGTTTGCGCCTGCAGATGAGGCAAATCTGAATTTGCGTCCGATGCTTGCGCTGCGCGCAGAACCATTTCATCGTCGATGGGTCAAACTCGGCACATGAACACCACGCCCTCCAGCTTCGACCCCACTCCCGCCGCGTCCGAGCAGCAGCGCTTGCACGCCGCCTTCCTGGCTCTGCGCGACGGCCTGTCCGCAACCATTGTCGGCCAGGCCGCGCTGGTGGAGCGGCTGCTGATCGCGCTGCTCGCCGATGGCCACCTGCTGGTCGAAGGCGCGCCCGGCCTGGCCAAGACCACCGCGATCCGCGCGCTGGCAGCGCGGCTGGAAGCGGATTTCGCCCGCGTCCAGTTCACCCCGGACCTGTTACCTGCCGACCTGACCGGCACTGAGGTGTGGCGGCCGCAGGAAAGCCGCTTCGAGTTCCTGCCCGGGCCGATCTTCCATCCGATCCTGCTCGCCGACGAGATCAACCGCGCGCCGGCCAAGGTGCAGTCGGCGCTGCTCGAAGCCATGGGCGAGCGCCAGGTCACGGTCGGCCGGCATACCTATGCGCTGCCGAAGCTGTTCCTGGTGATGGCCACGCAGAACCCGATCGAGCAGGAAGGCACCTTCCCGCTGCCGGAAGCGCAGCTGGACCGGTTCCTGATGCACGTGCGGATCGGCTATCCGGAGGCCGCCGCCGAGGCCGAGATCCTGCGCCTGGCGCGCGAGCGCGCGCGCGAAACCCTGGACCATGGCGAGGCGCCGCCGCCGCGGATGCCGCTTGACGACGTGTTCGCCGCGCGGCGTGCGGTGCTGTCGCTGCATCTGGCGCCGCCGCTGGAGCGCTACCTGATCGAACTGGTGCTGGCCTCGCGCGACGCCAGCGGCTACGACCCGGCATTGGCGCGGCGCATCGCCTGGGGCGCGAGCCCGCGCGGCTCGATCGCACTGGAGCGCTGCGCGCGCGCGCGCGCCTGGCTGGCGGGACGCGACTTCGTGACCCCGGACGACGTGCGCGCAGTCGCGCCGGACGTGTTGCGCCATCGCGTGCTGCCCAGCTACGAGGCCACGGCCGAAGGCTGGGACGGCGATCGCCTGGTCGCGGCGCTGTTGGACAAGGTGCCGCCGCCTTGAGCGAGCGGCAGCGCCAATCCGGGCGGCCGCGGCACCGCGCGCCGGCGTATCGCGCCGCTGCGCTGACGGTCTGCGGCAGCGTGGCGCAGGCGAGGTAAGCGACGATGGCAGTACAGGCGATGCCGCCGCAGACGTCACATGCCGACACCGCGAGCGGCGGCGACGGCGTACGCCCGACCCTGGCCGAGCTGGTGGCGCTGCGCGCGAGCGTGGCGCGGGTGCCGCCGCCGCGGCGCGGGCGCCATGGCCTCAGCGGCAGCGCGCCGGCGGCGTTGCGCGGGCGCGGCATGGAGTATGCCGAGTCGCGCGAATACGTGGCCGGCGACGACGTACGCCATATCGACTGGCGACTCACCGCGCGCAGCGGGCGCACCCATACCAAGCTGTTCCAGGCCGAGCGCGAACGGCTCAGTCTGATCGTGGCCGATACCGCGCCGGCACTGTATTTCGGCACCCGCGTGCGCTTCAAGTCGGTGCAGGCCGCGCGTGCCGGCGCGGTGGCGGCGTGGACCGCACAGCGCCAGGGCGACCGCCTGGCCGCCTTGCGCGGCAGCCGCAGCGAGGCGCCGGTACCGCCGGCGGCCGGGCCGCGCGGCGCCCTGCGCGTGCTCGACGCGCTGGCGCGCTGGTATGCGCAGCCGCCGCAGGACGATGCCGGCCTCGGCGTGGCGCTGGAACACGCGGTCAAGCTGCTGCGGCCCGGCTCGCGGCTGGTGGTGCTGGCCGATCCGGCCAGCGCGCACGCAATTCCCGCGGCGCGCTGGGCCGGGCTGGCGCTGCATAACGACGTGGTGCTGCTGTTGCTGGCCGACGCGCTGGAACTGCAGCCGCCGCGCGCGGCGCTGCCGTTCTGGGCCGGCGGGCGCCGGGTGGAAATCGATTTGCAGGCGGCCAGCGCGCAACAGCGCTGGCACTACCAATTCGTCGCGCCGCTGGAAACGCTAGCCGCCGAACTGCCCGGCCGCGGTGTGCAGGTGCGCGTGCTGCGCAGCGATGCGGCCAGCGAATCCTGGCTGCTGCCGGCGCCGGGCGCGAGCGCGCCGCGATGACGCCGCAACAACTACCGCTGCGCGATGTGCATCTGCCGCCGGCACCCGCCTGGTGGCCACCGGCGCCGGGCTGGTTGCTGCTGGGCGCCGCGGTGTTGTTGGCGCTGGGCATCGCGTTCGGCCTGTGGGCCTGGCGGCGCGCGCGGCGGCGCCGCTGGCAGCGCCAGTTCGATGCGGAGCTCGGCAGCGGCGCTGCGCCGGCGCAAGTGGCCGCGGTGTCGGAATTGCTGCGCCGCGCAGCGCGCCGGCGCGACCCGGCCGCCGCCGCGCTGCAGGGCGAAGCATGGCTGCGCTTCCTCGACGGCGGCAAGCGCCAGGACTTCTCTGCGGGACCGGGCCGCGTGCTGCTCGATGGCGGCTATCGGCGCGACCTGGAGCATGCGCAGCTGCAGGCGCTGCTGCCGCTGGCGCGGCGCCGCTTCCTCGAGCTGATGGGCGGGCGCCGGCGATGATGGCGATGGGCACGCTCTCGCAGCACTGGCAAAGCCTCAGCGATCTGCTCGCCGGGTTCGCCTGGCCGTGGATGTGGCTGGCGATGCCGTTGCCGCTGCTGGCGCGTGTGCTGCTGCCGGCACAGCGCGGCAGTGCACCGGCGTTGCGCGTGCCGTATGCCGCGCAGTTGCAGGCGGTGGCGGCTGCGCCCGCGCGCGGCGGCCTGTGGCGGGTCGGCCTGTGGCTGACCTGGCTGGCCTGGTTCTGCCTGTGCGCCGCTGCGGCGCGGCCGCTGCAACTGGGCGAGCCGATCTCGCCGCCGCAACAGACGCGGCAGTTGATGCTGGCGGTGGATCTGTCCGGCAGCATGAGCGAGCCGGACATGACCCTGGGCGGACGCGTGGTGGATCGCCTGACCGCGGCCAAGGCGGTGCTGGCCGACTTCCTCGACCGCCGCGACGGCGACCGCATCGGCCTGCTGGTGTTCGGCCAGAAGGCGTATGCGCTGACCCCGTTGACCGCCGACCTGGCCACGGTGCGCGACCAGCTGCGCGACAGCGTGGTCGGCCTGGCCGGGCGCGAGACCGCGCTCGGCGACGCGATCGCGCTGTCTGTCAAGCGTCTGCGCGAGCAACCGCAGGGCGACCGGGTGCTGATCGTGCTGACCGACGGCGTCAATACCGCCGGCGTGCTGGAACCGAGCAAGGCGGCAGAGCTGGCCAAGGCCGAACACGTGCGCGTCTACACCATCGCCTTCGGCGGTGCCGGCGGCTATTCGCTGTTCGGCCTGCCGATGCCCGGTGGCGGTGGCGGCGACGACCAGGTCGACGAGGACACCTTGCGCAAGATCGCGCAGGACACCGGCGGGCGCTTCTTCCGCGCCCGCGACACCGACCAGCTGGTCTCGATCTATGCCGAGCTGGAGCGCCTGGAACCGGTGCGTTCGGCTGGCCCGGCGGTGCGCCCGCGGATCGAACGTTATGCGTGGCCGCTGGGCGTGGCGTTGCTGCTGGGCTTGATCGCCTTCGTGTGGCCATGGAGGCGGCAATGAACGCGGTGCTCGGCTTCCTGGAGGCGTTGCATCTGCTGCGGCCGCAGTGGCTGTGGGCGCTGTCGTTGCTGCCCTTGCTGGGCTGGAGCTGGCTGCGCCGGCGCCGGCGCAGCAACGTGTGGCGGCACGCGGTGGACGCGCACCTGCTGCCGCAGCTGCTGGCGAAGGAGGATGGCCGGCAATCGCTGTCCGGCCTGTGGCTGGCCGCGCTCGGCTACCTGCTTGCGGTGGTGGCGCTGTCCGGGCCGAGCTGGCGCCAGGAACAGCAGCCGCTGTGGCAGTCGCGCACGCCGCTGGTGATCGCGCTGGACCTGTCGCCGCGGACCGAGGCCGGCGACCTGCCGCCGTCGCGATTGCTGCAGGCGCGCGCCAAGCTGGCGACGCTGCTGCGCGAGCGCGCCGGCGGCGAAGTCGCGCTGCTGGCCTACGCCGGCGAACCCTACACGGTCGCGCCGTTGACCGACGACGCGGCCAACGTCGCCCTGTTCCTGGACGCGCTGTCGCCGCAGGTGATGCCGGTGCCTGGTCAGCGCAGCGACCTGGCCATCGACTGGGCGGCACAGCTGCTGCGCCAGGCCGGTTTCGCCCGCGGCGACATCCTGCTGCTCAGCGACCAGGCCGATCCGCAAGCGCGGCAGGCCGCGGCGCGCGCGGCCGGGCAGGGTTACCGCGTGTCGGCGCTGGGACTGGGAACCGCGCAGGGCGCGGCCTATCGCGATGGCCAGGGCGGCGTGGGCCACGCGCAACTGGATGCCGCTTCGCTGCAAGCGCTGGCGAGTGCCGGCAACGGCCGCTACGCCATGCTGACGCCTACCGATGCCGATCTGCGCGAGTTGGGCGTGCTGCAACCGGCGCAGCAACAGGACGCGACGGCAGCCGCCGAGCACAGCGGCCGGGTCTGGCTGGATCAGGGCTATTGGTTGCTGCCGCCGCTGTTGCTGCTGGCCCTGTTCGCGTTCCGCCGCCGCGCTGGCGCTGCCGTGTTGCTGGTGCTGCTGCTGCCGCTGGCAATGCCGTTGCCCGCGCATGCGGCGGCCGCCGATACGGTCGGTGGCGACTGGTGGCGGCGTGCCGACCAGGTGCGCCAGCAGCGACTGGACGCGGGCGTGCAGGCCTACCGCAAGGGCGATTTCGCCACTGCGCAGCAACAGTTCGAAGGCATCGACAGCGACCAGGGCTGGTACAACCTGGGCAATGCGCTGGCCCGCCAGGGCCGCTACGACGAGGCGATCGACGCCTACGACAAGGCGCTGCGGCAGCATCCGCAGATGCCCGATGCGGTGGCCAACCGCGCCGCGGTCGATGCCGCGCGCAAGCGCCAGTCCGGGCAGAACCAGTCCGCGCAGAACAAGCCGGGACAACAGGGCAAGGACAGCGCGCAGCAGAACCAGAAAGGCCCGTCGCAGGCCGGTGCCGGCGGCGCACCGAAGAGTCAGGACCCGGCGCAGGCCAAGGCGCCGCCGCCGGCGGATGCGCAAGGCCAGCCGGGTCAGAAGAATGCGCAATCGCCGGCGCCGGGCGCGCCCAAGGATGCGCCGCCGCCGGGGCCGCCGAAGCCGGGCGATGCGCAGGCGCAGCAGCAGGCCGACGCGGCGCAGCGCCAGCAGATGCAGCAAGCGATGGCGCAGCAGGGCACGGCGGGCAAGGACGCGGCCGCACGCGCCGCCGCGGCGGCGGCGGAAACCCCGCAGCAGCGCGAGCAGCGGCAGGCGGTGGAGGCCTGGCTGCGGCGCGTGCCGGACGATCCGGGCAACCTGCTGCGCGCCAAATTCAAACTCGAACACGAACGCAGGCAGCGGGAAGGACCATGATCGAACGCAAGCAACGCCGCTGGAGCGCAGGCGTGTGCGCCGCGCAGAAGCATTCGGCAAGGCTGGCGCGGTGGGCAACGCTGGCGCTGCTCGCCGCGCTGGCGCTGCCGGCATCCGCCGCCACCCGCGCGTGGCTGGACCGCGACAGCATCGGCGCCGGCGAGAGCGTCACCCTCAACATCGAGACCGACCAGGGCCTGGTGGCACCGGAGTACGCACCCTTGCGCGCGCAGTTCGCGCTCAGCGACGAGGTCAACAACCGGCAGATGCAGATGGTCAACGGCCAGGTCACGGCCAAGTCACTGTTCGGCGTGGCGCTGACCCCGCGCGTCACTGGCACCCTGGACATCCCGTCGCTGCGGGTTGGCAACGAGCGCACCGCACCGCTGCGGCTGCAGGTCGCAGCGGCCGCAGCGGCGCCGGCCGGCAGCACCCGCGCCGGCGATCCGGCGCAGCTCGGCAATGCCGAGGTGTTCGTGCAGACCGTGGCCGACGACGCGCAGCCGTATGTGCAGCAGAGCGTGGGCGTGGTGGTGCGGCTCTACCTTGGCGTGCCGTTGACCTCGGGTGAGCTGGATCTGGATCCGCCGGCCGGCGCCGCGCTGCAGCGCATCGGCGACGATGTGCAGAGCCGGCGCGAGATCGACGGACGCATGTTCACCATCATCGAGCGCCGTTACCTGCTGGTGCCCGAGCGCAGCGGGCCGTTGACGCTGCCCGCTGCGCGCTTCCGCGGGCGCGGCCCCAGCGGCTTCTTTGACGATTATTTTGGCCGCGGCGGCGACCTCACCGCGCGCAGCGCGGCGCAGACCCTGCAGGTGCGCGCGCCACCAGCCAATGCGCCGCAGCCGTGGCTGCCGCTGCACGACCTGCGCCTGCGCTACACCGCTACGCCGCAGCGTGCGGCGGTGGGCGAGGCGGCCGACATCGTGGTCGAGGCCAGCGCGCGCGGCGCCACCCAGGCGCAGTTCCCGGAGCTGCCGACGCCCAGCGTCGATGGCGCGCAGGTGTTCGCCGAGCCGCCGCAGTTCGACGAGAAGTTCGTCGACGGCAGCCCGCAACTGAAGATCACCCGGCGCTACTCGATCGTGCCGCGAACCGCCGGGCCGTTGCGGGTCGGCGGGCTGCACGTGCCGTGGTGGGACGTGGCGGCCGGCGCCGCACGCGAGGCCACGCTGCCCGATCTGAACCTGCAGGTGCTGCCCGGGCGCGTCGCGCCCGTCACGCCGACCAGCGTTGCGGCGCCGAGCGTGGACGCGGCGCCGGCCGCCAACGCGGTGACCCCGACCCATGCGATGTCCGGATGGCTCGGCGCGTTGCCGTTGTGGATGGCGCTCGCCGCGCTGTTCGCGTTGTTGTGGCTGGCGACGCTGGTCTGGGGTTGGCGGCGCGGCCGTGCGTGGCGTGCGCCGGCCGGCGCACACGCTGCGTCGTCCGCGTCGTCCGCGGCGAGCACTGCGCCACGCGCCCGCTACGGCCTGCCGGACCTGCGCAAGGCGCTGGACGGCGGCGGCCTGGACGAGGTGGCGGCGATCCTGTGCGCGCAGGCCGGTGTCGCCGATCTCGACGCGCTGCTGACCCGCCTGGACGATCCGGCGCAACGCGAAGCGGTGCTGCGCCTGCAACGCGCCCGCTGGGGCGACGCCGGCGATGTGCCGGGCGCGCGCGCCGCGCTGCGTGCGGCGTTCTGGGCCGGGCCGCACTGGCGCGATACGCCGCGCAAGCAAAGCAAGGGCGACCTGCCGCCGCTGTATCCGCGCGACGCGTGAGAGCGTGGTCGCGGTCGTGAGCGACGCGGCTTGTTGCCGCGTGCTCGCGGGGTGACGCCGGCTCGCAGCTCGCCATTGCGGGTTTGTTAAGCTCGGGCTTCCCTCCTGCAAGGCAATACCATGACCGACACCACCGTGAAGGCCAAGACCGGCATGCCCTTGCACTGGAAAATGGCGATCGGCTTCGTGCTCGGGCTGGTGCTGGGCCTGGCCGTGCACCTGAGCGTGGGCGGCGATGCGGCCTGGGTGCAGGCGCTGACCACGTACCTGACCACGCCATTGTCCAAGCTGTTCCTCAGCCTGATCTTCATGCTGATCGTGCCGCTGCTGTTCTCGGCGCTGGTGATGGGCATTTCCGAAATGGGCGACATCCGCGCGCTGGGCCGGATCGGCTGGAAGACGCTCGGCTATACGGTGGTGCTGTCGGGCATCGCGGTGCTGCTCGGGCTGGTGCTGGTCAACGTGCTCAAGCCGGGCATCGGCGTGGACCACGCACTGGCACAGCAGCTGCTGCAGCAGAACGCCGAGCGCGCCGCGCAGATCGTCGATCAAAGCAAGCATCAGCCGCGCGGCATGGACATGTTGCTGTCGATCGTGCCCGACAACGTGGTCGCCGCCGCTTCCAGCAACGGCGCGATCCTGTCGTTGATGTTCTTCGCGGTGATGTTCGGTGTGGGCATGGTGCTCAGCGACGACGCCAAGGTGGCGACGCTGCGGCGCGGCATCGAGGGCATTTTCGAGATCTCGATGACCCTGATCGGGCTGGTGATCCGCCTGGCGCCGTACGCGGTGGCCTGCTTCATGTTCAACCTGGCCGCGCTGTTCGGCTTCGAACTGCTGATCCGCTTGGGCGCCTACGTCGGCGTGGTGGTGCTGGCGCTGGGCCTGCACATGGTGGTGACCTACGGACTGGCGGTGCGTTTCGCCGGGCGCTCGCCGCTGGGCTTCTTCCGCGCCACTCGCGAGGCCACGGTGATGGCGTTCTCCACCGCCTCCAGCAACGCCACCTTGCCGACCGCACTGCGCGTGGCCGACGAGATGGGCCTGCCGAGCAAGGTGTCGCGCTTCGTGCTGATCGTTGGTGCCACCGCCAACCAGAACGGCACCGCGCTGTTCGAGGGCATCACCGTGATCTTCCTCGCCCAGTTCTTCGGCGTGGAGCTGAGCATCGCCCAGCAGTTCATGGTGATGCTGGTGTGCATCCTCGGCGGCATCGGCACCGCCGGTGTGCCGTCCGGCTCGCTGCCGGTGGTGGCGCTGATCTGCGCGATGGTCGGGGTGGACCCGGTCGGCATCGGCATGATCCTGGGCGTCAATCATTTCCTGGACATGTGCCGCACGGCGCTGAACGTGACCGGTGATCTGGCGTTGACGACGTTGGTGGCGAAGGGGGAGGACGGAACGGCCGGGACCGGGGACCGGGGACGGGGGACCCGATAGAGCAACAGCAACGGCAATGCCGGCTCTGTGGCCGACGGCGCTCGTGCGCAATGCTCGCAGCTCTTTGCTCTTCCGGGTCCCTGGTCCCCGGTCCCCGGTCCCGCGCCTGTGGGACAATAGCGAACCCGACGCCCCGCGCCCGCTGCCAACAGAACCCACATGACGACGCCTACCCGCCGCCAGCTCGCCAACGCGATCCGCTTCCTCGCCGCCGATGCGGTCGAGGCCGCCAAGTCCGGCCATCCCGGCATGCCGATGGGCATGGCCGACATCGCCGAAGTGCTTTGGAACGACTTCCTCAGCCACAACCCGAACAATCCGAAGTGGTTCAACCGCGACCGCTTCGTGCTCTCCAACGGCCACGGTTCGATGCTGCAGTACGCGCTGCTGCACCTGTCCGGCTACGACCTGCCGCTGGACGAGCTGAAGCGCTTCCGCCAACTGCACAGCAGGACCGCCGGCCATCCCGAGCGCAGCGAAACCCCCGGGGTGGAGACCACCACCGGTCCGCTCGGCCAGGGCTTCGCCAACGCGGTCGGTTTCGCGCTGGCCGAGAAGCTGCTGGCGCAGCGCTACAACCGCCCCGAGCACCAGATCGTCGATCACCGCACCTGGGTGTTCATGGGCGACGGCTGCATGATGGAAGGCATCTCGCACGAAGCCGCCTCGCTGGCCGGCACCTGGGGCCTGGGCAAGTTGGTCGCGTTCTGGGACAACAACCATATCTCCATCGACGGCAACACCGCCGGCTGGTTCAGCGACAACACCCCGGCGCGGTTCGAAGCCTATGGCTGGCACGTGCTGCGCGATGTCGATGGCCAGGATGCCGATGCGATCAAGGCGGCGATCGAGGCCGCGCTCAGCGAGAGCGACAAGCCGACCCTGATCTGCTGCCGCACCACCATCGGCTTCGGTGCGCCGAGCAAGTCCGGCAAGGAATCCTCGCACGGCGCGCCGCTGGGCAAGGAAGAACTGGAAGGTGCGCGCAAGGCGCTGCAGTGGCCGTACGGCCCGTTCGAGATCCCGCAGGATATCTACGACGGCTGGCGCGCCGGTGGCGCCGGCACGCTGCGCCAGGCCGAGTGGGAGCAGGCGTTCGACAAGTACGCCAAGCAATTCCCGGCCGAGGCCGCGGAGCTGACCCGCCGCTCGCACGGCGAACTGCCGGAGGACTTCATCGCCCAGGCCGATGCCTACATCGCCAAGCAGGCCAGCGAGGCGCAGACCATCGCCTCGCGCAAGGCCTCGCAGATGGCGATCGAAGCGTTCGCGCCGCTGCTGCCGGAACTGATCGGTGGTTCGGCCGACCTGGCGCATTCCAACCTGACCCTGTGGAAGGCCAGCAAGTCGGTCGCCAGCGACGACCCGAACGCCAATTACGTGTACTACGGTGTGCGCGAGTTCGGCATGACCGCGATCGCCAATGGGCTTGCGCTGCACGGCGGCTTCATCCCGTTCGACGCCACCTTCCTGGTGTTCAGCGACTACGCGCGCAACGGCGTGCGCATGAGCGCGTTGAACCCGGCGCATGCGATCCACGTCTACACCCACGATTCGATCGGCCTGGGCGAAGACGGCCCGACCCATCAGCCGGTGGAACACCTGGCCTCGCTGCGCTACATCCCCAACAACGACGTGTGGCGCCCGTGCGACACGGTGGAGTCGGCGGTGAGCTGGAAGGCCGCGATTACCCGCCAGGACGGCCCCAGCTGCCTGGTGTTCAGCCGCCAGAACCTGCCGTTTCAGGTGCGCAGCGACGCGCAGATCAAGCAGATCGAACGCGGCGGCTATGTGCTGGCCGATGCCGAGGGCGGTGCGCCGGAGGTGATTCTGATCGGCACCGGTTCGGAAGTGGGCCTTGCCGTGGAGGCGAAGAAGATGCTGGACGCCGCGGGCCTGAAGACCCGCGTGGTGTCGATGCCGTCGACCGACGTATTCGACCGCCAGGACGCGGCCTACCGCGAATCGGTGCTGCCGAACGCGGTGCGCAAGCGGGTGGCGGTGGAGGCCGGCGTCACCGGCTTCTGGCGCAAGTACGTGGGCCTGGACGGCGCGGTGGTCGGCATGGACACGTTCGGCGCCTCGGCACCGGCCGACCAGCTGTACACGTACTTCCAGATCACCGCCGAGCACGTGGTCGCGGCGGCCAAGGCGTTGTAACGCCGCGTCTTCCGCGGGAACGAAAAAGGCCGGCGCAAGCCGGCCTTTTTCTTGTGTGCGGGCTTGCGCCGTCGCGATGCAGATGCTGCTACTACGTGTGGGACTTCTGCTTTATACCGGGAACGCCCGTCGCGACTGAAGTCCCACAAAAATGCGTCATCATCAGCGCCGAAAGTGCATCGTGGTCAGCAGCATGGCCGCGTCGCTCAACTGCGCTTGCGCGGCTTGCCGCGCGTCGGCTTCTTGCCGATGGCGGCCTCGGGCTTGTGCGGCGTCGCCAGTGCGCCGGCGTCGTGCAGTTGCTGCAGCCACGACAGCGCATCGACGTAGGCCAGGAACTGCTGCAGGTAGCCCGGCGACAGGGTGCGCATCAGCGCCAGCGCGCGGTGCACCAGTACGCCGGAATTCAGCGGGCCGGCATCGGAAGGGGCCTGCTGCAGCGATTGCCGCAGCTGGCTGCGGCTGCGCAGCTCGGTCCACAGTCTGCGTGCATCATCGAGTGCGGGCAGTTGCTGCGCAGACTGCGGCGGCATGGCGTTTGCGGCGGCGTGCGCGTCATGCATGGCGCCGCTGGCGAACCGCTGCAGCAGGTCGCCTAGCGGGCTGCGCGCGCTCGCGCTCTCGGTCGCGTTCGGCGCGGCATCGGCATCGGCATCGGCATCGGCGGTGGTCGCGGCCGGCATCCTGGCCAGGTCCGCGGCATAGGCAGCGAGCAACGCGGACAACTTCTGCTCCAGCAGGCGCCGCGCTTGGCCCTGATGCGCGTCGGCGCGTCGCGCCAGCGCTTCGATGAAGCGCAAACGCAGCGGATCCAGGCGCTCGGCCTGCCGCTGCCGCCAGGCGTCGAGCACTTCGCTGACGGGTGTCGCCTCAGCGCGCATGCGGCATCGCGGCAGATGTGGACAGCTTCGGCAGCGGCGCCATCTCCACGCGCCGGTTGCTGGCGCGTCCGGCCTCGTCGCTGTTCGGGCTGACCGGTTGCTGCGCACCGAACGCGGCGGCGAACACCGCGTCGGCCGGCACGCCTTCCTCGATCAGCGCGCGGGTCACGGTCAGCGCGCGCTGCGCCGACAGTTCCCAGTTGTCGGCGAACTGGCGGTTGCTGTCGCGCACCTGGCGGTCGTCGGTGAAGCCGCTCACCATCAGGATCTCGCCGCGCGCCTTCAGATACCCGGCCAGCGGCGCGGCCAGGCTGTTCAGCAGCTCGCGCCCCGCGGGCTGTAGCTGGTCGGAATTGAGCGCGAACAGCACGCTGCCGCGGATGCCGATGCGGCCATCGACCAGGGTCACCCGGCCTGCCGCCAGCGGCGCGGCCAGCGCCTGTTCCAGGGTCTTGCGTTGCCGCGCCTCGGCCTGCCGCTGCCGCACTTCCTCGTCCAGCGTGTGCGACAGCTGCAGCTGCACGCCGATCACACCGATCAGGATCAGCACGAAGGCGCCGAGCAGCACCGACATCAGATCGCCGAACACCGCCCAGATCGGCGCGCCTGATTCGGCGTCGAGTTCGAGCTCGTCGCTCATGCCGCTGCGGCTCCGTCATGCGCCGGCCCGGCCGGCAGCTGGCGCAGTTCCTCGATGATCTGCTTCTGCGACAACAGGCTCAGGTCGATGACTTCCCTGGCCTGGGCGACGTAGTAGGCCAGCTGCTCGTCGCTGCGCGCGAGCGACTTGTCCAGCGCCTGCTCGATGCCCTGCAGACGTTCCAGCAGCGCCGTGTTGGAGTGGCCGAACGCCTCCACCGCGCCACCGAACGCATCGCCCAGACTCGCCACTTCGGTGGCGCCGACCGCAACTTGCGCGGCGACCGATTCGAGCTTGCCGGTCTCGGCTTCGATATGGTCGGTGAAGCGGGTGCCGACGCGATCGAGCAGGTCCGCCGAGGTGGTGACCAGGGCGTCCACCGCGGTGCGTTGCTCGGTGGAGGCGTGGTTCACCGCCTCGAGCAAGGTGTGCAGCGTGTCGAGCAGGCGGCTGCGCTCTTCCAGCATGGCGGTGTCGCGGACCATGCTTTCGGAGAGTTTCTGGCGCAGCTCGGCGACGACGTCGGCGGCGGCCTTGGGCGCTTCCGAGGCGGTCTGCACCAGGCGCGAGATCTCGGCGATGGTCTCGCTGGCATGCGCCTGGGTCTGCGCTGCGATCGCGGTGGCGGTGCGTTCGAGCGTGGCGCAGATCTCCTGCTGGCGCTGCGCGTCGCGTTCGCCGTTTTGCGCCCACTGCGCGTTCAAGGCGGCGACCATCGCGGCGAACGTCTCCGTCCACGTAGCCAGGCGCGCCTGGTCGCGCGTTTGCAGCGCGTCCTGCAACTGCGCATGCGAGTGCTGCATGGCCGCGACCAGCGCTGCGGCGCGTTGTTCCAGCGTCGCGGCGGCCGCGCTCAGCGCCTGCGCGTTGCGCTCTGCCAACGCGGCGTTGACGTCTTCCTGGCGCGACAGTGCATCGCTCCAGGCCTGCCTGGTGCCGTCCGCGGTGGCATCCAGGCGCACCGAGATCGCGTCCAGCGCCTGCGCGTTGCGCGCTGCCAACTGCGCGTTGATCTCCTCCTGGCGCGACAGCGCATGGTTCCAGGCCTGCTTGGCGCCGTCCGCAGTGGCGTCCAGGCGCACCGAGATCGCATCCAGCGCCTGCGCGTTGCGTGCCACCAGTTGCGCGTTGATCTCTTGCTGGCGCGACAGCGCATCGTTCCAGGCCTGCTTCGCACCATCCGCGGTGGCGTCCAGGCGTGCCGATACGGCATCCAGCACGCCGTTGGAGCGCATCGCGAAGCTGTCGCCGAAGCCTTGCAGCGCACTGTGCAGATCCTGGAGCAGCGCCTGGCTGGTGTCGCGCTGGCTGGCCAGCGCGGCATCCCACGTCTGTGCGGCGCGCGCGGCGGCGCGCTCGAAGCCGCTGCTCAGGCCATCGAGCTGGCGCTGCACGGCCTGGCCGACATTCTCGTGCAGCGTTTGGGTTTCGCGCGCCAGGCCGTCCAGCGTGGCTTGCACCACCGGCTGCAACGCGGCGCCGAGCGCGCGCGCGTTTTCGGCGACGCCGGCCTGCAGCGATTGCTCCACCGCGCCGGCCAGGCGCGTGTAGGCGGCCTCGGTCCTGGCGTGGAAGGCGTCCTGGTTGCTCGCCAGGCGTTCGCCGCTGGCCGCGCCCTGTTGCTCGATGCCCGCCGCCATTGCCTGCAGCCGATCGATCAGCGCCGGCATCAATTCGGTCTGCCGCTGCAGCAGCTTGAACGCTTCGGTGCGCTGGAACGCCTGCGAATGGGCGTGCAGCGTGGTCGCGATGGCCAGATCGAGCCCTTGTACCGCCTGCAGCCGCTCGCGCCGGCACAGCGCGGCGAGCAGGCCGAGCATCGCCGAACTGGCCACGCCGGCGATCGAGGTGCCGAATGCGAAGCCCAGGCCCTTGACCGGTGCGGCCAGCGAGTCGCGGATGGCGTGCAGGTCGGTGGCGCTTTCCAGCGCCAGGCCGGTGCCGCGCAGCGTCGCCATCATGCCCAGGAAGGTGCCGAGCATGCCCAGCAGTACCAGCAGGCCGACCAGGTACGGGGTCAATCCCGGTGCGGGCAGGGCGACGCGCTCGCCCTCGATGCGCAGCCGCACCGCGTTGCGCAGACTGGGGTCGAGGCGCTGCAGCCAGCCGCTCAGGTCGGACTGCGCCGCGCTTGCGTCCTCCACGCCATGCGCCAGCGTGGCGGTGGCCTGCCGGTAGCGGTACAGCTCCAGCGCGCCGGCCACGTAGCACGCGCCGATCAGCAGCGCGAAGCTGGCGCCCAGCGGATTGCTGCCGAGGTAGCCCACGCCGATCCAGCACACGGCGGCGAGGCCGGCCAGGAACACGACGGAATTGAACAGGTTCTTGAACATGAGATCTCGGTCAGCGGCTGCGAAGCGCTGCGAGCAGCCCTTCGATGGGGTGAAAACGGATATCCAGTTCGGCGCGCAGCACGTGCTGCATGTCCTGGCGGAACACGTCCAGCCAGGCGCCGACGCTCGGCGCGGTGTGCGCCGTTAGCGCGGCGTCCGGCACCGGCTGCGCGGCCTCGCGCAGGCGTTCGAAATGCTGTCCCAGCAGCGCCGGCACGGCCGCCAGCAGGGTCTGTTCGCGTGGGCTCAGGGTCAGTTCCATGACCGCGTCCACCTCCGCCAGCCGCGCCATGTCGGCCGAGGAGCGCGCCAGCGTGTCGCGCAGCTGGCCGCGCAGGCGGCCGCTGGCGGTCAGCATCGCGCGCTGCAGCGACAGGTAGCGCTGGCGGAACGGCGCATAGTCGAGCGGGGCGTTCGGGTCGGTGCCGTGGCCAGGTTTGGCAGCGAGGCGTCCGGCATCCGGGCCGGTGTCGTTGGCGATGGACTGCTCCAGTGCGCCGCGCACACGCGCGCATTCGGTCTCGCTGGCGCTCTCGAACGGCGCGTCCTCGTCGATCGTGGGCAGCCTGCTGTCCAGCGCCCTGGACACGGCCACGGCGCGCGTCCAGTCGATCCATTGGCCGAGCCGGTCGGCCAGCGCAGGGCTGGATGGCGGTATGTCGGCGTCGGTGAGACGTGCGAGGAGGCGAATGAACGCCGGACCCGGGACAGGCGGCCGTGGAAGAGCTTTCGCCATGCTTGTGCGTAAAACGCGCAATTTTACACACGAATGGCAAGCCGGTCCGGCCGGACGCCTGGCGCCAGGCGCAAAACCGCTGCGCCGGTGCGCTGCGGTTCAAGCGCCTGCTGCGGCGGAAGGCGGCCCGCCTGCACTCGTGCGAAACGCCTGCCCTGGCAGGGATTGGCGCGGCGGGCCCGGCTTCAGGCGGTCTGCGGTTCCAGGCCCGGCGCCGCCACGATCGCGCAAGCCACCGCGGCGGCGCTTTGGCGGCGCCAGCGCTTACAGCCGCTGCTCGCCGCGCAGCAGCGGATACGGGTTGAGCGATTCGCCTTTCCACCACTGCTTTTCCGGGCCAAGCCGGTGCACTTCGAAATGCAGGTGCGGCGCGCCAGGATCGGCATTGCCGGTGCTGCCGACATAGCCGAGCACCTGGCCGTGGCGGATCGGCTGCTTTTCCGCCAGCCCGTCGGCATAGCGTTGCAAGTGCGCGTAGTAGTACGCATAGCGGCCGCTGGGTTCGAACTGGTACACGGTGAGGCCGCCGCGCTCGCTGTCGAACAGCTTTTCCACGCTGCCGTCGGCCGCCGCCAGCACCGGCGTGCCGGCCGGCGCCAGGATGTCGATCGCATCGTGGCGGCGGCCCTGGCTGCGGGCGTCGGTGAAGGTGTCCTGCAACTGGTCGCCGGTCACGCCCTGCACCGGGATCAGCAGGTCGGCGCCGTTATTCGCCGGTGCGGCTGCCGCTGCGGTCGCGGCGGGTGGCGTTGGCGGTGTGACCTCTGCGGTGGGCGCAGACGCGGGGATAGTCGCCGCCGGTGGCGCCTGCGCCGCTGCCGGCGCAGCAGCAGGCGTCACCGTGGGCGTGGCAGTCGCTGTCTCGCCGCTGGCCGCGGCGGCCGCTACCGCGCTCGGCCTGACCTGCACGCCATCGCGCAGCATCCAATAGCCCAGCGCGACTGCCACCGCCAGCAACGCCAGGCTCGGCAGCGTCTTCATGCGCTCACTCCTGCATGGTCACCGGCACCGACGCGTTCACCGCGGCGGCGACGGTCAGCGCATCCCAGTTGGTCAGGCGCACGCAACCATGCGATTGCGCCTTGCCGACCCGCGATGGCTCCGGCGTGCCGTGCAGGCCGTAGTGGTCCTTGGACAGATCGATCCACACTTCGCCGACCGGATTGTTCGGGCCTGCGGCCAGCGTGGCCTTCTTGGTGGATTGGTCGGCGTCCCAGAACAGCTTGGGGTTGTAGTGGTAGGTCGGGTGCCGCGCCACGCCCTTGATCTTCCAGTCGCCGATCGGCAGCGGATCGTGTTCGCTGCCCGTGGACGCGGGAAACTGGGCCAGGATCGCGCCGTTGGCGTCGAGCAGGCGCACGGTGGAGTCGGACTTGTCGACGACCAGCTTGGCCGCCTTCGGCAGTGCGGGCGTGCCGAGTACGTTCGGTACCTGCACGCTGGCGCCGGCCTGGCCGAGATCGATCGACGGGTTGAGCGCCTGCAGCAACGCAGGCGCGGCATGGAAGCGTTCGCCCAGGCGCTCCTGCACCGATTCGTAGCCCAGCGCCGGCAGCTTGGCTTTTTCCTCGGTGTTCTTGGGAATCTTGGGGAAGGGCCCGGCGACGTCCTCGGCGGTGAGCGTGTAGGCGACCAGTGCGGGTGCGGCGTCCTGCGCCAGCGCTTGCCAGGTGGCCGCGTCGAGTTCGCCGTTGACGGGCAGTCCGCGTGCGCTCTGGAAGCCGGAGACGGCGCGGCGCTGGTTGGACCCAGGCTGGCCGTCGATTTCGCCCGGCGAGAAGTGCGCGCGATCCAGCAGGACCTGCGCGCGCAGCGGCGAACGCTCGCCGCTGTCAGGCGCCGCTGCGGCGTGTGCGGGCGGCTGTGCCGAGGCAATGCCGCCCGCGCTGGCGAACAGCACGGCGAGGCAGGCGAGTGGAAGCGAAAGACGGGACATCGGCGACTCCGGAATGAATGGCCGTCACCATGCCCATGCGCCGCGAGTAGCGGCGTGAAATGGCTTGCTCCCGGCTGACTGGGAATGCAGGCGGCATTGCCACGGCCGCATCTGTGCCGCAGTCGGGAGCGACGCCGCCACGCCTCCGGCGCGATGCACCGGAGGCTGGCCTGCCGTCAGTAGGTGTAGCCCAGGGTCAGCATGTACACCCGCCCGGTTTCGACGTAGGCGCCGTCGGCACCGGGGTCGTAGGCCATGTAGCGGGTGGACTTGCCCTGGGTTTCGTAGAACGTCGCCGCATTGAGCAGGTTCTTGGCCGACACGCCCACGTCGATGCCGTGCGGCAGATGGTAGGTCGCGTTGAAATCCAGCGACTTCACCGGCTGCAGGTAGTAGTTGAGCCGGTCGCTGGTCAGGCCGAGCAGCTGCAGGCCGGTGTAGTTGTAGCTCAGGTCGGCGCGCAGCTTGCTGTCGTCGTAGAACAGGTCCAGGTTGTAGATGCGTTGCGGCGCACGCGGCAACCAGGTGCGGTCCGGTTGGTCGGCACGTTTGCTGTCGGCTTCGCTGTGCTGCAGGGTGACATTGGCGTTGACGCCAAAATTGCTCCAGATGCCCGGCAGATCCTGCAGGCGCTTGCTCGCGGCCAGTTCCAGGCCGTACAGCTTGGCGCTGCCGCCGTTCTGCGGCATGGTCACCGGCACGCCGTTCTCGAACGTGGTGCCGGTGGGAACCAGGCCGCCGAGCGTGCTGTCGTTGCTGGTGGCCGATTGCGAGGTATAGATGAAGCCGGTGATGCGCTTGTAGTAGGTTGCAGCGCTGAGCACGCCACCGTTGTGGTCGTAGAACTCCGCGGACAGGTCGGCGTTGTCGGCCTTGCTCGGAGTGAGGTCGGGATTGGGCTTGGAAATGCCCAGCACCGTGTTGTTGGGTGCGATGGTGTAGACCGTCTCGCCGGAGATCAGGCCGAACGCCGGGCGGCTAAAGCTGCGGCGCAGCGAGGCGCGGTAGACGGTGAGGTCGTCCGGGCGATAATTGAGGCTGATGCCGGGCAACACCTCGCCATAGGTCCGGCCGTTGCTGACGAACTGACCAGTGATGCCGTCGCCGCTGGATTGCCAGGAATCGGCCGAATAGCGGGTCAGTTCGTAGCGCACGCCGGGCAGCACGGTCACATCGCCAACGTGCAGTGTGGCCATCGCGTAACCGGAATAGATCGCTTCGGTGCTGGAGGTGGTGTTGGCGTTGTAGTCGTTGGCGGTATAGTTCCCCGCGCCCCTGGGATCGTTGACGTACTTGTAGGGCAGCGCCTGCGCCAACATCCAGTTGCGGTCCAGGATCTTGAACGGACCGGCGTAGTGGCCGTCGAAGGCGCCGGGGGTCGTGCGCCCGGGGATCGCGCTCAGCGGCGGGCCGCCGGCGGTGGGGAAGGCGTAGTTGGGTCCGCCGAAGTAAGGACCATTGGACACGAAGTTGCCGTCCTTGTGGAAAAACGGATGATCATAGGCGCCGCGGTCGGCGTGGTCGGCGGCCAGGCCGACCTTGACGCTGTCCAGCACGTCGCCGTCCACGCGGTAGCTGATGTCGGTATGCGCAGTGAGGCGGTTGTCGTGGCTGCCGGCGTCATGGCCTTGCACCTTCCACAGCAACGACGAATCCAGGTTGTAGAAGTAGTTCTTCAGTGCGTCGGAACTCGGTCCGATGCCCGGATAGGTTGGATCGCTGAGGTCGAAGGCGAAGCTGCCTGGGGTGAAGCCGTACAGGCTGGCGGAGATGTAATCGGGCCGGCTACGGGTGCCGCGACCGAACGAACTGCCGTAGTCGAAGTGCAGCCGGTCCAGCGTGGTTTGGCCGCCCAGTTGCAGTGTCGCCAGCTTTTCTTCGATGTCGTGCGTATTGAAGTAGCCGCCGCGCACCGCGGTAGGCTGGTTCAGATAGGTTTCCAGGCGTGCGCTGGACTGGTCCTGCTGCCCGGTCACAGCGTAGCTGCCGTAGATGGCGCGCGCGTACAGCGCACTGTGCTCGCCCTGCCAATCGAGCGCGAGATTGCCGCCATAGCGTTCGATCTGGCTGGTGTAGACGCTGTACTTGTAGCGCGTGCTGACCAGCGGGCCGACATCGCGCAGGTCGCTGGCGTTGGCTTGCGCCGGATCCAGCGGCACGTACTTGCTGTTGGGCGCAGGCGCCTGCGCCATGTTGTTGTTCTTGCCGTAGTAGGCCGAGGCATACAGGCCGAACGCCTGGTTGTCGCCGAACTTCCAGGCCAGTTCCTGCTGCAGCGTGCCGCCCTTGTCCTTGCCGCCCAGGTCCGAGGCGAGTTCGCTGAACTGGCCCTGCGCGGTGGTCTTGCCGTGGAAATCGCCGTCGAAGTCGAACGCGCTGGGGGTGCGCATGTCGATGGCGCCGCCGACCGCATCGCCGGGCATGTCCGGCGTCGGCGCCTTGGACACCTGCACCGACTGGATGCCGAACGGGGCCAGCATGTTCAATGAGATCGCGCGCGTGGACGAGTCGGTCTCGGGCATGCCGAAGCCGTTGAGGGTGTAGGCGTTGTAGCTGGCGTCCATGCCGCGGATGCTGACGTAGGCGTTCTCGCCGGTGGTGGCCTGGCCCAGGTGCATGTCGCTGTAGGCCGACAAACCTGGCATATGCGCGACGACATCGGCGATGCCCGCCGACGGAACGGCATCGAGCTGCTGTTTGTCCATCACGCTGTTGACGCTGGCGGACAGGCGCTGCTCGTTGACCGAGCCGGGCGCCGGTGCCTGATCGGCCTGCACATTGACCGAATCCAGGGTGGTGGTGCGCTCGTTGAGCGCGTCCGCGAACGCGGGCGTGGACAGCGTGAGGGCAAGGGCGATGGCGCAGGTGAGGCGATCGATGGGACGGGTGTGCTGCATGCTGGGAACTCGCGGTTGGTAAGCAGGTGTACCCGGCCCCCGGACACGCGGGTGCAGGCGATGACATCGCCCATGCCTTCCATTGCGACAGGTGAGTGGAGGTGTGGTTTGCTGCCGGGCTGCGGCAGCGGTGCGGCTCAATGCGCCAGAACGGTGCCGTTACAACTCGCCTCGGGGAACAGCGGATTGCAGCGGGCGACGGCATCGCCGTCGAAGCGCACCACGTAGCCGGAGCTGGCCGGTTCGTGATTGGGGAAATCGGTGCTGAGCAACTGCGCGCCGCTGGCCAACATGCTGTCGCGGCGCGCGGTGTCGTTGCGCGCAGCCTCCTTCAGGTCGGCATCGGTGCGCGTGCGCACCAGGTATCCGGCCTTCACCAGCTGCGCGATGTCCTCGGCGCTGCCGTCGTTGCGTTCGGTGAACGCTGCATCGTCTTCGCCCGGAGCCGCATTGGTGAAGCACATGCGGCCGCGCAGCGACGGATGGCCGGGCAGGTAGCTGAGGCCGGCTGAGCGTTGATCGAGCAGGAACACGACCTTGCCGCGCGCATCGTCCAGCGACGGCCAGCCATGGTCGAGGATGGCGGCATTGAGCGAGGACGCATCGCCGCGGACCTGGTCGGGACTCAGATATTCGCCGGGCTTGAATACCGAGCGCAGTTCCGCGTCCAGCGCATCCATCGCCTCGGTGCCGAAGGGTTCGGGCTGCACCGTGGCGAAGTCCAGTTGCAACGGCGATTGCTTGGTCTCCAGCAGGACGAACACCGGCACATGCCCGGGATGCTGCCGCGACCACGCGCGCACTTCCTGCAGGCAGGCCCGCAGCGGCTGGCAGGTGCTGCGCTGGTCCAGGTCCTGCACATGCATGACCTTGAATCCGGGTTTTTCCATCACCCCTGGCGCGGCAATCGCCGGCGCCGGCGGCAATCCGGCCTTGGCGATCCGATCGACGATCGCCGGATGCGCGTAGCGGCCGCCCTTGGCATCGGCATAGATGTCCAGTTCGATCTGCCTGACGCCGTCGTCGAGCTGTTGCGTCAGCGGCGGATGGCGGTAGTCCAGCAGCGCGAACATTGCCGGATCCATCCGTTGCCACAGCGCGGCCTCGCTGGATGCGAAACCGGCGTGGTAGCTGTTGTGGCTGCCGATGTACTGTAACTCGTTGAGCCGCGGTGCGGCGTGCAGCGCGAGAGGTGCGATCGTCAACAGCGCCAGCAGTGCGCGTTGGGTGCGTTGCAGGCGCGTGGCAGGCTGGAGCGCGGGGCAGGCCGTTTCCAGCGCCGGGGAGACAGATGAACAGGAGCGCATGCGGCAAAGTCGAAGAACGTGGTGCGACCATCATCAAGCGTCAGCTTGACGCGCGTCTTTCCAGATTATTGCTGCATTGCGTCACGTATTGCGACCGACGCGCGTCAAGCGACAGCGTGCGACGCACAACGCGATGCGCCGACCTCGGCACTGGCCGAGGCGCATCCGCGCCGTGCCGCTGCGGTGCGGTTCTCAGGGCGATCTGGTCTGGCGCAGGGCGTAGGCCAGCAGGCGCGCCTCTACGCGCGCGCCGATGCCGTGTGGCGCATCCAGCGCCATGCGTTGCAGGCAGGCCGGATCGCCGGCCTGCCGCGACAGTAGCGCGCGCGCCACGGTGACGAGCTTGCTGCCGGTGCCGGCGGTATGGCGCTTGAGCCAGGCCAGTGCGCGCAGCAGGCGCTGTTCGACCTCGCTGAAGTCGCTGCCCAGCGGATAGTCGGGCAGGGTGCCATCGGCGCGGAACGGAGCCAGCGCGGCGCGCACGCGTTCGGCGCGGTTGCGCTGCCACGGCGCTGGCGCCACGAAATCGGCAGCGAGCTTGCGCGCGCGTTTGGCCTGCTGCAGCAGCGCGGGCTGGAACGCGGCATCGGCGATGCCGGTCATCGCCACGACGCAGTCCTCGTCGGTCATGCCGCGCAGGTCGGCGATGCCGTATTCGTTGAGGTAGATGTCGCGCAGGTGGCGCGGGATGGTGGTGTGGGGGTAGTTCCAGCGCAGGTTGGACTGCGGCGGCGCCGGTGCCTCGCCGCGGGTAGCACGGAACATCAGTACGCTGCGCGCGTCGTCCAGCGCATGCGCCATCGCCACGAAGTTGTACTGGCCGCCGACGCCGGACACCACCCGGCCGTCGTCCAGCGCGTCGGACACCGCTGCGCCCAGTGCGGTGGCCATCATGCACGAGTTGAAGAAGCGCGCCTCGCGCCGTTGCAGGCGGCGCAAGCGCTCGTCGCCATACAGCTGGTTGATCGCGCTGATCCGGCGCATGCCGATGCCGGCGCGGGCGTGCGCCGGCATCGCGCGCAGCCAGGCGTAGAACTCGGGCGAGCCGAGGTAAAACGCGCCTTGCAGGTATTCGCCGTCGCGCTGCAGCCGGGCCAGGTCGTCGGCATCGGCGCTGCCGTCGGCCACGCGCTGCATCAGCTCGGCGTCGTCGAGCACCTTGCGCTTGATCACGCCGCACTGGACCAGCTGGCGGAAGCCTTCGTTGAGCATCTCGCTGCAGCCGAACAGGCCGATCGAGAACGGTGCCAGTCCGCCGCATTCCTGCACTGCCGGGTGCGCTCCCAGCGCCGGATCCAATGCCGCCAGCACCTGCCGGTAGCGCGCATTGTCGGTATGCCGCAGCACCAGCGCATGGCACAGCGCATCGGCCAGCGTGCCGATGCCGATCTGCAGCGTGCCGCCGTCGCGCACCAGCGCGCTCGCATACAGGCCGATGGCGTAGTCGGCATCGGCCACCGGCTGCCGCGGCAGTCCGAACAGGCGCGGATACGGGCCCGGCGGGGTCACCACTACGTCGAAGAACGACGCCTCCACCGCCGCGCTGCCGCCGATCCACGGCAGCTGCGGATCGACCTCGGCGACCAGCAGCGGCCGCGGCAGGCCGCGCCTGCGCACCGCGTCCAGCGTGTCCTGGGTGATGTCGTTGTTGCACGAGAACGACAGGCGCGTGCCGTCGGGTTCGCGCGCCACCTTCTGCACGATCAGGTTGGGCGCGCGCTGCGCCACCGCATCGGCCGCATGCGTGTAGTTGAGGCTGGTGTAGTTGCGCTGCGCCTGCGTCGAGCGCAGCAGCGCGCCGGACTGCATGTAGAACTCTTCCACCTGGATATGCGCCGGCAGCGCATCGCGCTGCAGCGCCTGCACGTACTTCAGCTTCGGGAAGTCGTCGCCGAAATGGCGCTGCACGAACGGGCGCACGAAGCGGCCTTCCAGCCGGCCGCCGGGCGCCGGCGGGTTCAGCGACAGCGCGGTGTAGAGCTGCATCGGCCGCGCCGGATCGGCGGCGATGCGGTCGTACAACGCGTTGAGCAGGCGGTGCGGTTTGCCGATGCCCAGCGGCGCGCCGATGCGCAGCGGGCCGTGGATGCGCTGCAGGATCAGCTCGGCAGCGGCGTCGAGGTCTTCGAGGGAGTCGGTCATCGGCATAGCTTAGGTGAGCGCTGTGATCGTGTGCTTCCGCGGTTGGCGAAAGTGCTTGACGATGAATTCGTTTACAAATGTAATCGTTAAAAATTACAAGCGTAAACGACATGTCGATCAGTGATGCCGAAGCCGTGGTGATGGAGGTGCTGTGGGACCGAAGCCCGCTAGGCGCCGAAGAGGTGTTCGCTGCCCTGTCCGGGCATGGCGGCTGGGCCGAGCCCACGGTCAAGACCTTGCTCAACCGGCTGCTCAACAAGGGCGCGATCCGCGCCGACAAACAGGGCCGCCGCTATCTGTACGCGCCGCTGCTGCAGCGCGAGCAGTGGGTGCAGCAACAGAGCGAGGGCCTGCTCGAACGCCTGTTCGGCGGCCGCGTCGCGCCGCTGGTGGCCCACTTCAGCGAACGCGGCAAGCTCAGCGACGCCGATATCGCCGAACTCAAACGACTGATCCAGGAGCTGGACGATGCGCGTTGAAACCTTCGTAGCCGGGATGTGGGCCACGGCGCTGTCCGGCAGCGCGGCGATCGTGTTGGTGTTGGCGCTGCGTGCGCCGTTGCGGCGCGCGTTCGGTGCCGGCATCGCCTACGCCGTGTGGGGCATCGTGCCGATGGCGATGCTCGCCGTGCTGTCGCCCGCCGGTGTGCGTCCGGCGCTGCCGGCGGCATTGGCGATGCCGCAGGTCTGGGTGAGTGTGCCGCACCGTACGGCGGAGACCGCGGGTGCGCTGCCGATCGCGAGCGGCCGGATTGCGCTATGGATGGTCGCGGTGTGGTCGCTGGGCGCAGCGGCGATGGCTGCCGTCCTGTGGCGGCAGCAGCGGCGCTACCGGCGCAGCCTGGGGCGGCTGTCGCCCGGCGTCGACGGGGTGCTGTACGCGCAGCACGCCCTGCACGGTCCGCTGGTGCTGGGCGCCTGGCGCCCGCGGATAGTGCTGCCGATGGACTTCGCGCAGCGCTATCCGTCCGCGCAGGCGCCACTGGTACTGGCCCACGAGCGCATGCATATCGCCCGCGGCGACATCCGCTGCAACCTGCTGCTGGCGGCCTTGCGCTGCGTGTACTGGTTCAATCCGTTGCTGCACTGGGCCGCGACGCGGTTTCGCTTCGACCGGGAATTGGCCTGCGACGCGGCGGTGCTGGCGCGGCATCCGGCCTCGCGCCGCAGCTACGCCAAGGCCATGCTACAGACCCAACTGGATGCGATCACCTTGCCGGTCGGCTGCCACTGGCAGGCCGGGCAGACCTTGCGGCAACGGATCGGCATGCTGCAGCGGCCGGCCGTGAGCGGCTGGCGGCGGCGTGTGGGCATCGCCGTGGTGGCGATGGCGACGCTGTGCGCCGGCGTCACCGCATGGGCGTTGCAACTGCTGCCTGCGTCCGCGTTGGCGGGGAGCGGCATTGCGCCTGCGCTGGCGAATGCGCAAGCGCGGGATGCAGATGCGCTGGCGGCAAGTGCATCGGCAGCGGGCGCAGCGCTGGCCGACGCCGGGACGCGCTTGCCAATGCTGCTCGCTTCGGTAGCCGATGCTGCGGCCACGTCCGTCAAGGCCACAACTACGCCTGCCACTTCATCGTTCATGCCGCCGCCAGCCTATCCGCGCGAGGCGCTGCGCGACGGCGCTTCGTGAAAAGTGACGCTGTTGGTTAGCGTGGACGCCGCCGGCACCGCTAGCGACGTGCGTTTGCTCGGCCACGGGAGTGGCAATGCGGCATTGGACCAAGCGGCAGTCACTGCAGCCAGGCAGTGGCGCTTCGTTCCTGCTCGTGAGCATGGGCATGCCATCCCATGGCAGTTGCAGATTCCGGTCACCTTCGAAACCGAGATGGGGCCTGTGGCCGCGCCGCAGGGGGTGGTGGGTGCATCGAACTAACAGTGGTATTTGCTGAATACACCCGTTGCGCGGAACAAGGACGTGTACACCTGCGATAGTTTCCATTCGACCGGGCAGGGGCGTAGCCGGCGCGTGTATTGCGGCTTCGCTGTAGAGGCAGCGAAGCGATGAGCGCGCGTTGCCTCGGCTTGGCTTGGGCGTGCCTATGCCTGGCCGGCTGCATCAGCCAGCCGCAGCGCGAGCAGGCGCAGCGGCTGGACTCCGTGGACCAGCGCCTGCTTGCGCCACGCGGCGACGGCGCCCCGGGCGGCGCCATCACGGCCTACGCGATGCAGCCGCAGCAGGTGTTCCGCATGCCGCAGCCGCTGGATGCAGCCACACCGCAACTGCCGGCCGATTCGCCGCGGCGCACGTTGCCGCCGACCACGTTGTGCGTGCGTGTGGTCCTGTCCGCGCAAGGCGCTGTGCAGCGCAGCGAGCCCTTGCACGACCGCGAGGAATGCAGTGCCGGTGCGCTGGCAGACAACGCCGATCTGCTGCGGGCGGTACAGCAGGAGGTCGCGCGCTGGCGTTTCGTGCCCGCGGCGATCTGCACCTATGCCGATCCGGCGCAGCGGCCGGCAGTGGAGGGACGCTGCGACGATGCGGTGTCGGTGGAGGAGGTGCCTGTGACGCTGGCCTACGCGTTCACCTTCGAGGTGCGCGAGGGCAAGGCCAGCGTGCAGGCCGGGCGCGTGGGCGGTCGAAGTGCGCGTTCAGTGCGTGATGCCGAACCGTGAGCGCTGGAAGGCACTTTTCTCATGATTGTGGGTTGTGGAAGCGATCGGTTAGCTTCGGGCCATCGATTGCGATAGGCGTCGCCGGTGGAGTCTGTCGCGACTGAAGCCGCTCCTACTAGGGCGGCATCTCGCAGGGATGTCCCATGTGGCGGTAACAGGGTTGCTGCCGCGCGTTGTCATCGCAGCTACAGCATCTCCGGCTTGAACAGGCGCCTGCGCGAGACTTCCGCGCCGGACAGCATGAACTTGCCGTCGCCGCGGTAGTGCAGGGTCTTGGGCAGTGTCGGCGACGTGGCGACATGCGCCTTGACCACCTCCCAGACGAATAGGTTGTGCTTGGCAATCTGACGGCCGTCGTGCAGGCGGCATTCGAAGCTGGCATAGCACTCGGCGATCGACGGCGCGTCGACGTGCGTGCCGGCCACCGCGGTCAGGCCGAAGTGCGCGAACTTGTCGAGCTGCGCGCCGCTGCTGTTGCCGATGCCGACCACGGTGTCGAGCAGGTCCGCGGTCGGCAGGTTGATCGTGCATTGCTTGCTGCGCCGGACCAGCCCGAAGCTGTGGTTGGCGCTGGAGATGCAGCAGGCGATCAGCGACGGCGAGAATTCCAGCACCATGTGCCAGCCCATCGTCATGATGTCGCGTTGCCCTTTCCATGCCGAACCGACCAATACCACCGGGCCCGGTTCCAGGAACCGGCGCACCTGGTCGAGCGGGAAATCGTGCTTGCGGTAGCGGCGCATGGCGGCGGCCTCGCTTCGTTGCGATGGCGCACAGTCTGGCCATCGGCGGTGAACGCGGCGTCGGCGCGTTACTCCAGCCGATGGATCGCGTCGGCGATGCGTCCCACTTCCTCGGCCTGATGGCTGACGTAGAGCATCGGCAGCCGCACTTCGTCGCGCACGCGCTGCAGGTACGGGATGAGTTCGCCGCGACGTTGCGCGTCCAGCGCCGACAGCGGTTCGTCGAACAGCAGGATCGCCGGCTGCGATAGCAATGCGCGGCCGATCGCCACGCGCTGCGCCTCGCCGCCGGATAGATTGCCCGGGCGCCGCGCCAGCAGCGGCGCGATGCCGAGCAGCTCCACCACCGCATCGAAGCCGAAGCGCTCGGCCTGGCCGCGGCCATGGCGGCCGTAGCCGAGGTTGCGGCGCACGTCCATGTGCGGGAACAGTCGCGCGTCCTGAAACACGTAGCCGATGCGGCGCCGGTGGGTGGGTACGTCGATGCCGGCGGCGCTGTCGTAGAGCACGCGCTCGTCGATGGCGATGCGTCCGCAGCGCGGGCGCAATACGCCGGCGATGGCGTTGAGCATGCTGGTCTTGCCGGCGCCGGAAGGGCCGACCAGCGCGACCACGCGTGCGCTTTCCTCGACCCGCAAGCGGCGCTGGAAGCGGCCGCGCTGCACTTCGATATCGATGCTCAGCATCGGCGCACGCTCGCATCGTGCGGCGGGCACGGCGCACCGTGGACGCGCGCCGCGGACCGATCGCACCCAGCGGGGAGCGCGCTCACGCGTCCGCCTCCGGCCCGCGCTGGCGCCGCACCAGCCATTCGGACAGCAGCAGTGCGGCAAGCGAGATCGCCAGCGCCACCGCCGCCAACCTCCAGATCCCCGCTTCGCCGCCGGGCACCTGCAGCAGGCCGTAGATCGCCGACGACAGGGTCTGTGTTTCCCCGGGGATATTCGATACGAAGGTGATTGTGGCGCCGAATTCACCCAGTGCCTTGGCGAAGGCGAGCGCGGTGCCGGCGACCAGTCCCGGCCAGGCCAACGGCAGAGTGATGCTGAAGAACACCCGCCATGGCCCGGCGCCGAGCGTGGCCGCGGCCGCTTCCAGGCGCCGGTCGGTGGATTCCAGGGCCAGGCGGAGCGCGCGCACCATCAGCGGGAATCCCATCACCGCGCTGGCCAGGGCCGCGCCGGTCCAGCGGAACGCGAACTGCACGCCCAAGTGTTCGAGCAGCCAGGCACCGACTGGTCCCTGCGTGCCGAACACGATCAGCAGCGCATAGCCGGTGACGATCGGCGGCATCACCAGCGGCAGGTGCAACAACGCATCCAGCAACGACTTGCCGGGGAAGCGGCGCCGCGCCAGCAACCAGCCGCAGGCCACGCCGAACGGCAGGCTGCCCAATGCCGCGACCAGCGCGACCTTGACGCTGAGCGCGATCGCGGTGAGTTCCTGCGGGGTGAATGCGAACAACGGCAATGGCTCAGTGCGCGAGCGAGAAACCGCGGCGCTGGAAAATCGCCTGCGCCGGCGCGGTGCCCAGCCAGCGCACGAAGTCGGCCGCGGCCGGGTTCTTGCTCGCGCGCAATGCCGCCACCGGATACACGATCGGCGCATGGCTGTCGGCCGGGAACACCGCTACCACCCGCACCTTCGGCTCGGCCTTGGCGTCGGAGCCGTAGACGATGCCCAGCGGCGCTTCGCCGCGCGCGACCAGCATCAGCGCGGCGCGCACGCTGTCCGATTCGGCCAGGTGCGCCTGCACGCCGTCCCACTGGCCGAGTGTCTGTAGCGCGGCGCGGGCGTACTTGCCGGCCGGCACGCTGCTGGTCTGGCCGACCGCCAGGCGGCCCTGCGCACCGAGCGCGGCGGCGAGCGTGCCGGATTTGCGCAGATCGACCTTGGTGGCGCTCGACAGTGGCGCCACCAGCACCAGCGTGTTGCCGAGCAGGTTGCGGCGCTGCGCCGGATCGACCAGCTGGCGCTGCTGCAGATAGTCCATCCACTCCAGGTCGGCGGAGAAGAACACGTCCGCCGGCGCGCCTTGTTCCACCTGCCGCGCCAGCGCCGAACTGGCCGCGTACGACACCTGCAGCGGCGTGCCGCTGGACTGCTGGTAGGCGGCAGCGGCCTCGTCCAGCGACTCCTTCAGGCTGGCGGCGGCGAACACGGTCAGCGGCGTCTGCGCCAATGCCGGCGGCACGGCCATGGCGACGGCGAGCGAGACCAGGCACAGCAGACGGCGTAGCGAACGGGACATGGGGCGCTCCGAGGAATCAGGGGACGGGCGGCGATCGGCTGGACCTGCCGCAGTGGCGCACAGGCCGCTGCGATGGCAGCGCAATCGTGCGCGGTACGCCCGCATCCTACCGTCTTCAGCGCGGCGCGGCGTGCAGGTCGTCGGTGCGGCCGGCCTGGATGTTGGCGCGTACCGAGGGCTGCATTAGCCGCGGCTGCGCCAAGGTCGCGTCGCGCGCCTGCCGCAACGCGACGAACTCGGCTTCACCGACGCCGTCGCGCAGGTGGATGTTGTCGCGGCGCTGCGCGCCGATGCTGGTTTCGCAGGCCACTGCGCGGCCGCCGGCGCCGTAGTCGTGGCAGACGAAGACGCGGGTGGAGGCGGGCAGCGCGTAGAGCCTGTGGATCGAGCGGAACAGCGTCGCCGCGTCGCCGCCGGGGAAGTCGCAGCGTGCAGTGCCGCTGTCGGGCATGAATAGCGAATCGCCGCAAAACAGCGCATCGCCGATCAGGTAAGCGATGTTGTCTTCGGTATGTCCGGGCACCGCGATCACCTGCGTCTGCAGCGCGCCGATCGCGAAGCGCTCGCCGTCGGCGAACAGGTGGTCGAAGCCGCAGTGCGCAGTGCCGCCGTCCGCGCTCAGGCCGAATTGCGACGCGAAGCGCGCGCGCACCGCACGGATGCCGGCGCCGATCGCCAGCGTCGCCTGCGGCCAGCGTTTCTTGAACCATTGCGCGGCGGACACGTGGTCGGCGTGGGCGTGGGTTTCCAGGATCCATCGCAGCTGCAGGCCACGCGCGGACAGCAACTCGACCAGGCCCTGCACCGGCGCGTCGCACAGCGTGGCGGTGTCCGCATCGAAGTCGAACACCGGGTCGATCACCGCGGCATCGCGGCCGTCTTCGACCAGATAGCTCCAGGTGCCGGAACCGGCGTGGTGGAATGGGTGGACGTTGGGAACCTGGCTCATCGGTCTGCCTTGGCGGGAGAGGAAGGGCCGACGTTGCAATAGATGCCGTGCAAGGTGTCGAGAATGCGCTGCGCCGGGCCCGGGACCAGCGAATAGTAGATGGTCTGCCCGTCGCGGCGGGTCTGCACCAAGCCGTCCTCGCGCAGCACCGCCAGGTGCTGCGACAGCGCCGATTGGCTCAGGTCCAGATGCGCGTTGAGCTCGCCCACCGAGTGTTCGTGGTCCACCAGCAGGCATAGCAGCAACAGCCGCTTTTCGTTGCCGAGCGCCTTCAGCAGGCGCGCGGCCTCGCCGGCATGCGCGCGCATCGCGGCCGGATCCATCGCCGGTTGCAAGCGGCGGGCCATCGGACTCAGAACGCGACCGGCAGGCCGGCGGCGGTCCAGCCGAGGAAGCCGCCATTCAACGAGCGCACCGCGCTGTAGCCCAGCTGCTGCAGGCTCAGCGCGGCCAGCGTGGAGCGGCCGCCGCTGGCGCAGTACAGCAGGATCGGCTGCTCGCGGCGGGCCAGCGCCGGGTCGGTATCCAGGCGGAATTCGAGGATGCCGCGCGGGATGTTGATCGCGTTGGGCAGGTGGCCGACGGCGAACTCGCCGGGTTCGCGCACATCGATGATCCACTCGCCGGGCAGCGGCGTGGCGGCGGCATCGGTGTCGACTTCGTGGATCTGCGGGCGCGCCCTATCGACCAGGGCCTGTGCGGAGGAATGGGGCATTGGAGGGGGCTCCGGTAAATGGACGACGCTCATAATATCAGTCATTACTAATATAATGAATTTCTAATTTATCTCGCAGCCAGCGACGGGGCGCCGGCACCGACCGGGTTGCATCGAACCTTCGTCCTGGAGTCGCCGCTTCGAGCTGTTTGTCCTGCTGAGATCTCGCGCTGGGCGCAGGGGCATGTCGGTCAGGTTCGGTCGCGCGCCGAATCCCGCCGCATTCCTGGAGCGGCTTCGGCCGCGACAGGATCTATCGGTAAGGCTTGTCGCGGCTGAAGCCGCTCCATCGAGAGGACACATCCCGCCGACACGGCAATGGATACGCCAGCCGCGTCGCCGTTGCGATTACTTGCCCAGCGCAGCGTTCAGCGTCGCGGCCAGATCGGCGCCACCCTGGCGCAACTGCGCTTCGGCGACCGGGCGCCAGGTCGCCACATAGTCCGCCGGCAGCTTGGCGCCGGGCGGGTAGAAGCCCGGGCGCAGCATGATCCGGCACGAGGCTTCGGCCCAGGCCGCGGCCGGCGGCGGCAGCGCGCTGCCGGCAGGCGAAGGCGCCGGCAACGGTTGCGCCCGCAACTGCGCCAGATAGTGCGCTTCGTCCAGGCCACGGCTGCGCAGCAGGCCGCTGTCCCACAGCGCATGCAGGTTGCTGCCCTTGCCCTCGAACTGGATCTGGACGGTGTTGGCGCCCTTGTCGCGCGCATAGCCGGCGTGCAGCGGCTGCTGGATGTCGCCGGTGAAATGCACCACGAACTTCAGCGCCTCGGTCCGCGCCGCCTGCGGCTGGCTGCGGTCGGCGAGGATCGCGGCCTGACGGTGCAGTGCCTCGATCACACAGTTGCCGTCGGGACAGTTGCGGGTTTCCTCGTAGTGACACTGGTCTTCGCCGAGGTTGACGTAGTGCCAGGGGCCGGTGCGCTTGCCCATGTCCGGGTTGCTTTCGCGCAATTGGTCGGCCCAGTTGGCGACGCCGGCCAGGGTCGGCTCGGGTTCGCCCTGCAGCAACTGCTGCACCTGCGCGCGGGCCTGCGGGGTGAGTTGCGCCTCGGCCAGATCGGCGACCAGGCGATGGCCGAGCGGACCCCAGGCGAAGGCGGCGGACGGCGCGACGGCCAGTGCCGCGGCGAGCGCGGCGGAAACGAAGAGAGAGGATTTCATGCGCGGATTCTAGCCGGCACCGATGAGGTTGCCATGGCCGCGTCATCGCGCCGTTGCGCAACCGCTAAGCCTCGCCCGTGCGGGGCGCGGCGTGCGGCGCGGCGAATCAGAAATACAGCAGGTAGGCCAGGCCGTAGGTGAGCGGATCGAGCCTGGCCTTGCCGAGCGTGCCGCTGTCCACGTCGCAAAGTATTCGTAGCGAACGAGACGGCCGGTGTGGCGTCGGCGCTGAAGCGCTGCTCGCTGCCGCTCAGGGTGCCGTTCGAGGAGCCGGGCACCATGCCGTGGATGCCGTAGTTGGTGGTGAAGTGGCCGGCCGACTGCGCGGCGGCGGGCAGGGCGATGGCCGCAAGGGCGGCGACGGCGAGACGGCGGAACAGGGGTGGCTTCATTGGGGACCCCGGTGACGGCGAATGGGCGGATGCGAATCCCGGTGTCGGCCCGGCGGCGACCGATCCACATCCTTGTGCAGCGTAGTCTGCCAGAGAAGCGCGGCGGCCGTGCGGCCTCAGAACCTCATCACGTAGGCCAGGCCGTAGACCAGCGGATCGATGTTCGCGGTGCCGGTGCTGGCGCCGTCGACCCTGACCTCGCTGTCGATGTCGGCCCAGCGCAGGTCCACCCGCAGCGCCGATTTGTCGGTGAGCGCGACGTCCACGCCGACGTGCGCGGCCAGGCCCCAGGAATCCTCTAGCTTGAGCTTGGTGCCGGCCAGCGCGCCGCTGGTGTGCTCGCTGAAGAAGGTGGTGTAGTTGAGGCCGGCGCCGACGAACGGGGAGACCTTGCCGGCGCTGTTGAAGTGGTACTGCAGCGAGACCACCGGTGGCAGCTGTTTGGTGCTGCCGACCTTGCCGACGCCCTTGACCGCGATGTCGTGCTTGAACGGCAGCGCGGCCAGCACCTCGATGCCCAGGTCCTGGTGCACGAAGTATTCGAAGGTGACGGTCGGCTTGATGTCGCTGCCGATGCGCAGCGGCAGGGTGCCGCCGGCCAGCGTGCCGTTGTCGGACGTCGGGTTGACCTGGTGGGCGCCGATGCCCACGGTCCAGTCGCCCTGCGACTGCGCCAGCGCCGGCAGGGCGCACAGGCAAAGGGCGGCGGCCAGGCCGGACTGCAGGAGGGGGGAGATCTTGCGCATGGGGGTGTCTCGGTTGGGTGTGGCCGCAGTGTCGTGCCGGCGTCGCCGCGTCGCCTTGATCCTGATCAAACGCGTCGAATGCGCGTGTCGGGCGCGATGCGGCCGGCCTGATAGAATGCTGTCCCCCTTCCATCCGCCGCGTCAGGCGCGGCCGCAGGAGCTACTGAAATGGCAATCAAGGTTGGCATCAACGGTTTCGGTCGCATCGGACGCAACGTGCTGCGCTCGGCGGTACAGAATTTCGGCAGCGACATCGAGATCGTCGCCATCAACGACCTGCTCGAGCCCGACTACCTCGCGTACATGCTGCAGTACGACTCCGTGCACGGCCGCTTCGACGGCCATGTGTCGGTCGACGGCAATCACCTGGTGGTCAACGGCAAGAAGATCCGCCTGACCCAGGAACGCGATCCGGCGGCGCTGAAGTGGGACGAGGTCGGTGCCGAGGTGGTGATCGAATCCACCGGCCTGTTCCTGACCAAGGACACCGCGCAGAAGCACCTCGACGCCGGCGCCAGGAAGGTGATCCTGTCGGCCCCGTCCAAGGACGACACGCCGATGTTCGTGTACGGCGTCAACCACGCCAGCTATGCCGGCCAGGCGATCGTCTCCAACGCCAGCTGTACCACCAACTGTCTGGCGCCGCTGGCCAAGGTGATCAACGACAAGTGGGGCATCAAGCGCGGCCTGATGACCACCGTGCACGCGGCCACCGCCACGCAGAAGACCGTGGACGGCCCCAGCAACAAGGACTGGCGCGGCGGCCGCGGCATCCTCGAGAACATCATTCCGTCCAGCACCGGCGCGGCCAAGGCGGTGGGCGTGGTGATCCCGGAGTTGAACAAGAAGCTGACCGGCATGAGCTTCCGCGTGCCGACCTCGGACGTGTCGGTGGTCGACCTGACCGTGGAGCTGGAAAAGCCGGCCACCTACGCCGAGATCTGCGCCGAAGTGAAGGCGCAGAGCGAAGGCGCGCTGAAGGGCATCCTCGGCTACACCGAGGACAAGGTGGTGGCCACCGATTTCCGCGGCGACGCGCGCACCTCGATCTTCGACGCCGACGCCGGCATCGCGCTGGACAGCACCTTCGTCAAGCTGGTGTCCTGGTACGACAACGAGTGGGGCTATTCCAACAAGTGCCTGGAAATGGTCAAGGTGGTGGCGAAGTAAGCCGCGCCACCCGTCCACAAAAAAAGCGCCTGCGGGCGCTTTTTTTGTGCTTGCCGGGAGGTGCCGGCGAAGCGGTCGCGCCGGCGTTGCGCTCACTCGGCCTCCATGCGCATGCTCTCACCGCTCCCGGTGACCTTGACCCGGCTGCCCACCGCCAGCCCGGCGACTTCGGCATTGGGCTTGGACACCACCACCTGCGCCGTGTTGCCGAAGCGGATCTTCACCATGTAGTGCGCTGCCGGGCCGTTGCCGGCGATCTTGGCAACTACGCTCCGGCCTGCGGCCTCGCCCGCCCCGGCTGCCAACGTCGTCGTGCCGACGCCGACAGCGTCGGCCTTGCTGCTGCCCTTGATGCCCAGGATGCTGCCGGCCATGCCGCCGAGCTTGGTCGCCGCATCGGTGATCTGCTTGTTGCGCTCGGGAATGTCGGTGCCCTTGTTCTGGATCGGCTCCAGCGCCACGATCGCGCCGTGTCTCGGCCCTGCGGCCAGTGCTGTAGGCAGTTTCGTGGGTCTGGGTGTTTTCCTAGGTGTACAGGCCGTGGTCCACCGGCCACTGCATCATCAGTTCGCTGGCATCGTGGCCGACCCAACTGCGCGCGACGGCTTCAGGACTGCCGAACATGTCGGCCGAGGCCGGCGGTGCGCTACCCAGCAGCAGAGTCCACAGCGCGGGCAGGACAGGGGGCGACGGTAAGTGGGCATTGCGTACGTCCTTGCGGTGAGGCGGCGAGGCCAGATCCATGGGCTGCGCGCGGAATGCGCGCATCGCGCTGGCGCGCTCTCCATCATGCCCGGCAGGTGCCGGCAAGCGTCGATGGCGGCGCCGGTCAGGCGTGGATATCGGCGCCGACGCATGCACTAATGCGCCGCTGGCCAGCGGATGTTCCCGCGCTGGCATGACAAGCGATGGACAGGGGGCACTCAATGGATGCAAGGAGCGAAACAATGCAGATCAACCGTGTATGGACAGGCGCCCTGGTGCTGGCCGTGGCGATGGCGGCCACGCTGCCGATGCAGGCGATGGCCAAGAAGCACAGCGGCACGCCGAGCTGGATGAACGCCGATGGCGAGGTCACCAATTCCTCGCAGGTCGAAGCCGGCTACGGCGAGACCGTCAAGGGCGTCAACGATTACGAAGGCGAGATCACCGGCAAGCCGGCACCCGGCAGCAAGTTCACCCAGCTCAAGATCGGCATGCCGATGAAGCAGGTGACCGACCTGATCGGCGAACCCACCGACCAGGGTTCCTATGTCACCGGCAAGGCGTTCATCCCGTTTTTCTACGGTGGCGACCGCTACCGCTACGAACTTGCCTACAAGGGACAGGGCCGCCTGGTGTTCGCCGGCAAGTCGATGGGCAGCGGCGGCAACCTGATCTGGATCATCCACAACAAGAACGACAGCGGCTACCGCGAATAAGCTGGCGCAGCAGCAGGGCCCGGGCGGCGTCGCGCGCCCGGGCTTTTTTTTGCCTGCGTTCCGGCCATGCGACGGTCGCCTACAGCGCCTGCAAAATCAGCGAATGCCAGCCGGTGCGGTAGGTTTCGTAGCCGGGCGAGGCCGCATGTGCGATGCAGTGCGGGCGTCCGTTGAGATCGCTCAGCACCGCGCCACGCGGCTGCTTGAACAGCGCCTCGCGGCCGGCGAAGTCGGTCCGCTCCTGCAGCTGCGCCCGGCCGAATCGGCCTGGACCTGGCCGTGCGGATCGACGATGCACACCCGGCTGATGCCCCATTCCTGCTCCGATAGCGGCGTGCGCTGCACCGCCGTCTGCGCCAGCGCGTTCCAGCGGAACACGATGCCGAGCACGCCCAGCACGCGGCCATCGACGCGGCCGCCATCGCGCACCGTGCACGAATACACCAGTACGCGCTCGCCATCGGCCAGGGTGCTGGCATGCACGCCCTGGAAGCCGAACTGCTCGCCGCTGCGCGTGCGCATGGCGTGCTCGAACCAGGCATGCGCGGACACGTCGCTGCCGGCCGCGGCGTGCTGCTGCGGCCGGCCGTTGGCGAGGATGCGGCCATCGGTGCCGGCCAGCACCGGGTCGAAGTACACCGTGTACGACTCCAGGACCTGGCCCATGCACCGCGCCGCATAAGCGAGCGCGTCGTCGCCGCGGCCAGGGCGCGCGGCGGCGGCGATGGCCGCGCTGGTTGACCACCAGCGTACGTCGCAGCTGCGTTCGTAGAGGTTGCGGTCGATCGGGTCGATGTTGCTCAGCGCCAGTTCGCTCAGGCGCGTGCGGCGCACGTCGTCGTCCAGCCGCCGCAGGGTGTGGCGCATGTCGGCGCTGGCGGCGACCTTGTCCGGGTCCTGGGTGGCGTCGGCGACGCGCCGCGACAGCACGTCCATTTCCTGCGCGATGACGCTGAAGCCGCGCCCGGCCTGGCCGATCCGGGCCGATTCGATGCGTGCGTTCATCGAGATCACATGGGTGGTGCGGTTGCTCTCGTCGATGCGTTGCAGCGACTGCCGCAGCTGTCCGAGCAATTAGTCGGACAGGCCGGCCACGGAGCGGATATGGTCGTCGATGGGCGCTTCGGTGGGTGTGGCTGGCAGGTTCATTGGTGCTGTCGCTGGGACGGGAAGGACCAGCAGGCGCAACATGGGGCAAGCGCGCTAGCGGCCGCCAATGCAATGGCTTTAGCGCCGATTGTGCTGGCGTCTGTTGCCCAGATGCCTTGCCGCGCCTGCGCTGCACTGTCCGCGGCCTGGCCGCGGCAGGGCCGAACTCGTTTACCATCTGCGCCAGGACCGGCGTCGCCGGACCACAGGCGCGCGCACCGCGCCGCGCCGCCTTGGGGATGGAGTCCGGATGGAAGGGTTGATCGTGCTGGTGGTGGTGGCGGTATTGGCGGTACCGATCCTGATGATCGTGCTGTGGGTGGCGCTGGCCGGCCTGCGTCGGCGCGTGGCGGCCCTGGAACTGCAACTGGCGCAGATGCGGCATGCCGCGCCGCAGGCGGCGCAGGCCGCTGCCCGATTCGACGCAGCCAGCGATGCCGAGGACACCGAGACCGAGAACGATGCGCTGCTCGCCGACAACGATGGCGTGGAGGGACGTCCATTCGCCCCGCTCGCTGCGGTCGTCCCGGTCGTACCTGTGCCACCGCCGCTCCCGCCGCCGTTCGGCGCGCTGACCGCCGCGGCGAGCGAGGCCGCGGCGGTCGGCGCGCCACTGCCGCCGGTACCGCGCGGTCCGGATCCGATCGAGCGGTTGCTGGCCGGCACCAAGCGCTGGTTCACCGAAGGCAACGTGCCGGTCAAGATCGGCATGCTGGTGCTGCTGGCCGGCGTTGCCGCATTGCTGAAGTACGCCGGCGACCAGGGTTGGCTGCGCATGCCGATCGAACTGCGCTATGCCGGCATCGCCGCCGCGGCGCTGGCCGGCCTGGGCTTCGGCTGGCACCAGCGCGAGCGCAAGCGCAGCTTCGCGCTGGCCCTGCAGGGAGGCGCGATCGGCGTGCTGCTACTGACCGTGTTCGCCGCGTTCAAGCTGTCCGCGCTGATGCCGGCCGGCGCTGCGTTCGCGCTGAGCATCGTGCTGGTGGCCAGCATGTGCGTGCTGGCCGTCGTGCAGGAATCGCGCACCTTGGCGATGCTGGCCACGCTGGCCGGATTCCTGGCGCCGATCTGGCTGTCCACCGGCAGCGGCAACCATGTCGGCCTGTTCTCCTATTACGCGGTATTGAACGCGGCGGTGTTCGCGATCGCCTGGTATCGGCCGTGGCGGGTGCTGAACCTGCTCGGCTTCGGTTTCACCTTCGGCATCGGCACGCTATGGGGCGTGCTGCAGTACCAGCCGGCGAAGTTCGCCAGCACCGAGCCGTTCCTGCTGTTGTTCTTCGCCTTCTACCTGCTGATCCCGATCCTGTACGCGCGGCGCCAGCCGGCCACGCGCGGCAACCTGGTCGACGGCAGCCTGGTGTTCGGCACGCCGCTGGTCGCGTTCTCGCTGCAGGCCGGGCTGCTGCGCGGCGAAAGTATGCCGCTGGCGCTGTGCGCGCTGGGCCTGGCGGCGGTATATGCGTTGCTGGCCGCGGCACTGATCCGGCGCGAACGCTACGCGGTGCTCGGCCAGGCCTATGCGCTGCTGGCGGTGGGCTTCGCCACGCTGGCGGTGCCGCTGGCGCTGTCGGCGCGCGCCACCGCCAGCATCTTCGCGCTGGAAGGCGCGGCGCTGGTGTGGCTGGGACTGCGCCAGCAACGCTGGCTGCCGCAGTTCAGCGGCGCCGGCCTGCAACTGGCCGCGGCGATCGGCTTCGTGCTGGGGCTGGACCTGGCCTGGCACGATGTCCAGGCGGTGGCCAATGCCACCTTCATGAGTGGTGCGCTGCTGGCCCTGGCCGGTCTCGCCAGCGCCTGGAGCTATCGCCGTGCCGGCGCCGACACGCCGGTGCTGGCCTATTACGTGTGGGGCCTGGCGTGGTGGTGCGGGATCGGCGTCGCCGAGATCGAACGCTTCGTCGCGGCCTCGGCGCAGGCCGACCTGCTGCTGGGGTTCGTCGCGCTCAGCGGCTGGCTGGCCGCCGAGGCGCAGCGCCGCTGGCCGGCGCGCGCGCTGGCCGCGACCACGCTCGGCGGGCTGCTGCTGGCGCTGCCGCTGGCGATGCTGCAGGCGGACGCCCACGGCCAGCCGTTCGCCGGGCATGGCGTCTGGGCGTGGTCGCTGTTCGCGGTGCTCGGCGTGCGCAGCCTGATCTGCCTGCGTGGCAGCGGCGGCTGGGTGGCGCGCGCGGCGCAGTTCGCCTGGTGGCTGGTGTGGCCGTCGGTACTGTCCTTGCTCGGCAGTTGGCTGGCGCAGCGCTTCGCCCTGGCCGAGGGCTGGCAGTGGGCATTGCTGTTGGCGCCATGGCTGGCGGCGGCGGCGTTGTCGCTGCTGCGCTGGTCGTGGCTGGCCGCGCCTCTGGGGGCGGATTTCGATCGTTGCCGCACAGCGCTGCAGGGCGGCTATTTCGGCCTGCTCGGCGTGGCGTGGCTGTGCACGCTGTGCGTACCCGGCGCCAGTGCGCCGCTGCCGTGGTTGCCGCTGCTCAATCCGCTGGAACTGAGCCAATTGCTGGTGGTGGCGCTGGCCGCGCGCTGGCTGTGGTCGGCGACCGCGCCGGCCCTGTTGCGGACCCGGCGCCTGCAAGTGCTGGCCGCTGCCGGATTCCTGTGGATCACCAGCGTGACCCTGCATGCGGTGCACTACTGGGCGCCGGTGCCGTGGGCGTCGCTGTTGTCCGCCAGCGTGGCGCAGACCAGCCTGACCGTGGTGTGGAGCGTGCTCGGCGTGCTGGGCTGGGTGCTAGGCTCGCGCCGCGGCCAGCGCGGTCTGTGGCTGGCCGGTGCGTTGCTGATGGCGGTGGTATTGGGCAAGCTGCTGCTGGTGGATCGCGGCAACCTCGGCAATGTCGCCGGCATCGCCTCGTTCATCGCCTACGGCCTGTTGTGCACCGTGGTCGGCTATTTCGCGCCGGCGCCGCCGCGCGCCACCGAACCGGCCGAGGAGGCCCATCCATGAAACGCCCGATCTTTCCAGCAGTGCTGCTGGCGTTGCTGCCGCTCGCCTGCTGCGCCGCCAGCCAGCGCGACGACTATGCCCAGCAATGGCCGCTGACCTTGCAGGATCCGGCCGCCGGCGCCTACCGCGTGCAACTGGACGATGCGGTGTATCGCAGCGCCCACCTGGCCTCGCTGGGCGACGTGGAGGTGTTCAACGCCGCCGGCGACCCACTGCCGGCGGCACTGTTCGCAGCCGAGCACGCCGAAACCACGCCGCGCCGGCAGCCGCTGCCGTGGTTTCCGCTGCCGGCGGTGGCCGGTGGCGGTGCGGACGACCTGGAGCTGATCGCCGAGCGCGATAGCGACGGCAGTGTGCGCCGCATTCGTACCCGCATTGCCAGCAGCGCCACGGCCAGTGCCGAAGCCGGTTGGTTGATCGATGCCAGCGCGCTGCGCGAGCCGTTGCGCGCGCTGTCGCTGCAGTGGGCGGCCGATGCGCAGCCGCGGCAGGCGCGCTACCGGGTCGAGGCCAGCGACGATCTGCGCGATTGGGAACTGCTGGTGCCGGAGGCGACCCTGGTCGACCTGGCCAACCAGGGCAAGCGCCTGCAGCAATTGCGCATCGCCATCGATCGCCAGGTGCGCTACCTGCGCCTGCTGCCGTTGTCGTCGCCGCCGCTGCCGACGCTGACCGGGGTGGAGGCGGAACTGGCGCCGGCGCCCGCCGCCACCGATTGGCACTGGCAGCAACTAGACGCGCTGCACGCCGATCCGGCGCAGCACAGCTTCGAGTTCGCAGCGCCGGGCCGCTATCCGGTCGCGCAGCTGGACATCGCGCTGCCCGGCAACAGCGCGATCGAATGGCGCGTGCAAAGCCGCGACGATGAGCAGGCGCCGTGGCAGGACCGGGCCGGGCCGTGGGTGGCCTACCAGGTCGGCGCCGGCGCCAGCCGCTCGCCGCCGCAGGCGCTGACCCAGCCGGTGCGCGACCGCTACTGGCGGTTGCTGGCCACGCAGGATGCGGGCCGGCAGCGGCCGGCGTTGCGCCTGGGCTACCAGCCGGAAACGCTGATCTTCCTGGCGCAGGGCGCACCGCCCTATGCGCTGGCCGCCGGCAGTGCGCGCACCCAGCGCGCCGCCGCGCCGTTGGCGACCACCTTGCAGGCCCTGCGTGCGCAACGCGGGCCGCAATGGACGCCGGCCACCGCTACGCTCGGCGCGGCGGTGCCGCTGGCCGGTGCCGCCGCGCTGCAGGCGCCGGCCACGCCGCGCGACTGGAAGGCCTGGCTGCTGTGGGCGCTGCTGGTCGGCGGTGCGCTGATCGTGGTCGGTTTCGCCTTCAGCCTGCTGCGCAAGCCGGCCGCGCCCGGCGCGGGCTGATCGGCAGCGGCGCTGCTGCGTCGTCGGTTCGTCCCGGGCAGCTACGCTGCGGCCCGATTTGCCGCTGCGCGGCCGACGCCGGACAATGCCGGCCTCGGCACCGCCCGTGCGCGCTGGCGCCAGCCTGCCTAAAGCGCACGTTCCGATCGCTGCGCCTATGCTGCGCAAGGCTTCCTTTTTCCTCAGCAACCCCACGATAGCGAGCAACCGACAATGCCCATCCTGCGAATGACCGATCTCGACCTGTCCGGCAAGCGTGTGCTGATCCGGCAAGACCTCAACGTGCCGATCGACGACAACGGCCAGATCACGTCCGAGCAGCGCATCCTGGCCTCGGTGCCGACGCTGCGCCATGCGCTCGAGCAGGGCGCAGCGGTGATGGTGACCTCGCACCTGGGCCGGCCCAAGGAAGGCGTGTGGACGCAGGCCGATTCGCTGGCGCCGGTCGCCGCGCGGCTGGCCGCGCTGCTCGGCACCGAGGTGCCGCTGCTGCGCGATTGGGTCGACGGCGTGGAGGTGCAGCCGGGCCAGATCGTGCTGCTGGAGAATTGCCGCATGAACCTTGGCGAGGGCAAGGACGACGAGGCGCTGGCGCAGAAATATGCGGCGCTGTGCGACGTGTTCGTGATGGATGCGTTCGGCACCGCGCACCGCGCGCAGGCGTCCACCCACGGCGTGGTCAGGTTCGCGCCGGTGGCGGCCGGCGGCCCGCTGCTGATGGCCGAGCTGGACGCGCTGGCCAAGGCGCTGCAGCACCCGGCCAAGCCGCTGCTGGCGATCGTCGCCGGCAGCAAGGTCTCCACCAAGCTGGAGTTGCTGTCGAACCTGGTCGACAAGGTCGAGCAGCTGATCGTCGGCGGCGGCATCGCCAATACCTTCATCGCCGCGGCCGGCCACCCGGTCGGCAAGTCGCTGTGCGAGCCGGACCTGCTCGACACCGCGCGCAAGATCGTCGCCGACGCCAATGCGCGCGGCGCGGCGATCCCGTTGCCCACCGACGTGGTGGTGGCCAAGCAGTTCCTGCCCGACGCCGAAGCCACGGTGAAGGCGCTGGCCGACGTCGCCGCCGACGACCTGATCCTGGACATCGGCCCGCAGACCGCCGCGCACTACGCCGACCTGATCGCCAAGGCCGGCACCGTGGTCTGGAACGGCCCGGTCGGCGTGTTCGAGTTCGATGCGTTCGGCCACGGCACCGAAACCCTGGCGCGCGCCATCGCCGCCTCGCCGGCGTTCTCCATCGCCGGCGGTGGCGACACCCTGGCTGCGGTCGACAAGTACGGCATCGCCGGGCAGGTGAGCTACATCTCCACCGGCGGTGGCGCCTTCCTGGAATTCCTGGAAGGCAAGACCCTGCCGGCGGTGGCGGCGCTGCAGGCGCGCGGCGCGTGAGCGCGAGCACCCTGTTCTTCGACCTGGACGGCACTCTGGTCGATTCGGAGGCCGGCATCGTCGGCAGCATCCGCCATGCGTTCGCCGAACTCGGGCGCCCGGCGCCCGAGCCGCAGCAACTGCGCGGCTGGATCGGGCCGCCGTTGCGCGACAGCTTCAAGGACTATTTCCCCGGCGACCAGTCGCTGGCCGCGCAGGCGCTGGCGCTGTACCGGGAGCGCTACGACGCGCAGGGCTGGCGCGAGCACACCGTGTTCCCGGAGGTTGGCGCGGCGGTCGCGGCATTGGCCGCGGCCGGCCATCGCTTCGCGGTGGTGACCTCGAAGAACGAACGCTTCGCCCGGCGCATCGTCGCGACGCTGCCGTTCGCCGCGCACTTTGAGGAGATCGTCGGCGCCAGCGACGACGGCCAGCGCCGCTTCAAGCCGGACCTGATCGCCGAGGCCCTGCAGCGATTGTCGCTACAGCCGGCGCAATGCGTGATGCTCGGCGACCGGCGCATGGACATCGAGGGCGCCAACCACCACGGCATGCGCAGCATCGGCGTGCTGTGGGGCTTCGGCGATGCAGCCGAGCTGCGCCAGGCCGGCGCCAGCGCGCTGGCCGAGGTGCCGGCGCAGTTGCCGGCGCTGCTTGCTTGAGGGCTGGGAACGGGGGAATGGGGATGCGTAAAAGCGGAGCCGCTGCGGAACTTATGTGATGCCGGCCTGCTTCGCGTGCGTGGGGTGGAGCGCCAGACCGCCATGTGGCGCGTCTGATCGGCGGCTGGCGGCTGTGCCTGACAGCGCAGGGAACGGCGCAAGCGCGGTGAGTCCGGGCTTGTCTGGCACGCGGGCTGGTGCTGGCCAGGCAGCACTGGCGCGGCGTCGAGTCCGCATACTGTCCCGCATTGTCTGCAGGACATGCGCGCATCCGCGGCGGCCTATGTCGATTCGCCATCCTGCCGTCGCAGTGCCTGTGCTAATTTTGACCGCTTTTCCAGGGAACGACGTCTCATGATCGAACGCCAGCGCCGCACCAAGATTCTCGCCACCCTCGGCCCGGCCACGGATCCGCCCGGCGTACTCGAGGACCTGTTCCGCGCCGGCGTCAACGTCGTGCGCCTGAATTTCTCCCACGGCGACCCGTCCGGCCAGGCCAAGCGTGCCGCCGAAGTGCGCGCTGCCGCGCAGCGCGTGGGCAGCGAAGTGGGCATCCTCGCCGACCTGCCGGGGCCGAAGATCCGCATCGAGCGCTTCGCCGCCGGCAAGGTGGCGCTGAAGGCCGGCGCGCGCTTCGACCTGGTCGCCGATCCAAACGCGCCGGCCGGCGACGAGCACCAGGTCGGCGTCAGTTACCTGGGCCTGCCCAACGACGTCAAGCCTGGCGACGTGCTGCTGCTCGACGACGGCCTGCTGCAGTTGCAGGTGGTCGAAGTCGATGGCGCGCGCATCGTCAACACCGTGCTCAACGACGGCATGCTGTCCGACCGCAAGGGCCTGAACAAGCAGGGCGGCGGCCTGTCGCTGGGCGCGCTGACCGAGCGCGACAAGGAGCTGATCGGCATCGTCGCCAAGATCGGCGTGGACTTCATCGCGGTATCGTTCTGCCGCAACGCGCAGGACATGCACGACGCGCGCCGCATCGCCCGCGAGCACGGTTGCGAGGCCGCGCTGGTGTCCAAGATCGAGCGCACCGAGGCGATCGAGAACCTGAGCGAGATCGTCGAGGCCAGCGACGTGGTGATGGTCGCGCGCGGCGACCTGGGGGTGGAGATCGGCGATGCCGAACTGCCCGGCCTGCAGAAGAAGATCATTCGCGAGTCGCTGGCGCAGAACAAGGTGGTGATCACCGCCACGCAGATGCTGCAGTCGATGGTCGAGAATCCCATCCCGACCCGCGCCGAGGTGCTGGACGTGGCCAATGCGGTGATCGACGGCACCGATGCGGTGATGCTGTCGGCCGAGACCGCCGCCGGCGCCTACCCGGTCAAGGCGGTGCAGGCGATGGCCCGCATCTGCCTGGGCGCCGAGCGCCAGTTCGAGATGGACACCGACTTCGAGGCCGCGCAGCGCAACCTCGAGCGCGCCGACCAGGCGATCGCAATGGCGACGATGTTCCTGTCCGAGCACATCGGCCTGAGCGGCGTGGTCACCCTGACCGAATCCGGCGGCACCCCGCGCTTCCTGTCGCGATTCCGCTCGAAGATGCCGATCTACGCGTTCACCCGCCACGACGGCGCGCGCCGCGGCATGGCGATGATGCGCGGCGTGTTCCCGATCAACTTCGACAGCCGCGGCCTGACCCCGCGCGAAGCGGCGCGCGCGGCGATCCGCCTGCTGGTCGAGGCCGAGCGCATGGGCCCCGGTGACCGCGTGGTGTTCACCAGCGGCGAGCACATGGAAACCCACGGCGCGACCAACACGCTGCGCCTACTCGAGGTCGGCCCGGACGGCCGCGCCAGCGGCCTGGGCGAGCTGTAACCGCAGCGGCGCACTGCTCTACGCCGCTGCACGACCGCGCGCTGCCTGTACAGCGCGCGGTTTTTTTTGCCTGTCCGCGCGTTCGGCCGCTCGTTCGCCAGCACGCGGTAGTGCGTGTGCGGTCGCGCGTTGCGTCTACCGGATGGAAACGGTTGCAAGCATTTCGTGAAGAAATCGGTAGCGTTTGCCGCGATATACTTACGGCTTCCCCGTCCCGTGCCACAGGAATTCCATGAGCATCGAACAGCTTGCCGAAACCGCACAGGCGATGGTCGCCCCGGGCAAGGGCATCATCGCGATCGACGAATCCACCAGCACGATCGCCAAGCGCTTCGCCAGCGTCGGCATCGAGAACGTCGAAGAGAACCGCCGCGCGTATCGCGAGCTGCTGCTGACCACGCCGAAGCTGGGCGACCACATCTCCGGCGCGATCCTGTACGACGAGACCATCCGCCAGAAGACCAGGGACGGCGTGCCGTTCCCGAAGTACATGGCCGAGCACGGCATCATTCCCGGGATCAAGGTCGACAAGGGGACGCATCCGCTGGCCGGCATGCCCGGCGAACTGATCACCGAAGGCCTGGACGGCCTACGCGCGCGCCTTGAGGAGTACTACAAGCTCGGCGCGCGCTTCGCCAAGTGGCGCGCGGTGATCACCATCGGCGAGGACACCCCGTCGGGCGTGTGCATCGAGACCAACGCGCATGCGCTGGCGCGCTACGCGGCGCTGTGCCAGGAGCAGGGCCTGGTGCCGATGGTGGAGCCGGAGGTGCTGATGGACGGCAACCACGATATCGAGACCTGCTACGAGGTCACCGAAGCCACGCTGCGTTCGTTGTTCGGCGCGCTGTACGAGCAGAACGTAGTGCTGGAAGGCACCATCCTGAAGGCCTCGATGGTCATCGCCGGCAAGGACTGCGACGAGCAGGCCAGCGTCGAGGAAGTGGCCGAGTCCACCGTGATGTGCCTGAAGAGCACGGTGCCGGCGATCCTGCCGGGCATCGTGTTCCTGTCCGGCGGGCAGACCGATGAGCAGTCCACCGCGCATCTCAATGCGATGAATCAGATCGGCACCCTGCCGTGGCCGCTCAGCTTCTCCTACGGCCGCGCGATGCAGCAGGCCGCGCTGAAACTGTGGGCGCAGGACATGAAGGGCAACGTCGCCAAGGCGCAGCAGGTGGTCTACGAGCGCGCCAAGGAAAACGGCCTGGCCGCACTGGGCAAGTGGCAGGACTGAGGCCCGCATAGAAGCGCACGAAAACGCCGGCATCGCCGGCGTTGTCGTTTTGTAGCCCGTCTTTTGCGAGCGCAGGCGTCGCAGGGGCGGATGGGGGGCGGATGCAGGCGGTATAAATCGATGCCCAGCTGGCGGCCTGCAGTTCGCAATCGACGGCGCCGCTTCGGCCGCGGCATGTGCCACTTCCGTGGTAGTTCGCATACTCGGTGGCAGAGTCAGGCAAGCGGACGTTCGCCGCTCATGTCCCTTCGTAAAAAAATGATGCTACCCATGCAAAAAATCGTCGCGCGCAATTCTTATGTCTCGCCCCAGGACGTTTCAGCGGACAGAAGCGGTGACGCCACACACGTCCATGACACATCATCCAGCGCATTCACTCACGGGGCCGAAGATGCGTTGGCGCCCTTGTTGCCTCGTTTCGACCACCCCAAGAGGCGCGAAACCCGGCACGAGCCGCTGCCTCTCGGTGCGCCCGAACGTTCCAGAACGAGGGAGAGGAAGAGCGTTGAACAGCGCGGCGCCGAGCTTGCCGGGAGAAGCCAATCGGTCGACCGCGGGCTATGCGCAAGCAGCCGTGCCGGCGGCACGGACGTCGATGCAGTCCTCAACAACTACAGGGTCGCGGAGCTGAGAGGCGCCAACGCGAGGCAGGCCTGTATGGGCTTTGCCGTGCAATGGTTGGGCGTTCGTGGGCAAGGCGAGCCTGCTAGCAGGATTTTATCGCTGAACGCTGATGAAGCTGAGAACATTCAATATGCATACGAAGACGCCGCCGAATCGGCAGGTGGAAACCGGGAGCAGCGAGAAGACGCCCGGATCGCAGCGCGACAGAGGATTCTTGTCTCTCGCGGACTGCAGCCGATGGGCCAGTCTGCGATGTTCCATGTAAGTAGGCAAACAGACGCGCTGGCCCACATTGCGCGCGAACGCCAGGCATGTCTGGTCAGCTTGTGCTTCGATTGCAGCGGGAAGCGTGTTCGGCACGCTGTGGCCACTTCGAGCGCTGGCGGCAATGTCTCGCTTTTTGACCCCAACTACGGTGAATTCTCGTCGAGCGCTGCAGGGTTGCCAGATATGTTCGAGGGGCTGATGGCGAGATACGGGAGTCGAATGAATGGGTACCTCGAACTTGAAAGCATGGTCATACAGGGGGTGGCGTAGGCACGCTCCAGCGACACCTACGAAAAGACGGCTGCTGATCTTGCCGCTCGCACCGGCAACCCCATTGCTTGTCGCATTGGTGCGCGCGCTTGCCTTCGCCTGCACGGCTCATTGAGCAGGGGAAGCGCTCCGGTAGCGCCTGCTGCCTGAGCGGATCGCGGGGGCATGCCTTTGCCGGTAAGGCTCAGGCCACCTGCGGCTGCGCCGCCTGCAGCAAGGACACCTGCATCAACGCTTGCTGATAGGCCTTGTAGGCCGCATCGCTGTAGGCGACCAGGATCACCCGCTTCGGCACCGCATGCGCGCGCTGCCAGGCGGTGGTTTCGGCCACCGAGATGCGCGCGGCCTGGTGCAGCGGGTAGCCGTACACGCCGCAGCTGATCGCCGGGAACGCCACCGAATGCAGGCCCAGTTGTTCGGCCAGGCGCAGCGAGCGCCAGTAGCAGTTGCCGAGCAGGGCCGGCTCGTCGTGGGCGCCATCGCGCCATACCGGGCCGACGGTATGCAGCACGTGCCGCGCCTTGAGCCGGTGCCCGGCGGTGGCGCGGACTTCGCCGACCGGGCAGCGCACGCCGGGCTTGAGTTCCGGCAGGCGCAGGCACTCTTCCAGCAGCTGAGGGCCGGCGGCGCGGTGTATCGCCCCGTCCACGCCGCCACCGCCGAGCAGGGATTCGTTGGCGGCGTTGACGATGGCGTCCACGTCCAGTTCGGTGATGTCGCCTTGCCAGATTTCGATTTTCATGCCGGGATCTTTATGGGATTCCAATGACGGAAACGTGATGAACAGGGGGTTCGCGCTGGACCGACACAACGGCGGCTTCACTGGCGAACGGCAAGACTGCGATGTCTCCATCTCAGCGCCTGCGACATGAACCGCACCCAGCCCTCACCCGCCATCGCCGAGGCCCTGGCGCGTGGCGAGATCATCAAGGCAATCAAGCTGTTGCGCGCGCAGAGCGGCATGGACCTGGGCAGCGCCAAGCGGCAGGTGGACGCATGGCTGCGTGCCGGGGCGGCGCAGACGGTCGCGGAGATGCTCGAGCGGCATGCCGGCGCCCCCCAGACTTCAGTAGGTGCATCGACCGGGGCGCATCGGCTGCCGCCGGCGGCCTTGCTGGCGCTGGGCCAGGGACGCCTGCTGCAGGCGATCAAGCTGACCCGCGAGCAGCATCCGGGCATGCAGCTGCGCGAGGCCAAGGCACTGGTCGAGCGCTACCGCGACCGCAGTGCGCCGCGCGTTGGGACGCTGCCGACCGTGGCCGGCGGCGATCGCCCCGGCGCATGGCTGTGGCGCATGCTGGTGCTGGTGCTGGTGCTGGTGCTGGTGCTGGTACTGGTCGCCGCCGTGGCGTTCTGGTGGCTGCGCGGTGGCTGATGTGGGAGTCGATCTTATAAGGTCGCGGGATAGGAGGCTCGCCGACGCCAGCGCGGTTGCGATCCAGCGCGATGTATCCGATGCGCCGTGCGGCACCGCCTATAGTCAGCGCCGCATCTGCGCGCACTTAGCGCGCGTAGGCACTGCCGAAGCGCTCGCGTAAGCGCGCTTCCTCGAACGGGATCAGCACCCGCTGCAGCGCCAGCAGCGGGAGCGGCAGCAGCGGGTTGCGGCTCTAGCGGTAGGGGCCATGCACGACCAGGCTGGACGGATCGCGTTCGGGCAGCACGGTGGTGCGCCGTTGCACGAACAGCGCCAGGCACAGCAGCGACAACAGCAGCCAGGTAGCGGCCACCACGCCGCCGGCCAGTTGCATCCAGGCCAGCGCACGGCCTTGCGGCAGCGGCAGCGCCTGTTGCAGCCACGCGCCGATGAGCATGGCGGCAAGGAAATGCATGGGCGATGTCGTGCGCACCAGCAGCGGGATGGGGTCGGGCTGGTCGCGCCGCTGTTCGCCTGTTTGATCGCTCAACGCTGCTTCTCCCGTCCTCAGGTCTGCGTGTAGCGTCACTACAGCGCGCCGCGGGCCAGGCATGGCCCGGGCGATGGTTCGCGGCGACAATGCGGCAGGTCTTGTGGGCGCGCCTACGCTTTGCGTGCTGTGCAGCCGCGGCGCAATGGTGTTCACTTGAGCCGCGGTACATGCCGCGCCGGTCCGCGGCCGTTCCTTCTTTCTCCAACACACATTCCATGTCCTCTCCCGTCTCCGCGTCCGCTGGTTCCCCCGTTCCGCGCCGCCGCGTCATCCTCGAAGACGATATCGACGGTTTCACGCCCGCGCAGCTGCTGTTGCTGCAATCGCCGGAGGTCGAGGTGCTCGGCATCTCGGTGGTCAGCGGCAACATCTGGCGCGACGAGGCGCTGGCGCACACGCGCCGCCTGCTGGAAATCGCCGGCCGCGGCGAGGTGCCGGTGCTGCCCGGGCCGGTGCACCCGTTGCTCAACAGCGAGCTGGCCACCGAGCGCTGGGAAGCGCTGTACGGCAAACTGCTGTGGAAGGGCGCGTGGACCCGGCAATGGATCGAGCACGACACCGTGCAGAGTGCGCCGCGTTACCACGCGCACGACGTGGTGCCCGACCTGGCGCTGGGCAATCCGTCGGTGGTGCAGGCCGCCAGCGAGCCGGCGGCGTTGTTCATGATCCGCCAAGTGCGCCAATTCCCAGGCGAAGTCAGCATCGTCGCCACCGGTCCGTTGACCAATCTGGCGCTGGCGCAGCGGCTGGATCCGCAGTTCGCCTCGCTGGCCAGGGAACTGGTCTACATGGGCGGCAGCCTCAACCCGCGGCAGCGCCGCGACAGCGTGTCGGCGCGGCAGTTCGCGCGCGAGTTCGTCAATGCGCCGCGGCGCGAGTTCAATATCCGCTGGGACCCGGAAGCGGCGAGCATCGTGATGCGTTCGCCGTGGCGCAAGCTGGTGATGGTGCCGGTGGATCCGTCCACCGCCACCGAGTTGACCCCGCAGCTGCTGGCGCGGATGAGCGCCGCCGACACGCCGATCGGCCATGCGCTGCGCCGGCGCGAGCCGGGTTTCCCGCTATGGGACGAACTGGCCACGGCGCTGTGGCTGCAGCCGCAGCTGGCCACGGTCAGCGAGACGCTGTACATCGACGCCAATACCGAGTTCGGCCCCGGCTACGGCGACATCCTGTCATGGGCGCCGGGCTACCAGCCCGGCCTAGGCGAACAGGCGCAACAGGTGGTGCGCGAGGTCGATGTGGAGGCGCTCGAACGCCTGCTGGTGGAGCGTCTGACCGCGCCGCAGCCGCCAGCGCTGGGCGTGCCGCTGCCGGGCTGAGGCGCTTACCTCGGCCACCGCGGCATCCGCGGCACCGATCTGAACGTCATAACCGCGTACAACGCGGTGAGCCATGCGCCGTAGCCAGGCACGCCGCTTGTGCAAGCGCGCTAGCGTGGCTGCTGCTGCCGCGTGTAGGCCTTGACGTCATCGAGGGTGATGCGACCGTTGTGCAGGCGGTCGATCCGCTCGAAGTTCTGCACGATGTAGCCCATGCCGCCGCTGAGTGCCTGCTGCTTGTTGATCGCCGCGCCGTGCGCCAGGCTGCCATCCGTGTCCAGGGCGGCTTCCAGGCGTCGCTGCGCTTCGTCCTCCAATGCATCGCCGCTAGTGGTCGTCTGCGCTGCGCTGTCGGCCACGCTGGATCGTGCGGACGGCGCAAAAGGGCCGTCGATGCCGCGGTGCGGGGCCGTCGCCGGCGCGATCTCTGCGACGGACTGGATGGGCAGGGTCTGCGCTGTGGCGGCACTTGTCAGGAGCACGAGCAGGGCGGGAAAATAGCGGCAATACATGCGGTAACACATGATGATGGGGATCCTTGGCTGTAGGAAGCGGGTCGCGGCTGCAACGCCATTCAATGGGTAGCGGCGTCGGCGGGCGTGGCCGTGCCGACGCCACGGTTGTCCGGCCAGGGCGAATCCAGCAGGGCTAGCGGGATGGCATCGCGGATGTGCCTGCCGGCGTAGTAATCGCGCAGATCGGCCTGCATCTTCGGCCGCGAGTTATCGTCCAGGTAAATCATGTGCCCGCCGGCGTAGTTGCTGACCATGACGTCGGCCTTCAGGCCGCGGATGGTGCGCAGCCGTGCCAACTGTTTTTCGGTGGCGTAGAAAGGCGTGGCCAGGTCGTGGTAGCCGCTGAGCGCCAGGACCTTCAGTGCCGGATTGAGCCGCAGCACGCCGAGCAGGTCTGGAATGGTGTCCGGTAAGACCTTGCCGGCGTGGGAGAAGTCCCACTGGTCGATCGTGTCCATGTTCAACGAGACGTAGCTGGCGTTGGGCGCGCTGAAGCCGAGGTAGTCGGGGAACTGCCGCTGCAGCGCGTTGCTCAGCGGGCGTTCGATCAGCACGCTGGAAGGGTCGTCATCCTGCTTGAGCCGCGGATCGTCGTTGCGCAGGCTGGTGCGGCCGTCGTAGCGACCGATCTTGCTGCCTGGCAGCAGCCCATCGGCGAAGGGCTGGGTGCTGAAGTAGCCGCGCAAGGCCTGCGTGTTGAGGCCGGACAGCGCCCGCCACCGCTCCAGGACCGCGTCGCTCGGCAATACCGGCTTGCCCAGCAAGGTGGGAAAGCCGTACTGGCTCAACGTCCAGCTCGGCCCGTAGCGCTGGAACTCGTTGTGCACGACGCTCACGAAGGCACGCATCTGCAGCGCATAGAACTCGTCGCTGGCGCTGACCTCGGTCTGCCGATGATAGGCAGCGGACGCTGCGTAGCTGGGAAGGTAGTCGGCGATCGTATCGCCGCTGTACTTCATTCCCTTGGCGTAGTCCGGGTAGTAGGCCGATCCGCTGAACGTCGAATCGCTGAAGTAATTGAGGATCGACGATTGCAGCACGATGCCGGTGAGGTGCACGCCGGCCGATTCCAGCGCCAACGCCAACATATCGGTGCGTGCGGTGCCATACGATTCTCCATACAGGTACAACGGCGCGTCCTGGCGCGGGTTGACCTGCAGATAGCGGCGAATGAAGTCGCGCATGACCCGCACATCGCTGTCGCACCCCCAGAAACTGCGGTTGGTGTTGGGCAGTATCGCTTCGGACAGGCCGGTGCCGGGCGGGTCGATGAATACCATGTCGGTGTTGGCGATCAGGCTTTCGGCGTTCTCGACCATCGGGTAGTTGGGCCAGCTGCCGAAGGCCGGTTCAGCGGTGGCCAGCCGCGTCGGTGCGAACGAGCCCAGGCGCAGCAGCGCCGCGGCGGACCCGGGGCCGCCGTTGTAGAAGAACGTCACTGGTCTCGGTTTGCCGTCCTGTGACGCTGCGCTATACGCCACATAGGACATCGAGGCCTGCGGCCGCCCGGACGCATCCCGCGCGATCAGGTGGCCGGTGCGGGTGGTGTAGGCGAGCGCCGGTTTCCCTGCGTGCCAGATATGGTGCATCAGCGCCGAACGCTCGTTGGCCACGCTGGGATCCAGGCCCGCATCGGCCTTGGAGGAATAGGCGATGCGATCGACATAGGGGCTGTCCGTCGCTTTCGCGAGCTGCTGCGCGTAAGCGGGCAGCTGGGCGCCGGCGAGCAGCACAGCACCGGCGAGCAGGCGGCCGGTGGCGGCAAGCGATATGCGCCAGCAAGCGGCGCGAGCATTGCGATACATCATGACGGATCCTTGCGAACGGGAGAGGGCGCTGCGCCATCCAGACGCTGGCGCTCGTACCTCGAGCGCGGGACGGAATTAGCCGCAGGTGCTTCGATCGACATGTCGCAGGACATGCGGCCGCTCTGTATCCCGGAAATGGTTTCAGGGCTGTACTCGGGTGGCGCTGCGCAGCGTGCCCGGATCCGCTGATCCTTGATGAGAGCCTTTCGTCATTTATCGTATGTGTCTCGTTCCCGGTGCGCGACGCAGGCGTGTTCCAAGGGCGCGCGGAGGCCATCGGCGGTTGCCGCTTGCGGCGAGCGCTCGGGTGTCTGCGCGCGCATGAGAAAGTCAGGGTTTCGCGCGCTTCGGAACACTGTGCGCAGATGGCATTGCCGCTGTCCGTTGCTTGCGGCGCGGCCGCGAGCCGGCCGCAGCCCGGCGTCGCGTTCGAGGCGATTGCGCGGCATCCGCGGCGCGCGCAGGCCGGCCCGGACTGGCGGCGTTACGGCAGCCCGGCCAGCCAGTCGTCGTCTGAGCCTTCGTTGATGTCGGCGAACAGCGGGGTGGAAAAGTAGCGTTCGCCAGTGTCGGGCAGCATGGTCAGGATCACCGAGCCGGGTGCCGCGGTCTCGGCCACGCGCAGCGCGGTGGCCACGGTGGCGCCCCCGGAGATGCCGGTGAAGATGCCTTCCTCGGCGGCGAGGCGGCGCGACACGGAGATCGCATCGGTGTCCTCCACGCTCAGCACCTCGTCGTAGACCTCGCGGTTGAGCACCTCGGGCACGAAGTCCGGGGTCCAGCCCTGGATCTTGTGCGGCTTCCACTCTTGGCCCTGCAGCAGGGCCGCGCCGGCCGGCTCGGTGGCGATGATGCGCACCTCCGGACGCGCCACCCGCAGCACTTCGCCGACGCCGGTGAGGGTGCCGCCGGTCCCCCAGCCGCTGACGAAATGGTCGAGCCGGCGGCCGGCGAAATCGCGCAGGATTTCCGCGGCGGTGGTGCTGCGGTGGTAGGCGGGGTTGGCCGGATTGGCGAACTGCCGGGCCAGGAACCAGCCGTGCTGCTGGGCCAGTTCCTCGGCCTTGCGCACCATGCCGCTGCCGCGCTCGGCGGCCGGGGTCAGGATCACCTTGGCGCCGTACGCGCGCATCAGCTTGCGGCGCTCGATCGAGAACGTCTCCACCATCGTCGCCACGAACTTGTAGCCGCGCGCGGCGGCGACCATCGCCAGGGCCACGCCGGTGTTGCCGGAGGTGGCTTCGACGATGGTGTCGCCGGGCTTGAGCAGGCCCTTGGCCTCGGCGTCGAGCACGATCGCCAGCGCCAGCCGGTCCTTGACCGAGCCGCCGGGATTGAACGCCTCGACCTTGACGTACAGGCTCACGTGTTCGGGCGGCAGGCGGTGCAGCTTGACGATCGGGGTGTGGCCGATGGTGTCGAGGATGTTGTCGTAGATGGCCATGCGCAGAGTCTCCGGAACGGGATGCGAGTCAAGCGGCGTGGGCCAGGGTAGGCACGGCCGGCGCCGGGGAAGGTGAGGGCGGTGCGGGCAGCGGCGCGGCGCCGAACCAGTGCAGATCGGTCGCCAGCGCGGCCACCTCGCCCAGGATCAGCAGCGCCGGCGAACCAACCTGGTGCGCGCGGGCGGTGTCGGGCAGGTCGGCGAGCGTGCCGACGACCACGCGCTGTTCCGGGCGCGAGCCGTTTTCCACCAGCGCGAACGGGGTGTCGGCGGCGCGGCCGGCGCGCAGCAGGCGCTCGCGCACCGTGTCCAGCCCGGCCACGCCCATGTACACCGCCAGGGTCTGCCGTTCCTGCGCCAGCGCGGCCCAGTCCAGCGTGTCGAACGATTGCTTGCAGTGCGCGGTGACCAGGCGCAGCGACTGCGCATGCGCGCGGTGGGTCAGCGGGATGCCGGCGTAGGCCGCGCAGGCCAGCGCCGCGGTGATGCCCGGCACCACCGCGTAGGGCACGCCGTGCGCGCGCAGATATTCCAGTTCCTCGCCGCCACGGCCGAACACGAACGGATCGCCGCCCTTCAGTCGCACCACACGGCGGCCGCGTCGCGCATGCTCCAGCATCAGCGCGTGGATCTGCTCCTGGCGCACGCTGTGGCCGCTGGCCGACTTGCCGACTTCGATCCGTTCGGCGGTGCCTGGCAGCAGGTTCAGGATCGCGGCGCTGACCAGGCGGTCGTGCAGCACCACCTCGGCATTGCGCAGCGCGTGCAGCGCGTTGAGCGTCAGCAGGCCGGGATCGCCGGGGCCGGCGCCGACCAGGGTCACCGTGCCGGGACGCAGCGCTTGCGCCTGCGCCGTCGTGGCGGGCGCGCTGGCACTGTCGCCGGCGGCGTCGGCCACCGTGGGTGCGGCGAGCGCATCGGTGGTGCCAGGCGCGGCCTGCGCCAACACCCGTTGCGCGGCGGCGGCTTGCAGCGCCAGCCGGTTCAGCACTGGCTCGTCGCTGGCGGCGATCAGGTAGCACACCGTGTCCAGCCAGGCGGGGTCGAAGCGGCCGCGCAACCATTGCACGCGTCCGGCCTCGGCCCAGGCCAGCAGCGTCGCGGTCAGCGTCGGCGCGCCCAGCCGCGGCGCGGCGCCGGCCGCGAGCAGCGCCTGTACCTGGCCCTCGGCGGCGGCACCGCCGCCGACCACCAGCACGGGCCGCTCGCGCAGGTCCGGATACAACGCAATCGGGGCAGGGCTCACGGCGGTGGCGATACAGGAAGCAGGAGGAAGCGGTGACCGTAGCGCCGGCTTATAGCCTTCGGAAATGACTTCATGCAGCTGCCAGATAGCTTTCGGTTATAAGGTAGACGGCCCATTTCCACTACAGTCGTGGCTGCTTCCGCCAGGCGGCGCCTCGCCCTCGCTCCGATGACGCTGACCCAACTCCGCTACCTCGTCGCCATCGCCGATGCCGATCTCAACATCACCCTTGCGGCGGCGCGCGTGCACGCCACCCAGCCGGGATTGTCCAAGCAGCTCAAACAGCTGGAGGACGAACTCGGCTTCCTGCTGTTCGTGCGCAAGGGCCGCAGCCTGGAGACGGTGACCCCGGCCGGCCGCGAAGTGATCGAGCGCGCCCGTGCGGTGCTGGCCGAGGCCAACAACATCCGCACCTACGCCGCCAACCAGCGCCGCGAGAGCCAGGGCCAGCTGACCCTGACCACCACCCATACCCAGGCGCGCTTCGTGCTGCCGCCGGCGGTGGCGCAGATCAAGCTGGCGTATCCGCAGGTCAGCGTGCACCTGCAGCAGGCCGCCGAGAGTGCGGCGCTGGACCTGCTCAGCCAGGGCGATGCCGACATCGCCATCGTCAGCACCGCCGGCAGCGAGCCCGGCGCCGGCATCGCGGTGCCGCTATACCGCTGGCGGCGGCTGGTGCTGGTGCCGCGCGGGCATGCGCTGGACGTGTCCAAGCGGGTGCCGGACATGGCTGCGCTGGCGGTGCAACCGCTGATCAGCTACGAATCCTCGACCCGGCCCGGCTCCTCGCTGCAGCGTGCCTTCGCCCGGCTCGGGCTGGAGCCGAGCATCGCCCTGACCGCACTCGACGCCGACCTGATCAAAACCTATGTGCGCGCCGGCCTCGGCGTCGGCCTGCTCGCGGAGATGGCGGTGCATGCCGGCGACACCGACCTGCGCGCCTGGCCGGCGCCGCCGGAGATTCCCGACTGCATCGCCTGGGCGGTGCTGCCGCGCGACCGCGTGCTGCGCGACTACGCGCTGGAACTGGTGCACGTGCTGGCGCCGCAGATCGATACCCGCGACCTGCGCCGGGTCATGGAAGGCAACCAGGAGCCTGACTGGCCGCCGCCGCCGACCTGGGAAGCACTGACCCAGACCATCACCAGCTGAGCGGCGGCGCCATGGCATCTTCGGCGATCCTGGCCTGATCTGGGGGCCGCTCCGGTCCGGCGGCATCCGTATCGGCGATCGCCGATGGCGCGGCGCAAGCGGCGCGTTTGAGGCTGCGCGGATGCCGCGTACTGTAGAGCTTGCCATTGCCATCGGTGCGCGCGACCGCTACGTTGCGCTACGTCTTTTCCCCGCAACAAGGATGTCCATGCACCCCGTCCTCCAGCAGAACCTGTTCTTCGTCAAGGAGCAGGTTGGCATGTTCAAGGCCGCCAACAACTACGACGTGTTCGATCCGCAGAGCAACCAGCAGGTGCTCCAATGCCGCGAGCCGAACCTGGGCATCTTCACCAAGATCTTCCGTTTCAGCGACTACAAGCGCATGACCCCGTTCCAGGTGGAAGTGCGCACCCCGAACGGGCAGAAGGTGTTGACGGTCAAGCGCGGCTTCTCTCTGTTCCTGTCCAAGGTCGAAGTGCTGGACGAGCACGATCGCCTGGTCGGTTCCTTCAGCCAGAAATTCTTTTCCATCGGCGGCAAGTTCGACGTGCTCGATGCGCGCGAGAAGCTGGTGTGCACGCTGCGCGGCAAATGGACCAGCTGGGATTTCCGTTTCGTGCAGGGCGAGCGCGAACTGGCGCGGGTGTCCAAGAAGTGGGCCGGGCTGGGCAAGGAGCTGTTCACCTCGGCCGACAATTACATGCTCGCCATCGACAATGCTGTGCCGGCCGAGGACGACGTACGCATCCTGATCATGGCCGCGGTGCTGTGCATCGACATGGTGCTGAAGGAATAACCCGTATTGCCGCGCGGCGCCGTCGCACTCAGGCGTTCGGCGAGGTTGCCAGCGGCAGTGTCACCGAGAACCGGCTGCCCTGGCCCGGGCGGCTGCGCACTTCGACGCTGCAGCCCAGCGTTTCGGCGGTGCGGCGCACGATCCACAGCCCCAGGCCGAGGCCTTCGCTGCGCGGGTCGGCCTGGCGGAAGGCCTGGAACAGGTGGCGCAGGCTGTCGCCGTCCATGCCGATGCCGCTGTCGATGATCTCCACCACCACCTGGTCGCGGCGGCGCCGGCAGCCGATCAGCACCGAGCCGTGCTCGGTGTACTTGACCGCGTTGCCGAGCAGGTTGCCGATCAGCGTGGCCAGCAGCGCGGCGTGGCTGCGCACGCGCAGCGTGGTTGGCACGTAGCGCAGCCGCAGCCCCTTGGCCGCGGCCTGCGGTTGCCAGGTGTCCAGGATCGGGCCGAGCAGGTCGGCAAGGGCGACGTCGCGCAGCACCGGCAGGCTGTGCTCGCCGCCGGCGACCGCGCTGGCGGCCAGGTCGTCCAGGCCGCTGGCGACTTGGTTCAGCGCCTTGCGCGCGTCGTCCAGCGGCACGCCGCTGACCGCATCGAGCTGGCGCTGGACCTTGGCCAAGGCATACGCGGCGGTGCGCAGAGGGGCCTTCAGGTCGTGGCCGGCGATGGCCAGCAGGCGGCTGCGGTAGTGGTTGGATTCTTGCGCCAGGGCCAGCGCCTTGCGCAGTTCCAGTTGCGCCATCGCCTGCCGCGCCAGCGCGCGCAGCGCTTCGATCTGCTCGTAGGTCAGCTGCCGCGCGCGCCGGTCGAGCACGCACACGGTGCCCAGCGGCAGGCCATCGGAGGTCTTCAACAAGGCACCGGCGTAGAAATGCAGGCGTTCGGCGCCGGTGACCAGCGGGTTGCAGGCGAAGCGCGGATCCTCGCGCGTATCCGGCACTAGCAGCAGGTCGTCCTCGAGCAGCGCGTGCGCGCACAGCGAGGTCGCCAGTGGGGTTTCCCTGGTGCCCAGGCCGATCTCGCTCTTGAACCACTGCCGCTCGCTGTCGATCAGGTTGACCACCGCGATCGGGGTCTGGCAGATCATCGCGGCCAGGCGGGTGATGTCGTCGAACGCCGGCTCGCGCGGCGTGTCCAGGATCGCGTAGCTATGCAGCGCGTCCAGGCGCAGCGTTTCGTTGCCGGGCTTGGCGGCGCAATAGATCGGGCCGGCAGCGGATGCGACGGAAGACATGCGAAACGGCTCGGCGATGGTGAGTGTCTCAGTTTATGGTAACGATCACACATTTCAATGACACTGCCTTCACGCTGACGCAACGCTTGCAGGCGGTGCGGCGCCCGCCGCCCTCGCCAGGACATCGGTGTCTGGCAGGCGTTCGCTGTAGTGGCGCCAGGTCGCCGGTGAGCAGGGTGAACTTGAAACGTGTGCGCCACGCGTCTTACTGCAGCAGGATGTGTGGCGCGGGCGGCGCCCAGCGCCAGCGGCTCCGGGCGCACGCTTGCGAACGGGTCCAGCTTCTGCAGTGCGGACAGCTCAACCGACCCGGCGGCCGTCCGCATCGATCAGGGCTTCGCCGTCTTCCTTGGCGAAGGCGCCGCGCTGCGGCGAGGGCAGGATCTCCAGCACCGTTTCCGACGGCCGGCACAGGCGCGTGCCCAGCGCGGTGACCACGATCGGCCGGTTGAGCAGGATCGGGTGCTGCAGTATCGCGTCTAGCAGTGCGTCCTCGCTCAGTGTGGGGTCGCCCAGGCCAAGTTCGGCGTAGGGCGTGCCTTTCTGCCGCAGCGCCTCGCGCAGCGGAATACCCAGTGCCGCGATCAGCGCCTGCAGGGTGGCGCGGTCCGGCGGGGTCTTCAGGTAGTCGACCACGCTCGGTTCCGCGCCGCTGTTGCGGATCAGTCCTAGGACATTGCGCGAGGTGCCGCAGGCGGGGTTGTGGTAGATCGTGATGGCGCTCATCGGGGGACTCGGTGCGATTGGGGGGGCTCGGTGCGATAGCGCACGGCAGGCGGCCAGTCGGTGCGCGTGGGCGAGCGCGCGCACGGCTGCACCGTGTGGTCGGTGTGCATCGTTTCGATACTTCCAGAAATGACGGAATGAGGCCAGCGCGTGGCTCCGCTCCGCAAACGACGACGGGCGCATCGCTGCGCCCGCCAGGTGGAGCCGTTGCGCGACGCTCAGGTCGGCACGTCCTCGATCTGCAGGTACACCATGGTCTGGTTGAGCAACTGGTAAGCCACTTCGCCGAAGGTCACCGGTCCGATCAGTTCGCCGGTGCGCTTGCCCTCCAGCTCCGAGTACAGGAAGTTGAGGATGCAGTTACAACTGAACTCGGGGCTGCTCACGGTCTGCGGCAACTGCCGCGAGAATTCCTCGACATAGTTGGCCACCGGCGCGGCGATGCGGTATTCCACGCCGCGGAACACCGGCGCGTACAGCGTGACCTTGTGCCCGTCCTGGTCGATCGACTGGATGCTGGCGTTGATCTTCTCACCGTTGTAGTCGGCGACCAGCGGCAGCCGCACGTCGATCTGGTTGGCGGTGAGGTACTCGGCGAAGTCGCGCAGCTCGCCGTTGACCAGGGCCTGGCCAACGTCGAAGCCGTCCTGCGCGAACGTCAGCACATCGCCATCCCCCTGCTTGAAGCAGTTGACGATGCCGACCGAGACCATCTTGTCCTTCGGCAAGGTTGCGTGCAGGGCCACGCAGCCTTCGCTGTAGGACTTGCCGCTGGTGCCGTCGTAGATGCGCGGCGCCACCTTGCCCAGGTCCGCCAGGTCCACGCCGGACACCCAGCCGACGATGTTCTTCATGAACAGCCCGGGGTAGTCGGGCGAATCCTGCGCATAGCGCACATGCGCCTGGCTGGTCGCCGGCAGGATGATCACGCTGAAGCCGTGATCGGGCGAGTCGCTGGCGATGGACGCCAGTTCGTCCACATCGTACCAGCGTACGCTGGAGCCGCTGACGCAATGGTCCTGCTCGCTGACGAAGATCAGTTCGCGGCTGTGGGTGCCGCCTTGCTTGTCCATGAAATAGGGGATGGTGCCGCCGATCCAGTTGCCCTTGGGCAGGCTGTCGAGCAGCGCCTGGTCGCCTGCCAGATACAAGGTGGCGCCGGATTGGATCTTTTGCGCCGCTTGTTCGCGTGTCATCAGCATGTCGCTTCTCCTCAGAAGTGGGCCTGCAGCTCGGCCTTGTAGAGATTTTCGTATTTGCTGAAGAACGCATGCGCCTCGTCGATGCAGGCCTGTACGGTCTGCGGCGACGCATCGCTTTTCAACTTGCGCGCGCACTGGCTCAGCATCATGTTCCCGGCGAATACCTTGAACTGCAGCTTGGTATCGCCGCGGAGCAGCGGAACCCACTTGGGATGGCTTTTGCTCGGAATCATCTTCGTCCCTCCACGGGTGAAGTCTTGCGCATGGCCGACGCGTAGGCGTGGCATTGGTCCGGCATCGACGCGGGGCCGGCGTGATTGAGCGCCGGGCCGTTCTGTAAGCGGTTATGGAATGGAACTGGCTTGGCTGTCGCTGCCGCCCCCAGGTTGGCGCCGCATACGGCAATCCGATGGCCGTGTCGGAGCATGCGCCATGCGGCGTGACGACGCGTTTGCCTGGCGACCCGCTCCTGCCTCCTGTCTTGCTGCGCATGCGTCAATGTGTCGCAGGGTCTACCCCGATCGCGGCGGCAAGCCCTAGACTGCCGCGGTGATCCGTCGCCGCCCGCCATCCATGCTCTGGGCCATGCTCGCCGTTGTGGCAATCGTGCTGATGCTGACTGCGCCTCTGTTGAGCCGTTGGCAGCAGGCGCGCTCCGGCGACTGGGCCGCAGCCGCGGCGGGCGCGCTGTGCACCAGCGGTGGCGTGCAATCGATCCTTGCATTGCCTGCGGTGTCGTTGCCTGGCCACACCGGCGCCCATGACGACGGCCGCATGCTGCACGCGCAGGCGTGCGACTACTGCCTGCTGGCCGCGCGCCTGCTGCCCTTGCTGGCGGTGCTGTTGCTGCTGTTGCCCTGGTTGCGCCAGCGTCCGCCGCTGGCCTCACCGCGCCCGCCGGTGGTGGACAGGTGCAGTTGGCGCGCTCACGCCGCGCGTGGGCCTCCCTGGTTCTCCTGAAACACGAACGCCTCTTCGTGCGTGCCGCGGTGTCGCCGCGGTACGTCTTCGTGCCGATGGAGCCATTGATGATTCGTTTTTTTTCCTTGCCGCGCATGGCAGCGTGCGGCTGTGTCTGTTTCGCGGCCAGCGTGACTGCGCCGGCCGTTGCTGCCGACAGCGGCGTGCAGCCGCCCGCCGCCGATTCCGCATTGACCCTGGGCAAGGTCCAGGTCACCGCCAATCCGCTGTCCTTGCCCACCGCGCGCAGCGTGCTGAGTTCGGTGGACATCCTGGGCGGCGACCTGCTGCAGGACCAGCACGTGGACTACAGCTGGGAGCTGCTGATGCGCGCACCCGGCATGCAGGTCACCCAGTTCAAGATGGGCACCGATGCCGGCCGCTTCTCGTTCCGCGGTTTCAACGGCGAAGGCCGGGTCAATGCGGTCAAGCTGCTGATCGACGGCATTCCCAGCAACGACAACGTCGGCAGCATGCCGTACCTGGACGCGGTATTCCCGCTGGACATCGCCGCGATCGAGATCGTGCGCGGCACCAACGATCCGCGCTACGGCTTGAACGCCATCGCCGGCAGCGTCGATGTGCTGACCCGCAGCGGCGGCAACGACGGCCGCGCCAGCGTCACCGTCGGCAGCTTCGGCACGCGCGAGGTGCAGGCCAGCCAGGGCATCGAACGCGGCGTCTGGAGCCAGAACTATTTCGCCGCCTGGCGCGACAGCGACGGCTATCGCGATCATGCCGACGCGCGCAAGCGCGCCTTCGCCGGCAAATGGTTCTACACCGATCCGGATGAGCGCTGGCATGCCGGGCTCAGCGCGCGCTACTACCGCAACGAAGCACTGGAAGCGGGCTATCTGGATGACGCCAGCGCGCAACGCGCGCCGCGCAGTTCGCCGGACTATGCGCGCGACGACCGCAGCGAGCGCCAGACCGGGCAGGTGAGCCTGCATCTGGACGCGCAGTTGGCCGACGCCGTGCAGGGCAGCGCCAAGCTGTACTGGAATCGCTACCAGAACCAGCGCTGGGTGCGCTTCACCGCCGCCGGCGCGCAGCAGGAACGCGATACCGACGAGACTCAGCGCGGTTTCCTGGCCAAGGCCAGCTGGCGTCCCGAGGTGGGCTGGGCGGCGTCGTTCGCGCTGGAAGGCGGGGTCGATGCGCAATGGCAGGACAACACCTCGCAACGCTATCGCACCGTGGCGCGGGTGCGCACCGCGCCGTTGCGCGACTGGGATTTCGATCTGGACACGCACGGCGCCTACGTGCAGGCGGTGATCCGCCCGTTCGAGCGCCTGCAACTGGTGCCGGGCTACCGTGTGGACTGGGTCGATGGGGATTTTCGCGACCGGCTCGGTGACGCGCGCTATCCGGCTTACGCTTACGGGGCGATCAAGCAACCCAAGCTCAGCGCGGTGTTGGCGCTGACAGGGCAGACCAGTGCCTATGCCAACCTCGGCCGCACCTTCCAGATCGGCAGCGGCAACGGCGCCTACCGCAGCCAGCCCGGCAACGTGGGTCCGTCGTACAACGACGGCTGGGAAGCCGGATTGAAGTTCGCCGACGCCAAGCGCCTGGACGCGCGCATCGCCTATTGGGAACAACGCGCCTCCGACGAAGTGGCGACCATCTTCGGCGTCGATGGCAGGGTCGGCGTTGGTGAGGTCGGCAATGTCGGCAAGACCTTGCGCCGCGGTTGGGACGCGCAGCTGAACCTGCGTCCGGACGAGCGCTGGACGCTGTGGCTGGCGTATTCGCGGCAGCGTGCGCTGATCGTCACGCCCGATCCGAGCGCGCCGGCCACGCGCGGCAAGGAGATCGAGAGCGTGCCGCATTACCTTGCCAATGCCGGTATCGACTGGCAGGCGACGCCGCGGCTGAAGCTGTCGGCCTGGGGCAATGCGCAGGGCGACTACTACGTGGAGCGCACCAATACGCTGGGCCGCTACGGTGGTTACGCGCTGGCCAACGTCGGCGCGACCTGGGCGTGGCGCGCGCAGCGCGAGCTGTCGCTGCAGCTGAAGAACCTGACCGATCGCCACTATGTCTACGCGTGGTACGACAGCGGTTCCTCCGGCGACTCGCCGGGCGACGGGCGCGCGCTGTACGCCAGCCTCAGCTGGGGCTGGTGATGGTCATGCCGAACCCGCCGGCGGCGCCGCCGGCGCGTTTCTACCGTGCCGTCTGGCGCTGGCATTTCTACGCCGGCCTGCTGGTGCTGCCGTTGCTGGCCTGGCTGGCGCTGACCGGCGCCGCCTTCGTCTATCAACAACCGATCGACGGCTACTTCCATCGCGCGCTGAAGACGGTCGCGGTGCCAGCGCAGGCGCAGGCCGCCGCGCCGCAGCGCTTGCTCGACGCGGCGCTGGCGGCGCAACCGGGACAGGCGTTGCGCTACACCACGCCGCCGCGGCGCGATGCGTCGGCTGAAGTGACCGTGGGTAGCGGCGATGGCCGCCGCGTGGTGGTGTACCTGGATCCGTACCGGGCACGCGTGCTGGGCCGCTTGCCCGAGCATGGCACCGTGGCGTGGACGATCCGGCGTCTGCACAGCCTGGCCCTGGTCGGGCCGTGGGCCAACGCGCTGATCGAAGTGGCCGCCGGCTGGGCGATCCTGCTGGTGCTCACCGGCGCCTACCTGTGGTGGCCGCGTGGCCGCCGCGGCGGCGTCACCCATGTGCGCGGGCGGCCGCCACAGCGCGTGTTCTGGCGCGATACGCATGCGCTGACCGGCAGCGTGGTCGGCGCGATGCTGCTGTTCCTGGCGCTGACCGGGATGCCGTGGTCGTGGTTCTGGGGCGCGCAGGTGAACCGCCTGGCCAACGGCCATCACTACGGCTATCCGGCCGGACTGCGCGTGGACGTGCCGATGTCCACGCAGCGCCTGAGCGACGAAGAGGTGCCGGCCTGGTCGCTGCGCCAGGCGCGCCTGCCGCAGTCGCAGCTGCCGCAGGCTGCGTCGATGCCTATGCCTATGCCTATGCCGGCGACGGCGACGGATGCGTCTTCCGCGGCAGCTGGGGCGGACAATGGCGATGACGTGCATGCCGCACATGGCGGCATGGCGCTGGAGGCGATGCCTTCGCCGCCCTCGTCACCTGGCGCGATCGGCCTGGATGCGGCGGTGGCGCGGTTCCAGGCGCGCGGCATCGCCGCCGGCTACAGCGTGGCACTGCCGCGCGGCGCGCGCGGTGTGTACACCGCATCGGTGTATCCGCCGGACCTGGCGCAGCAGCGGGTGATCCATCTCGACCAATACAGCGGCAAGGTGCTGCTGGACATGCGCTATGCCGATTACGGGCCCATGGCGAAGGCGCTGGAATGGGGCATCAACGTGCACCTGGGGCAGCAATACGGCACGGTCAACCAGGTGCTGCTGATCGTCTCGTGCCTGGGCATCGTACTGTTGTGCGTCAGCGCCGCGCTGATGTGGTGGAAGCGCCGTCCTGCCAGTGGATGGGGCGTGCCGCCGCTGCCAGCGGACCGGCGCAGCTTGCGCGGCGTGCTCGCGTTGCTGGCGATCGGCGGCGTGCTGTTCCCGCTGGTCGGGGTGTCGTTGTTGCTGATGTTGGCCCTGGATTGGTGGTGGGTGCTGCGGCGCGAATGAGGCTCTGCTGTATGGGCACGAGGGGCTCGTGGCCAACGCACTGGATGGAGCTATGTGATGACTTTGATCCCGATGGCATCGCAATCCAGAACTTTTCTCGTTCCGTTCGTCGCGACTGACGTCGCTCCCACAAAGGCTTGCTAGGGCTTGCCGAGTGCCCGCGGCAAGCCAGCCTCAGATGTCCTCATGAATGCCGCATTCGCGCTTGAGGCCGAAGAAGCGGGTGTCTTCCTCGCGCATGCCCGGTTCCCAGCGGCGGGTGGTGTGGAAGTCGCCGATCGACACGTAGCCTTCTTCCCACAGCGGGTGGTAGGGCAGGCCATGTTGTTGCATGTACTGCCACAGGTCGCGGTCGCTCCAGTCGGCGATCGGGTTGATCTTGTAGCGCTCGCCGCGCTTCTGCACGAACGGGGTCTGCGCGCGGCTGTCGGACTGGCTGCGGCGCAGGCCGGTGAACCAGGTGCCGACCTTCAGTTCGTCCAGCGCGCGGCGCATCGGCTCGACCTTGCGCAGGTTGTTGTACTGCTCGATGCCGACCATCCCTTGTTCCCACAGGCGGCCATGGCGCGCTTCCATCCACGCGCGGCTGACCAGCGGCCGGTACACCTTGAGGTTGAGCTTGAGCTTGTCGCTGAGCGCGTCTGCGAAGCGGTAGGTCTCGGCGAACAGGTAGCCGGTGTCGATCAGGATCACCGGGATGTCCGGCAACTGCTGGGTGAGCAGGTGCAGCGTCGCCGCCGATTGCGCGCCGAAGCTCGACGACAGCGCGGCCTCGGCCGGGCCGTGTTCGAGCGCCCAAGCCACGCGCTGCACTGCGCTCATCGGCGCCAGCAACGCGTTGGTCGCGTCCAGGTCCAAGGCCGCGATCGGCGTGTTGGCGGAGTCGTGGTGGGCGGAGGCGGGTAGGGCGCTCATGCGTGCAGTTCCGAAGGAATGAGATGACGGTGGGTGGGATAGGCGGGCAGCGCGACCAGGCCACTGCGGTGCAGGAAGTCGCCGAAGCCCTCGTCGGGGACGCGTTCGCTGGCGTAGCGCGCGAACAGCGGATCCAGCGCGTCGAGGATTTCCGGCTCGCCGATGTTTTCGCGGTACAGCGTGTTCAGGCGCTGGCCGCGGTGATCGGCGCCGAGCATCAGGTTGTAGCGGCCTGGGGCCTTGCCGACCAGCGCGATCTCGGCCAGATACGGCCGCGAGCAGCCGTTCGGGCAACCGGAGATGCGCAGCAGGATCGGCGCCTCGCGCAGCCCGTGCCGGTCCAGCAACGGCTCCAGCTTGGCGGCGAAGTCGGGCAGGTAGCGTTCGGCCTCGGCCATCGCCAGGCCGCAGGTGGGCAGCGCCACGCAGGCCATCGCCGCACGCGCCAGCGCGGTGCGCGCCTGGTTGCCGGTGTCCAGCGCATGCGCGCGCACCAGGGTGTCGATCGCAGCGCGCTGCGCGGCGGGAATGCCGGCGATCACCAGGTTCTGGTTGGAGGTCATGCGGAAGTGCGCGCCATCGCCGTGGCGCTGCAGCAGTTCGGCGATCTCGCGCAGGCCGCTGAGGTGGCGCGCGCCGGCGTCGTGGTCGGCGATGCGCCCGGCCGGCAGCGACAGGGTCAGGTGCGCGCGGCCGTCCTCGCCTTCGCTCCAGCCGTAGCGGTCGCCGTTGTGCTCGAATGCGAACGCACGGGTCGGCTGCAGCGCGATGCCGGCGCGGCGCTGGATCTCGGCGACGACGACCTCCAGGCCATGGTCGTCGATGGTGTATTTGAAGCGCGCGCGCTTGCGCAGCGTGCGGTTGCCGAGGTCGCGCTGGGTGGTGACCACGGCGGTGGCGACATCGATCAGTTGCTCGCGCGCGATGAAGCCGATCACGTTGGCCACGCGCGGGTAGGTCTCGGCGTCGCCGTGGCTGGCGCCCATGCCGCCGCCGATGCTGACGTTGTAGCCGGCCAGTGCGCCGTCGGCGCCGAGTACGCCGATGAAGCCCAGGTCGTTGGCGAACACGTCCACGTCGTTGATCGGCGGCAGCGCGAAACCGATCTTGAACTTGCGCGGCAGGTAAGTATCGCCGTAGATCGGTTCCTGCTCCTGGCCGCTGCCGGCCACCTGTTCCTCGTCCAGCCAGATCTCGTAGTAGGCGCGGGTATTGGGCAGCAGGTGCTCGGACACGCGCGCGGCATCGGCGTACAGCGTGGCGTGCGCGCGCGAGGCCAGCGGATTGGCGGCGACCTGCACGTTGCGGTTGACGTCGCCGCAGGCGGCCAGGGTGTCGATCAGCGCGGCGTTGATCGCCTGCATCGTCGCCTTCAGCTCGCGCTTGATCACGCCGTGGAACTGGAACGCCTGACGCGTGGTCACGCGCAGCGAATGGTTGCCGTAGGTGGTGGCGATGGCGTCGAGCTTGAGCCACTGTTCCGCCGTGATCACCCCGCCCGGCGTGCGCGTGCGGATCATGAACTGGTAGGCCGGTTCGAGCTTCTGCCGGCGCCGCTCGTCGCGCAGGTCGCGATCGTCCTGCTGGTAGCTGCCGTGGTACTTGATCAGGGTCTGATCGTCCTCGCGCAGCGCACCGGTGACCGGATCGGCCAGGCTCTGCAGCAGCGACCCGCGCAGGCGGCGGCTTTCGGCCTTGATGTCTTCGACGGAGTGGCTCATTGGGGGGGCCAGGGACCGGGGACCGGGGACCGGGGGGAAGCAAGAGCAACGGCTGTAGCAAAAGCCCTTGGCGTTGCGGTTCCGGGTCCCCGGTCCCCGCTCCCCGGTCCCGCAAACTCAATAGACATCGCGCGCATACCGTCCCTCCCGCTGCAGCGAGGTCAGATAGGCGGCGGCATCCTCGGCGCTGCGCCCGCCGTGCTCGGCCACGATCTGCTGCAGCGTGGCGTGTACGTCCTTGCCCATGCCGATCGCGCCGCACACGTACAGGTGCGCGCCGTTCTGCAGCCAGTCGTAGACGTCGCGGCCGCGCTCGCGCAGGCGCTGCTGCACGTAGACTTTGTCCGGCACGTTGCCGTCGCGCAGCGGCTGCACGTCGCGCGAGAACGCCAGGTCCAGGCGCTGCAGTTCGCCGCTGCGCAGCGCCTGTTGCCATTCGGCCTGGTACAGGAAATCCTGGTTGAAGTGGCGGGCGCCGAAGAACAGCCAGTTGCGGCCGCTGGCGCCGCTCTCGGCGCGCTCCTGCACGAAGCCGCGGAATGGCGCCACGCCGGTGCCGGGACCGATCATCAGGATGTCGCGGCTGGCGTCGGCCGGCACCCGGAAACGTTCGTTGGGTTCGATGTAGACCGGGGCGCTGTCGCCTTCGGCCAGGGCCGCCAGATAGCCACTGGCCGCGCCGCCATGGGCGTGGCCGTGCGCCTGGTAGGCCAGCACATCGACGGTGAGGTGCACCTCGTCGCCGACCCGCTTGCGGCTGGAGGCGATCGAATACAGGCGCGGGGCCAGGGGCCGCAGCGCGTCCAGCAGGGCGCTGTGGTCCCAATCCGCCGGCCAGCGTCGCAGCACGTCGATCACTTGGTGATCGGCCAGCAACGCCGCCAGACCGGCGGTCTGGGTAGGGTCGAGCAGCTGCTCCAGCGCCGCGGCGGCGGAGCGGCGGGCGACCGCGGCCAGGAACGGCCGCGAGGCCCGGGTCAGTTCGCGATGCGCCGTGAGCCACTCGTGCAGGGGCAGAGTTTGCGCATCGACGGTGACGTGGGCATGACCGTCGAGTCGCGTCGCCGTCAAAACGGCCTCCACCAGCGCCGGCGGATTGCGGTGGCGGATGCCCAGCGCGTCGCCCGGCTCGTAGTGCAGGCCGCTGCCGGCCAGCGACAATTCCAGGTGGCGCACGTCCTTGTCGGCCTGGCCATGCGTGGCGTAGCGCGGACCCTTGAAGTCGCGGCCGCTGATGCGCTGGTTGGCCAGCACCTCGGCGGCGAACGGGCGCGCGTGGTTCCAGGCGGCCGCGGCGGCGCTGCGCAGCGGGGTCACCGTCGCCGATGGCGCGGCCGCGCTCTTCAGCAGTTCGCGCGCCTGCGCCAGCGCCTGGGTGCGCCACGGTACCGCCACGGTGTCGATGTCCAGGTCGGCCTCGCCCAGCGGCAGCAGCCGCTGCGCGCCGAGTTCGGCCAGGCGCGCGTCGATGCGCTTGCCGATGCCGCAGAAGTCGGCGTAGCTGGAATCGCCCAGGCCGAGCACCGCGTACTTCAGTTCCGGCAGCTTGGGCGCGCGGCGCCCCTGCAGGAACTCGACCAGGCCGATCGCGTCGTCCGGTGGATCGCCTTCGCCCTGGGTGCTGATGACCACATACAGCAGGCGCTCGCCGGCCAGTTCGCGGGTCGCATAGGCATCGGCGCGCAGCAGGCGCACCGTCAGTCCGGCGGCCTCGGCGTCGGCCGCCAACTGTTCGGCGGCGCGGCGGGCGTTGCCGGTCTGGCTGCCGTAGACAATGCTCAGCCGCTGCGCGCCCTGGCTGGCCGCGGCGCCGCCCGGCAGCACCGCCAGCGACGGCGGTGCGTGGCCCTGGCCCTGGGCCAGGCCGGCGGCATAACCGGACAGCCACCACAGGCTGGCCGCATCCAGCCCCTCCACCGTCCGCGCCAGCAGCGCCTTGCGCTCGTCAGGCAAGGGGCTGGGCGGCAACGCGGGCGAGGCGGCGGTCATGACCGGTCCGGGTGGGAAGAAGAGATGACCGATGTTAGGGATTCGTTGCGCGAGGCAGAAAGGAGCAGGGGTTATCGGCTTATGCCCCCCGCTTATTTCAATGCCCGCAAGCTGCATCACACACTGCCGGCTCCGGTCGTCGTGGTCGCTGCTACCCTCGACACGTCCCTTTTCCAATGAGTCTTGCGTTGTCCCCGATGCATTCTTCCGCCCCGTCCCACCTCGACCGGCTCGAGGCCGAGAGCATCCACATCCTGCGCGAGGTGGCCGCCGAGTTCCGCAATCCGGTGCTGCTGTATTCGGTCGGCAAGGACAGTTCGGTGCTGCTGCATCTGCTGCTGAAGGCGTTCGCGCCGGCGCCGCCGCCGATCCCGCTGCTGCATGTGGATACGCGCTGGAAGTTTCGCGAGATGATCGCGTTCCGCGACCGCCGTGCCGCCGAGAGCGGAGTTGAACTGCGCGTGCACATTAATCCCGACGGCGTCGCCCAGGACATCGGCCCGTTCACCCACGGCGCCACCGTGCACACCGACGTGATGAAGACCCAGGGCCTGAAGCAGGCGCTGGATCAGGGCAGGTTCGATGCGGCGATCGGCGGCGCGCGCCGCGACGAGGAGAAGGCGCGGGCCAAGGAGCGGGTGTTCTCGTTCCGTAACGACAAGCATCGCTGGGACCCGAAGAACCAACGCCCCGAGCTGTGGAATCTTTACAACGCGCGGGTGCATGCCGGCGAGAGCGTGCGCGCGTTCCCGTTGTCCAACTGGACCGAGCTGGACATCTGGCTGTACATCTACCGCGAGTCGATTCCGGTGGTGCCGCTGTATTTCGCCGCCGAGCGCCCTGTGGTGGAACGCGACGGCGCGCTGATCATGGTGGACGACGCGCGGCTACCGCTGCGGGAGGGCGAAGTGCCGCAGCTGCGGCAGGTGCGCTTCCGCACGCTGGGCTGCTATCCGCTGACCGGCGCGGTCGAGTCGCAGGCCGACACGCTGGAAAAAATCATCGCCGAAATGCTGCTGACCACCACCTCGGAGCGGCAGGGGCGGGTGATCGACCAGGATCCGGGCGCGTCGATGGAGCAGAAAAAGTTGGAGGGGTATTTCTGATGGGGATCGTGGCGGGACCGGGGACCGGGGACCGGGGACCCGAAAACAGCAACAGCCGCGTGTCCGAGACGGCCGGCTTTTCCGGGTCCCCGGTCCCCGGTCCCCGGTCCCGCGACCGCGCCATCGCCATCGCCGCCTACCTGCAGCAACACGAACAAAAACCGCTGCTGCGCTTCATCACCTGCGGCAGCGTCGACGACGGCAAGAGCACGCTGATCGGGCGCCTGCTCTACGACAGCAAGCGCCTGTTCGACGATCAGCTCGCCGCGCTCAGCACCGACAGCAAGCGCCACGGCAGCCGTGGCGGCGAGATCGACTACGCGCTGCTACTGGACGGCCTGGCCGCCGAGCGCGAGCAGGGCATCACCATCGATGTGGCCTACCGCTACTTCGACACCGACCAGCGCAAGTTCATCGTCGCCGACTGCCCTGGCCACGCGCAGTACACCCGCAACATGGCCACCGGCGCGTCCACCGCCGACGTGGCGGTGGTGCTGGTCGATGCACGCAAGGGCCTGCTGACCCAGACCCGCCGCCACAGCTACATCGTCTCGCTGCTCGGCATCCGCCACGTGGTGCTGGCGGTCAACAAGATGGACCTGGTCGATTTCGACCAGGCCACCTTCGATGCGATCGTCGCCAGTTACCGCGCGCTGGCCGCGCAACTGGGCATCGCGCAGGTGCAATGCATCCCGCTGTCGGCGCTCGACGGCGACAACCTGTCGCAGCGCTCCGCGCGCACGCCCTGGTATGGCGGCCCGGCCTTGCTCCAATACCTGGAAGGCCTGGACCTGGCCGCGCGCGATGCCGACAGCGGCCTGCGCCTGCCGGTGCAATGGGTCAACCGTCCGAACCAGCAATTCCGCGGTTTCGCCGGCACGCTCGCCGCCGGCCAGGTGCGGCCCGGTGATGCGGTGGTGGTGCTGCCGTCGGCGCGCCGCTCCACCGTGGCGCGGGTGCTCGACGGCAATGGCGACGTGGACAAGGCCGTGGCCGGGCAGGCGGTGACCCTGACCCTGGCCGACGAGATCGACATCAGCCGCGGCGACGTGATCGCCGCCGCCGACGACCCGCCGGAGGTGGCCGACCAGTTCGCCGCGCACCTGCTGTGGATGGACGATGCCGCGCTGCTGCCGGGGCGGCCGTACTGGCTGAAGCTAGGCACCCGCACGGTGTCGGCCAGCGTCAGCGAGATCAAGCACCGCATCGACGTCAACACGCAGGAGCGGCTGGCGGCCAAGCGCCTGGAATTGAACGAGGTCGGCTATTGCAACCTGTCGCTGGACGAAGCGATCGTCTTCGCGCCGTACGCGCGCAACCGCGCGCTCGGCGGCTTCATCCTGATCGACCGGCAGAGCAACGCCACCGTCGCCGCCGGCACGCTGGATTTCGCCTTGCGCCGCGCCGGCAACGTGCACTGGCAGCACCTGGACGTGGACCGCGCCGCACGCGCGCGGATCAAGGGCCAAGCGCCGAAGGTGCTGTGGTTCACCGGCCTGTCCGGTGCCGGCAAGTCCACCGTCGCCAACCTGGTTGACAAGCGCCTGCATGCGCTCGGCTATCACACCTTCATCCTCGACGGCGACAACGTGCGCCACGGGCTGAACCGCGATCTGGGCTTCACCGATGAGGACCGGGTGGAAAACATCCGCCGCGTCGCCGAGGTGGCGCGGCTGATGGCCGACGCCGGGCTGATCGTGCTGGTCAGCTTCATCTCGCCGTTCCGTGCCGAACGGCGCATGGCGCGCGAGCGCTTCGCCGCCGGTGAGTTCGTCGAGGTGTTCGTCGACGTGCCGCTGCAGGTGGCCGAAGCGCGAGACGTGAAAGGGCTGTACGCCAAGGCCCGCGCCGGGCAGATCCCCAATTTCACCGGCATCGATTCGCCGTACGAGGCGCCGCAACAGCCGGAGCTGCACCTGCGCGCGGACGGCGACAACGCACAGGCGCTGGCGGCGCAGGTGCTGGCGTGGCTGGACGCGCACGACTGAGCGGCGCCGCCGCCATCGCGGCACACCCGATGGCGCAGGCGCCGCTGCGCCAGTCGCGCCGGCCGGCGTTCGTCCCGCCACGGCTGGCGGCAGCGACGCGCGAGGGGCGCTTCAGTCAGCGCCAGCGCAGCCGTTGAGGTTTGGGGTCGCAATGACGTGCGATGTCTCGGGGATGGCGCCTGTGGCCCATTGGCGAACGGTTTCGCCACTGCGCGGAAAACGGATATGGAAATGGCAGACAAAGCCCAAGCACGCGTCGGGCCGGCGTCGTCGGGCGTGCCGGAACGGATGTTTGCGCCCATCACCGCGATGATGGATCGCTTGCACCTGCGACAGCGCATGCTGCTGCTCGGATCGGTGGGCTTGCTGGCGACACCTCCATGCCGCTGTGGTGCCACTGACGCAGTTCGGCCAGGCTCATCAGCGGTTTCTCGATGCCTAACCGGCAGCGCCGCATGCAGGTTGTCGTGGTAGCCGTCGTCCAGGGTCAGCACCGCGATCCTGCCGTGGCGTTCGCTGCGCAGGTAGGGCATGGCATCGGACATCGATACGCCGCGGTAGCCCAGCCGCCGCAGCAGGCGCATCTGCCGCGCGAAACGCGCCGGCGCGGCGTACAGGCGACGGTACACCTGCAACGGCCGTGGCGCCGGCGCGATGTTGTGGTGCACGAAGATAGGAATACGTGCCGCAGCGGCGGAGGTCGCGGAGTGCATCGGACGGCTCGGAACGATCGTGCAAGGAAGGGCGCGCTGCGTTAGCGCGGACGTTGCGCGCGCGTGTCGCCTGGTTGCGCTGGGCGCCATCGCGGTATGCTCGGATGCCCCTCAGCAGGAGCGCCGCCGATGCCCGACGACCCCAGCGACACGGCGTGGCGCGATCTGCGCCTGAGCATCGACGGCATGCAACTGCGCCGTTGGCGCGGCGGCGATCTCGATGCGCTGCTGCGCCATGCCGACGATGCGCAGGTGGTGCGCGGCCTCAGCGAACGCTTCCCGCATCCGTATACGCGCGCCGACGGCGAAGCGTTCCTGGCCGGGCGCGTGGTCGAGCTGCGCCATCCGCTGCTGGCGATCGAGATCGACGGCGAGGCCTGCGGCAGCATCGCCTTGCGTCCCGGGCGCGGCGAGCGCGCGCATGTCGCCGAACTCGGCTATTGGCTGGGGCGCCGTTACTGGGGCCAGGGGCGGATGACGCGGATCGTCGCCACCTATCTGGACTGGGCGATCCCCGCACTCGGATTGCTGCGCATCGAAACCAGCGTGCTGGACAGCAACCCGGCTTCGGCGCGTGTGCTGGAGAAGAATGGCTTCGTCCGCGAGGGCGTCCGCCGCGGCGCGCTGCGCAAGCATGGGCGCTTGCACGATCTGCATTTGTTTGGGCGCCTGCATACGCCGGGATAAGAGCCGCGTTGCGCAGTCGGCGTCGCGTGATGCACGGTCGAAGCAGCCCCGTGCACGGGGCATCCTGCTTGCGCCTGGGGCGACTGCATGGAATCGATCACCACTGCATCGAATGGCTTGATCTGGAACAAGCCGCTGATCTTCATGCGCCGGCCGACCCGTACTTCACCCTGCCGGCCGGTGGCCGGCAGCGGTGTCGTGCCTGCAGGTCCGGGCGCGATCAGTAGAAGATCGTCGCCGAGGTGGAGGTGGTCTGCACATCGTAGTCGCACTGCACGTCGTATCCGGCGCTGTAGTCCAGCGTGCGCCACGGCGGCGACCGCACGCGGTTCATTTGGTAGTCGTACACGCCGATATTGGTGAACGTGATGCTGCCTTCCGGCGGGTACTGGTCGCAACTGTCCAGCCAATACACCTCCAGCGAGCCGCCCATCACCTGGTGCGACTCCGAATCGATGTTATACGTGGTGCTGAGGCGTACGCTCTGGCCAGTGGTGACGTTGCGCGTGTCGACGTTCCAGTCATAGCACGGGTTACCGGTGCCGCAGGTTGCATAGGTGTCGCCTACGATCTGATCGCCTGCCTTGGCCTTTATGTAATCGCTGTACCACACCGTGCCTTCCTGGCAGCACTTCCAGCTGCTCAGATCCCAGGCATTGCTTTCGCCGCGGTAGCCCAGTACCGGCTGCAGGATCGTCGGATCGTCGCTCTGCAAACCAGGGAAGAAGTACACGATCTGTCGCGCCACGTTGGTCGGGTTCTGCGGCACTGTCCAACTCGCCACGATGCGTCCGAGCGGCGTGCCGGTATGATAGCCGGCGACCATGATGTAGCCGTGGGGGATCGGCGGCGGCACCGAGCGGCGCGACCGCGATGCTGCCAGCGCCACAGCGTTACGGACCTGCTGGCCATCGATGCCGCGTCCGTCGGGCCGCACCCGCACGCCGCTGGGAGTGAAGTTGTCCTGGGTACAGGCTTGCGCCGGTTCGCGCGCGCCATTGGCGTGTTGCAGGCTGCCGTCCTTGAGGATGCGCTCGCCGTTGTGGACCTGGCGGACGCAGGCTGGCGGGAAGTAGCCGAACGGGGTCTGCACGTAATCGTCGGGCACACCGGCAGGTTTGTGCTTGGCGGGCAGGGCGCCGACTCGCGCGAGACGCGCGTCGGGCGTGGATGTCTGTGTCAGCGCGGTGACGCTCAGGCCCATCAGGGGCAGCGACAGCAGCAGCGCGGCGCAGGCGCGGCGGGGCGTGGTACGGAGATTGAAGCGCATGGAATTGCCTTATCTTGGAAACGCGGGAAGTACTCTCGGAAACCGACGCATTGCTTCCGGCATGCGCGCGTGCGCGCAGGATCGGGGCTGCCGGATTTCCGTGAGCAAGAGAATGGGACGTGCGTGGCGCGTCTCGATAAGACCTGCCTGAAGGGCTGAGGGAGCGGCGACGATGAACCATGCATAGCGCGCGTTATTGTCGGATTTCTGCGCGTATATGCACCAATTCTGCATAATGCGCAGCCATGGAGAAATGCTTCACGGTCGGGTGCGCGAGGCATTCGCACTTCGTGTGGTGCGGCGTAGACAAGTATCGGCACGCGATCGGCATACCCGGGGCAACCGGCGGCGCCCGAATGAGCGAAAATCCCCCGAGCGCGCCGGCCTGGCGCGCGACCCGCGTGTTTTCCAGGAGACTTCCCATGCGTCATGTCCTTCGTTTCTGCTGCGCCATGGGCGTGCACCGATGACCTCGCCCTGGGGCAAGAGCCCACGTGGCCCGCGTTCGCCCGCGCCGCCCGAACGTGCCGCGCCGGTGCCGCGCGCGGCCGACGCCAATCGCGGCGAACTGCGCCTGTATGGTCTCAATGCGGTGCGTGCGGTGTACGCGCGCCGGCCCGAGGCGATCCGCAAGCTGTACCTGGCCGAGGCGCGGATTCCGGCGTTGCAGCCGCTGCTCAAGTGGTGCGCGGCCAATCGCGTCGGCTACCGCGTGGTGGAAGAAGCCGATCTGAACAAGCTCGCGGCCAGCGCACACCATGAGGGTGTGGTCGCCGACGTGGTGCGTGCCGAACCGTTGCCGCTGGCGGCGTGGCTGCAGACGCTGGCGCCGGGTCCGGCGTTGGCGGTGTGGCTGGACGGGGTCGGCAACCCGCACAACTTCGGTGCGATCCTGCGCTCGGCCGCGCATTTCGGCGCCGCCGCGATCCTGCTGCCGGACGCCGCGACGCTGGCCCTGTCCGGCGCTGCCGCGCGCGTGGCCGAGGGCGGCGCCGAGGCGCTGCCGCTGGTGCGGCTGCCGCCAGCGGAGCAAGCGTTGGCGCAGTTGCGTGCGGCCGGCTTCGCGCTGGCGGCGACGCTGGTGGACGGCGGCGCCGACGTGTTCGCCGCCGCGTTGCCGCCGCGCCTGGTCTACGTGATGGGTGCCGAGCGCGAGGGCATGGACCGCGACTTCGCGCAAGCCTGCGAACTGCGCTTGTCGATCCCCGGCAGCGGTGCGGTGGAAAGCCTCAACGTCGCCTCCGCCACCGCGGTGCTGCTCGGCGCCTGGCGCAGCCGCGTTGCGGCGTCGGCAGCTGCACGGTGAAGCCGGCGCTGCAGTGCCTGTTGCTGGGCGTCGCGCCGCTGGCGCGCGCGAGGCGCCCGCCGCTGCCGTGCCTGCAGCGCAGGTGACGCTGGCCGCGGGCAGCGTGCGCGGCCAGGTCCAGGCCGACGGCAGCATGCTGTTCCGCGCGATCCCGTTCGCCGCACCGCCGACCGGCGCCAACCGGTGGCGGCGGCCGCCGCCGCCGCGTTATCTCTCTACGAATCGATGCGCCTGCTGCCGCCGTCCTGGAACATCCTGTGCAATGCCTCGCCCGAATACATTGGGCTGGCCGCGCGGATCGGCGCCGCCGCCGACGTGCTGGTGCTGCCGCTGCTCAGTCACCGCGATCCGGCGCTGTGGGACGAACCGCAGGCGTTCCGTCCCGAGCGCTGGGACGGCTTGGACCCCGACGTCCAGCCCTGCTATCTGCCGTTCGGCCACGCCTCCGAACGCTGCTGGGGGCGACACATGGTGATGCCGCTGGCGGAACGCTTGCTCGACCTGCTGCGCGGCCAGGGCCTGGCCGCCAGTCCGCGGCAGACCCGCGCCGAGGTGCCGCTGGCCGGACTGCTCGGTGTCGCTCAGGTCGACGTCGTCCGCCACTGAGCCGCGCGCGGCGGTGAGGGCCGCGCCCGAACACGCCGTTTGCGGCAGCGCGAGGCCGGCTACTGCGCGTGCGCCGGCGGTGCGGTCGAGCCGCGCGTCACCAGCGTGTACTCCATCACCTGGTGGATGCCGCGGCTGGGCAGGCCGTCGCGGCGTTGGCGGATCTCGCCGAGCAGTAGCGCGACCGCGGCGCGGCCCATCGCGGTGACAGGCTGGTGGATAGTGGTCAGTTCGGGCCAGATCGTGGTCGCCACCGGGGTGTCGTCGAAGCCGGCGATCGACAGGTCCTCGGGTACGCGCAGGCGCAAGCTGTAGGCGATCGCCACCGCGGCGGCGGCCATGTCGTCGTTGCTGCACAGGATCGCGCTGGGGCGCGGCGCGGCGTGCAGCAGCGCGGTCGCGGCGAGCAGCCCGGAGCGGTAGGTGAACAGGCCTTCGGCCACGCGCGCGGCGGCGACCGGCAGGCCGGCCGCGGCCATGGTGTCGAAGAACGCGCGGCTGCGCAGCGCGCTCGGGGTGTGCTTGGGATCGCCGCTGATGAAGCCGATATCGCGATGGCCGAGTTCGAGTAGATGCCGGGTGATCGCGCAGGCCGCCTGGTAGTCGTCGATGCGCACCGAACTGACGTCCTGCATCGGCGTGCCGGTGGCCACGGCAACCACCGGGATGCCGCGTGCGTCCAGTTCCTCGATGGTCTGCCGCGAATCGCACAGCGGCGGCGGCAGGATCACCCCGTCCACGCCGGCGTCGAGCAGGCGCTCGGTGGCGGTGCGCTGGCTGCCGATGTCGTCGCTCTTCTCCACCAGCACCTGGCTGCCGTCCAGGCTGCTCTGTTCGAGGATGCCGAGCATGAACTGGTTGAGATAGGCCGCGCTGGGATTGCTGTACAGCACGCCGATCCGCGCCAGGCTGGCGGTGCGCAACGAGCGCCCGGCCAGGTTGGGACGGTAGCCGAGCGTCTTGATCGAGGCCTCGACACGCTCGCGTAGCGACGCGCCCACCCGAGGGTGGCGGTTGATCACGCGCGAGGCGGTCATCGGCGAGACGCCTGCGTGCTGCGCCACATCCAGAAGCGTTACCGCGGAGCCTGCACGACCTTGCTGTTTGCCCATCGTGTTCCTGGCGATGTTGCGAAAAAGGAAAGCCTGCACATCCCCCGCAGCAGGACCGTCAGCTTACTCCCGGGGCGGTTGCACTGTCTTGGTCTGGCTGCCGAAACCGCCGTCGGCCTCGGCGGCCAGATAGGCGAACACCGCATAGACGGCGACGTTCTGCGTTAGCGCCTTGGGATCGATCTTGTCCAGGGTGTCGTCGGCGGTGTGGTGCAGATCTAAGTAATCCCTGCCGTCCTGCGCCAGCCACGCCCAGTCGCGGCCCTTGGCCGCGAACGGGCCTACGTCCTGGCTGGGGCCGCCTGTCCGGCGCGTAGTCGATGCCGAGCGGCGCCAGCACCTCGGCGATCTGCCGGGTCGCCTCGCGGGAGGCGGCGGCATCGCCGGAGCCGGTGTTGAACGCATAGATGCGGCCGGCGCCGAAGTCGCTCTCGGCAGCGATCTGGTGCAGTGCCATGTCCTTGGCGTGCGCCTGCGCATAGGCCTTGCCGCCGTACAGCCCCTGTTCTGCGTTGGCGAAGGCGACTACGCGGATCGTGCGCTTGGGCGCGCGCTTGAGCTGGCCGATCAGGTACCCGGCAGCCATGCTGATGCCGACCCCGGCCCCATCGTCGATCGCGCCGGTGCCAGGTCCCACGCATCCAGGCGGCCGCCGATCACCACCACCTCCTTGGGCTTGCTGCGTCCGGTGATCTCGCCGATCACGTTGTACGAGGTGGCCTGACCGTCCCAGCCGCAGCCCAACGCCTGGTGCAGTCGCAGCGGGCCGCGCGCGAGCAGGCGCGCCAGCTGGTTGGCATCGGGTACCGCCAGCGCCGCCGCCGGTATCGGGGTCGGGCCTTCGTCGAACCGGGTGATGCCGGTATGCGGCACGCGGTGCGAATCGGTGCCGGCCGAGCGCATCACGAAGCCGATCGCACTCTTGCCGATCGCCTCCGACGGCCCCTTGCTGCGCACCGCGCCGCCGTTGCCGTAGTCCTTGCCGTCGCGCGCCTTGAGCATCTGGTAATCGACGAAGGCGATCTTGCCGCGCAGCGATCCGGCGGGGGCGGCCTGTAGCGCGGTGAGGTCGGCGAAGCGCACCACGTCGGCTTCGACCATGCGGCTGGGCTGCCGCCCAGCGCGGTCACGCGCAGCGGCTGCGCATTGGCGCCGAGCGCTTGCGCGTGTTCGCTGCGCCGCTCCCATTTCGGGAACGTCACCGGCTCGGTCCATACCTTGTGGAAGCCCAGCGCCTTGAACTTGGCCTTGGCCCACGCGACCGCGCGCGCATCGGCCTCGCTGCCGGCCATGCGCGGGCCGACCTCGGTGGTCAGCGATTCGACCACCTTCCAACCGGTGTCGTCGGCCAGCGCCTGCTCGCGCAGCGTGGTGGCGGTGGACAACGCCGCGTCCGGGATGCGGGTGGTCTCGGACGCGCCAGCGGAGACAGCGGCGAGCATGGCGGCGATGACGACGGCAAGACGGCGCATGAAGGACTCCGCGACAGCGGTGAACCACGAACTTAGCAGCGCGTGGCGCGCCTGCGCACGGCACTTACTGCGGTGTGGCGTCGTGCTTCAACGCATCGCGGATCTCGCGCAGCAGCAGCACTTCCTCGCTCGGCGCCTTGGGCGCGGGCGGTTGCTTGCGCGCGATGCGATTGATCGCCTTGACCAGCATGAAGATGGCGAAGGCCACGATCACGAACTGGAGAATGGTGTTGAGGAAATCGCCGACGCCGATCACCACCGGCGGCACATCCTTGCCTGCCGCGTCCACCGTCGCCGCCTTCAGCGTCCACGCCCAGCGCGAGAAATCCACGCCGCCGGCGAGCATGCCGATCGGCGGCATGATGATCTTCTCCACCAGCGCGGTGACGATCTTGCCGAACGCCGCGCCGAGTACCACGCCGACCGCCAGGTCCAGCACGTTGCCGCGCATGGCGAATTCCTTGAACTCGCGGATCATGCCCATCGGGGCTCCTCAATCGTTGCGCGGGCCTGTCGCCGCGGTCCAAGCCTAGCGCAGTCGTTGTCGTCCTTGGATCAAGTTGCTCAGCGCGCGGCAGCGCGCATGCGCGCCGCTCAGCCGACGATGGTGCCGTGGCGCTCGGCGACGTTCTCCAACCGTGCGCTGAAGCGATCGCCCGGCTGCAGTGCTGCCACGCCGGCCGGCGTGCCCATGAACACCAGGTCGCCGGCGCGCAGCGCGAACAGCGTGGACAGTTCGTGCAGAATCTCCGGCACGTTCCAGATCATCTGGTCGAGCAGCGATTGCTGGCGCACCTGGCCGTTGACCTCCAGCGACAGGTTCAACGCCTCCAGCGCACCGACTTCGCCGGCCGGGATCAGTTCGCTGATCGGCGCGGAATGGTCGAAGCCCTTGGCGATGTCCCACGGCAGGCCCCTGGCCTTGGCCGCGGCCTGCAGGTCGCGCCGGGTCAGATCCAGGCCGACGCCATAGGCGAGTACCAGCGCGGCCGCATCCTCGACGCCGAGCACGCCGGCCGGCGCATCCTGGCCGAGCGCCACCACCAGTTCCACTTCGTGGTGCAGGTCCTGGGTCGCGGACGGGTAGGGAATGGAGTCGCTGCCGATCACCAGCGCATCGGCCGGCTTCATGAAGAACGTTGGCTGGCCGCGCTCGGCCTTCGAGGCCGGCGCGCTGGCGCCCATCTCGCGCGCATGGTCGGCGAAATTGCGGCCCACGCAGTAGATGCGATGCACCGGAAACAGCCCCAGCCCACGCACGGGCACGCGTGGCGCTTCGGCAGCAGCAAACAGGTCTTTCATGGGATGCATCCAGAGAAGAACAGGATGCAGCAGTCTAACGCGTCGGGTTCAACCCAATTCCAGCAGGCGCGAGGACATCGCTTTCACGATTCCCCATTCCCCAATTTCCCCATTCCAAGCTTTAAAGCGGCAACGCCGGCTTGCGCAACACGCGGTACTCGCCATCGACCACATGCTGGCGCGCCGCGGACGGGCGCTTGCCGCGCTGGCTCAGCAGCTTCATCGCGATGCCGCCGAGGATCATCGCCGCGCCGACGAACACGCTGACGAACACCAGCCCGGCGAGGATCGCCAGGCCAAGCGAACCGACGGCCAGTTTCACCAGCGGATGGCGCGGCTTGCGCGGCGCGAAGACATGCCGGAACTGATCGAAATGAAAGGCGCGTACACGCATGGCAGAAGTCTGTGTCAGTTTGAACCGAGGTGGCAGTATCCGCGCTGTCTTCCGTGACGGAGTGAAAAGTTCGTTAAGAGGAAAAGTAACACTTTCCCGTACAAGGTCTTGCGTGTCGCCGCCAAGTGAAGTGCGGCGCGGGGGCGCACCGCGGACATGCGAGAATGGCGATTCTTTCCGCGTTGCCGCCGTGTTTCCATGACCGAGTCATCTTCCGCCGTGCTGGTGCAATTGGAGCAGCTCGCACCCGGCAGCCTGGTCGAGGCCGAGGCCACGTTCGGCGGCGCCGTCGAGTCGTTGCTGCTGTACCGCGACGGCGACGGCGTCCGCGCCTGGTTGAACGTGTGTCCGCATGCCGGGCGCCGCCTCGACTGGGCGCCGGGGCAGTTCCTGAAAAGCCGCGAAGGCCATCTGGTTTGCGCCGCGCATGGCGCCACGTTCGAGTTGCAGCAGGGCAGCTGCGTGTCGGGGCCGTGCCGCGGCCAGAGCCTGCTCGCGGTGCCGGTGGCGGTGCGCGAGGGCCAGGTTTTCCTGGCGTGAGTGGCGCCTAGAACGCGCCCCACCAGGTCATCGACATCAGGTTGACCATCAACACCACCACCGCGGTATAGATCAGCGACAGCGGCGCGCCGACCCGCCAAAGTTCGCGCGGCTGGTAGTTGGCCGGGCCGGTGACCATCGAGATCACCGGGTTGGACGCGGTCATCAGGTTGTTGGATGCGGACAGCGCCACGATCAGCGCGAACGCGGTGGGATTGCCGCCAGACGCCAACGCCAGGTTGACCGCGATCGGCACCATCACGATGGTCGCGCCGACGTGGCTGATGACCAAAGAGAACGCGGTGGTCAGCAGCGCCAGCGCGATCTCCAGCGCCCACACCGGCACGCCTTCGGGCAGCCGCGCGATGGTATGGCCGGCGACCCAGGCCGCCGTGCCGCTGCTGTCCATCGCCCAGCCCAGCGGGATCAGCCCGGCCATCATGAAGATGGTCTTCCAGTTGATCGAGGCGTAGGCCTCGTCCATGCGCAGCACGCCGGTCAGCAGCATGCCGGCCACGCCGGTCATCAGGGTCAGCGCCACCGGCAGTTTGCTGGTCAGTGCGATCAGGATGGTCAGCGCGAAGATGGTCATCGCGATCTTGAACTTGTGCGGGCGGTGCTCGCCTTTCGGATAGTCGGTGACCACGACGAAGTCGCGGCTCTCCGAGGCCTGCGCCAGGTCCTGCCAGATGCTGTGGAACACCAGCATGTCGCCGGCGCGCAGCGGCACCTTGCGCACGTCCTCGCGGATCACCTGCTTGTCGCGGTTGATCGCCAGCAGGCTGATCCCGGCCTGCTTGCGCAGGCGCAGTTCGGCCGCGCACTTGCCGATGAAGCGCGAGGTCGGCGGAATCACCGCCTCGGAGATGCCGGCGCGGCTGGGATTGAACAGGTCGCCGAGATTGCGCAGCCGCGAGGACAGGCGCAGGAACTGGTTCTGCGCGAAATCGGCCACCTCTTGCCGCGCGCCCATCACCCCGAGCACGCTGCCGACCCAGATGCGCATGTCCGCCGGTGGCGCCAGGCGCGTGTCGTTGCCGGTCTTCAGCGCGAGCAGCAGCGGCGCGTCGTGCACCGTCTCGGCCTCGCCCAGGGTCATGCCGACCAGCGGGCTGTCGGCACTGACGATCAGCTCGAACACGTCGCCCTCGATGCCGTAGGTGCGCGCGAAGTAGCTCTCGGTGCGTGCCGGGGTAACCCCGTTGTTGATCAGCTGCTCCTCTTCCATCAGCGTGCGGTCGCCGCGCACGCGGAAGTAGATCAGTGAGGCCAGCAGCAGCGCCACGCCGATCGGAAGCGGCGCGAACATGCGTAGCGGCTCGATCGTGGCCATGCCCGAGGGCAGGTTGTTGTTGGCCGACTGCAGCAGGTCGTTGAGCAGGATCAGCGGCGAGTTGCCGACCATGGTCAGCGCGCCGCCCATCACGATCGCCGCGGCGATCGGCAGCAGCAGGCGCTGCAGGGTCAGCCCGGTGCGCGCGGCCAGGCGCGATGCCACCGGCAGGTACAGCGCCATCACCGAGGGGTTCTGCATGAACGAGGAATTGAGCCCGGCGATGCCGGTGGTCAGCAGCATCAGCCGCTCTTCCACGCCGTGCGCGCGGCGCAGCAGCCACGACGCCAGCCGGTTCAGCGCGCCGGTGCGCTCCAGCCCGGCGCCGAGGATGGTGGTGGCGATGATGCTCATCACCGCGTTGCCGGAGAAACCGCTGAACAGCTCTTCCGGCGCGACCAGCCCGGTCACCCCGAGCACCACCAGCACCACCAGCGCGACCACGTCGGCGCGGATGCGCTCGAACACGAACATCGCCATCGTGAAGCCGACCAGCCCGAGCACGAGCTTCATATCGGTGGTCAGCGTCAGCGCGGTGTCCATTGAGGGCCGGGAGTGGGGAATCGGGAATGGAGAATGGCAGAAGCGATGGTCTGACGCAGGCGGGCGCTAAGCGGATGCCGGGGGCGGTTGCTGTTCCGATTCCGCATTGCCCGCTCCCGATTCCCGGTCGTACAGCAAATCCCACACGCCATGGCCCAGCTTCTGGCCGCGGGTCTCGAAATGGGTCTGCGGGCGCCAGTCCGGGCGCGGTACGTGGCCGCGCGGGCCGGCGCGGTTGACCAGGCCTGCGGTGGCGTCCAGCACGTCCCACATCTGCTCGGCGTAGTCGGCCCAGTCGGTGGCCGCGTGCAGGCGGCCGCCGGCGCGCAGCTTGCGTACCAGCAGCGCGGCGAACGCCGGCTGCAGCAGGCGGCGCTTGTTGTGGCGCTTCTTGTGCCACGGGTCGGGGAAATAGATGCGCACTTCGTCGAGCGCGCCGTCTGCGATCTCATACTCCAGCACTTCCACCGCGTCGTGGTGGTACAGGCGCACGTGCTCGCTGGCGTCGGCGGCCAGCGCGTTCAACACGCGGCCCACGCCGGGCGCGTGCACCTCGATGCCGATGTAGTCGCGGGCCGGGTCGTGGCGCGCGGCGAAGCGCAGCGCCTCGCCGTTGCCGAAGCCAATCTCCAGCACCTTCGGCGCGGTGCGGCCGAAGGTGGCGTCGAGATCGCGCGGCTGGCCGCTGTAGTCCAGGCCGAAGCGCGGCCACAGTTCGTCGAACGCGCGCTGCTGGGCGGGCGTGAAGCGGCCCTGGCGCAGCACGAAACTGCGCACCTGGCGGTGCCCTTCGGCAATGGTGAAGGGCTTGGGCGGGGTCTTGGCGCCAGCGCTGGAGAACGGATTGGTCATGCGCGCGGCCTCAGCCGATCAGCCCGTCGATCGGCGAGGAGGCACTGGCGTAGCGCTTGCGCGGGATGCGCCCGGCCAGGAACGCCTCCCGCCCGGCCTCGACCGCCTTGCGCATCGCGCTGGCCATCTGCACCGGGTTGCGCGCGCCGGCGATGGCGGTGTTCATCAGCACGCCGTCGCAGCCCAGTTCCATCGCGATCGCAGCATCCGAGGCGGTGCCGACGCCGGCATCGACGATGATCGGCACCTTGGCGTTGTCGATGATCTCCAGCAGGTTGTAGCGGTTCTGGATGCCAAGCCCGGAGCCGATCGGCGCGGCCAGCGGCATCACCGCCACGCAGCCGATGTCTTCCAGGCGTTTGGCCAGGATCGGGTCGTCGCTGGTATAGACCATCACCTCGAACCCGTCGGCGACCAGGATCTCGGCGGCCTTCAGAGTCTCTACCACGTCCGGGAACAGGGTGCGCTGGTCGCCCAGCACTTCCAGCTTGGTCAGGTTGTGGCCGTCGAGCAGTTCGCGCGCCAGGCGGCAGGTGCGTACCGCGTCTTCGGCGGTATAGCAGCCGGCGGTGTTGGGCAGGATGGTGTAGCGCTGCGGCGGCAGCACGTCGAGCAGGTTGGGCTCGCCCGGGGTCTGGCCGATGTTGGAGCGGCGTATCGCCACGGTGACGATTTCGGCGCCGGCGGCCTCGGTAGCCTGCCGGGTCTGTTGCAGATCGGCGAACTTGCCGGTGCCGGTGAGCAGGCGGGAACGGTAGGGCTTGCCGGCGATCACCAGCGTGTCATGGGGGGCGTGAGCGTTCATCGCCGGATTATCGCCCATCGCACCCGGCGCTGCCGAGTCGGGCGCCGCGCCGAATTCAGCCGCCGCCCAGCGCGTGCACGATCTCGACCCGGTCGCCGTCGCGCAACGCGTGCTCGGCATGCGCGCCGCGCGGCACGATCGCGCCGTTGACCTCGACCGCAACGCGGCGCTGCGCGAGCCCTTCCTCAAGCAGCAGGGCGGCGATGGTGGTGTGGGGCTGAAGCGGGCGGACCTGGCCGTTCAATTCGATGTTCATGTCATCATTATTGTGCAGTGGCGTGCCGTCAGGCGCGCGATAGTATTGCGGCAGTGCAACGTGAGCGTAAGGGGGCAAAGGTGAAATCATGCCTGCCATGCGGCTGCGTATGTTCCGGTCGTACCTCGAGTCACCTTCATCATCGCCCGGGAGGGCCTCCATGACTTCGTCCATCCGTCCACTCCGCTCGCTGCTGGCCGCCGCGATCGTGCTCGCCGCCGCGCCCGCGTTCGCGCAACAGAGCTATAGCCGTACCGTGTTCTTCGGCGACAGCCTGACCGACGCCGGCTACTACCGGCCGCTGCTGCCGGCCTCGGTGCAGGCGGTGACCGGCCAGTTCACGACCAATCCGGACTGGGTCTGGGCGCAGTACATCGCCGACCACTACCACACCGATGGCCACGCCAATGGCAACGGCCAGATCGGCGACGACTACGCCGCCGGCAACGCCCGCGTCGGCTTGGCCAATCCCAGCGCGCTGGGCATGGCGCCGTCGTTGGCGACGCAAGCCGGCAACTACCTGGCGTCCAACGGCGGCAAGGCCGACCCGAACGCGCTGTACAGCGTGTGGGGCGGCGCCAACGACCTGCTCGCGGTCGCGGCCGGAGCGCCGGCGCAGACCACCATCGGCAACGCGGTCACGGCCGAGGTCGGCATCGTCGCCAACCTGCAGAACGCCGGCGCGCGCTACGTCATGGTCACCACCATTCCCGATGTCGGCCTCACCCCGCGCTTCCGCGCCGGCGGCGCCACGGCGATGGCGCAGGGCACCGCGCTGGCCGGCAGCTACAACACCGCGCTGTTCGCCGGGCTGAAGAGCGCCGGGCTACAGGTGATCCCGGTGGATACCTTCCACCTGCTGCAGGAAGTGATCGCCAGCCCGTCCACCTATGGCTTGAGCAACTCCACCGGCACCGCCTGTCAGCCGCAGATCACCGCGCAGTCGCTGACCTGCAACCCGACCAGCTACGTCAGCGCCGACGCCGCCAACAGCTACGTATTCGCCGACGGCATCCACCCGACCGGGCGCACCCACGAAATCCTGGCGCAGTACGCGCTGTCGATCCTGGAAGGCCCGCGCCTGCAGCAGGTGCTGAGCCACTCGGCCGAGGTCACCGGCCGCGCCCGCGCCGACCAGGTCGCCTGGCACGTCGACGGCCGCCCGGAAGCGGACGGCATGCGCTGGTGGGGCAACCTGCGCGGCGACATGCAGCGCTATTCGCATGGCGACCTGTACGACGGCCTGGCCCCGGCCGGCCTGTTCGGCGTGGACTGGTCGCGCGGCGAATGGGTGTTCGGCGGCTTCGGTGGCTTCGGCCGCGTCGATGCCGACTTCGGCAACCGCGGCGGCGACTACACCCAGGACGACAGCACCCTGGGCGGCTTCGCCGGCTGGTATGGCGAGCACGCCTGGGTCAACGCCCAGCTCAGCTACAGCTGGCTGAGCTACGACGTCAAGCGCAAGGTCAACCTGGGCGTAGCCACCGTCGAGCACAACGGCTCGCCGGACGGCAGCAACCTGACCGCGGCGCTGCAGGGCGGCTACGAATTCGGCGAGGGCGCGTTCAAGCATGGCCCGGTGGCCGCGGCGATCTGGCAGAAGGTCAAGCGCGACGGTTACACCGAGAGCAACCCGAACTCCAGCGCGCTGGGCTACTACGACCAGGACGTCGACTCGCTGGTCGGCCGCGTCGGCTGGAAGGCCAGCCTCGATGCGGGCGCGGTGAAGCCGTACCTGCAGGCGACCTACGACCACCAGTTCAAGAAGGGCGAGCAAGCCACCGCGTGGCTGCAGACCATGCCCGACCTGGGCGCCTACGCGGTGCCGGGCCTGGCCATCGACCGCAACTACGCCTCGGTGGTGCTGGGCGCGCGGGCCAAGGTGTTTGGCCTGGAGAGCAATGTCGGCATCGCCGCCACCACCGGCCAGAGCCGCGCGCACGACACCTCGCTGTTCGTGAACTTTGGCGGCAGCTTCTAAGCGCGGCGTCGTTGTTGTCCCTCGTGCCCGGCCATGCGCCGGGCACGAGGGAATGTCAGGCTGCGCGCCGCCAAACCGGTTCCCTGTGGGAGGGGCTTCAGCCCCGACGCCTTATCGGTAGGGCGTCGGGGCTGAAGCTTCTCCCGCAACACATCCCAACCTGCAAGCAAGTATCGGCATCACGATCGCTCGGGCGCCGGCGCCCGAGCGATCGCGTGGTCACACCGATTTCTTGCGCAACCGCCGGCCCACCGCATAGACTGCACCGGCGACGCGGGCGTAGCTCAATGGTAGAGCTGTAGCTTCCCAAGCTACTGACGAGGGTTCGATTCCCTTCGCCCGCTCCAGTCTCGCGAGTTGCAGCGCTAAGTTGTTGATCGCGCTGGCTATTCCTCCCGACTGAAGACCGCCTCGAACGACCTCCCAAGGTATCGTTTGAGGTATCGTTTTTTGCCCAAGCCCCTCTTGCTGCATCGGCCTTCAGGCCTCTATGTGCGCTTCTTGGTTCCTGTTGATTTGCGGGGGCAAGTCGGCTCGCGATATCTCGTTCGTCCTCTCCATCTTCGCCCCGGCGACGCTGCGCGTCTGGTGTCTGCCTACATGGGGATGGCACTATCGATGGCATTCGATGCCATGCGGAAAGGGATGACCGTGGATCTGGACGAAGTGCTGCGCCGCATTCGAGAACAAGGACTGCGCGAACTCACATTGACCGATGTGACGCTGCCTAATGGCACGCATCTCGGTAAAGCCCAGATCGACACCCCCGAAGACGCAGCATTGTTCGCTGAGCTGTTGCGCGAGCCAGCCAGTGAAAATGCCGCGCGCGCCAAGCCAAGTGGCTGGCGCACAGGCAAGGCCAAAGCATCTGGCCCGCTGTTGTCCAAAGCGATTGCGGATCACTTGGGGGACTTGGGTCGCGCCAAGCTCCACAGTAAGACGGTGCTTGAAAGCCGCCACTCGCTACGTTTGTTCGCGGGCGCCGTTGGGCAGGACCTGGCGGTGTCCGAGTTAACGGCAGACCATGTGCGCGCCTTTTTCGATGTCGTGCGGTGGTGGCCGTCGAATGCGACCAAGCGCGCACCCTATAAGGGTCTTGCGGTCATGGAGGTGGTGGCGCTTGCCCAAACCAATCAGGTTCCCGAGCCTGCTGCCTGGACGGTTGCCAAGCACCGTCAGCGCTTGTCGGTGTTCTTGGTGTCGCTGGTCTCGGCAGGGCTTTTGGCAAGTAACCCGCTGGCGGGTATCCGGGCGATTGCTACACCAGATGCTGACGACACAGGTGAGCCCTTCACCGATGCTGAGTTGAAAGCGATCTTCGATCCTGTCGCCTTCCCGGCGTGGGCCAAAAAGTATCCTCATCGGTGGTTCGGCCCGATGCTCGGGCTTTACTCAGGGGCGCGGGTGAATGAGATCGCGCAGCTTCGAGTGGAGGACATCGACACGATCGATGGGGTGCCAGGGTTCTTCGTGCGACAGGGTGGAAAGGGGCAGAGCGTCAAGAACAAGAACAGCCGCCGTTTTGTGCCGTTGGCCAAGCCGGTGATCGATGCTGGTTTTCTGGTTTATATCGATGAGGTGCGCCAAGCAGGATACACGCAGATCTTTCCTCATCTGCCCAATAGCACCGGACTGGGCTTTGGTCGACAGTTGAGTCGACAGTTTTCGGTCTACATTAAACGTCAAGGGATCACGGCGAAGGGGCAAGGCTTTCATGGCTTTCGCCACACCATTGCGTCGCGTTTGGATGAAGCGGGTGTGTCGGCCTCAGCCATTGCGGCGATCACCGGCCATGCGCGAGGTCAGGGGGTGTTGGAGAAGTTCTACATTGATCGTCGGTCGTTGCCGGATCGTGTAGCGACGTTGGCGCGCTTCAAACCGCCTGTCGCTTTGCCGCTCTATCGAGTGCACTATTTCTCTTCAAAGACCAAGAATTAGAGCGATCCTCAACCAATTTTCGCTAGGTTTGGATATCTAAAACCGCATGAGGTGTATAGATGGCATATGGAAACCAAAAATCGAAGCCTCAACGGCAGAGTCGCAAAGTGATTCTTGTTGAGGCAAATCCTCAGCATGGGCATGCAACGCTGACCGATCCGCCGCAGTGGTTTTTAGTGCTAACCGATCCGCCGCCCTATGTGTTTGTTTGTAGTGGGTCGACCAAAGAAGAAGCAATACAAAGAGCGGAGGAATTGGGATATTCATTTGAGGAGAATCCCGAGCCATTTCCTGCCGGACATCAGCTTTAGAAATCCTTTCCCTGTCTCGGAATTGAGGTGATTTCCGCATCAGACCAACGTTGCGGGAGTTGGGGAAAATATTGACGGCCTTCTTCATTCCAATGATCAATACATGCATTGAGTGCATCTGTGGCTTCTTGTTTAGCTTGCTCAACGGGGAGTCTGGTCAGAGCTGCGATGAAGGCTTGGTTCCAAAAATCTTCGATTTTCATGTGGGTGTTTTTGATAGAGGTGGCTTGCTTCTTGTAATCGAATAATAGAGCATGTCAAGTTGTTGGCTCTATATGTTAGATGTTCAGGCGGCGAGGGGCGCGTGACGTCATTTTTCCTAAAAGAACGTCAACAGGTGTAGGCCTTGCGTAACAATTTTAAACTATCGAGAGCGCAAGCCGAGCTTGTGATCGGAGAAGTAGGGCTTTACTGGGCTCGATTTTTCGCGAATAATTTACTAATCAATTGACTGGATCAGTTTCGAATGAAAAACGCGTCTCTAAGTGCCCTTGCCGCTGCCAAGGAAAAATTGGCAGCCGAAATTCGGAAGTTGGAAGAGCAGGAAGCTCAGCTGCGCCAGCAGCAATCGTCCGAAACTTATTCGGAGATCATCAAGCTTCTCGACCAATACAGTGGTCATTTCAGTGCAAAGCAGAAATCAGAGATTGCCGCTCTGATTGGTGTTGGGATAGCCAAGCCGAAGAAAGCTGCTTCCACAAAGAAAGAAGTGGCGCCGAAGTATTGGCTGCCCCACAACCAAGAGACATGGTCAGGGCGTGGCCGTCCGCCTAAGGCTTTCACCATTTGGCAGGGCAGTGCGTCTTACAAGGAATGGAAAGCCAAGCATCCGGATGAGAAGTTTCCTAAGTATCCGGGGTGAGCTTTACAAAGCCCCGTGGTGTGATGCTTTTTAGCAAATGGGAAGCCTAGCGGGGTTGCGTCACGCAAAAGGGCGTAGAAGGACGCTAGGCCCTCCCACGCCGGCTTCTCACCGAGGAGGGTGCGGCCATGTGTCTCAAACTTTGCGACAGTGCCGCCGATACTATGAGCTATGGACAGAGCCCAGTTGCGAACCCACCTTGACCGCTTGGACGATGCGGTGCCGGCGTTGCGAGTATCAAGTCCTGACAGATGCCATTTCTTACGCGCGTTCGCTGGCATGGCGCAGATCATTGAGACAAAAGCGCTCACTGCTCAGGATGCCGAGTTCATTGGGCGACGAATCAAAGAGATCTTGGTTTGGCATGAGCTTACAGACGTGGAAGGTTAGGACTGATGCCAAGCGGGGCTGCTAGGCTGCACTTACTGAGCCTGTGCTCGACACATAGCACGTGGCCATCCAGTGCTTGGCGTAGTCATACGCCGCGCCTTGATCAGTGAAGGCGACACTGGGGACCGGGTATCGCCTTGGGGACATCTGCTCGGCTGTCGTGCGCAAGGTGCCCATGCCGCCGATCAGTCCATCGATCCGCTTTTCCAACATCTCCGGCATTAGCGCCTCCATCCGTGCCTTGGGCTTGCGCAGCACCGAGACGATGGTATTGGTGAGCGCGGCGAACCGCTCCATGATCTGCTCTGGGGCGGCGCCGTCGCCCTGTGCGTCGCATTACGCAGACAATTACTGTGGCGAGATTCCGATCCCGCCCCCTGCGTACCCATTGTAGCGCCGAGCTCGCAGGGTTTCGGGCTAAGGGCCAATCTCGGTCGATTCAGCCTGGAGTCATTTTAAGTTCAGGTTTTTATGCCGGCCGTCGCGCTATGATGGAACTACTTGTTCTCCATGGAAGAATCGAACAATGTGGCTCCCCACTGCAGCTACAGCGCTCTCCGCTTTGCTGGAACGCCAGACCTCGCGGTTGATGAGACTGAGCTTTCCAAACGACGACGGCCTTTCCGCGGTCCTGCTCCCTGAGAAGCTGGTTGCAGACGAGGCGCTGTCTCGGGATTTCGAGTACACCTTGACGCTCCTCTCCGAGGACGCAGCGATCCCCGCCAAGTCGCTGATAGGCAAGATGGCCACCATCGAGTTGGTGCGCCGCGACGGCGGCCCTCGCTACTTCAACGGCTACGTATTCGAGTTCGGGCGTACCAGCACAGACGGTGGCATTGCGCACTACCGCATGGTGTTGCGCCCGTGGATGGCGTTTCTGCGATCGCGTCAGAATAGCGGCCCTCTGCACCAGAAAACCGTCGCTGCGCTTACCGACGAGATACTCGGCCGCTACCGCTTCCACGATTATCGCCTGCAAGTTGGGGCGACCTCCGATGCGACGCAGACCGAGGCAATGCAGTGGCAGGAATCCGATGCGAACTTCCTGCATCGTTGGTGGGAGACGCGGGGCTGGTACTACGGCTACGAGCATCGAGCAGATGGCCACACCCTGGTGCTCTGCGACGATTCCAAACAGGTGGCACCGATCGATGGGGTGCCGCTCATTCGCTATTTCACCGAGGGCGGCCCCGACGACGACGACGCGATCGCCGAATGGTCGCCCGCGCGCCGGCTGGCCCCCACACGCTATGCGGTGTCGAGCTTCGACTTCAAGAATCCGCGTCGACCCTCAGCGGCAAGTATCGCCACGGTGAACCAGCAGGGCGACGTGCCGGAGCTGGAGATCTACGAAGATACCGGCGCCTACGGGTTCCGGACCGTAGCGGAGGGCGAGGAACGCGCGAAGCTGAGCCTGGAAGAGATCGAGGCCAAGGCCAAGCATTACGAGAGCCGCGGTAACGCGGCCCGCTTGCAGCCCAACCGTTACTTCGATCTGGTCGAGCATTTCGAACACGATCGCGATCCAGAAGAGGATCGCAGATTTTTTGTCGTCAGTGTCCATCATGAAGTCGTCAACAATCACCTTGGCAATGAGCCCGCCCGCTACAGCAATTCCGCTGTTGCCGTTCGGCAGAAGGTGCCTTGGCGACCTGGGCGCGGCTACAACAGCCTCATGCCGCGGGTCTATGGCCTGCACACCGCGCTGGTCGTGGGTCCCGCCGGCGAAGAAATCGACTGTGACGAATATGGCCGTGTGATGGTGCAATTCCACAACGACCGCGTCGGTGAGTACAACGAGAAAAGCTATTGCCGCGTGCGGGTAGCCACACCTATGGCCGGCGACCGTTTCGGCTTCGTGGCGATTCCGCGCATTGGGCAGGAGGTAATTGTTCAGTTCCTGGACGGGCATCCGGATCGTCCTCTGATCACCGGATTGGTTCCCAATCAGGAGCAGATGCCGCCGTGGGAGTTGCCGGCGAACAAGACTCAAACCGGTTTCCTGACCCGATCCAGTCATGGGGGTGAGTACGAGAACGCGAACGCATTCCGCTTCGAGGACAAGAAGGGTGATGAGGAGGTCTGGCTGCATGCCGAGAAGGACCAGCGCATAGAGGTCGAGCACGACGAATCTCACTGGGTAGGTAACGACCGCAAGAAGACCATCGATCGCGACGAGAACGTACAGGTCAAACGCCACCGCACCGAGCGCGTCGACCACAACGAGACGATCTCTGTCGGAGACAATCGCACCGAGGATGTCGGTATCGATGAGACGATCCAGATCGGCAACAATCGCAGTGTCACCATCGGCGGCAACAAGGTGGAAACCATAGCCCTGGCGAAAGCCGAGACAATCGGTCTGGCGAAGGCGCTGACCATCGGTGCCGCCTACCAGACCAGCGTGGGTGCGGCGATGAACACGACCGTTGGGTTGTCGCAGAGCGCGCAGATTGGGCAAAACAAGTCCACGAAGGTCGGCAAGCGTTACCACATCGATGCCGGCGACGAGTTCGTGGTGACGGTCGGCAAGTCCACCTTGGTGATGCGATCGGACGGCACGGTACTCATCAACGGCGCAACCTTCGATTTCACCGCCAGCGGACCAGTCTCGATCAACGGCAAGGATGTGGACATCAATTGATCCGGAGGCTGGGCATGGAATTCCGCAACCTCACCCCGTTCGACGCGCTGTGCTTTTCCTCGCTCGCGCCTGACGACAAGGAACACACGGTCGTGGCGATGAAGATCGCCTATAGACTTGAGCCGGACTCGCAGAATCCGGGGTACCTCCATCCTCTTGTGCAGGACGAAGCGCCTGTGCCGTTGTGTCTGGCCGATGAATACTACGGCGAAACCGGCGAGAGCAGTGTGCGTGAGGAGAGCGATCTGGCACCGTACAAGCCGTTCTGCGACGTGCTGGTTCGAGGCCATGCGCATGCCCCTCATGGACGGCCGAGCGCGCAGTGGGAAAGTCGCCTGCGCATCAGCCGACCGTTGCCGGCGGTTCCGGTGCCGGAAATCGCGCCTCCCTATGGTCTGGCCCCCAACATGGCACCGAGCCCGGCGCAGCTGCAGCGTTGGCAGCAGGAGGTCGCGCGTGCCAAACGGGAACTCGCCGCTCGGTCAACATACGAGATACTGCTCGACAAGACATTGCGCGTCAGCGGGCCACGCCGTTTTCGTCGCGGCCTGCTGCGGCGCTGGCAGTTGACCAACCCCGAACCGGTTGCTGGCGTTGCCCTGCGGTGGGAAAACGCCTGGGGTGGTCGTTCCCGCGTTGCCAATCCTGCGCATCTGGAGGATCCGCGCCAGCCCCCCGATCTGCTGGATGAAGTTTGCTATAGCAATCCGCTGGGCCGCGGCTGGTTTGAGGAACGACAGTTCACGCTTGCGGGCAAGGACGGGGTCAACGGGCCAGAAGGCTGGTTTGCCCCGCAGTTCGAATACCCACATGCGCCAATCGACAAGCCCTGCCTCATCCGGCACCCGGATGAGCCGATTGACGCGTTCAAGATGACGCAGATCGCTGAAGGGTATGGCGAAACGCCAGCCGGATTCGGTGCTGTCGGACGTGCCTGGGCACCTCGGGTGCACCTGGCGGGCACTTATGATGCGGCCTGGCTCGATCACCGCTGGCCAAAGTTGCCGGAGGATTTCGACTTCGGCTACTGGAACGCCGCACCCGTCGATCAACAGATACCGTTTCTGGCGCCGGATGCACGCTTCGAATTGACCAACCTGGTCGACCCCTACCTCACAAGGGAGGGGCTGGCGTGGTTCGATCTGCCGTGTCATCGGCCGTTCCTGCTCATGCGGCTGCGTAACGGCACCGTCGCGCCGATGCCGATGATGACCGATACCGTCATCATCGATACCGATACCCTGACGCTGACCCTGACGCACCGCATGTCATTGCCTGCCGGAACACCGCTTCGTGTCCTGGAGGCACGCTTCGAGACCAACCCCGCGGCGGCATTGGTACGCCGGGCCACCTCCGCTCCATCTCTCGTGAAGTGAATTCAGATGGCCGATAACTATGTGGCGCGCCAGCAGTCCGGCTGGAGGGTGGTGTACGTTGCGCCTGACGTCTGCAAGACCCCGATGGGCAGCGCTGTCGTGCCGGTGCCGTACCCGGTGACCGCGGAGCTGCAGGATGCGGTACAGGTGGCCGGCAGCGTAAATGCCAACGGACACCCCCTTGTAGTGTTCAGCATGAGCAAGGTGCCGAAGACCTTGGGTGACGCCGCCGGTAGGGCGACAGGGATCAAGAGCGGCACCGTTGAGGCCAATTGCTATCCCAAGGAGCACAGTTTCACGGTCCGGGCAGAGAAACGTCCGGTCATCCGTCATGGCGATCTGTTCTGGATGAACGGAGCGTAGCGGATGGGCGTTATAGAAACCATCCCGCTCCGGCAATCCGCCAACGCCATTGGCGGCAAACAAACGATTATGCTGCAGACCGGCCCCAACGGCGGCGTTATCGCTGACATTTATGGCACGGATTTCCAGGGGAACAACCTCCATCAGAGCTATGGAGAGCTTCAGGAAGAGAAATACAACGAGCTAAGTGCCTTCATGTTGCGAAAGGAACGGGCGACATTGCCGCCGTTCTCCCACTTCAAGACTGGCAACACGTTAGGCAGAGTGGTTGGAGAAAGCGGCGCATCCCCTGTGCCTGCCACGAAGGCGAACCCTCCCGTCAAGGATGAGACTGAGGAAGAGGGGACATTCTGGGCCAAAAACGGAGAGGCTATACTTGACGGCACTCAGGTCGCACTGGACGTCGCGGGCTTAATCCCGGTTGTTGGGGATGTGGCCGATGTGGCCAGCGGCCTGGTCAGCCTGGCACGGGGCGACTATGTCGGTGCGGGACTGTCGTTTGCCTCGGCGATCCCATTTGCCGGTTGGGCCGCCAGCGGCGCCAAAGCGGCCAGACGCGCGATGAAGAGTGAGAAGGCGGCGGCAAAAGCGACCAAGGAGCTCACGGAAGAAGGGGCAGAGAAGGAAGCCAAGGACCTAGCCGAGAAGGAGGCCAAGGACTTGGCAGAGGAGCGAGCCAAGGAAGCGGGAGAGGCGGCACCCGGCAAGAAGGTCAAGCAGAAGAAGCCCCTTGAATGCGGCCAAAAGGGACCCTATGGAAAGCTTCAAGAGTTCGACGCTGAAAGCGTCGGGCTGGAACGGGATCACATACCGCCGCAGGCTGCCCTATTGCAGCGCGCGCTTCAGATCGCCAGAAGCAAAGAAATCGATTTGGATGCAGGCGAAAGAAGAGCGCTGAAAGACAGGATCGGGAGGCATGCATTCACCGTAAGCGTCCCGAAGGAAATACATGGGGAGGGCCTCACAAATAGTAACCAAAATAACAAGCTGGGAGCATCCGACCTTCAGAAAACTGCGCATGACGAGGCGCATCAGCATCGCGAGAACATGCGGCGCAGTGATAAGCACCACAAATGCCTGGGCGCTTTGCAGAAGGCCACTGGTGAAATTGGAAAAATCACGAACAAGCAGTATGATCAGTTTTTGGATAAGGTGTTGGACGACTTTGTTAGCGGGAAAAGGACGACCGATCCGTGGAAAAATATTCTTTAAGTGTTGAGGCGAGTTATGAACTATCCCGATCCACAGACCATCATCGATGCACTGGGTAAAATTCACGACAGTGAACAGGGTGCACGTCTTTTTGAGGCGCTGAATCTCAAAGAAAAAGACCTTCGTCCGGACCCCCTCAATGAGCAGGGTCGACGGATATATGAGGATAAGACGCGCGGCCTTCAACTGGAGTTCGAGGATGAAGGGCAAAGACGCGAAATACCTTATCACGACATAGGCGAAGGTCCTTGGGTGCTCGATCAGGTCTTTTTGCGCTCGGAAAAAGGTGGAGGAAACGCGTATCCCGGCGTGCTTCCCTATGGCATCAGGTTTGACATGAGCAAGAATGAATTGTCTGATCTTTTAGGTCCGCCGACTAAGAGCAGCCCGAGAGTGGATGTGTGGAAGAAAGAGCAGCATAAGGTTTTTATAAATTATGACATGAAAAGCGGCGCCGTGAAATCACTAGGAATGCAGCCTCCTACTGACTGATTCGGATCCCTCATGAACTATCCATCGCCGGTCAAATTTATTGCTGCAATCGATAAGTCACTGGGCAGCGCAAGCGGTTCAGTCATCAGGGAAGCCTTTCAAATAAAGGAGTTCGATCTGCGGCCAATTATCGAAGGCGTGATAGGCGAGAAGGAGTTTGTCAATAAAAGCTTGGGCATACAGCTTGAATTCGAGGATGCGGGTTTGAGGGAGCCCAGCGCCTACCATGATGTTGGGGAAGGGCCGTGGATCCTGACCCATGCGGTCTTTCGTGCCGGCCTGAATGGTAGTCCAAGATATCGTGGCGAAATTCCCTATGGTGTGCGTTTCGAATTGTCGCGACAGCAAATTAAAGAATTTCTCGGTGAGCCCTCCACCTCCAATATCGTTGCAGACGTGTGGGATAAGGGAAGCCACCGACTAGTAGTGAATTATGATGTGAAGAGCCAGGAGGTAAAGTTGGTAGGCTTACAGGCTCCAATCAGGGAGTGACGGAATTGTTCCAAGGTTTCAGCTGCCTGCCCATCGCCCCATTAGAAAGCTATGAACTATCCAGAACCCCAACATCTCGTAGATACGATCGGCAAAGACACCGACGATGCTCGGGTCCAGGCTATTTTCGGCAAGTTTGGAATCACGCTTGATCAGCTCAGACCGCTTTCCAAGAAGTTAAAAGGGCAGCTTCGTTGGTCGGACTTCGATCATGGAATCCACATGGGATTCAACGACGTCGGCTTGCTCAAGAAGATTCCTTACCATGACGTCGATGAAGGACCGTGGGTTCTTGTAGATGTAGCTTTTTGGGCAAAGGGCGAGAGTAAGGTAGACTATGCCGGGCCGTTACCCTTTGGACTGAATTTTGCAATGAGCAGGAATGAGGTCAAGCGTCATCTTTCCACCAATTCGCTGCCCGACTGTACGTCGTACGGCGATGTTGACGTCTGGATTTGCAATGGTGTCGAGCTCGCTGCTGATTTTGGCGGTGAAAATGGCCGTATACGCTGCTTCGGTTTGGCCCCTGCAGAAGGCGTAAACTAGAATTATCGGGCGGGCAGAGAATCGCTCCTAGACAAAAGTATTGAATACTGGCCTTGAGCCGCCGACAATGAGCAAAACATGACAACCAAGGACGTTGAAAAGTATTTCGCCCTCTTGGGCTGTCTTTCCACGGACGAAGGTGTCGAAGCCATGTTCAAGGAGTTGGGTGTCAAAAGGCGCCCGATCCTGGCTAAACCACCTAAGAGCCCCTATGAAGCTATTTTGCGGATCAGCTCCCAAGGAATTCTGCTTTCTTTTACCGAGCAAAATTACTGGCAGAAGCTGCCGCCACGATTGCACGGAAAAAGCGACAATCTAGTCTTCGCGAATATTGCCATTACGTCGGGTATTCCGGACGTAATGCGTCGCTATGATGGCTTGATGCCCTTTGGCCTTGACTGGTCGGACACGCGCGAAGCGGCTAGGGCCAAAATGGAGGCGGCCGGGTACGGGGGTAGCCTTCATGCCTATAAGCGCGATTCCTACTGGCTGCCCTATTTTAATGCCCGCCTGACTTATATGCCAGGTGATCTTGCGAAGCCTGAAATACCCGGTTTGTTCGATATCAGCGTAGGCATCCTATCCCCGCCAGCGCCCATTCTGGAGCGAGTCTCGCACTATCCCACCGTCGACGTGATTAGATCATTATTCGGTGCTTCTGCTAACGAGGAGCGGTTTCGCGAGGCTTTCCGAGATTTCGAACCCGACGATTTGGTTCGGGCGGTTGAACGTGAAGCCGTAGACCGAAAGCGCGAGTACGGGTTTGAGCTTTATTTCGATCCACGTCGTCCGGCCCCGGATGGCACTCCCGGCTTCGTCGGCATTGATATGGTGCGCGATCGTCTATCTGACTACCAGTGCTGGCGCGGAGATCTTCCTTTTGGCCTGAGCTTCGATGACTCGCCGTCTGTCCTCATTGAAAGAGTGGGGGTTCAGCCGGACCATTGGGAGGAGAATATTACCTGGGGGGTGGCCAGATGGTATCTGCCGGACTTCTTGCTGTGGATCAATTTCGATATCCTGGATAATAGAATAGAATCAGTGAGTATTCTGGCTACGGGCTATCGCGATGACTTGCTCGGTTCATGAGTGGAGTGGAAATAGGATACCCGGCTGTGCGGTGGCGGATGTCTTGCGATATATTTTGAATTTTACCTTACTAGCGCTTGTGGCAATCCTTGCTTCAGGATGCGACATGAAGCGCGAAAATCCGGCAGCCTACTTTGATGGCCCCTATCTTCAGGCCGCCCAGGCCATTGACGACAATGATAGGGCGCGTTTGCAAACCCTGGTGCGCAACGGCGTGGTGGTGGATGCTGCGGGACGCAAGCAGATGACCTTGCTGTGGTAAGCGATGCAACTCGAGAATTCCGATGCGATAACGACCCTGATTCGGCTCGGCTCGGAACCAGACAAACAGGTAGCACAAGGGCTGGGAACCGCGCTCGAATTAGCGCTCACCCACAAAGATCCCCGATTTCAGGAGCGACTACGTATTGGCTGCCTGGTGCATCCGGGCGCTGGCGTTATCGGCGACGGATGAATGGATGTTCAGCGATCGTGGCGATTTCGTCCTGTAGCGACGCGCCTGCGATGCATAGATTGCGTTCCGAAGCTTGGCAAGTCGTCAAGCGCGGAGAGCAAGATGAAATACACCATCGAGATCAACGGCACCGTCCAAGTCGTCCACTGGGCAACGATTGAGGCGACCTCGCCCGAGGAAGCCCTTTCCAAATGTGATATCGACGCGATCTCTTATAGCGACTTCGAGTTCGAAGAATGGCACAGCGCACCCGAGATCCATCGCATCGAAGATGAAACCGGCACGCTCATTGCGTGTGACTACGAGGACCATGTTCCTGACATCGACGATCTGTAAGTCCCTTCTCGGCTTGTCCAATCGACTGATGCTGTCACGCCGCGATCTTGACGAAAGGCGTTTCGGCCTTAAGTTGAATGGAAAGGAGACGAAATGGACCAATCAATTAGAAGAAATATTAGACAAGCAGTGAAGCAGGGAAGCGAGACGTATGTGCAGTCGCTTTGTCAGGCTCAGGGTGACATTGATGCTGCGGCACGTTACGCCATTGATGTGGCGATCACGAGCGGCAAAGAAAGCTTGGTTGATCAACTGGTGCCACTGTTATCGAAATCATCTGCGGTTTATCCGCTTGATGTCGCTGTCAAGGCGGGTTCGGTGCGGGCAGTTGAGCAGCTCATGGCGTTTTGCGACGCAGAGGATGACGAGGCATTGGTGCTTGCTGCCAGGCACGGGCACACGGAGTGCGTCAAACGCCTGCTGAAAGAATGCAGTCCTTTGCAAGGCGACTCTCAGGCGTTGTATGAGGCAGCGCGTCATGGTCAAGCAGATGTGGTCTTTCAGTTGGTCCTTTTTTCAGATGCCAAGGCCCAGGACAGTCGAGCGCTGATCGCTGCTTGTCGGGGAGGCTACTTGGAAGTGGTCAAGCATCTGCTGCCGTTTTCATCCAAAATTCAATGTGCGCAGCATGGCTTTGCGGCGGCGGCAGAGAACAATCATGTCGACATCGTTGAGTTCTTGATTGAAGCCGGTCTTCCAGATCCGGAAGATACCTTTTCGTTGGGGCTGAATGTTGCTGCTGCCAAAGGCCATGAGCAACTGGTGCGGACACTCCTGTGGGCGATCGTCAGAACAGGCCAAGCGCCGCGCGACTTTGGTCAAGAAGCTATGCTCACTGCGGCAACCAATGGCAATGCATCAATCGTTAAGTCCGTTTTGGAGTTCGCGAACAAGGCCTGCTATCCGGAGGCAGGCTTATTTGCTGCACTCCAAAATGGCCATGATGAAGTGGCGGATATTCTGGTTCGCCGAGTGAACTTGGATCACGTGCGCGAATTGATCTCGGACGAAGTGATCGAAGAAAAGCTAGACAATTTGATCGCCAAAGTTGAGGCTAAGAAGCAGCACAGAGAGCTTCAATCCAACGAGCGCCAGAGAGGTGCGCAGAGCAATACGTCAAGTCCAACAGAGAAGCGCGCAGCACGCGGCGCACGCTTGTAAGCGAGTGCTGTAGAAATATACCTAGATGTCATCGGCATCCTCACTCCGTTGCTTGCTTCTAAGGACCTGCTCTCCGTATCTCCCAATCGCCACGCGATAGGGTTCGGACCTGATGGAGGTCAGTGTCGTAGATGGCGATCAGTTCAGAGCTGCTGGCAATAATGTGACCTCGCATCTTGCGCTCACCCTTTTCCCAGAGTTCTGAGTCGCTTGTCGACACTGGGCCGAGGAGGCGTTGTCTCTCTTTGGTGACGCTGCTGATATCGATGCTGTGATCGAGGTCTTGAGCTTAGATGCCATTGCCTTCCTGCGTCTAGACGAGGCGCTGGATCGGCGGTGGGCCAACACGAAGCGTTGTTAGGAGTATGTTTGTGGCTTCTTTCGGATCTTCGAGGCGACAGCTGCGAAGATCAAAGCAGCCTCTGAGCGCGGCGAATGAGCGCGGCAAACTGGATGAGGCGACGCGCATGCTGTAATGCTCGATCCGGGGGGGGGCTCGCCCGCAAGTCAGGGCGTCCGGCGCGCTATACTTGCGACTCAGGTGTTGAAGTCATGAATGACCGGCTGTCGAGCGCGGTGCAAGTTCCGCTGTTTAACGGCTGATTGAAACGCTACCGGCCAAGGCCCCAAATGCCAAATTTCTCACTGTCAAAGCAATTCTCGCTCAGCGACATCGAAAGTGCCTTGCACCAGGTCTTGGCCTCACCTGGGAATGATCTTCTGGCCGGGAAGGAGTTTGCCTCAAAGCGGCACGGTCCACTAAGAGATGCCGCGCGCTTGCAGCTTCTGGCTACTTGGGCGCGCCATGCGCCAGGAAGACGCCTCATTTTTAATGCCCAGAATCTGACGCAAGTGCTGTTGGATAAGTGGTGCGATTACGCGCCAGGACTTGTTGCCATTCGGATGAGTGGCGGGGTCGTCATTGGCAATGAGCAGATCAGTCGCCGCGATGCGTTGCGTCAAGCATCTTCGAAGATAGCAAGCACCGAATTGCTTGAATTCGATGATGTCGTCAAAGGGCGGTCGTTGGATTTCCCCTGCATCGCGGGCGCCAAGTCGCAATACCTGAGTGCGCTCTTTACGGAAAAATCGCCGTTTGCTGTGAAGGGGAAGCAGGAGATGCTCGCGACCTTGGAACAGCTAAATAGCTATGTGGCAAGGACTGATGCCACGCGGATCGAAGCTTCGTTCTGGGACGCATGTGCGTTGTTTGCAACTGAGCTTATGAAAAACACCCAAGAGCATGCGACCTCCGATGCCGAAGGAAAGCCTTATGCCGCGCATGCGGAAGGGCTGATCATTGGTTGGAAGGAGATGAGTGATCGCATCTTTGGAGGCGACTTTCAAAGTCATGCGTCACTACGCGAATTTTGGGAGCGCGAGCAGGTGAGTTTTGGTCAGGGAGACACAGGGCTTCGATCTATTCAAATGAGCTTCTTCGATACAGGTCCAGGCTTCGTTGGGCGGCTCACGGGCAAGCGTGTGAAAGTCCTTGACATCGAGGAGGAGCGCGAGATTGTGTTGAAAGGACTTCGAAAGCACGCAACAAGCAAGCGGGAGACCGGAGCGGGAAACGGAATTCCTGAGGTGCTTGAAAAGCTTCGACAAGTGGGCGGGCTAATCACCATTCGAACTGGGAGGCTGCGCCTCTTTCGCGCTTTCGCGCCGGGTGAAGATGTGGAGCTATTTGCGTTTGAGGATTGGAGTCCTGATGAGCTTGGCGAGATGGCCGGGTCGGTTGTTTCAATCCTTCTGCCCATTCGCCGCCCATGACCAGATCATTCTCTTACCGTTGCGTTGCCCCTTGCGAGCGCACGGGCATCCAAACAGAAGCGCTTTGCGTTTTTTTCGATGCCCGAGCTTCGCTGACTTCCAATGATCTCTTCGATGAACTTAAAGGAGCGCTGAGGGCGCTTCCGGCGCTTCCCGATGTGCTCTTGGTCATATCTAACCAAGCGGGAATCAATGAGCTTCTGACCCATTGGAAGAGCGACTCATTGGCCAAAGAGAGCTTCTTGGCTCGAAGTGAGCGTGGCGGTCTACCGTTTATCAAAGCCTGGCAATTTATAGCCTGGCAGCAAGATGGGACGTTCGCGGTCGTTGAGCAAGCCAAGCCTGACGGTGGTGGCTTCGTGCTGGGCCCACAGAAGGTAATTGATGCGGGTCTGGCTGAGCTTGTTCAGCGTAATGGCGTTGTGCAATCGGCGCCGGGCGGTCATGTCTTCCGCCATCCGTCTGGGACTGTCAACAAAGTCTTTGTGCAGGCCAGGGAGCTGGTAGCGAGCGAGGTTGAGCTTGCCTTTGTTGGCTGTGCACTGATCGCTGAGCTTCCGGCTCTGCGCGAGCGTAAATTGGAGTTGGTGCTCATCGATAGCATGGGCATCTATCTAATCGTCAAAGAAGCAATGCGCTACGTTGGCAGCGATGCCCGCATTGAGAGTTTTCACTCTTACAAGGAAATCTCCAAGCTTCTACGACCCACAGTTCCTCACGCGGTCATCGTTTCAGCGTCTACAACAGGCGGCATGGCCAAACGCCTCATCAAAGAAAATCGCTTTGCCGATGATGTTGTACTTACGCTAGTCAATCGATCCAAGATTGATGATGGAGGGAGAACGCTCATCGCGCTAGATGATGTCAAGTCGCTCGATATTTCGCGCCTGCCGGATGGCACTGAGACTCAGATCGAGCTGATTGGTGAGCATTTCACGTCTCGATCAAAGCCGCCACGCGGTGTGACGATTAGCGTTCACCATGAGCCGAAAGCACTTTCGCGCTACTTGAAGCAACTGGGTGAAAGCAAGAGTTTGGTGCTGAATAAAGCGCGGCGAGGAAGAGGCGAAGTTCACCTGGTTGGCTTTGATGGCAAGTCTGTGGCGGAGCTTGGAGATGTCCGGAAATGGCTGCGTGATGTAGCGCGATGGCAAATCCCCGCCTCTGTCGACACTGTGATCTATGTTGATGACAATGGGTCTGAGCTTCTTGCGCAAAGCCTTGCGCATGAGTTGCAGGAGGCCAAGGGGGCGTGGAGCGCGTTGACGCTCCTAAGTAACAGCGCGTTGAGTGCTGAGGCGCTCAAAAGCTCGAAAGGAGTGGCTGTCGTGCAGGCTGTTGCTGGCGATGGCGGAATGCTGCGAGAGGTAAGCCGCGATTTGAGGGAATTCGCGCCGAAGCTGCCTCGTCATTTCGTTGTTGCGCTGGGCGTTTCGCGGTCGGAAGAAGTGTGGGATCGACTTCGCCAGTTCCTGGTCAGGGGCCCAAGCGCAGCGCGCTCCTACGGATTTTCATCGTGGGTATCGCTTCCTGTTGGCGTTGAAGCCAACGTCCCAGTGTGGAAGCGGTATGCAGATTTAGCCTCCGAGATGGAAGCTGCGGAACTTGATCTGACCTCCGTTGATCAGTCACTCATCGAAAATTCTATTGAGCTTGCGGTTAATGCGATCGGTAAGAGCTATCACTCCTTTCTTCCAGCATCGAACGGTAAGGATTTGGTGCTGACGGAAGGCTTCGTGTTCTTTCAAGGGAAGGTCGAAGATGATGCCGCGTCTAACGAGACAGTCTTTTTGACTGCGTCGTCAGTTTTGCAGCGTGCGCGTGAAATCCCTGATCTGGCGCTACAACTCAAAGCGAGCGGCTACGAGTCAGTGGTGCTGTCCCCGGAGAATTTTCATCGCTTCAACGATAGTATCCTGCAAGCCTGCATTTTACGCGCAGCACTCCCTTCTGAACTCGATTACTCGTCAAGCCCGGAGTTGAGTGGTCTGATGAAAGAGCTATTGGCAAAGATCTTTGCGCGCCATGCCCATCCTTACGGTGAGGCGTCACTGGAGTTTGCTGTGGCGTTGCTTTCCAAGCGGATGCGCTTGGTAAGCCAGCACATGGATGAGCTGGGATCGACAATGGTCGATAGCCTGATAGGCTCGAAGAAGCCGAGCGCACTGCTTGGCTTTCTCTTTCTAATTGGCCGTCTAGGGAAAGAAGCCGGTTAGAAGCCCCATCCGCCGTCTTAGCATGTAGGTGCTCGGGATGATTTGACGAAGTGTTGCTCGGTCTTACCTTCTTGTGAAGAGGGAGATCATGGTCAAGGCATTGAAGCAATCTAAGACTAATGCTTGGGATCCGAGGCTTCTGGCGAAAAAGTGTGCCTCAGCCCGCTCACGGGCTATCCTCAAGCAAACGCCCAAACAGAGGACACTGAAGGCGCCAAGTGCGAGGCCTTCATGGCTTTGGTGGGCGCTAAAAGCTTCTTCGAACTAGTGAGTTGGCTTGTCAAAAGTCCCATGGCGGCAACGCTCGGAACAGCACTGCTTCGGGAAGCGGTGCTGCGCAACGATGCTTGCGCCGCCGAGTTGGCGCATCCCATCGCAGGCGATCTTGGAAGCAGTGTTTGGCACTTTCATTGGCTTCGACACTCGAACATGTCGAGCTGGTCAAACGCCTGATCCCGCTTAGTGAGTCTCGCGCATGCGCCCATCTCCCGCTTCGGAACGCAATTTCCGTTGGCTCCTTGATGTGCGTGGCTGCGCTATTGCCTTCTGCCTCCAGGATCGGGATCGCGACACGCGCGCTCCCCTTGGCTGCCGAGTATGGGTTGTCGGAGATTGTGGAAGTGCTCATTGCCACAGATCTGGTAGATCCAGAAGACACTTGCGAGAACGCCATGGAAAGGGCTTCTGACCAGGGCACTCGGTCATGGTCAAGCGCCTTGCTGAGGTGGTCGCGAAATCTGGAAAAATCGTCGGCGCGCTTCGGGGAGAAGTCATTGAGGTTGGCCGCGCAAAGCGGTTCTGAGGAGATCGTCCGGTACCTCATCACTGTAAGAGGAGCGAAGGTCGATCTACGATTGGCTTTGGTTGCGGCGCTTCAAAGCCGTCACTGGGGCGACGTCCCCCCAATTTTGAGTAGCATGCCGGTTTGGAGTCCAATTCCCTATGACCCACCCCCGATTGCTGTGCCATTTGAAAGTAGAAAATCCGACCTTCTACTGCGCCTGTGAATTCGCTTGGGACCCGTATTCTCGGGCAAATTCCTCAGGGGTTTTCCATACCAGTGCACTGTGGGGCCGCTCCTCGTTATAGAAGCGCCGCCACGCTTCGATTTTGCTCCGCGCGTCGGCCAGTGACAAGAACCAATGCTCGTTCAAACACTCCTGCCGCAACCGGCCGTTGAAGCTCTCCACCAGCGCATTGTCGGTCGGCGTTCCGCGCCGGGAGAAGTCCAGCTCCACGCCATTCTCATACGCCCAGCGATCCATCACCTTGCCGGCAAACTCGCTCCCGTTGTCCACCTTGATGGCCTCTGGTCTGCCGCGCTGAGCCACCAGGCGGGCCATCGCTTCGGCTACATGCTCGCCACGAAGCGACTGATCCACGACGATATCCAGGCACTCGTGAGTGAAGTGATCCACAACCGTCAACGAACGAAAGCGGCGGCCATCGAATAGTGCATCGCTCACGAAGTCCATGCCCCATAGCGTGTTGGGCGCGGTGGCAACCTTGATCGGCTGGCGGCGACGAGCGCTGCGACTACGACGAGCCCGGCAATGCCTTAAAGACAGGCCTTCTTCCTTGTAAATACGATGGATGCGCTTGTGGTTGTCCCGCCAGCCTTCCCGGCGCAGCACAGCGAACACCCGCTCGCATCCGTAGTGAGCACGGCTCAAGGCGATCTCCCGCATCCGCATACGAACCGCGCTGCAATCCCTTGCCTTGGCCTTGTACGAATAACTGGAGTGGGACATCGACATCATCCGCAATGCGCGGCGCAGGCTGACCCCAAAACGCTCGCGCAATTGGCCTACCCAAGAACGGCGCTGGGCAGGCCTCAGAGCTTTTTTGTGACCACCTCCTGCAGCATCGCTTTGTCCAGGCTCAGATCCGCAACCAGCTGCTTGAGCTTGCGATTCTCTTCTTCCAGCAAGCGCAGCCGCTTCAGCTCTGAAGGCCCCAGTCCACCGTACTTCTTGCGCCAGACATAGAACGTGGCCTCGGCCACGCCCATCTTCCGGCAGATCTCGCCAACCGCCATGCCCAGCTCGGCCTGCTTGAGTGCGTAGGCGATTTGTTGCTCGGTAAACCGTGACTTCTTCATCGGGTCAATCCTCGTCTGCTACGGGGGCCCAGGGTGCCGAAGTCTCTACTTTAGATTGCCCCAGTTTTCTGGGGGTGGGTCAGGGGTTGCGCTGTTTTGCTTGAACCATTATTTGATGCAGCAACCATCCAGACGATGGCAACACCTTCGCTGCTTTCAGAGTTCTATCGGGCGCGCCCTACGATTCAGACGTGGCTGGATGCACTCGACCTTCAGGCACACGTCGCGCAGGTTAAGCCCGACTTACCGCCCTGCCCTCGCCGTTTGTAATGCCGATCTAAGCTCCGCATCCGGGGCTTGAAGTGAGCCATGCCGTCTGCGTCGCCGCAATCGCAGGCGTTGAGATCGCGCGATATCAAGCTTTTCCCACGCCCTCCTGTCATGCCCACCGAGCCGCACTTCTTCGTTCCAAAGAACCTCATTTCATCGCCCCTTAGGCTTTGGGTGAGCTGCCGCTTCTCCCAGCAGCGATGGGATGGCGAAGTCCCGTGCGCGGCGAATGACTATGATCGTTCAGAGTGGCAGAGCTACATCCTACTCCCGCAAGCGTCGGTGACCTTGGCGCGCGTCAATGCACTTGCTGATCTGACGTTCGAGGTTAGGGCAGGGGGGCTTACGCGCGGTTTCACCGCGCTGCGCCAGGCTTCTACTTGGCAGCCGCTTGGGCCAAGGCCAGGTTCGCTAATCTTTATTCCTATCACAGTGCCGCTGAGCGCGCGGGGTAGCTGTCGAGCACCAGGTCTCAGTTGTCGGATCTACCCAATCTGGCATCATGGAGACCAAGGCTTGGCCAGTGGCGGGAAACTTCTGAGTTGGGGAACGGTGAGCAGGGAATTGCTGGTGTTTGAGCGGTCTGACTTGCTGGTGCTGGCCGCCATGTCGTTGCCACAAGAAGCACAGTCGCGCGTGCACCAGGTGCGGTGCCTGGGCTATCTGCACACCCACGAGCTCGGTGAGATGCCGCTGTCATGCTCATTTCGGCCATCGAGATGCAAGGGTTTTTTGAAATGGGTCCGAATGCGGCCCAAGTGCTTCTTCGGACAGCCGGTGAGCTTCGGCCTTTGGATCAAGTGACGGTGTAGACCCGGGCGAGCGCCCCGGGGCATTCCCAGCTGTTTCGAGGCAAAAGCGTCATGGTCGGTTGGTTTAGCCCGAAGCGGATCGGCATCCGAGTTGTTCCCAAGGAGCCACAGCTTAGGCTGGTCGCACGTCACGCAAGGCTAGTAGGTGTGATTCCTTGGCAGCCATGACGGTCGCAAGTGTCGCATGTGAGGCAGTTGGCGCCCAAGGTCGTGTTGTGGAACACTTGCTCACCAGCTTCCTTCGGACATGGCGCGATGTTGGCGCAAGACACCACGATTTCTTGGCGCCAGGCGGCGCAAGCCTTGACGCGGCCCGTGCTGACGCAAGTTGGACGAACGGGAGACGGGCGGTTCATCCGTAAAATTTTGACTGATGCCGGGCTTCCGGATTGCTCAGAAAAAACGGTTGCTGAGCTGCTGGATCAAGTTCTGGATGGGTTACGCCAGCACTATCGTTGCGAGTATTTTTACAAAGCAACCATCGCGGATCGCGTGGTGTTTGGTCGCCATAGTCCTCGCACATCCAGCTTGCACGTCGAATTGCCTGTGGGACGATCAATTGTCGATCTGGCGGTCTTCAATGGCAACTCGACGGCTTACGAGATCAAGACGGAGTTCGACAGTCATCGTAGGCTGTCGACTCAGACCCCGGATTACTTGAAGGTGTTCGAGCGTGTCTACTTGGTCACGCATCCGTCGATCAGCCCAAGCTATTTGCGCGTGCTTGATGAGAGAGTGGGCATTCTCACTCTTCAACCCAATGGCTCTTTGCGCGAAATCAGGGCGCCGAATAGTTCTGGCGCCGATCTCGACAAGAAGGCACTGTTCGGTATGCTTCGGAGCAAAGAGTATTGCCAAGCGTTGCGGCAGCGGTTTGGTGCACAGCCAGAAGTCCCCAACGGTCTCCGCTACGAGCACTACTGGCGCTTGTGGGAAACGCTGTCGGTCCGAGAGGCGCAGCGCATCGTTGTGGCGGCAATGCGGGGACGCACTACCACGGAGTCGATGGCAAAGTTTGTGCGCGAATTGCCCCGCAGTTGCCGGGTTCTCGGCTATGCCACACCTCTGTCTACCGCTCAGCAAAGGCGTGTCTTGAATGCACTTCATGATCTGAATTAGGATGGGTCGAGAACCGGCGCAGGGGGCGCTGCTTGGGGATCAGGATGTATGTTCCGTATATGTATGGCCGCCGATCTGAGCTATTGGCCATTCGCGCGTTGCTTGGCCATGCCGATCGAGATATGACGCAGTGGCTTCCTGTTGTGGAGCCTGTCATCGCCCAAGTCAACGACCTCGCAAGGTGCATCAGTCTCTGCCAAGAAGCTGGTCAAAGTATTGGTGTCATCGTCAATCCGTACAGGCATCAGCTTCGGGACGAGGATGCGCTGTCAGCTTGGCAGAACCAGATCTGGAACAAACTCAATGAGGCACCAGCGATAGTGCCGACCTTCCTAGCCGATGCGCGGGTCACACTATCTGGTCTTGAAGCATTCTTGACGCGCTTTCCTGATCGAGATTTAGCGGTGGTCGTCAGCGATGACCATTTGTCACTTCGCGATGCCCAGTGGCTCAGCAGTCAAGCCCGCGTTCGTTGGTTCTTGGTATTCACCGATCATGTCGGTTCTCGAACGATAGCGGCGTTACCATCACCACGCACCATCTGGATGAAAGATTGCTTTATCAGTCAGGTGCGGAATGCCGACTATCAAGGAGCAGACTTTTTTACCGATCGCCATACACTCTTCCAAGGACACGCTGCGGGGATCGGTGACTACCTTTGCTTGGGTAAGGCGTTTCAGGACGGAGGTGGACCGCCTGGGGCAGTTACTATTCATGCCGCTTACAAGGACCTGGCAAGTCAGCATGTTCGTATTGAACACTTCGTGTCGGATGATCAGATCCAGCTTCAAGTTGACACGGCGGTGAAGTTCTTGCAGGCGGCTAGGAAGCTTGTGAATCAGGTGCGTCAGCGGCCAAATGAATTCGGTTCAAATCCTGCATTGAGTGAGTTCGAACGACTAGTTCAAGAATCGCTTTTTCCTCAGCTCGCTGGTAGTAAGAAACTACAGATTATCCATCATATGTGTCTGATGATGGATGTCTTGCAGGGACGCTTATTGAGCGCCGCTCCTCATGCTAGATAGAGTGATGTTATCACGAGCAGGATGACGGATGCATTTGATGAATTTTTTCACGACTCGTTATATGCGGCAGGCAGTGTGACTTTGTTCTTTGATCAATTTTCCACTCGAAGCTATAGGTTATTAGGAAATTTACGCCCATAAAGGATTGGCCTTTTGAGCATGCTGATAGGGAATGCGTAATGGCAAGATTAGCTGAAAGTTCTGTTGCTTTTGCTTTGAGGGATTGGCAATGGGGCAGAGGGTTAATCAAGAAAAAGAGTAGAGGGATTTTCATCAGTCTGTCTGGAAATGCCGATAAGAAATTCGGCGATCTTAAAATTGGCCTGGGAGATAGGTTTTATCTTTTTGAAGTTAAGTCGACTTGGGATACGGTCGAAGAAGAGTGGCGGAGGCCGATTGTTAAAGGACGTAAGCATGCGCATCTTATGTTGCGCTCTGTGATTGAGGGGGTGGCGCTAGAGGATCAACAAGCAATTAATATTCTGAATGTTTCGCTCATTGCGCATCACTTCGTCTACGCCGATGTCAACGGGCCTCGCCCTAAGCTTGTTATAGAGCCATATGTGCTTGGAACTCATCGAAAAGGTGGATTCTTTGAAAGCAAGGCCCGTGAGCCAGACCGAAGCGCTGCCGAGAAAAGAAATCTCCTTGTTGGACTTGAGTTTTTGAAGCGTTATGCACTTGGGCTGAGATCAAAAGAAAAGGCTGCGCCAGGGGAAAAAAATTTTGAGATACCAGAAAACTGGTCCCCTGCTCAGTTTTTTGGGTCCGCCGTTGCTATGCTTGATTTAGAAAACAAAGTATGGCGAAACGTGGGCGTGAATATTGACGACTTTGATCGTTATATCCAATTCCTCTGCGACGGAAAGGATGAGCAGATGAGCGCCATAGTTGCAACAGCCAACGGTTCTTTTTTTGCATTTAGTGAGAGTACAGCAGATTTGCGCGAGCTGATCTTTGAGTTGCGAGAACATCTCACATCAAAGGCTAAACCAAGCTCAGAGCTGAGTCGTTTGCCTGGAATGCGCTTTGCAAAGCGGCGTTAGTATGAAAATTTGCGGACAGGCTTCCTGGGCATGGAAACGATGTCTCGTTTGATTTTTTTTCTGGGAGCTGCAGTTTGAACCGTTTTACGGTCTGGTGTTAGTTTGGCGGCGTCCCCATTCCTGTTGTCGCGCCTTCCTTTGTGAGGAGCTGTTTTTATGAATGCTACTTCCGTCGATGCACAAACTCTGCCAGGGTTGATGCTGGATCGAGAGATGGTTTCGTCGTGCATATTCGCGAGCGCTAGATGTTGCTCAAATACCCTGGTAGCCTTCAATGCCTCCCGCTCGGCGCGCTTTGGGGAAACGCGCGTGAGAGCGGCTAAGAAGGCCTTTGTCCAAAATTCATCGGGTGTCATGAGGTTATTTCCGTGTTCGTAAGGCAACACCTATAGGGCAGCGTAAAGCGCTGTCAAGGTCAGCAAACCACGATGGTTGTCTTGGGCTGGTATTCCATGCATTAGGGATACATCCTCGCCCCTTTCCTCAACCGCTCTTTGAACTGCCCGCGCACATAGTTCGGTAGTATCACAGACGGCTGATAGTGGCCGAGCGCTTCGACCTGGATCTTCCGGGTGTTGCCGGCCGACTTGTGCACGTAGTTGTCCTGCAGAACGGGCGCCTTCTTGTTGAGGGCATGGCCAGTGATCAATGCGATGTGTTCAACCCGCACGCCCTTGGCGTCCAGCTCTGTGGCAAGCGTATGGCGGAACGCATGCGATCCAATGCCTTTGCCAAAGCCAAGCTCCTTCAAATACTTCGCAAACTGATTGACGAAGCCCTGGCTGTAGCGTCCATTCGGCTCGCCGGTCTTGCGGCAGGTGCCAGCCGATAGGTTAGGAAAGAGGCGCGGGTGGCCAGACGCCTTGATGTCGGCCAAGAAGTCCAGGAAGCCCGTCTGGATGAGGCTTGGGTGGATCGGCACCTTGCGGATGGCGCTCTTGCCCTTGAGGCTTTGCCGGCTGCGTTTGCCTGCGCTTTGCGCCAAGTCCTCATCCACGGTCTTCTGGATCGAAAAGCACCAGACGCCCTGATCTTGCACGATGTCGGCCACTTTGAGCTGAGCGATCTCGTTGATCCGAGCGCCCGTGTATAGCGCAATGAGCGGACACCACCAGCGATGAGGGTATTTCTTGGCCCAAGGCAGGAAGGTCTCGGGGTTGAAGATCTTCTGGATTTCCTCTGGCGAGAGCAGACGCTCGGGCTCGTCCTGATCAGCCAGGAGTTCTTCCTTGGCCGGCTTGAACGCATCCATCGGCGAGTGCGGGATGGCACGCGCTTTGACTAAGGTGTTGAAGAAGGACGCGAGGAAGCGCCGGTGCAGTTCTAATGTGGCATTGGCAGGCTGCGCCCGGCCCAGACGTTGACCTTTGGCGATCAATGCTTCGACGCTCAACCACTGATGCTTGGGGTTGGTCATGAAGTCTTCGGGTGCCCATCGCAGCAGATCCCACATCTGGTAGATATGCGTGTGATCAATCCGGGCAACGGACGTGTTGCCACTCACACGCTGCAAGATGGCAAGCGTTCGACGATAGGCCTCGATCGTGGTGGTGCGCAGGTTCTGCCGCTCCTTGTCTTTGAGGAAGTCGTCGACCTCTTCAGAGAGGAGTCGCGCCGGGGTGGCCAAGGGCAGGGGCTCAGGATAGCGAGTTCCGGATCGGCGAAGTCGTCGCAGCTTTTCATGATGGTCGTAGGTCGCTTGGACCAGGTCCTGAAGGTGAAGCGCGCCGGCTCGGTCTTGAACGACCATATCTGTAAATTCGACTTTGCCGATGCGAATGCTTCGGATGGATAACTGACCTTTGGGCTGTTGCAAATATTGATGAAGTGGGGAGTGTTTAAAGTGCATCTACGATCCAATTATGAGGAGGTAGACGTTTGATAAGGGGAGGGGATTTTCTGTCAATGATAAAATAGGACAGAAATTTCGCGTCAATGATTGTCTAAGGTGGTCTCACTAATTGCCGTTTAAATAGCTATATTTTCAGTTTAACTTTTATGGGTAATTTTATCAACGGGCTATATATGCCAATGATTTCAGCTGTATAAATGGGCTTGAAACCATCAATGCGCATGTAGTGTTTAAAAGTAACAAGCGGGCGGAAACTGAGAGATATCTCACGCAAATAAAATGAACGCAAGATAAATGAAGTGGCTTTGCCTAATCCAATCAATCTTAAGAAGACAGTTAGGCAATCAAATCTTTACCGACCAAGATCGCATATAGTCGGTTGGAGGGGGAAGAGGGGTTTAATATAAAACTGGTTTCAAATTGGTCTCCGGAAGTGGCCGTTAGAGGCTCCTAGAACCTTAAAGGCGGGGGCTGGTTTATTTCAAGCGGATACAGGGACCTCGTGTTGATAGGTCCCTAAATTTGGGTCAACGTTGGATTGGCTTCTGATAACGAAGGTCGGGGCGGACAACTCTTTTAGCTTTGCGCTGTTGGCGTTGCTCATGGAAGTGTTCATTACTTACGCGTAATGCATCTAAGGCGTCGGGGGGAACCCAGAGCTGCTGGCTGCCGCGAGTGAGAGCCGTGTAGACAGCTCGGACCGGATTATGAGCCCGTTGAGGGGTATAGATGCTTTCGAAGCAGCACCGCGCCATGCTGACGATGGGATGCTCCGAGTTTTTAACATGTTCAACGAGTGCAAGCTTCGTGCGTGCTGAATCAAATGGGGAAAGCTTGCCCACCAGTTCCTTAAACTGAGTGGATCCGAAACCTCTCTCAAAGAGTCGCGTAATTTGAGGCTTCCCCAATCGCGAACACTCCTTATGAAAATCCCGCCAGCGATAGTCGCCTGACACTCCATGGTCGTAAGCACGAAACGCATCCTCAATGAGGCCGACTTCGCGTTGGATCAGTTCGACAGAAAAGTTATGAATGCCTACTCGTGCACCAGCGTCAATAAGCCGGAGAGCCTCTTCAAGCAAGGTGAACGGACTGCCAAAAATTCGCGTTCCAACTTGCGGAACATCGCGCCATGCCCCATAGGTGCTTGTAACAGTAGCATGATCAGCCGTTCCAGCGAAAAGAGAACTGTATATGCCAGTGGAATCCAGACGCATTGCGCCATTCACCAATGAATCTACGGCTTGGCCTTGGCGCACAGACTGGGTCATTTCCAATGACTTTCCTTGCAGAAAGCGTGGGGCTGTTCCAATCAGGCGCTGGTTTGGGTCTCCCAGACTAATAACGCCACCGGCATAGTCAGACAGCAAGCTCTTCCAAGCTGCGCTCATATCGTGTCCTTCATCCACGACAATCGTGCCCCAGTGGGTCGGCAATTTAACGCGGTGCTGCGCAAGCCATTTGCCGATATGATCGACATTGATGATCATTTTGATTTGCTTTTGGATTTCGGCGCTGAACATAGAACGCCAAACATGCTCAGCAGCTGCAATATAAGCCGTTGAATCAATCATTGCTCCCATGACGACGCGATTGAAGTGGTCCGGTTGCAGATCTATGCTGGATGAGCGACACCAGCGGCTAATGCCTTCAAAAGCAATTCGCAATACGGCAGTAGGCGAATAGCCTCCGATACGCTGCACGCCTATAACGCTGGCGATGTCAGCAAGCGATGCGGTGGACTTTTGCCATACGGGCTTGAAATCGGTGGAGAGCGCCCGCTGCTCAAAGGCACGAGCTGCCACCAGGTTTGCAAAGCGGATCATCGTAAGCACACGAAGCTTGCCTGCGCCTAGACGGCTTCTGAGAGCCTGAGCTTGGGCTGCACTAGGCGTAACGAACGTAAAGTGTCGCGCATCGTGCGCCAGCAGTTCGCTGACAATGTGCGTCTTGCCGGTGCCGGCATATGCGTCCAGGTCGATGTGCTCATCGGCGTTAGCGATCAGGGACCGGATGGCTCTAACTTGATCTACGGTGTAGTCGGTCGTGCGCTCAACATAAGCTGAAATACGCTTACCCGTTTCACCGTCGTCGATGTCGTCCTCTTCGCTATCTTCCTGCTCAACGAGTGCACCTTCGCCGTAGAAGCGAACAGTGTGCGGACCAAGGGTCGTCCGACAGGCTGCTTGGAATTGATCTACTGGAAATGCGTCGGGTGACATAGCGCAGAAGCCATCTGCTGTATTCTCATCAGCTAGCGCAATTCCTTGAAGGGACAGTTGGCGTTCCCACTCGTCAATGCTTCGAGGGACCTCAGAAGCGAGTCGCAGAAGATACAAGCGCCCACTTTCTGGGTCCTTCCCAAAAAGTCGGCACGCCTCATCAATCATGCGGGTCAATTTGGATGGCGGCGTAGACGGGGCAGCGCCAGTGATAGCAACAAGAAGCGCCGCCATGCCAAGTGGGGAGTCGGGCACCTGGTGAGCATCGAGAAAGCTGCTCAGAGTGGCCCTGGAAGCGGGGAGGAAGTAGTTAGGCTCGACGGACATCAATAGTCACGAATGGCGTTTGCCAGCTCGAGAGATTGCCATGGACTTGCGCTTGGGTCACGCGCGGTGATGCTCGCTTGATCTTTCCAATTTGTTCAGGAAGTTAACTTGGCCGACACTTTCGTTTAATTTAGGTGGAAATCGCATGACATGAGACGAAAGTGTGATCTCGTAACCTACCTAATTTTATGGCGCCATATCTTTACTTGCTTATTTGAACAAAGTTGCTATGTTGGTGAAATGAGGAACATCATGACCACTGCTGATCGAAAAAAGAGCGGCTCAAAGACTGGCGCTCTCAAGGTAGAGCAGCCTCGCTGTCGATGCTGTGGTCGTGCGTGGCTTCCTCCTCGCGGTGTAGTGGCCACTGATGCTTATTGCTCTCGATGCTCTTCCTTCCGAAGAGACGCCGCTGCTGTTGCCTTTGAGCTTTCTCCGCTCACTGCGGCAGATGCAATCGGCGCCTATCTTTTGCCACGCTTGCTCCGTTCCGGTAGCTGCAAAATGGGTAAGTGACGATCGGTGTTTGTCAGCCGTTAAAAAATTTACTCAGCTCGCGTAGAGCAGGCTTTAAGCCAACACGTCCATTCGATCCTCCTAGAGAGCGCGTGTTTCCCGCGCCATTGATAGGTTCACTCCGCGCTGACCAGCTATGGCTTCGAGCTGAGTGCATTGTCCATTCAACGGTCTTTTTACGAGTTCCGACGAGCTGCTGCCAAACGACTTTGTCTGCTGAGACTGCGGTTGTCCACGAGGGCGTTGGTAGTTTAGAGAAGGCATTCAAAAGTTCCTGGGCATTTTGATATCGTGCACTAGGGACATCGTTGAGCATGCGCCGAATAACCGTTCGCCATGCTTTAGGAATATGTGGCAACCAAGTCAATGAATTCGCAAAGCCGCCATTTTTAACAATATGGCGTGGCGCCGGACTCCGCTCATACCAATCTTGGCCATGAAGCAGTCGATAAAGTGTCATTCCAAGTGCCCAGATATCTGTTCTTGGGCTGGTTGGATTGCCTCCCCATACCTCAAAGGCAATATGATCAGAGTAGCCTTCTACAGAGCCGTAGCCCATGATTAAACGATCGGTTACAAGGCCGAAATCACCAAGCTTTGCAACTCCCTGATTATCGATCAAGATATTGCCAGGCTTGATGTCTCGGTGGAGCATGTTCCTAGCATGGAGAGCACCGAGACCCATCGATACTTCCGTTGCGATTTTCCGTACCGACTTGAGGTCCATCGGCCCGTTTTCGTAGGCGCTTTGCACAGAACCTCCGGCACAATACGCCATACAAAATCGTATGCTCTTTCCGTCAGGAAGTTCTTCGATGTGAAAAACTTCTACCACGTTTCGGTGCTTGGCTTTTGAGAGATTTTGCGCCTCTGAGAGAAAACTCGCTTTATGCGTGTCCCATGAAGCGTCGTCTTGACCGTTCTTCCGTTCAAGGACCTTGACTGCGACTTCGCCATGGACACTGTCGTTGCCTAAGTAGACAACACCGAAGTGCCCGGCTCCCAGCTTTGGGCCTACTTGAAGGGCCGGGACCACATTGGCCATTAGCTGTTCCTCTGAGCTAGGATCAGCAAGGCGCCTTCGCGGCTTGCCTTTCTTAATGAAGCCCCTTGAGTATGGGCCTTCCAGAACGCATCGTCTTTGACATACTCGTCGACCTTTTTGTTTCCGTATGTTTTGCTGATGCTAGCCTTTGTCAGCAGAGCTACATCCTTGCCGGTCGAAGCGGCGGCAGCAATGACTACACCTCGAGCCTCGGCACTCCGCAGCAACGCAAGTGTGGCATTTCCTTGTGATACCGCGCTTGCCTTGATTACGATTTGATCGATTTTTTGTTCTGCAAAATAACTTGTGCAGCGCTTGTAGAGCACATCGTAGGCATCATGCGAATCGCCTTGCTGCATCTTCCAGGTTGCGTCGGAAGTAATCACGATGGGCTGATTTGCATCGGTCGGAACTTCGGCTTGGACGAGGGTGATTTCTGCCCCCACAACAACTAAGCTCACAAAGCGCTTCGACATTGGATACATCCTGTATGGTCTGCGAATTGGTGAAGAATACCAAAGCTTAGGCCGAATGGTTCAGTCATCATGCCTTCTTGTTGTCCGACTGTTGGAGGAGCATGCCGGTGCATGGGCGGGTAAAAACAGCATATACGTGCCTTAGCAGTAGTTGGAGCCGGTGCTCTTGCTCGGCTACCAAGTCCGCCATGCCAAGTGGCGAGCTGGGCACTTCTTGAGCATCGAGAAAGCTGCTCAGAGTTGCTCTAGAAGCGGGGAGGAAGTAGTTAGGCTTGACGGACATCAATAGTCACGGGTGTCGCTTACCAAGCTAGCAGAGTGCCATGAAGTCGGCCTCCGGTCACGTTTAGCAATACGGTATGCAGTTAAAATTGTGGTGAAAAACATGAATACTTGGTGATGGCTATTCCAAATTCCGGTGTGCATATATTTTCCTGGGCGCCACTAGTTATTTTTAGTCTATTTGTGCAAAAATTAGTGTCGATATTGGTAGGTGGGCTGCTTAGCTGTGCTGTAAGTATTTATAACGCCAAATACTCCAAAGGATGAGGGATGTTTATATTTACCCTTTTGCTATGCGCATTCAGTGCATACCTGACTTACATGTATTTAGCTGAAGAGTCAGCTTGGATGCGAATTTTGATCTACACAGCTTTGGCTAGCCTTGTATTGGTCGTTGGCATGAAAAGTCTTGGGGTTTTGGCGTGAGCGATATTGCTCGATACCTTCGCCAATTACGCCTCCATAGATAAAAAATGCAGTGGCGATAATGATGATGGAAGGAAGGTCGAGTCTTAATTTCATTGAAATTCTCTGTATGGAAGATCTTCATGTATTAGCATGTATGCCTTCTTAGTCAAGATTTTTTTGATTTGCGATGTGATTTTTAGTTGCTAAGTTATTGCTTGGTATTAAATTAAGCCTTGGCCTTTTAAGGGTATTTGCTCTGGATCTTTGGGCATGTCTGTGGTGGATGATGGCTTGGTTTGATTCCATCAATTAGGCAGCGAAAAGCAGCGGAAATAGTGATCCCAAAAGCCTTGCGCTTCTCAAAATCTAGAGAAAGTGTTTCTCCAACATCAGGAGAAACGCATGGCCATTTACCACACCCGCATCAAAACTTACAGCCGAGCAAAGGGGCACTCTGCGATCGCAGCCGCCGCCTATCGCGGCGGCTATCTGCTCACCGATCCCAAGTCAGGCGCGCGTCACGACTACCGGGGTAGGGCAGGCATCATCCAATCGCGTTGCATGGCGCCAACTGGCTCACCGGCATGGGCGGACGACCCACAGCGCCTCTGGGCCGCTGTAGAAGCGGCAGAGCGACGCTGCAACAGCACCGTCTGCCGCGACTTTGCGGTTGCGCTGCCGCACGAATTCGATGACCCCAAGCGCTGGGAGTTGGTGCTCGATATCGCACATCGCCTGATTGAGCGCTTTGGCTTTGCGTTGCAAGCGAGCCACCACCGACCGACGAAGGACGATGTGCGCTACTTCTATTGCCATCTGCTTGCCACGACACGGCGTATGGAAGCCTCTGGTTTAACGCAGAAGACGCGCATTCTAGATGGGCGTATCAACGGCCTGGCTGAGATCCAATGGATTCGCGCCATGATCGCTGATCGGATCAATGCGCACCTTGAACAGGCCGGCATTGGCAAATCGGTTGAGCATCTGCCCTTGACGGAACGCTTGGAAGCGACGCGAGGCAACGGGATCTATGTCCAAGGACAAGCAAGCTTTGAGCAGCTTCTGTCCCGCTATCGCCAAGAGGGACGACTGTTGAGCGTGCCGGATGGCCACACGGCGGAACAGGCCCAGCGAGAGCGCCCAGGACCAGGCATGGATGCTTCTGCTTGTGAGACTTCGCTGGCGCAGGTGCCCATCATGCGGGCACCCGCTGGTGGGCTCAGTTCAAGTAGGGACGACGAAGCTCTGTCAACAATCCAGGCAGATCGAAGCGGCCATCAAGATAAGCATTGAGGGCGTCGGTCATGTGCTGGTCAACGCCAAAGCCGGCTGCATGCTGTTGGCTAATCCAGGAATCTACATGCTCTTGGCGCAATTGGATTTCTTGCTGGTCGAGGGGCGTAGCAGGGGAGTGTACGGAAGAAGGCATGATGACGAATCCAGTGTTGAGGTTTTTCGATTCGTAGCAGAGAAGGCTTCGCCGTCAAGCCCAGTCGCCTAGCCCAGTGGTTGCTTGGTCAGAGCTTCAACTTCTCATTGACCGCCTGACTGACCAGCTCATACCACTTGTTCATTTCTGTCTCGTTGCCGAACTTGATCGTCCAAACCGGATGATCGATGTCGCGAACATTGAGCGTCAGCGTGCCTTGGTGACGCGAGTTGTGCCAATGCTTTTCCCAGGAGCGAACATCGCCCAATCGATAGGTCTTGATTACTCCTCCAACCTCCACCTTGATTGACGAGTTCTCAGTCGACAAGGCAATTTGCGTTTTTTTGTAGCGATGAAATCGCTGAAAGCCCTGGTTGAACGCAACATTGTTCCGCTGCTTTTCCAAGGACTTGATGACAGCAAAGGCGCCAACAGCTGCAGCACCCGAAGTAAGCAAGAGAAGGAACGTTCCAACTGTCATAGAAGCTCCGAAGCGAAGAAGAAGAGGGCTGAGAGTCGGTGGGCTTACTGGACGCGGCCAGTCACTTTCCAGGCGCCGCCCACCTTGGTGAAGGTGTAGACCCCGTCCATCTGATGACCAAAGTCGCGCCCCATGGCTTCCACCTTGGCGCTGGCATCGCATGTGTAGCCAGGCGCCCCTTCGGCCTTGGTGCATTGGTTGCTATCAAAGTCTTCGATCCGTGCCTCATCGTTGCTGTTCTGTTTGACGAACTGCAAGAAGGCAAATTCCCGCTCAGTTTGCGATGGTCGACCTCCCGAGCAACCAGCCATGAAGACGATCAACATCCCGACAACGGCAAGGCGTGCTTTGCGCATACAAATTCCTAAGAGTGAGAGGGCGGTGCCTCGGCAATGGCCAGGCTTGAACTTGACGCGCGGTCATGTTACTGAAAAAGTAACAGACACCACAAGTGGGAGGCGCCATGCTCGTTCGTCACATTGCATGCCTGTGGTCACGTTTTGCATCCGAAAGACGCTCGCCTCATCTTTGCCAACCGCCTAAGACAGGCACGCCTGGCTGCTGGGCTGACCCAAGAAGCCTTAGGGGTGGCAGCCGGGGTAGCCGCTGAGGTGGCCCGCACGCGGATCAATCGCTACGAGCACGGCGTCAACGAGTGCGACTTACGCACCGCCAAGCGTCTTGCCGAGGCATTGAACATGCCGCTGGCCGCGCTCTATGCGGAGACCGATGAGATCGCTGAGGCAATCACAGCGCTGGCGAAGCTTTCTCTGGATGAGCAGCGCGAAGTGTTAGTCGAGTTGCAGCGCAAAGCTGCAACCAAAAGGTCGGCGTAGGCCGGCGTCGTCGGGCGATGCGATCCAAAGCAAATCAGATTTGTTTATATTTCATTCATGTTTGTAAAGGGGCCTTCGCTGGCATTTTTTTCGCGCGCGCGAGTGCTTTGGTTGCGAGCGTTCGCCTCGGATGCGGCATAACCCCAAATCTGAAAGCAAGAGCGCACTGATGGTTTTCGATTCTCGAAAACCGTGCGCTGCCGCTGGCGCGTCGGTGCGGTGGCCGTTGGCCACCTCGTTGATCGGCTTGCCCCGCTCAACAGATCAAAAACTCTGAGATTTTGGGCACACAAACGCCACTGCCATCGGCGCCTAGACAACTCAAAAATGCTCTTGTTCTATGTTTTCTCCACAAACATGAATAGGGGTCTAGATGGCTATTTATCACTCACACATGAAATCTTTTGGTCGCGGTAAAGGGGACTCATCCGTCGCGGCAGCAGCTTACCGAGCGGGCTTTGATCTGGTCGACGAGGCGACCGGGCTGCGCCACGAATACTCGCGCCGGCATGGCGTGGCCTTCGCCCAGATGCTTGCACCCAAGGGCGCGCCCAGTTGGTGCCTAGATGCCGAGAAGTTCTGGAACGCCAATGAAGCGGCTGAGACCAGAAAGAACGCGCTTGTGGCTCGCGAGGTGGAGGTCGCGCTCCCGCAAAGCCTCACCGATGAACAGCGCAAGGATCTGGCATTGAGCCTTGGGCAACTGCTGGTCGATCGCCACCAGGTCGCCGTGCTGGTCGCAGTCCACTTACCCAGTCGCGATGGAGACCGGCGCAACCACCATGTCCACCTTCTGATGTCTTCGCGCCAGGTCGGGCCTAACGGCTTCGGTGAGCGCGCAGGAACGGAGTTCGATGCCAGGCAAGGGGAGGGCACGCGCGCGGTGCGAGCGCTTCGCAAAGAGATTGCAGCCGAAATCAACCGGCACCTTCGAAAAGCGGGCATTCAGAAGACCGTTGACCCAAGAACGCTCCAAGCCCAGGCCCGGGAAGCAGCCATGAACGGAGATTTCGAGCGCGCCCGGGAACTGACGCGCCGTCCTGGCAAGCACATGGGCAAAGCCAAGGTCGCGTTGATGAGAAAAACCAACTTCACGGCAGAAGTGCAGGGCCGAGGCGGGGCAGACGCAGCCATTGCGCTCTCGAACATCGTTGCCGCGCACATGAAGGCCAGTGGTACACTTTTGCAGCCGGTCCCCCCGTCACACAGTCACGCGTCAGCACTTCGAGACCGGGCTAGAGCACAGACCTCAGCAGGGAGCAAAAAGCACCCCGCACACGTTAGAGCGCGAGTTGCTGAGCGCGTCCAGCAGATCAAAGAACGCTTGGCCCGCCAACCCGCCCCCCGCCCAGGGCTCTACACCCCTTACAGTGGACAAGCGCGGTATCTCAGTAAGGTGACGCGTCTGGCTCGCTCCTCGGGCCGACAAGACGCCGAGGTCCTAAACCAAGAGGCGCAGCTGATCGAAGATTGGCTTGAAGCCCAGCGAGAAGTAGCGCAGCAGTCTTTGGAAGTGCTTCGCCAGATCCCAGGCATCCAGATTGAGCCAGATTTCGAGCGTGCTTACGCCACGCTTGTTTGCCGGCGAGTCGATAGCTATCCCACCAAACCGTTCCTCTTCGAGGACACCGAGGTTTTGGCCCGCTCAATCAGCAAGTATGCGCACACCTTGGTGCGGCCTTACAAAGCACGCATGGCAGTGCTCGATGCACAGGCCAAGCTTGCCGAGCAAGAGGGCGATCCAGACACGAAAGTGGTGGCAAGAGCCAGGCAGCGTCTAGCGCGAGAGAAGAGGCATGTATCGCCTCGAATCCAAGCGATCCAGCAGTGGCGCATCAAGAAGGCCCGAAAGGTGATGGTGGAAGCGGCTGAGGCCTTGGAGAAAAAATTCAAAATGCCATCGATCGAAGCGCCAACGCCCGAGACAACGGTTGGTGATGTGCCCCCACATGAGGTCGAAGGCAAAGGGGGGAGCTGGGAGTTGAGGTTTCGGCCGCCAAAACCATCTCTTTAACCTGCGAACGAGCACGTAGATGAAACACAGCTCTGTCGTCCAATAAGCCGGCAGAGCTTAGAAAGTGAGTGTGTCAGCTACTCAATTCCGAGAAGTTTTGGGCCCAGACCCTTCTGTGGTGCCAGCTCAACATAGAGATCGCGGCGTCCTACGATCACGGCTAGCATAGGACGCCCATCTTGACGCAAGCCAGCCAATCGATTCCACTCTGAGCGATCGAGCCCCGAAGGCTGCGGGTTGTCCTCTGGGTGCGTGTGCCACTCGCCCAGGTAACGCACCGTGCCTTTGCTTGCATTCCACCTGGCCAAGGCGATGGCTTGATGGCCAAACGGCATGCGCTCGAACAGCGTGCGAAAGCGCTTATCCCACTTCGTCGGGGTAGTGGCTTGCTCGATGAGCATGTGGTTGCCATGGACCGTTCCTAGAAGCAGCCCTCCGGCTTCTGCGTCAGTCGCATCGCGCTGGGTGTGGTCTTGAAAGACGGCAAGGGTGCGCTCGGAAAAATGGACCAAGGTTTGTCGATCGAATGTTCCCCATGCGCTCATGAATGGCATACGGGGCAACCCTCATGGGCTGGGAGATCGCAATCCGCCGTTGCTAACTCAAACGCTTGATCGGTGACGCGGGTGCGAAATGAAGGAGTGGAGACGCCGTTAGCCCAATCGACCGCGAGTTCGGTTCCGAGGCTTGCCGCCTGGACAGAGACTGTGGCGGGGAAGGGCACATACAGGCCTTCGCATCCTTGTCCGGCAAGTGTGGTCGGCAATTCGCCTTGGACGGACGGGAAGGCGCCGTCTCGAGTGTGGTGCCAGATGCAGCGATAGCATGGACTCGCGCCTTTCTTGGCCAGCAAGGCTCGAACAGCAGTTCCTGTTCCTTCAATCCAGACAGTCAGGATGTCGGTCAAGTCTCGATAATGTGCACTCAGCCAATGGCCTAAGGCTTCTTCGCCCGTGGCATCAATCAAAAGATCCAGATGTTCGAAGTGAGCAGCCCTGACATCGCTAGGGATATCTCTGAGAAGTGCTCCTGGTGCCAGGCGTCTAAGTTCCCCAGCCATGGCGGTAGCCTTGTTGTCGAGCAAGCTTGGAAACCCCAAGCGATGTCGCCCGATGTTCTGAGGTAGGAATAGATCAGGATCGATAAGCGTTAGCTCACCGCCACTGGTGCCAGCGCCAGCTTTGACCAGCATGTCGGCCAGGTATCCACCAATGGTTCCGCAACCGACAAGCGCGATCCTCTTCCCTGCAAGCGTCCGGCGCTTGGGTGTATTGCGCTCAGCTAAATAGCGGTCATCAATCCTCAGCATGGAGAGCGGCTTGATCCTGAGTTGATAAGTGGGATCTCGGCGCTCAGCCAGCTTCTTGCAAGGTGCGCGCTTGGCGCGATCAAATAGCACACCGAAAGCGTAGGTCATCAAGGGCGACTCGATGATCACAAGCAAGTGATTTGCTTTGTTCGCTTCTGCCGTGTAGATGCTCTGATGAATTCTCCGACGGCAGTTGACATCCAGTGTGCTTTGCCAATTCAGCACATCTCGCAAGCACATTGGTGGCCAGTTCACTATCAGTGGGCGAGGTTGCGCATCCGTCTTGATTCGCACGCAGCTCGCCTTACGCACATTGGCTTTCCAGTGCATGGCATTGAGCTTCTTGGTCGTGCGCTCCGGTTCGTCGGTGACTGTCCAGATATCCTTGCCATCCTTCCTTTCTTCGATGGTGCAATGCATCTTTCCCAGGCGATCGCCTTGGATGTCACTAAAGCACCAGCCGTTCCCTCCCCAATAGGCGAAAAATTCTTCAGCCAGGTCATCGACCATCTCCCCCCTCATGATCTGAGTCAGCACGTGCTGGGCTCGATCGAGGCAAGCTAACGACTGGCTGACGGGATTGAAGATGTCTAAGACGACGGTGCCGGTTGCGATATAGCACAGCTCGCCTTGCCCATTGAGGTGCGGGACCGGGCGGCCGGATAGCTCTTTGGGAAGTTCAAGCAGCCTAATTTTAGGAAAAGCAAACAGCTCTGGATCGAGCTGAATCTCGCACGGGATGTCTTGATTGCTTGGAGAGCTTAGGTGGCCATGGAGGAGGAATCGGCCGTTTGGGGCCTTGCCAGCGAAGACAAAACCACGCGGCGCGAACGCCTTGATCACCGCGTTGACTTGGTTCGCGCTCATCCAGCCTTGGAACGCCCGATCAGTTCGCTTGGGCCAGCGACGGCGGAGGACGATGCGATGCTGCTGGCGACGGAGACGATCCTGACCCTCTCCGGATCATCGGGGAACCGGACACCAAATTCTTGGCGCATCCAAGCGCAGGATTGCGAAGCATTAGACGCATGAATTGCACCGCGCAGCATGACCGCAAAGTTCTCGAAGGCCTTCGCTGCGTTTTCAACGCCTGCCGCACCCAATCGCCCGGTCAGGGATTCGTTCGTGTTCGCCGGATTGTTCACCCCTGCGCGTAGGGCGCCAGGAAGCTTCTCGACGACGGAGAGCAAAGCCATGTCATCACGGCCATCGTGCTTTTCGAACAGTGGTGCTGCCGCTGCCATCAGAAGGATCGAAGCCGGACCGCCGCTCTCCCAGTGCCAATCCCGGTAAGCCTTGAGATAGCGAACCGTGCGACGGAACTGCTCTCCCTTCGCCTCGACTTCGCCCAAGAACCACTCCTTGACCGGCCGAGGATCGGAGGCCATCCAGTTTTCCTTACGATGGGCGAGCAGCACTTTGTCACGCGGCAGTGCTGTCCAGACATCTTCCTCCTCAGCGAAGGAGAGCGCATCCATGGTCAGCCCACGGCTCTCAAAAGCCTTAGCCAGAGTGACGAACTCTTCGTCAGGAATGGCGTAAAGCGGGATGTCGATATGGGCGTCCTTGGCGATCACGATCCGGATGCAGGTGTCCTTATCGGTGATCAGCTGCCACTGGTTCTGGTCGACCAAGGGTTGGAGCGCTGCTTCTGCGGCTTGGAAGAAGACCCCGGCCGCAACGCTGGGCCGGTTGCTCTGCGAGACGAAGCTCATGGGCAGGTAGCAGCCATCATCGACATCAGCTTGCTGTGGGGGCTTGGCAGGTGCGTTGAGGGTCTTGTAGGCCCATGACCCTTGGGTGAAAAATCGAGGGGTTGGCACTTGGCCAGGATAGCCACGTGCTCTGAGGACCGCTGGGATGCCTTCTCTCAGGCAGTTACGGACATCCAGGCGTGCTTGGGCAATGTAGGTGCGTTGCGCCTCTTCCAAGTCCAGCGCGCCATGCAGACAGGTCCGATTTTCAACGGTAGTGAATAACAGCGGGCTCAAGTTCAGCATGGTCGCCTCCTAAGCGTTCTTGTGAGAGCCGTGATAGAAGCGGGGCGCGGCGGCTTGGTGATCGCGGAATGGCCGGAATGCCAGATCCCCAATGGCGCGCTGCGCTGCATGGCTGCCTCGATCTTTCAGGGTGTTCGTCGCAGCAATCGAGACTCGATCCAGCGCTTTGACGTCCTTGCTCTGGTCCGGAGTGGCTTGGTCATCGATTTTGTAGTAGTCCGCACCCAAGGTATGCCCCAGCAAGTGATGGACCGACGACTCTTGGGCTGAGATCACCAGATCGAACAACCCGCCACGCCATTTGCCGAAGCCGCGATCCAGACTGGCGTTTCCGCGCACGGTGGAGCCTACGGTCATGGTGCCAATCGAAAGCACCCGAACTTTTACGTTTGGATCGGTAGCGAGGAAGTGGCGTGCCTCATGGAGACCAAACAGGCCAGGTGCGTTGCCCACCAAGCCACCATCAGCAAACACGCCTCGCTCATTACGCGCGAGCGGGAAGTAGACCGGCGCTGCTGCGGTTGCCAAGGCCACATCCATCACTTTAAGGCGATGGTCCAATTCGAAGCTGGGGTGATGGGGTGTTTTAAAGAACTGTCCTTTGCCGGTGGAGTAGTTCACAGCAGGGATCAGCACGGGGTGCTTGAGGTCGCCAAGCGTGGTCTCGCCAAAGCGCTCCGCCAGAACCTCACGCAGCCCGTCAGGGTTGTGCTTGGCGATAAGCCAGAAGCCAAGCAGCCGCCTTGCCAAGCTGCGAGAGCCGAAGATGCGCCCGCCGTGCTTTTCAAAAAGGTCTTTCAGCTCGCTCGCGGGGATCTCGTTGGCCAGCCCTAAGGCCAACATCCCGCCCGCCGACGTGCCGCAGATCAGATCAAAATGCTGGGCAATCGGGCGCCCGAGCACCTGTTCCAGTTCGGCCAGGACCGTGGCGGTATACAGGCCACGGTAGCCACCGCCCGAAAGGGCCAGCACGTGGAGGGGCGGGACATGGTCCATGGCGTCTTACCCCCGGGGCGGGAACGAGTCGTGACCGTGGCTATCCTTGTCACGGATCTGACCGTTGGGGCGATGGATCACCAACTCAGACTGCTGGTTGCGAGCAATTTCCCGCCCTGCATCGATTGCTTGCTGCTGGGTGTCATGGACAGAAGTCGCCCGACCATTGCCTTCGCCTTTGACCGCCCAACCCTCCGGGTGGGGCACTACATGCTGGTTCTTGCCTGCCATTGCTTGGTTCCTTTTGCCTGAATGAACCCGCCGACCCGGCGGATGGGTTGTCAATTGCGAAAGCCCTATGCACAATGGGTTGCTTGCTCAGACAACAAGAGCAAGGCGGCCAAGCGAGCAGATTGCAGCTAAAGACGCGATCTGTTGTCTGGCTGGACAACACGCTAGCAGAGATTTGTGACGGGTGCAACGGTCACAAAGCGCCCGGCGTTGGTGCGATTTTGGTGCGGGTGGTCCGAAGGCCCGCTTTATGGTCACTCAGTGGATTTTTTATGCCTCAAACAGGCTTGGGCGTTGCCCTAAAGACCTTGCGCGAGCGCAGGACTCTCTCTCTGCGCGAAGTTGGTCAATTGGCCTCGGTGGACCATGCCTATGTCCATCGCTTGGAGTCAGGGGACAAGACCAGCCCATCCCAGGATCTGTTGGGCAAGCTAGTCAAAGTCCTCAAGCCGAGCGCGCGCGATGCCGAGATCGTGAATTGGCTCGCAACGCACGAGGACGCTGACCCGCTGTTGGTCGAGTTCGTCCTTAAAGACGAATCGGTTGAGCTTGAGATCTTTACAGCAGCCGCTGGAGTCAGGCATAGAGGAGCGACGCGGCCCGATCCGGCAGTGCTGATTGCTCGGACCAAGCGTATCTTCGAGGAAGACGACGAGGAAGGATGATCATGGATGAGGCGGGCGTGCGCCAGCTGGCGCGAAGATTTGTTGCGAACCTGGACATTTCCAGCATTCGAGAGGATCTATCGCCTTACCTCATCGCTGCCAACGCCAAACTTCGAAGAGAGCCCTTGGACGAGGGGGAATCTGGATACACGGTTCCAGGCAAGAACGGTAAGAGCATCATTACGGTCAATGAGTTGGAGAGCGAGGAGCGTCAGCGCTTTACCGTCTGCCACGAAATTGCCCACGTGGTGCTTGGACTTCCCTCCAAACACGAAGAAGTGCCTCAATGGGGATACGCCAAGCGCGACCCCAACGAGGTGTTTTGCGACGTCTTCGCCTCTGAACTCTTGATGCCCTACAAGGAGTGGCTCGCGACAGTCCCCAAGGAAGAGCCCTCGCTTGCGCTGATCGAGCAGATGGCCGCGCAATTTGGCACCTCCTTTCCTGCCGCTGCTTCACGCTACGCCAGCCTCACTGACTATCCCTGTGCATTCGTCACTATGGACCGTGGCGTCGTGCGCTACTCAGTGCTTTCCAAAGCCCTGCGCGGGGTCAAGGCATGGATCCCGCCAAGGACTAACATCCCATCTGGATCCGTGGCGCATCGCTTGCGCGAGTTGGGGGAGAACGGCGCCGACTCGGCCTGGGTGGCACAAGACATCTGGTTTGAGAACTGGGAAAGGGGTCTTGAGCTTTGCGAGATCGCAAGGCACTTTTCGCTAAGCGACACCACGACATCCTTGTTGTGGTTCGATCAAGAAGAGCTTCCGGAAGTTGAGCACGACCGCTTCGGGAAGAGCTGGGAGGACGATGGGGGCTTGCCCGAACTCACGGGCGAGTTGACTTGGGAAAAGCCTCGCAAGCGTCGTTGATCAAGCGCAGCCCTGGGAAGTGCTAGCGCTCGAAATGGGACTCTGCCAGCTTGAGTCAGGATGTGAGCCTTGCTAGATTAGGTATCGTTCGAGGTGTTGTTTTTGGGTTCCTTGTTCCGCTTGAAATCTAGGCGGATCAATGGGTTAGGGTGAGTTGGATTCGGTTCCCTTCGCCCGCTCCAGTCTCGCGAATTTCAGTGCTAAGTTCTTGACCGCGCTGCCTATTCCTTCCGGCTGAAGACCACCTCCAACGACCTCCCAAGATATCGTTTGAGGTTTCGTTTTTGCCAAAACCCCTGTCGCTGCATAGGCCTTCAGGCCTCTACGTGCGCTTCTTGGTTCCTGCTGATTTGCGCGGGGGGTAAGTCGGCGCGCGTTTTCTGGTTCTTCCTCTCACTCTTCGACCCGGCGACGCGGCGCGTCTGGTGTCTGCCTACATTGGGATGGCACTATCGAACGCATTGAACAGACCTTCCCTAACTACGTTCAAATCCCCTGAGCAAATCCCAATCGGTTACATGCCTATCGTATTCGGATTGTTCCCATTGCGCGGCATGGACGTAATGGTCGACAACCCCGCTTCCTAGCACCTCGCGGAGCCAACTCGAGCTCGAACTGATGCCGATGGCAGCTCTTAGTGTTTTCGGGATGTCCGGCAATCCCGTGTCGCGATATGCGTCGCTCTTGCACGGCTCGCCCAATGGCAGTTTCTCGTCAATCCCTGCCAAGCCAGCTGCAATCAGTCCGGCGAACGCAATGTAGGGATTCATATCGGCACCACCAATGCGGCACTCGACGCGCAGATCATCCGAGCCCAGGCCACAAACGCGTAAGCCGGTCGTTCGATTGTCGCAGCCCCATGCGATCTTAGTGGGTGCGAACGTGTCAATCTGAAATCTTTTATAGGAGTTTATGTAGGGTGCCAACAGGAGAGTAATATCTCCCGCATACTTAAGGATTCCGGCCAAGTAGTTCCTCATTATAACGGACATTCCCTGCGGTTCTGCTTCGTCATAAAACAGGGGGCAGCCATCAGACGACCATAGCGAAGAGTGGACGTGGCTGGACGACCCTGCATAATTATCGTTCCATTTTGCCATGTAGGTGATTGACTTGCCGTGCTGCGCTGCTATTTCCTTGCTGCCGTGCTTGATGATCGTGTGCTGATCGGCCATCAACAACGGGTCTGAATGCCGAACATTGATTTCCCCCTGGCCAGCGCCTCCCTCGCCCTTTGTGCATTCAATTGCGACACCAGCACCATATAGGCCTTTTCTGATCGGACGCATGACGCACTCCTGTCGCGTTGTCGACAGAATGTTGTAATCCTGATTGTAACTTCCAAATACCGATGGTGAATTATAATTTTTTCTCGAAATTTCGGCATAAGTCTCGTCGAAGAGGTAAAACTCAAGCTCCGATGCGAAACAGGCGCGCATTCCGCGGTCGGATATCCGGCGTAACTGCCTTTGCAAGATATGTCTGGGCGATTGCGCCACTGGCTCCCCGTTGTCATTGTAGACATCGCAAATCACCAATGCCGTTGCGTCCAGCCACGGCAGCAATCGCAGGCTGGAAAAGTCAGGCCTGAGAACGAAATCGCCGTAACCAACACTCCAGCTGGCATTTGCGTAACCTGGCACCGGGACCATTTCCATGTCATTGGCCAATAGATAATTGCAGGCATGGCCTTGGTTGTAATCATGACGAACAAATGTAGCAGCATGATAGCGTTTTCCCATGAGCCGGCCTTGCATGTCAACCATGCATACCAATATCGTATCGATCGCGCCAGACGCGACGGAATTCCTGAGTTCATCGAAGTTCATGATGGATTGCCACCGCCATTTAAATGGGTACTGTATATATGAGGTTTTTACGAGAGCTGCGCGTCTGCCGGCGGCAACTCATCGACATCGACCGATCATATTCAGATCCGTCAAGGAAGTTTTATGAATATGGTTTATCCAGTTCTCGAACAATAAAATTGCATGGCTGCGCCATCGATTCGTGGGTGGCAGATAGTGGCAATCGTCTGGAAAATAGTTAATGGGCAGATGAATATTTCTTCCTGCGGCTAGATCGCGGAAGTATTCGTCTGCAAGAGTATTCGAATCGTATTCGATATGATTAAAGAAATGCAAAGAATGATGCTTGGGATCGCTCAACAAGCAAAGTCCGGTATCGAGCGAATCAATGAGAACGGAAACGCCGCTATCAATAGGGAGGTCGATGCGACGCATTTCCGTCCAGCGCGACACGGGAATGTAGAGTTCCTCTGAGAAACCTTTCAAGTAAGGGGAGTCGATATCATAGATGTGATGCTTAAATACGCCGAATAACTTTTCTTTCAAGACGTACTTTGGCACCCCATAGAAAAAATGCATGGCAGCTTGCGCCCCCCAGCAGATGTTAAAGCAACTATGGACGTTGGTCTGCGTCCACTGAAATACTCCAGCGAGCTCATCCCAGTAATCGACGCTGCAGAAAGGAATTTTCTCAACCGGCGCTCCGGTTATTATAAACCCATCAAATTTCCGGTTATTAATATCCCGCCAGTCCTTATAGAACGATTTCAAGTGTTCGACAGGTGTATTCTTCGATGAGTGGCTGGATATCCTGACAAGCGTCAACTCAACCTGGAAGTGGCTGGAACCCAAAAGGCGCGCTATCTGGATTTCGGTATTGATTTTATTTGGCATCAGGTTAAGCAACCCCACGCTTATAGATCGGCGCTGCGGATGGATCAGTGCCTCATCTTCTAAGACGGTGATGCCTTCGTTTTCAAGAGCACAACCTGCCGGCAGCCCTTTAGGGATTAGTATTGACATGAGATTGCGGCCCTCTTCGACGATCGGCCTGCATCGGCCGTTTCTCGCATGAGAAATATTGACTCAATCAGGAAAGCACTAGGAAAACTGCGACAAGCAGATAGATCGCGCCTGCTACCCGGCTTATATTGCGTTCGTTCCTGAAAAGGATGCGTGCCCTTTGTGCAAGCAACGCATATCCACTATAAATCAAGAGGGAAATAAGCAGTCCTGCCAAACTCAACGCAATTGCTTGGCGCGTGTAAGAATAGTAAGGACTGATAAAGCTTGGATAGGTAAGCAAAGTGACCAGCCATCCCTTGGGATTAGTCAGGGCGACAAGTGATGAATCGAGGAACAACTTTCGCGTGTTAGAAGCGATTATTTCTGTGTTGTGATGTTCCGGCCGGGATAGGAAAGAAATTAGACCAATGTACGTGAGATAGATCGCTCCTATCCAACGCAGATAACCGAGAAGCGACGAGTGCTCGTGAATGATCAAGCCGACCCCAGACAGCGCGACAATGGCGTGAATCGCAGTGGCCAGTCCGAAGCCAAACGAACAGGGAACTATAATCTTACGGCCATACTTGAGAGCTTGAGCCACAACAAATGCTACGTTCGGCCCCGGCACGGCGACCGCGCAAGTGAACGCAATGGCGAACAGAGCCATCAGATGGAGATCCATTATATCGTCACTGTATTATGTAACGTTGGGCAGGCTTCAATATATTGCCTTGTAGAAGGATGCCGAATTACTTCCGACATGCCGCCTCGCTTCATATGCCTGGCACGCATCGCCAAAGAGGCGGAATATCTTCTGACTTACGGCATCGTGTCCGACATGCCATTCGGGATGCCATTGTACTCCGAGCTGAAAAGTCGAGGAGCGGTAGGAAATTGCCTCGACGACGCCATCGTCGGCGATGGCTTCGACTCGAATCCCGGGCGCCGGCTCGGACACTCCCTGGTTATGAAGCGAATTAACTTGGAGCCGATCGTTTCCCTCCCCGAGGATATCGGCAAGTATTCCGTCGGATACGATCCGAATTCCGTGCGATGGCAGATACTGCTGATCGCGGGGTACGTTCATGGGCTCGCTGTGCACTATGCCGAACTCCGTGGCCGGCAGATGTGTCACAAGCGTTCCGCCTTGCTGAACATTCATTTCCTGCAACCCGCGGCAAATGCCGAGGAATGGCATATCCAGCTCTCTTGCGATCGACAACGCGACAGACGACAGACGATCCCTGGGCCGGTCTCGTTCCCCAGGGATAACGTCGTCGTCGGCACGGTCCCAACGGCGCTGTCGTCCATCAAAAATGTCTGCATCGAGATTTGATTCGTCGCCAGTCAAGACCAGGCCGTCTAGACGATGCATCAGGGAACGAAATTTTCTAAGGCTTGTATCCCAAGGAAGATCCCCGTCTACAGTCGGAAGAATGACGCATTCAACGGCAGCGTAGGTATCAAGGGCTTCGATGTAACGTCGTCGCAACCTGTCACGATGAACGCCATCATCGATATGGCGATTTGATGTCACTCCAACAACAGGTCGAATCACGCAATCGGAAACATGTTCCATTGTGGATGTGCTCCGGATCATTTGCGCAGGCTAATTTCGTATAGGCGGCGGTTCCGATCAAGCAATTGCGAGATCACACTTGGCTGCCCCTGCGGGCCGCTCGAAAATAGACCTCCCCAGGATTTTCCAATATTCGCATATATTGGGTCGCGCATTCGGATTTTCTGTGCTTTTTTTAATAGCCAGAATGGGACCCCCGGCGAAAGATGGTGCTCAAGATGGTACTCATCGTAATTGACGCCGAACAATAAGCGTTCTATGAATCCGCCCTTCCTATTCCTTGTCAAATAAACATTCTCCACCTCGGTTTCACACATGGGCGAGTGCTCAGCCAGCTCGGTGAACCAACCCAACACCTGAAACGTGGTGAGGTAAGGGATTAGCCAAAAAAGCACAAGCAGATGTAGAGCATTCGCTGCGGTAAAGCCGGCGACTACCGCGATCCAGAATGCCGCGAAACCGTACGAATCGATAAGAACGCCCCACTTGTCGACGCTCTTCTGTCTATCTCCCACAACAAAGAATCGGTTACTCCAAAGATAGCTCAAGTAACGAAATGTCGCCCCGCCGAAGATCGCTTTCCAGAGAATAAAGGATTTGTAATCGCGCGGCTCGCGAACCGTATAAACCCCCGATTTGATAAAGAACTTCAAGTCGGGATCTTGCTCTGGATCACCAAGGTGCGGGTGATGTAGATAGACATGGGACACGCGATATGCCCAGTGCCGCTGGAATATAGGGTAAGCGGCGAACGTCGTCCCGAGGAAATTGTTCCATACTCTATTCTTTGCTAGTATTCGGTGCGCAGCGTCGTGTGAGATCGTCGTCAACCCGCGCTGGTGCGCGCCGATGATTAATAATGCCAATGGGTAAAGCCACCAGCTGAGTTGAACCGTCGCAACTGCGCAGGCCACCATTACTGTATAGTCCTTTATTATGTATAAAGCGCCAGTCGTATTGTCGGGACGCAAGCCAGCCAGCTCGCGCATGATTTCGCGAGAAAAATGGAATGTGTCGAATCGCTTATTTCTGAGTGCCCAATTTTTCTCTTTTTTCATGATGCTTCTCCAGGCTAATCAGCCATTAAACGGCATCAAGACCGCGCTTTATATCGTCAAGTATGTCATCAATGTTCTCTATGCCGACGCAAAGGCGGATCGAGCCATCAAATATTCCGGCTGCCTCACGCTGAGTTTTGGGAACGGTAGTATGGGTGGTCGAGACCGGATGCGTCACGAGTGTGCGTGCATCCCCCACATTTGAAACGTGATACATGAGACGGATGTTCTGCACGAATTTTCTGCCTGCAGCCTCATCGTCTAACTCGAACATGATCATTGCGCCGTAGCCGACTTGCACGTCGACCATTTCATCTACGACGTCTCGGTCGCGTCCAGTAGCAAGACCAGGATACGAAACGCGTCTGACCTTGGGATGACCTGCTAGGAAACTGGCAACCGACGCAGCGTTCTCGCAGTGACGCTGCATGCGCAGGCTTAGTGTTTCCAGACCTTGTATCAGCTGAAAGCTTGCGAATGGGCTGATCGCCGCGCCTGTATCGCGAAGCCAAGTCATACGTGCTTTCAAAAGATAAGCGCTATTTCCTAAGTCATTCAGAAGGCGCACAGCATCTCGCCAGCATATGTCGCCATGCGCTTCGTCAGGGCCATTTAGCAGTGGGAAGCGGGAGGCATCATCAAAAGCAAAAATTCCATTGTCGACGACAAGTCCTCCCAGTGTGGTGGCGTGGCCACAGATGTACTTCGTTGCCGAGTAAACGCTGATTGCGGCGCCCAGTGCCCCGGGCCTGCACACAAGAGGCGTTGTCGTGTTGTCAACCACGAGGGGAATGCCACGCGCCTTGCCAATCGCGGCAAGCGCCGATACCGGTAACGGAATGACGCAAGGATTAGAAATGACTTCGCCGAATAACGCGATGGTCCTGTCATCGATCTGCCGCTTGAAGGATTCTGGTTCCTGCGGGTCAGCAGATCTTGCCTCAATCCCTAAGCGCTTGAAGGTATTGAAAAGCAAATTCCAAGAATTCCCGTATAGATACTTCGATGTAACCACGTTGTCGCCCGGTCGGCCACTGCACAAGTTCACCAGCGCAAGAAAGGTGGCGGCTTGTCCGGAAGCCACGGCAAGCGCATCTGCTGCGTTATCCACTTGGGCGTATCTGCGCTCGAGGACGCGGGTGGTTGGATTAATGATCCGCGTGTAGGTAAAACCGTCGCGCTTGACATTGTAGATATCCGAGACGGCGGCCAGATCATCATCGAGCTCATAAGCCGTGGTCTGATAGATGGGGACGGCAATAGCGTTGGTTGCTGGGTCGTGCCGATAACCTGCATGCAGAACGGCTGTTTCCATCGAAAGGCTTTTTTCGTGGGTGCGATATGACATTAGGCCGCTCCGCTCTCGAGCTCAGGATTGTCAAATGCCGCTTCTACCAAGCGGTGTTTGTGGTCTTCGAAAAACTCACGAAACGCCGTCGCCAGAACGAGTATCCATGCCGGCTTGATTGCGCCGATGCAGCCGATTCTGAAGCTTCGCGTTTGAACATGGAATTTTGCATATATGTAGAGGTTGTATCTGACAAGATGTCGATAGAATTCATTGAAATCCTCCTCGGTATCAATCACTCCCTTCGCGGTGAGCGCCAGACACACCGGAGATCGCGCCCTCGCACTTAGTAACGGAACAGCGTATCGCTCCGTTGCGCGAATGATCTCTTCTCGCACCAAGCAGTACCGCTTTCTGCGGTTGGCCACACTTTCAAGGGTCAACAGTTCGAGTGCCTTGGCGCATGCCTGTACCACATGAGTAGGAGGAGTTGATCGCCACTCTCCTGTCTCCTCAAGCGTTTTCCACTGGTCGCGAACATCTAAAACGAAAGAATTGACCGGATGTGTTTTTTTTCTTTTCAGCAGGGCCAGCTTGGCTATTACTAACGAAATGCCAGGCGGCCCTTCGATGCACTTATTACTTGAAGTCACAAGGACGTCGAAAGGGGAAATTTTGACACTGATATCAACTGCGCCAAAAGAACTCATTGCGTCGACGATCGTAATGACTCCGTAACGCTTGGCCAGCTTGACGATTTCATTAAGTGGATTAATGACACCAGTGGTCGTCTCGCAATGAACGAAGCAGATGTGGGTGATCGTGCGATCTGTGTCAAGATATTCCACTATATCGGCGACCGAAAGCGGCTTGTCGCTAGGAGCCTTCATGCTCGCAGCCCGTATTCCGCGTAGCTGAAGTATCTTCAGCATACGCTCGCCATAAATGCCGTTTATGCATACAAGCGGCTTATCGGACTGACCTATAAATGTGGCCAGCGCTGCTTCGATGCCATAGGTTCCACTGCCTTGGATGGGGATGACCGAATGTGACTCCTGCCCTTCGACTAGGTTGATCGCCAGGTTACGCATCGAGGCAGTCGTGATCCTAAAGCTTTCGTCCCTTGAGCCCATGTCGAATTGCATCTGTGATTTTACTTCGTCGCTCAAAGCCAACGGACCCGGTGTCATTAAGAAATATTTCTCTGGACACATATGGAAATCTCAGTATGTGTAAACTGGGGGAATGTAATGCAGTGCGTTCACATGATCTATGGCTAATGGTGGTAGCGAAGCTGGCTGATCGACGATGGGTTCGTTTTATTTTGTATTTTATTTTTTATAATCTATGCGGCTGTACAATCAGCGGTTCATCTATCGATTCAGATAATACCCGCCGCATGAGCTGAGGCAAGGTAATTTAGCCAAAACGTACATGAAATTTAGCTATAAAGATTAGGTCGCAATTATCCGTTGATCTTTATCTAGTTCCATCTGGGATATCAATCTAGGAATGGCCTGAGGTTCACCCCCTTTATCACGAAAACCTACGAGAGGTCAGGTTGGACTCTGAAAAGTGTTCAGTCGAAGCGCAGGAGGTCAGTGTCTTTTTGCGGGAGGTGGGGCGGCATGTCCGCGGTCTGGACAAAGCCGCTCAACCAGGCCACGCGCAAGGCGACGCCGACCGCGCGATCGGCACCGCTGCGCCGGCTCACGTTGAGTTCGGCCGCCTCGCCGAAGTCGTCGGTCTCGGTCAGCGGTGCGTCGGCGTTGGCCAGAAGATCTCGGCGCTCGAGGCTGTGGGGCTGGTCCAGATACGGGGCTCCACCGTCCAGCAAGGCAGCTGCTCGCCCCATTCGGTGAACGTCAGCGCGACCAGGTGCCAGTCCAGGCGACTGGCCTGTGCCGCCTGGTGGCTGTCGCCCTTGAACGAAAGCTGATCACATCGGGGCCGTCAGAAAAAAATCGGGTTTGAGCTGACAACCCCGCTCAGCAATCCCGCCCGCCCCCATGCGCCTGCAGGGCCGCTTGTTCCGACTGGGGCGCCAGCTGCACGGACAGCTCCACCGGTGCGTCGGACCAGGGGGCGTCACCAACCGCCGTCCCCTCGGATCCGCCTTCCCATTCGTCGCGCGCGTCGTGCCACTCGTCGCCGATCTGCTCGAGCGTGTCGACCAGGGTGCGTTCGGCGAACGCCCGCTGTGCGGGGCTGAAGCACAGCGGCTCGCGCGGTACATCCGCCATCTCGACCTCGGCGACGGCGTGCACATCCGCTGCAGCCGGCGAGCGGTGGCCGGCGACCAGCTCGAAGCCCAGGGCCATCGCGCTTCGGCCGAGGCGGATCGCGTGCCGTTGGCCCCAGCCGAGCGCTCCGCCCGTGGCCATGAGGCCCTTGGACAGGACGTCGCCGGCCACCCGGCCGAAGAGCATGTAGGCCGCCGTGTAGCCGGCGGTCCCAGCGATGAAGCCCGCGGGGTTGCCCCTGGGGTCGTCCATGTAGCCGTTCATCAGCGCGGCTGCGGAGAAGGGCAGGCCGATCGTCATGCCGCCGACCGTGTCGCTCACGCTGTCGTTCATCCCCGTGAGCGAGACGTGCGGGCTCAGCGCTTCACAGAGCAGGAACGTCGACGAGACGACCGCATCGGCGATGAAGTCAGGTAGGGCCAGCCCGTCGTTGCGCATCAGGGCGATGTTCGACCCGAGAACGGCGAAGGCGACGGTCGCCAGTGCGAGCTTTCCCTTCAGTTCGGGATTGTTCGCGAACGAGGCGTCCAGGGCCCGGTGCACCGCATCCAGCGGACCCGAGCCATGGCGTGAGGCGACCGGGCTCTCCTGTCCCGTCCCGGTCGCTACGAGCCGCTCAAGGCCCGTCACGATTCTGGACAGGTCCTGCTTGAAGAAGGTGAGCTGCCGGTCCATATGCGGCGTGATCCGCCGGTCCTGCTGGAACTCGCCGACGAATCCGTTGACCTTGCCCAGACCCGCGCGCAGGTCGCCCACGATCCCCTCAATGGCTTCCTTGAAGCCGCCGGGAAGATCGTGCCTGCGGTTGAAGGCGCTGTTGAAGCGCAGCCGCGTCGAGTCCATCAGGTCCTGCCCCAGCCGCAGGCCGAACATCATCGTCCCTTGCGTCACCGCCGCGCCGGCGACGAAGCCGGCGTTGTGCTGCAGCGGCTTGGCCTTGGCGTAGAAGGTGGGGACGGCATAGATCAGCGAGATGAAGAAGACCAGGCTGTGCCGGTTGATAGCGTGCTTCCTGATCAGCTTCGCGTCCGTCGTCGGCCGTCGCATGAGCGAGATCAGCTGTATTGCTGTGTAGGCGTAGGAGGCGATGTTGAACGCAGCGTAGGTGCCCGTTTTCTGCGTGAACAGCGTGGCCAGCGGCAAGGGGTAGAGCAGCAGCGTCAGCGCGCCCTGGAACATCCGCTTCGCGGCGCTCGCGTCGTGCTGCAAGGTGTCGATGTCGGTCTCGAAGCTGGTCATGACCGGCTCAAGGTAGCGCCGGGCCTCGGCCAGGAACTTGGCCTCCTCCGGCGTCGCCGCTTGCTTGTCCAGGTGCGACCGCAGTTCATCGACCTTCTCGCTCATGGCGGCCAGCAGCGTCTTCGGCTCGGGGCATCCGGGCTCGGTGACCAGTTCGTTGCGCAGCTTGTCCACGAACTCGACGTCATCGAACTGCTGGACTTCCTGGACGACCGACAGGTTGTCCAGGAAGGCGGCGACCCGCGACGCGCAATCGCGCAAGAGCAGCCCGCTCTCGACGTCCTTTGTATCGCCGGGATTGGGTAGGTGCGACTGCTGCGCCACGGAACGAGCCGGTTGCGGGGGCAAGTCCCGGACGCCTTCGTCGTCCCCGATTTGCACGATGGCCGGCTGGACTTCGGGCGATGACGGCCGCCGGGTGGAGATCGGCAGCAGATCCGCGGGGCGCGTCGTGGCGTTCCAAGCCGGTCTCGGGCGCGCGAGCGCTAGCGTGGCGTCCGTGGGCGACAGGGTGCCGCTGCCGGATGCCGATTCGATCTCGATGCCGCGGTCGGTGGATGTGGCCGCCGCGTGGGTGGATGACGATCCGTCGCCTGGAACCGGGTCGTGCGGATACGCGTGAGGGCGAAGGCTTGCGGTTTTCATTTAGGTGGTGGAGTCCTTGCGAGGAAGAAGGCGTAGAGCGCGCTCGCGTGCGAACCGGCGTCCCGTATCAGGCGCTGGTTCAGCCGAAGCTGGCGTCTGCCGCACCGGCGCCGCGGACGTAGCGCGGCGCGCGGAAGAGACAGGCCCGGGACATCACCGGCGCTCAGGTCGCGACGGAGGCCGTCGACATGGCGGCACTGGCGAGCATGGCGGGCCAAACATTTCGGGATGGCGGACGGCGCAAGTTTCCGCAGCGCCGGCGCGCCGAGCGCGGACGATCGCGAAGTGCCCGCCGCCCAAGCGAAAGCGCTGCTGCGGATACACACGGGCGATCGATCTCAAACCGCGGCCGGACGCCCCTCGCTCGCCCCGAGCGCCGGCTCGGCGCTTAAGCCGGCCATCGCCGCCCCTTGCTGCTTCTGCACCACCGCCACCGCGTTCTCGACGGCCATGATCGTCGGCGACGATGGACGCTGCGATCTCCGCGTGCGACCGCCGAGATCGACGCCGACCGCTCCGTGCCGGCGCGCGATCTCGTGCGGCGCCGGGTCGAACATCGCGAGTCGCTCCTTGCGGCGCGCGGTGTCGGCTCGCGAGCAGACTGCGCGAGATGCTGCCACGACCCGCTACGGCGATGATGCGATGCAAACCCTGTCCAGAGCCGGTTCTGTGTGCGGCGAGCAATCATCCTTCAACGTTGATGGCACGCTCTAGCCGCCAATGCCGATGTGGAGAAACGGATGCCGGATTTTGGCAATGCTGCGAAGATCGTGCTGATCACAGGCGCAGGATCGGCAAACTGGCTGGCAACGGCGAAGGCGTTCGCTGCTGCAGGTGACACGCTGGTACTGGCAGACATCGACGAGATTGCAATCAGGGCCGCTGCGGCGGCCCTGGGCGAACGCCACCTGGCCATGCGCATGGATGTGTCCGATGCGCACTCGATCATCGACGTGACCACTGCCACGGCCGCACGCTCTGACCGGATGGAGGTGCTCATCAACAACGCAGGGATCGTCGATCCGCGCGCGCGATCGGCACTCGACATTCCGCTCGAACATATTCGGCGGCTGGTGTCCTTCAATCTCGACGGGGCATGCCGCCCCTGGCGTCGGCGGCGAGGGCATCGCGATCGTCGTCGGCGGCGGCAGCGGGATGTGCCTCGAAATCGCGGCGCGTTTTTCCATCGATCGCCCTGTCGTCGTGCTGGATCGCGGCATTGCCATGCTGCCGGCCGGGCAATCCGGTATCGACGTTGATATCGAGGATGCCGCAGCGCTCGAGCAAGCCCTGGACATGACGGTGGCGCAGCATGGACCCATCGCCGTGTTGGTCAACACCACCACCGGCGGGGCAACCATCAGCGGTCGAGCAGCGGATTTTTGCCGCATCTTTGGCGCACGACTGGAAGCTGCCCAGGTCGCGGCACGCGGCGCGGCGCGCCATATGCAGGTTGCCGGCGGCGGTGCGATCGTCAACGTGCTGCCGACCATGATCTCCACCAGGCCCCCGCGCCGCGCTTCGCTGCGGATGCTGACGCGTCGTCTGGCCTGTGAGTGGGCCGCGCTCGGCATCCGGGTGAATGCCCTCGCCCCAGGTCATTTCTGCGCCAGCGATCGGCCTTTGCCCAACACCAGCCTGGCGCGCGATTGCCTTGGTCGAGATACCCCGATGGCACGATCCGATGAGCTTTGGGAGATTGCCGGCATCATCGCGTTCCTTGCCTCCGATGCCGCGTCCTATGTCACTGGCAGCAACTGGGCGGTGGATGGCGGCTCGGCGTCGAAGCCGACTTTGCGGGCGAAAACGACGGATAGAAAGCAAGGGTGCGTTACGGCCAGACGTCGTCGAGGCTGCGGCCCGCTCCTGCGCTGGAGCTCGCCCGCGCATCGCCCGTTGCATCCCGATCGCGGCGCCTGCCGATCCTTGCGCGCGGTGCGCAAGCGGCTGTCAAACCCGCTTCATCTGCGGCATCTACGCTGGCCGGTCAGTGAGCGCAAGCTCGTCGCCGGTCTCTCCCCGTGGTCGAACACAGTCGTCGTCGTTTCCTCACCCGTGCGTCCCTGGCTCTCGGCGCCGGGGCGGTCATGCCGCTGCTGCCCGGTGCCATCCGCAGCGCGCTGGCGGTGCCACCGGCACGGGTCACCGGCACCGTGCAGGACGTGCAGCATGTGGTGATCCTGATGCAGGAGAACCGCTCGTTCGACCATTATTTCGGTTGTCTGCGCGGCGTGCGCGGTTTCGGCGACCCGCGGCCGTTGCAACTGCCAAGCGGCCGTCCGGTCTGGTATCAGCCCGAAGCCGGCGCCGGCGAGCGCTACGTGTTGCCGTTCCGCCTCAATGGCCAGACCAGCAGCGCGCAGTGGATGCAGGGCCTCAACCACGACTGGAAGGGCTCGCACGAAACCTGGAAGCACCACGACGCCTGGATCGCGCAGAAGACGGCGATGACCATGGGCCACTTTCAGCGCGAGGACCTGCCGTTCTACTACGCGCTGGCCGACGCCTTCACCATTTGCGACGGCTACCACGCCTCGCTGTTCGGCCCGACCAATCCCAATCGCATGTACATGTTCACCGGCACCAGCGGCCTGAGCGTGGGCAATGCTGGCGAGCAGGCGGTGAACAACCGCGACGACGGCAACTGGACCGCCGACATGGCGCGCGACAATCCGGCGTTTTCCGGCTACACCTGGACCACCTATTCCGAACGCCTGCAGCAGGCCGGGGTCAGCTGGCAGGTGTACCAGGAGTTCGACAACTACGGCGACAACAGCCACCCGTACTTCGCCAATTTCCGCAATCTCGACCGCAGCTCGCCCTTGTACCAGCGTGGCCGCGCGATCGTGCCTGGTTCCACCGCCGACAACGCCAAGGCCTCGCGCGGCGAGCACCTGCTCGCAGCGTTCGAACGCGATGTGCGCAGCGGCAACCTGCCGCAGGTGTCGTGGATCGTGGCCCCGTATCTGCTCAGCGAGCATCCCCAGGCCACCCCGGCCTATGGCGAATCGCTCAGCGCGCGTCTGCTGGGGGTGCTGGCGGCATCGCCCGAGGTGTGGTCCAAGACCGTGTTCCTGATCAACTACGACGAGAACGACGGCTTCTTCGATCATGTGCCACCGGCGCTGCCGGCGACCGATCCGGGCATGGGCGCCAGCAATGTCGATGTGCGCGGAGAGGACTACCACGGCGTCGCGCTCGGCCTCGGCCCGCGCGTGCCGATGCTGGTGGTGTCGCCATGGAGCCGCGGCGGCTGGGTCGATTCGCAGGTGTTCGACCATACTTCGGTGATCCGGTTCCTGGAGCGCCGCTTCGGCGTCGCCGAACCCAATATCGGCCCGTGGCGCCGCGCGATCGCCGGCGACCTGACCTCGGCACTGGATTTCGCCGGGCACGACGACGCCCGCGTCGCCTTGCCGGACACCCGCGATTTCATGGCCCGCGTCGATGCGACTGCGGCCTTGCCGGCACCGCAGCGACCCGCGCAGCAGGCCATGCCCGCGCAGGAGCCGGGCCAGCGCCCGGCGCGCGCACTGCCCTACGATTTCGACGTGCGCCTGCAGGCGGGGCCGCAGCAACCGACGTTGCGCATGCTCAACCGCAGCACGGTCGGGGTCGCGCTCAACGCCTATGCCGATGGCGGCAGCGCCGGCCCGTGGTTCTATACGCTTGCGGCTGGCAGCCAATTGCACGATGCGCGCGACTGGCGCGGCGCGGCCGCCGATCCCGGCTACGCGTTGCGCGTGCACGGGCCCAACGGTTTCCTGCGCGAGTTCCATGGCGATGGCGTGGCCGACGTGGGGCTGCAGGCCGATGCCGACTACGACGCCGCCAGCCAATGCCTGCTGTTGGAGCTGCGCAATGCCGGTGCGCAGGCGTGCCGGCTGCGGATCCGCGATGCCTACCGCGGCGGTGCGGAGCAGACGCTCGAACTCGCGGCCGGCGCACGCCAGCGGCTGCGCTTTCAGCTGGCGGCGCAGCATCATTGGTACGACCTGGATGTGGCGAGCGCGTCCATGCCGCAGTGGCGGCGGCGCCTGGCCGGGCATATCGAGAACGGCCGTCCGAGCATGAGCGATCCGGCGATCGGCCGCGCTGTTGCCGGGTAGCGGTGGGCCCATTCAATAAGGTGGCGTCGCACGCCATTTGTCGCGGCTGAAGCCGCTCCTGCAAAACCCGGGCACTGCGCGCTTTTTGTAGGAGCGGTTTCAACCGCGATGAGCGGCATGGTGAATCTTCCGGCCTCGGATGCCGTCGGGACTGAAGTCCCTCCCACCGTGCACCCGGTGAGTCGGCCGCGAGCCGCCTGTGGGCGACTTCAGTCGCGACGAACGAAGCGACAAACCCGGCCGCAGCGGATACCGTCGGGACGGAAGTCTGTGCATCCATCCGGCCCCTCGTGCAGCCGCGGGAATTGCGGATGGCCTCGGGCCATCGGCGGCGAGCGACTCTTGGGTCAGCACCGGCGTCAACAGTGCCATGCACAATCGAAAAAGCCGCCAGATGGCGGCTTCATGCGTGCAGTTTTTTACCTCTCAAACGCAAGGCGCCGCCGCTGCTTTCGCAACGGCGGCGCGATCGCCTTCCCTGGCGCTGCCTCACCTCAGAACTTGCCGCTGAAGGTGACGAAGAACTGGCGCGGCGCGCCGGCCATCAGCGTCTGGTTGTAGCCGTTCGGATCGGAGACCACATAGCCGTTGGTGCCGACGGTGGCGAAGTAGCGCTTGTCGAACAGGTTGGTGACGTTGGCGCTCAGGCCCAGGTTCTGGAACATGCCGACTTCGCCGAAGTCGTAGCCCGCGCTCAGGTCGAAGCGCCAGTAGCTCGGCACCGACGAGTCGTTGAGGTAGCTGATGTAGCGGCGGCCGGTGTACTTGCCGTCCAGCGCCGCGTGCCAGCCGGCGTTCTCGTAGGCCAGGCTGCTGGAGAACATCCACTCCGGGATGCCGACCACGCGCTTGCCCGAGGTGGCCACCACGCCGCCGTTGAGGTAGTCGTCCTGATAGGTGGAGTCGTCGTAGGACAGCGAGTTGAGCCAGCGCAGCTGCGCGATCGGGCGCCACATCACCGCCAGGTCGGCGCCCTGGCTACGCACCGAGCCGACGTTGTTGAGCGTGGCCGAGCAGGTCTGGATCGCGCTGCACGGCGAGGTCACCAGCAGGCGGTCGTCGAAGGTGGTGTGGTACAGCGCCAGCGATGCCTCGATGCCGTCGCCGCGCACGCGGTAGCCCAGTTCGTAGGTCTGCGCGGTTTCCGGCTGCAGCGAGTGCTTGATCGCGTCGAACGCCGTCTGCGATTCCTGGAACGGGGTGAAGCCGAAGCCGGCCATGTTCTTGTTGTAGGACGCGTAGATTTCCTGGTGCTCGTCGAGCTTGTAGTTCACGCCCACCTGCGGCAACAGATCCGAATCGGCCTTGATCTCGCCGGCCGCGTAGGAGCTGGTCGGCACCAGCGACTGCGCGGTGGCGTCCACCTGCAGTTTCTTGGCGCCGACGTTCACGGTCAGGTGGTCGTCGAGCAGGCGCAGCGTGTCCTGCGCATAGAACATGCGCGTGTCGGTTTCGTAGTGCTGGGCGAAACCGCGTGCGAACAGGGTGCCGGATTTGTTGAAGTAGTACAGATCGGTGAACGGGCCATCGAGCAGGAAGTAGTTGCGCTCCTGCACGGTCTTGGCGTTCTGGTACCAGCCGCCGATCTCGATCTCGTTGCCGGCGACGGTGAAGTTCAGCGACGCGGTCACGCCATGCCGGTTGAGGCGATAGTCGGTGGTGCGCATCGACAGCGGTACCGTGGCCGAGGAGGCCACGTATGGTGTGGTCCACTGGCCTTCGCCGTTGTTGTCGTGGTAGTAGCCGGTCAGGTTCAGCGTGGCGTTGCCGCCCAGGTTGAACGCGCCGCTGAGCGCGGCCAGGTTGTCGTCGCGCAGGCCGGCGCCGGAGTAGTAGGTGGCGTCGGCCTTGCCGTAGTCGGCGGGCAGGGCGTTCAAGGACGCCGGGTAGCTGCCGTTGCCGTTGAGCGCGTTGGCGATCTGCGCCGCGCTGTTCCAGTCCGGCATCAGGTAGTCCCAGTCCCAACCCAGCGCTTTCTGCGAGGTCAGCGACAGGTCCATGATGTCGTATTCCTTGCGCTTGGAACTGTCCAGGAACAGGCTGACGCGGTTGCCGTCGCCCCATTGGTACAGCGCCTTGACATTGGCCTGGTTGTACTCGTTGTTGCCGTAGCCTTTCCACTTGTCCACTTCGCCGTGCACCAGCGAGGTGTACATCGAGAAGCCGTTGATGTCGCCGGTGTCGCCGCGCAGGTAGGTGCGGCGGGTGGAATCGGAGCCGAAGGTCTGGCTGAAGCGGATGCCCGGCGTGGCGTCCGGATCGTCGGAGTAGTAGCGCACGGCGCCGCCGAGGTTGCTGCTCGAGGCGGTGCCCAGGGCGCCGGCGCCCTGCGACAGCTCCACCGAGCCGACGTTCTCGGAGATGATCGCGCGGGTCACCTGCAGGCCGTCGCTGACGCCGTAGCTCATGGTGCCCAGCGGCACGCCATCCAGGGTGAAGCCGAGCCGGCTCTGGTCGAAACCGTGCAGGCTGATCGCGGTCGACCACTCGTAGGAACCCCACGCATCGGCCGACTGGAACTGCACGCCGGGCAGCTTGTCCAGCACCTTCAGCGCGCTGGTGCCGGGGGCGGTAGTGCCGATGTCCTCGCGGGTGATGCGTTGCACCTGGCGGGTGGTGCCGGTGGACACCACGGTGATCGCATCGAGCATGGTCGCGTCGCCGTGACCGGCGGTGGCCGTGGCAGCAGCGTCGGCCGGTGCGGTCTCGGCCACTGCGGCGAAGGCCGGCAGCGCGGATGCGACGGCGAGCACCAGCGCATGCAGGCGCAGGGTTGTGGAGGAGGCGGTCATCGGAATTCACCAAGATAAAATGAGGGAGGCGTGGGGACCCAGCGTGCGATGCGTGACAGCCAACACACGGCCTGTGCGGCCCGCTCGCCACCATGCAACGGTTTTGTGAAGGTTTCGGGGCGGTTCCGTGTCGGCTGTGGGACAGCGTGTCTGCCGATACCCACGGCCGAGCGAGCATGCCAAGGCCGGTTACGCGCCGCCGCCACGTTCGCGCGCGAACGATCGGGCATGGCAGCGACCTCGCAGCGCCGACGGCGCAACGTATGATGCCGGGCCAGCCACCGCCATCGCGCCTCGATGAAGCTCGCCATCCTGTCACGCAACACCAAGTTGTATTCGACGCGGCGCCTGGTCGAGGCCGGCCGCGAGCGCGGGCATACGGTGCGCGTGCTCGACCCGCTGCGCTGCTACATGCGCATCGCGGCCGGCGCCTTCACCATGCATTACAAGGGCAAGCCGATCACCGGCTACGACGCGGTGATCCCGCGCATCGGCAATTCCGTTACCCGCTACGGCACCGCGGTGCTGCGTCAGCTGGAAATGATGGGCGTGCGCACGCCCAATCCCTCCGACGCGATCCTGCGCGCGCGCGACAAGCTGCGCGCGCACCAGCTGCTGGCGGCCAAGGGCATCGACATGCCGATGACCGTGTTCGGCGACAACCCCGACGACACCGGCGATCTGCTGTCGATGCTGGGGCCGCCGCCGCACGTGGTGAAGTTGAACGAGGGCACCCAGGGCACCGGGGTGATCCTGACCGAGAAGACCAGCGCCTCGCGCGGCGTAGTCGAGGCGCTGCGCGGCCTGTACGCCAATTTCCTGGTGCAGGAGTTCATCGGCGAGGCCGAAGGCGCCGATTTGCGCTGCTTCGTGGTCGGCAACCATGTCGTCGCGGCGATGCGCCGGCAGGCGCCGGAAGGGGACTTCCGCTCCAACCTGCATGCGGGCGGCAGTGCGCAGTTGGCCACCGCCAGCCGCGGCGAGCAGGAGGTGGCGGTGCGCTCGGCCAAGGCCCTGGGCCTGGGCGTGGCCGGGGTCGACCTGATCCGCGCGCGGCGCGGCCCGCTGGTGCTGGAGGTCAACTCCACCCCCGGCCTGGAAGGGATCGAGGCGGTGTGCGGGCTGGATATCGCCGGCAAGGTCATCGAACACCTCGAAGCCAGTCTGATTCGAAAGAAATCAGTGAGTTAGGGTGATATCCGCGCCCTCGTTCTGGCTTAACACGGGTTTAATTCCCGTCTGTGTATGCTTCCTCGGGCCGCAGCTCTGCCCTCCTCAGCAGGAACGGTAATCGGGATATATCTTTTGGCCCAAGCGGCGTCGCCGCTTGGGTCTTTTTGTATGCGCAGGTCTGTGGCGACGACGACGCACCGAAACCCCGCTGCGCGCAGCTTGCGGCCCCGTTCGCGGGGCGGCTACAGTGCGCTCACACCGCCAATCGCGCAGGGATGGGATGCAGCAGGTGATCGGTCTGAGACTGGGGATGGCGCTCGCGTGCGACGCGGTAGCGGCACCGAAAGGTGAGGCGCCCATGAACGTGAAGAAATCGTTCGCACAGCAACTCAGTACAATTCGTCAGCAGTTGGACGATGGCAAGACCTACTCCGAACTCGGTGCGGAAAATGGCAGCAAGGTGGAAGCCGTGCGGTCGCGCATGGCGACGGCGCTCAATTCCCATCTCGACGTCGATACGCTGCGCAAGGAAGAGACGGTCGTGCTGTTCAACGATCAGGAAACGGTCAACACGCTGCTGGCCAAGGCGTCATCGGACAGCCGGCTGATCTGCAGGCGCGAAGCGGTCATCGGATCGCTGCGCGCCACGACGTAATGCAAGACCGTGGCGGAACGCCGCCGCGACAACGAGGATGCGCAGGAATTGATGCGGCGCAATCCAACTGGCAAGTACGACTGACGGGGTAAATGTTGGTGCGAATTCTAGTGATCGAAGACAACAGCGATATCGCTGCCAACCTGGGCGACTACCTCGAGGACCGCGGGCACACGGTGGATTTCGCCGCCGACGGGGTCACCGGCCTGCACCTGGCGGTCGTGCACGAATTCGATGCGATCGTGCTCGACCTCAACCTGCCGGGCATGGACGGCATCGAAGTGTGCCGCAAGCTGCGCAACGAAGCGCGCAAGCAGACCCCGGTGCTGATGCTCACCGCCCGCGACTCGCTGGACAACAAGCTGGCAGGCTTCGATTCCGGCGCCGACGACTACCTGATCAAGCCGTTCGCGCTGCAGGAAGTGGAAGTGCGGCTCAACGCGCTGTCGCGCCGCGGCAAGGGCGTGCACACCCGCGTGCTGGAGACCGGCGACCTGGAATACAACCTGGACACGCTGGAAGTGCGGCGCCAGGGCAAGCTGCTGCAGCTCAACCCGACCGCGCTGAAGATCCTGCAGTCGCTGATGGAAGCCTCGCCTGCGGTGGTGACCCGGCAGGAGCTGGAAACCCGCGTGTGGGGCGAGGAACTGCCGGATTCGGACTCGTTGCGCGTGCATATCCACGGCCTGCGCGCGGTGGTGGACAAGCCGTTCGAGGTGCCGATGATCCAGACCCGCCACGGCATCGGCTACCGCATCGCCGCGCCCGATGCCTGAAGCTGGAGAGTTGCCGCGGGCGGTGCGGCGGCGCGGACGCTACCGCCGCCGCCTGCGCAGCCGCATCATCCTGTCCTTCGTGCTGTTGGGCTTCGGCCTGACCGCGCTGTTCGCGTTCGCCACCAACTGGGCGCGGGCGCGGGTGGAGAACCAGCTGGTCGAAGACGTGATGAATCGCAATATCGACGCCTTCGCCCAGCGTTTCTATTCTGACCGAAGTCGCAATCCGGATCTGCCAGTCCAGCAGATTCGCGCATTTGTGTTCACCCGCGACAAGTTCGACCGTGTGCGGCAGGAGCGCCCTGATTGGGCGCGGCTGCCTAACGGCAACCACAACATTGTCGGACTGGACGAACATGGAGACCCGTTCGCCTACAAGCTGGCGGTGCGCAAGACACAGAGCGAGTGGTTTTTCCTCGCATATGACATGACTCAAACGCTGCGCAGCGAAGTTCAACTCAAGCGCGCACTTTTGCTCTCGGTGCTGGTGTTCAGTGTGCTGTCGCTGGTGATCGGCTGGTGGTCGGCATCGCGGGTGATGCGTCCGGTCTCCGATCTGGCTGCGCGGCTGCGCGCCTATCGCGGCAGCAGCGATCCCAAGCCGCTGGCGCCGCATTTCCCCGACGACGAAGTCGGCCAGCTGGCCGAAGCGCTCGACGACTACTCGGCCCGGCTCACCGAAGTGGTGCAGCGCGACCGTGAGTTCAACGCCGACGTCAGCCATGAGCTGCGTACGCCGCTGGCGGTGATCCGCGGCGCCACCGAACTGCTGCTGACCCGTCCCAATCTCGATGAGAAGGTGTTGCAGCGCCTGCAGCGTATCCAGCGCGCCGAACAGCAATGCAGCGACCTGATCGGCTCGCTGCTGCTGCTGTCGCGCAACGAGCGCGGGCAGGGCCACAGCAACGTGGCCAAGGTCGCCGAACAACTGATCGAATCGCACCGCGCGCAGCTGGGCGGCAAGCCGCTGCAACTGCTGCTGGAGGGCGAGCGCGATCTGCTCATCGATGCGCCGGAGTCGGCGCTGTCGGTGGCGCTGGGCAACCTGATCGGCAATGCGGTCAAGTACACCCAGGAAGGCCAGGTGGTGGTGCGGGTGTTGAGCGATGCGGTGCAGGTGATCGACTCCGGCCCAGGCCTCAGCGAGGAGGACGCCGCCAAGCTGTTCCAGCGCGGCTACCGCGGCACCCATGCCGGACATTCGCAGGGCGGCGGCATCGGCCTGTCGATCGTCAGCCGGCTGTGCGACCTGTACGGCTGGCAGGTCAACGTGCGCCCGGGCGCCTCCAAGGGCGTGGTGGCGACGCTGTGGTTCAGGCCCGCAGCGGGTTGAGGCTCGCTTCGCAGGACAAGCCTGTGGCGTGCTTGAGTGCTTGCTGCGGCTGCAAGGACAGACTCAGGTGGGTCTCGGGTCGTGCCATCAACTCCGGCTTTGTCCGAAGCCGTGGGGTATCCCACTTCGCTCGTCGCGACTGACGTCGCTTCCACAGGGACTTGCGGTCATCTCACCGGGTGCAATGTGGGAGGGGCTTCAGCCCCGACACTCGCAAGGTCTGCCGATCGAAACGGCCTACGCGATTTTCGCCGCCGCCAATGCGCGGTATTGCCGATCCAGCGCATCCGCCGCGTCCTGCAGCCGCTCGGCGTCGCCATCGTTCACCACCACATCGTCGGCGATCGCCAGCCGCGCCGCGCGCGTGGCCTGCGCCGCGATCATCCGCTGCGCCAGCTCGGCGGTAATGCCGTCGCGCTGGATCAGGCGCGCATGTTGCGTCGCCTCGGGCGCATCGACCACCACGATCCGGTCCAGCCACGGATACGCGGCGCGCGCGCCGACTTCGGTCAACAGCGGGATCGCCGCCACCGCATAGGGGCTGGCGGCCTCGCGGCACGCTCGCTGCAGCAGCGTACGAATCGCCGGATGGGTGATCGCCTCCAGGTCGCGGCGCGCTACCGGATCTTCGAAGATGCGCTGGCGCAGCGCGGCGCGATCGAGGCTGCCGTCCTCGCGCAGCAGTTGCGTACCGAAACGGGCCACGATCTGCGCCAGCGCCGGATGCCCGGGCGCGACCACCGCGCGGGCGGCCACGTCGGCGTCGGCCACGACGATGCCCTTGGCCTCGAAGCGGCGGCTCAGCTCGCTCTTGCCGGAGGCCACGCCGCCGGTGAGGCCGACGATGAAATCGCTCACCGCGCCGCTCAGCGCAGCCCGGACCAGCGCATATAGGTGTCGATGATTTCCGTACCCCAGAAGAACACGATCCAGCCGGCGATGGCCAGATACGGGCCGAACGGAATCGGCGTGGCCCGGTCGCGGCCCTTGGCCGCCAGCCAGATCGAGCCGAGCACCGCGCCGACCAGCGAGGAGATCAGGATCGTCGGCAGGATGCCCTTCAGCCCGCACCAGGCGCCGATGGCCGCCAGCAGCTTGAAGTCGCCATGGCCCATGCCTTCCTTGCCGGTGATCTGCTTGAACAGCCACCACACCGACCACAGCGACACATAGCCGACCGCCGCGCCGAGCAGCGCCGGCTTGGCCGGCATGTACAGATTGTCCATGCTGCCGACCAGGCCCAGCCACATCAGCGGCAAGGTCAGCTGGTCCGGCAACAAGCGGGTGCGCAGGTCGATCCCCGACATCGCCACCAGGAAGCAGCTGAACACGATCGCGCCGAACCCCTGCCAGCCGAAGCCGAAGCGCCAGACGCTGGCGGCCACCAGCAGGCTGGTCAGCATCTCCACCAGCGGGTACTGGATCGAGATCGGCGCATGGCAATGCCGGCACTTGCCGCGCAGGGCCAGCCAGCTGAACAGCGGAATGTTCTCGAACCAGGACAGCTTGTGCTTGCAGTGCGGGCAGTGCGACGGCTCGACCACGATCCCGGGCGGCGGCGGATCGTAGATGTCCGGCAGCTCCAGGATCTCGCGCGAATCGCGCTTCCACTGCCACTCCATGCGCTTGGGCAGGCGCAGGATCACCACATTGAGGAAACTGCCTACCAGCAAGCCCAGCCCCGCCGCCGCGGGAAAGCCGAGGCCGGGGTGTTGATCGAGAAATGCCATTAATGCTTATCCAACGACGGAAGCCAGCTTGAAGATGGGCAGATACATGCCGACGACCATGCCGCCGACGATGGTACCAATGAACACCATGATCAGCGGTTCTAGCAGGCTGCTCAACGCATCGACCGCATTGTTCACTTCCTGCTCGAAGTACTCGGCCACCTTGAACAGCATCGCATCCAGCGCACCGGCTTCTTCGCCGATGGCGGTCATCTGGATGACCATGTGCGGAAACAGGTTGGCCTGCTTCATCGCCACGTTGACGGGGTAGCCCACCGACACGTCGTCACGCATGCGCAGTACGGCCTTTTCGTAGACGCTGTTGCCGGTGGCGCCGGCGACGATGTCCAGCGCTTCCACCAACGGGACGCCGGCGCGGAAGGTGACGCCCAGTGTCCGCGAGAAGCGGGCCACGGAGCTGTTGTGCATGATCTGGCCGATGATCGGCACCTTCAGGATCAGTCGGTCCATGCCGTGCTGCATCGACGGCGAGCGCTTGTAGGCGAAGACGAAGCCGACGATGCTGCCAACCAGCACGATCAGCAGGAGCCACCAATAAGCCACCATAAAGCGTGAAGCGGCGACGATCATCTGAGTGAATGCGGGTAACTCCGCGCCAAACCCTTTGAAGACATCCTCGAATTGCGGGACCACCCACACCAGCAAGATCGAGCTGACCAGGAGCGCCACTGCCATGACCGCGGCCGGATAGAACAAGGCTTTCTTGATCTTGCCCTTCAGCGCCTCGGTGTTTTCCTTGTAGGTGGCTACCGTCTCCAGCACGGTTTCAAGTACGCCGGCGCCTTCGCCGGCCTTGACCAGGTTGCGGTAGAGCTCATCGAACTGGACCGGATGCTTGCTGATCGCTTCATAGAGCGACGAGCCGCCTTCGATGTCGGTGCGGACCTGGCCCACCATCTTCTTCATGCGCGGGTTCTTGTGCCCGCTGCCGATGATTTCCAGCGATCCCACGATGGGGACGCCCGACTTCATCATGGTCGCCATCTGGCGGCTGAAGAAGGCAATGTCCTTCGCGCTGATCTTGCTGCCGGCGGAGCCGAACAGGGGTTTGGGTTTCGGCTTGACCACCGACGGCGTGATGCCCTGGCGGCGCAATTCCGCACGCAGCAGGTTGGCGTTCTTGGCGGTCTGCTCGCCCTTCATCTTGATGCCGCGCTTGTCCGTCCCTTCCCAGACGAACGGGACCTGCTGGCTGGTATTGCGTGCGACGGGTTCTTTGGATACTGCGCTACGAGTTGCGGACATCAGCTGTACTCCCCGTCCAGCCATCCCCAGGCGGACACGCTCTGCATGGTATCGGTTTCCGCGGCGGCTGGCATCCGTGCCCCTGGCACAAAGCCGTCACCCGGTAGCAGGGGGGGGGGGGATTCTGTCGAAGTGACGCTGAGCGTCACTTTGCGACCTATTCCGGCACAGGGGAAGGCCCGTCGCAGATATCTTCTTTGCTCCTATCCGAGGGCATTCCATGAGGCATCATGCGCTCCGGGGAGCAGAGGGCGCGCGTGGGGAAGTTGGCACGCGGCCTGCTTGCATCACCCGCACGTGGCGCTCTGCCGCGCGGCGCTCGAGGGGTAGCAAGCTCCGCGGGCCGAGTGTCTGCCAACTTACACACCATCTCTAGGGGATTCACTATGAAGAAGCAACAGGGCTTTACCCTGATCGAACTGATGATCGTCATTGCGATCATTGCCATTTTGGCCGCCATTGCGCTGCCGATGTACCAGGACTATGTTGCCAAGTCACAGGTTTCGGCTGGTTTGGCCGAAATTACTCCTGGAAAAGTACAGGCTGAAACCCGTATCGCCGAGGGTAAGGCTGTTACGACGGCTCAGGCAGATGTTGGTCTGCAGTCCAGCACAAGTCGTTGTGATATCGCAGTAAGTGTTGATCCGAGTGGCGCGGCTACGCTGACTTGCACCCTTAAGGGCAATGCTCAGATCAATGGTCAGACCATTCAGTGGACGCGTGCGGCTGATACTGCAAATGGCAACACTGGTGTTTGGACCTGCACTACTGCTGTCGTGGAGAAGTTGCGTCCTGCAACTTGTGGTGCTACACCGAAAACCTAAATCTTAGTAAGTGTTGCAAAGGCCCGCCTTCTGGCGGGCTTTTGCTTTTTTGAAAGGAGTTCTTTGGAACAAAGTGTACAGAGTAAATATCCGTTTGAACTCCGCTGTTCAAGCGGTCGCCGATTTCTTCCGTCGCCCCGATGGCTGGACACACACCCGGCGATTCAGCGTTCGCGCTGCCATGGCTTGAAAGCACGGATGGCCGAGCGCGCGTTCCTGTTGAACATGCAGGCGAATGGCGTGCAACTATTCGCCGGTGACGCCTTGATTCAGCCACTGGCGATAGCTGGTGGCTCGGCCTGCCGGGTCGGCGCCGAGTGCAAGATAGGCCGGACGCGGCGAAAGGGTGGGGTTGGCTGCGATTCGCAGGCTGAAACGCGCGCTGGACCACTGGTCATCCTCTGCCGCAGTGGTCATGGCGGCCCGGACGGGATTGAGTTCGATGTAGCGATGAACCCTCAGCAGGTAGCGCTCCAAATCGACGATGCAGGACTTGAAGCGTCCTTCCCACAAGGTGCCGGTACGCCCATGCTTGCGATTGAATACCGGCCCATAGCGCTGCCCCAGTCACCGCATCGCAGCAGATAGCCGCCCAGGTGCCGGTGGCGTCAGCAGCAACTGCACGTGGTTGTGGCCGAGCGCGTATCGAACGTTGAACCTGCCTCCCAGGTTGCCGTTCCCGCGGGACGTGCAGGAACGACCGATGCGTTATTCTTGCCCGGGTAGCCTAGGGGGCCATATGAACGCTGTGACATCCGCCAATCTTGTCGGCATCACCGGCATCGCGCGCCGCCTGGTTCAGGATGGCGCGCTCGAGGAAACGGCTGCGCGGACCGCGATGGCGCATGCCGCCGAGGCCAAGATCCCGCTGCCGCAGTGGTTCTCGGACAAGAAGCTGGTCACCGCGGCGCAGCTGGCCGCCGCCAATGCGCTGGAGTTCGGGATGCCGTTGTTGGACGTGTCGGTGTTCGATGCCAGCCAGAGCGCGATGAAGCTGGTCAGCGAGGAGCTGTTGCACAAGCACCAGGTGCTGCCGCTGTTCAAGCGCGGCAACCGTCTGTTCGTCGGGATGAGCAATCCGACCCAGACGCGGGCGCTGGACGACATCAAGTTCCATACGAATTTGACGGTCGAGCCAATCCTGGTCGATGAGGACCAGATCCGCCGCACCCTGGAACAGTGGCAGGCGAGCAACGATGCGATCGGCGACGCGCTGGGCGACGACGACGAGGCCATGGGCAGGCTCGAGGTCGGTGTCGGCGACGATGACATGGGCAGCGGCGTCGATACCGGCGTCGATGCCAAGGGCGACGATACGCCCGTGGTCAAGTTCGTGAACAAGATGCTGGTCGATGCGATCCGCCGCGGCGCGTCGGACATCCATTTCGAGCCGTACGAGGACGATTACCGAGTGCGCCTGCGCATCGACGGCCTGCTCAAGAGCGTGGCCAGGGCGCCGGTCAAGCTCAACCAGCGCATTGCGGCGCGGCTCAAGGTGATGTCGCAGCTGGACATCGCCGAGAAGCGCGTGCCGCAGGACGGACGCATCAAGCTCAACCTGTCCAAGAGCAAGCAGATCGATTTCCGCGTCAGCACGCTGCCGACTTTGTTCGGCGAGAAGATCGTGCTGCGTGTCCTCGACGGCAGCGCGGCCAAGCTGGGCATCGACAAGCTCGGCTACGAGCCGGAGCAGCAGAAGCTGTTCCTGGATGCGATCCACAAGCCCTACGGCATGGTGCTGGTGACCGGCCCGACCGGTTCGGGCAAGACAGTGTCGCTGTACACCGCGCTGGGCATCCTCAACGACGAGACCCGCAACATCTCCACGGCCGAAGACCCGGTCGAAATCCGCCTGCCCGGGGTCAACCAGGTACAGCAGAACAACAAGCGCGGCATGACCTTCGCCGTGGCGCTGCGCTCGTTCCTGCGCCAGGATCCGGACATCATCATGGTCGGCGAAATCCGCGACCTGGAAACCGCCGAGATCGCGATCAAGGCGGCGCAGACCGGCCACATGGTGCTGTCCACGCTGCACACCAACGATGCGCCGCAGACCATCGCGCGGCTGATGAACATGGGGATCGCGCCGTACAACATCACCAGTTCGGTGACGCTGGTGATCGCGCAGCGCCTGGCGCGGCGGTTGTGCAACACCTGCAAGCGCCCGACCCAGCTGCCGCACAATGCGCTGCTGGCCGAGGGTTTCAGCGAGGCGGAAGTGGCCGCCGGCATCCAGCTGTACGAGGCGGTGGGCTGCGACGAGTGCACCGAGGGCTACAAGGGCCGCACCGGCATCTATCAGGTGATGCCGATGAACGACGAGATCGCGGCGATCGTGCTGCAGGGCGGCAACGCGATGGACATCGCCCAGGCCGCGCAGAAGATCGGGGTCAAGGATCTGCGCCAGTCGGCGCTGCTCAAGGCGCGCGCCGGCATCACCAGCCTGGCGGAGATCAATCGCGTGACCAAGGATTGAGTGCGGGCGTCAGCGAAATTCCGGATCGGCTTCTTGCGGATTGATCTGGTCGATGCATGCGTCGAACACCGTCTGCAGCGGAACATGATCGCAGCGGACGGCTGCAATGCAGGCTTGTACCCATTGGGTCGCGTCGATGCGTCGCCATGCAACGGCTAGTCCGTTGAGCAGCAGCTAGTGCTCGAAAAATAGGCGCTGGGTGCGTCCGTTGCCTTCCCGGAATGGATGCACCATGTTCAATTCGCCGTAGAACTCGGCGATCAGGTGGATATGTTCGGGACGGGAGAGTGAGCCAAGATCGGTTGCATCGAGCGCACTCAGCAAGCGGTTGGTTTCAGGTTCGATACGGGCGCTGTTGCAGAATCTTGTCGTGCCCTTGGCGATGTCCACGGTTCTGAGCGTGCCTGCCCATTCATAGACTTCGTCGAACAATTGGCGATGCAGGCTGCATAGGTACGCGAGATCGAACGGTGGTGCGTCGATCTCTATGGTTTCGAGCGCAGTGGCAGCAAAAGCTGCTTCGGCTGCTTGCAATGTGTCCGGGTCGATGATGTTCAGCTTGTTTCTTAGAACACCGGTGCCGGGGTAGCAGGCAGGGTCGTCCGAAACCGCGTACTTGCTGCTCATCCGCGCAGCGAGGTCACCAGGTATTTCTTGCGCAGCGCGTCCTTACTGGGCAAGGGGGCAAGATTGTCCATCGCCGTGGCGGTGGTCTTGATGCCTTCCAGCCGCTGGCTGGCGGCGAAATTTTCCCGGCGGGTCGCGTGGTAGTGCAGAACGAGCGTCTCGCGCTTGAGCTTTTTCATGGCTGTTCCCTTCGGTGCCGTGCTTGCTCATTATACCGGACTGGGCAATGGGCCGGGATTCGGCCTTTGGCATTGGCGATTCGCAAGAGCGGAGCAGCGGCTCTTCGTTCTGGCCTTGATCCGAATTTTTTACTTGGGCCGAATTCATGGGCGGGAATCTCAATCCCGATTCCCCATTTCTGGCGTTTCTACTCCATCCCCAGCTTCTTCAGTTTGTAGCGCAGCGCACGGAAGGTGATGCCGAGCTGGGCGGCGGTGCGGGTCTTGTTCCAGCGGTTCTCTTCCAGCGCCTTCTGGATCGCGGCGCGCTCGAGCTGTTCGATGTAGGAGGGCAGGGCCGAGGAGGTCGGGTCGATGTCGATCACGCCGGGCGGCAGTACGGGCGCGGCTTCGGCCGCGGCACGGGCGTTGTTGCCGGGCTGCGGCAGGTGCAGGTCGGCGGCGCTGATCTGGGCGTCTTCGGCCATCGCCAGGGCGCGCTCGAGGATGTTCTCCAGTTCGCGCACGTTGCCGGGGAAGGCGTAGCGGTTCAGCGCGTCCAGCGCCGACGGCGACAGCAGCGGGGTGGCCCGGCCATGGCTCTTGGCCAGCCGTGCCAGGATCGCTGCGGCCAGTTGCGGCAGGTCGCCGCCGCGCTCGCGCAGCGGCGGCACGCGCAGTTCGATCACGTTGATGCGGTAGTACAGGTCGTGGCGGAAGCGGCCGTCGGCGACCAGGTCGGCCAGGTCCTTGTGAGTGGCCGAGAGGATGCGCACGTCGGTCGGCACTTCGGTCGATGCGCCGACCGGGCGCACCGATTTCTCCTGGATCGCGCGCAGCAGCTTGACCTGCATCGGCAGCGGCAGCTCGGCCACTTCGTCCAGGAACAGGGTGCCGCCGTGCGCGGCCTGGAACAGGCCGGCCTGGTCGGCATGCGCGCCGCTGAAGCTGCCCTTCTTGTGGCCGAAGAATTCGCTTTCCATCAGTTCGGCCGGGATCGCGCCGCAGTTGACCGGCACGAACGGCCCGGCCGCGCGCGCGCCCTGCTCGTGGATGGTGTGCGCGACCAGCTCCTTGCCGACCCCGGACTCGCCGAGGATGTAGACCGGCGCCTGGCTGCGCGCGACCTTGGCGATGGTAGCGCGCAGCACGTCCATTGCGGCCGAGGTGCCGAGCAGGCGGCTGGCCTGCGCTGGCGGCGGCGGCGCTGCGCGTTCGCTGTTGTTGAGTTCCAGCGCGTGCCTGACCAGGCCGCGCAGCACGTGGAGGTCCACCGGCTTGCTGACGAAGTCGAAGGCGCCGGCCTTCAGCGCTTCCACTGCCAGGTCCATGCTGCCGAAGGCGGTGATCATCGCCACCGGCGTGCGCGGGTAGTGGCGGGCGATCTCGCTGACCAGTTCGATGCCGTTGCCGTCGGGCAGGCGCATGTCGGTGATGCACAGGTCGTAGGGGTTGCTCGCCAGCAGTTCGCGCGCTTCGGCGAGGTTGGCGGCGGTGCTGATGCGCAGCCCCATCCTGCCCAGGGTCAGCACCAGCAGCTCGCGGATGTCGCGTTCGTCGTCGACGACCAGGGCGCTTCGGGTTTCGTTCATGTGCGGAAAAGAGAGCCAAGATGCGAGTGGGTGCCACATCATCGACGTGGCAGGGTCTTTGGTGACGTGCGTTTCAACCCGAGAGCATGGTGTGCGGGCCGGGCAAGGTCACGCGGAAGCAGGCGCCGCCGGCCGGCACCGGGACGTATTCCAGGCGTGCCTGGTTGGCCCGGCACAGTTCGCGGGCGATATACAGGCCCAGCCCGGTGCCGTGCTCGGAGGTGGTGAAGAACGGGCGGAACAGCTGCGCGGCCACCGCTTCGGGAATGCCGGGGCCGCGGTCCATGACATCGACGATGGCATTGCGTTCCTGCATCGCCACGCGCAGCCGCACCCGCGCCGGTTCCTCCATCACCCGGCCGTACTTGAGCGCGTTGTGCACTAGCGCGCTGAGGATCTGGTGCAGGTGCTTGGGATCGACCAGCGCGTGCACCGGCTGCGGGGCCAGGATGGCTTCCAGGCTGTCGGTCTCGATCGACAGGGTCTGCCGGTATTCCAGCACGAAGCGGCGCACGAACACGCCCATGTCCAGGTTCTCCGGATTGGAGCGCTCGCGCCGGGCCAGCCCCAGCACGCTCTCGACGATGCCGTTGGTGCGTTGGCACTGCATGTGGATGATCTGCAGCAGGCGGCGGTCGGCGTCGCCGATCGCCGGCGACTCCTCGAGCAGCTGCGAGGCGTAGCTGATCGCGGCCAGGGGGTTGCGGATCTCATGCGCCAGGCTGGCCGAGAAGCGGCCCAGCGCCGACAGGGTCAGCGATTCGGCGCGCCGCGACACCACCGTCGCATCGTCCAGGAACACCAGGGTCAGGTCGCCTTCCCTCAGCAACCGGGCGAAGCGCGGCTGCACCTCGGGCTGGTCCGGCGACAGCTGCAGCGGGGTTTCTTCGTGGTTCCAGCCGTTGCGCCAGCGTTGCAGCCGCTTGCCCAGCTCCGGCGCGGCACTGAGCAGGTTCAGGCGGCCGCTGGCGCTGTTGCCGTCGGCGTCGCCGAGCAGTACCGAAGCGGCCTCGTTGGCCAGGGTGACGCGGTTCTGCGCATCCACCACCAGCACCCCGGTGCGCATGCGGCGGATGATCAGCTCGTTGATTTCGTAGAGATTGGCCACTTCGGCGCCGCGCCGGTCGGCCAGCCTCTGGCTGCTGCGCGCGCGCTGCCCGATCTGGTGGCAGATGTAGGCCACCGCCAGGTAGCTGGTGGCGAACATCGCCAGTTCGGCCAGGCTGCGGGTGCTCTCGCCGCCGTCCAGCGAGGTCCACAGGTATTCCAGCAGGGTCGCCGCGCTGGCGCTCAGGGCGACGCCGAGGCCGTAGTGCAGCGGCAGCAGCATCGCCGCGGCGGCGACGTTGAACAGCAGCATCATCGCGATGCCTGCGCTGGCCGCCGGCAGCGCGTGCGCGGCCAGGGTGGCCGCGGCGATGTCCGCGGTCGCGCTGCAGAATACGATCGGGATCAGGTGGCGTTCATTGCGCCCCCACAGCAGCAGCAGTAGCGCCACCAGAAGGTAGGCGCCGGCCAGCCCGACCGCCAATTGCGGGAACCGCGGCTCGCCGACCAGCACGCTCAACGGGCTGAACACCAGCGCGGCGATCAGCCCGGCCACCAGCACCCGGTACAGCGCGAAGAAATACAACTCGCGGCGCGGGATGGACTCGATGCGATCAATGAGCGAGGCGCTTGTGGTCAAGCCGGACTCCAGCCAGGCGACGGACGGCGCGAGTATAGGGCGCGCGTCGTGGAATGCCATGGCAGGGGCGCGATCGGGGCGTTGGCACCCTGCTGGAGGCGCCGTTTTGCGGGCGCCGGAACGGCGCTTTTGCGCCGCCGCCCAGGGTCGGCCACAATATGCGGCCCGTCCGTACCATTCAGGCCCACATTCAACGGCCCGGATCGCTGCGCGACGGTCGTTCCTTTTCCCACGGTGACGCATGAATTTCCACGAATACCAGGCGAAACAACTGTTTGCCGACTACGGCATCCCGGTCCCGGCCGGACGCGTCGCGTCCACGCCCGAAGAAGCTGTCGAAGCGGCCAATGCCTTGGGCAATGGCCCCTGGATGGTCAAGGCCCAGATCCACGCGGGCGGCCGCGGCAAGGCCGGCGGCGTGAAGTTCTGCAAGACCACCGACGACGTCAAGGCTGCGGCGGCCAAGATGCTCGGCACCTCGATGGAAACCTACCAGTCCGCTGGCGTGGCCCTGCCGATCAGCCTGGTGCTGGTCACCGAGGCCGGCGAGATCGCCAAGGAACTGTACCTGTCGGTGCTGGTGGACCGCGGCACCCAGTCGATCACCTACATCGCCTCGTCGGAAGGCGGCGTGGACATCGAGCAGGTCGCAGCCGAGACCCCCGAGAAGATCCAGACCCTCAACGTGAACTTCGTCGAAGGCCTGCAGCCTTACCAGGCGCGCGAGATCGGCTTCAAGCTCGGCCTCAACGCCAAGCAGGCCAACCAGCTGGCCAAGATCATGGGCGGCCTGTACACCCTGTTCAACGAAAAGGACCTGGCGCTGGTCGAACTGAACCCGCTGGCGATCCTGGACAGCGGCGACCTGTACGCGCTCGACGGCAAGGTCAACTCCGACGACAACGCCACCTTCCGCCACAAGGATCTGGCCGCCATGCGCGACAAGACCCAGGAAGACGAGGCCGAAGTGCGCGCCAGCGAGTACGACCTGAACTACGTGACCATGGACGGCAACATCGGCTGCATGGTCAACGGCGCCGGTCTGGCCATGGCCACCATGGACGTGATCGCGCTCAACGGCGGCGCGCCGGCCAACTTCCTGGATGTCGGCGGCGGCGCCACCAAGGAGCGCGTGACCGAGGCGTTCAAGCTGATCCTGTCCTCGGACAAGGTCAAGGCCATCTTCGTCAACATCTTCGGCGGCATCGTCCGCTGCGACATGATCGCCGAGGGCATCATCGCCGCGGTCAAGGAAGTGGACGTCAAGGTGCCGGTGGTGGTGCGTCTGGAAGGCACCAACGTCGAGGCAGGCAAGAAGCTGCTGGCCGACTCCGGCCTGGCCATCACCCCGGCCGACGACATCAACGATGGCGCCAAGAAGGTCGTCGCAGCCGTCGCTGCCTGAACCCACGAGACTAGGAAGAATTCATGTCTGTTTTGATCAACAAGAAGACGAAAGTCATCGTGCAGGGCTTTACCGGCCAGCAGGGGACTTTCCACGCGACCCAGATGGTCGAGTACGGCACCCAGGTGGTCGGCGGCGTGACCCCGGGCAAGGGCGGCACCACCCACATCGACCTGCCGGTGTTCAACACCGTGCGCGAAGCGGTCGACGCCACCGGCGCCGACGCGTCGGTGATCTACGTGCCGCCGCCGTTCGCGGCCGACGCGATCCTGGAAGCGGCCTCGGCCGGCATCAAGGTCATCGTCTGCATCACCGAAGGCATCCCGGTGCTGGACATGCTGCGGGTCAAGAACGTGCTGAAGTCGCACCCGGACGTGACCCTGATCGGGCCGAACTGCCCCGGCGTGATCACCCCCGGCGAGTGCAAGATCGGCATCATGCCTGGCCACATCCACATGCCGGGCAAGATCGGCATCGTGTCGCGTTCGGGCACGCTGACCTATGAAGCCGTGAAGCAGACCACCGCCGCCGGCCTGGGCCAGTCCACTGTCATCGGCATCGGCGGCGACCCGATCAACGGCCTGAACTTCGTCGACTGCCTCAAGCTGTTCAACGAAGACCCGCAAACCCAGGGCATCATCATGGTCGGCGAGATCGGCGGCGACGCCGAGGAAGCCGGTGCCGAGTACATCAAGGCCCACGTCAAGAAGCCGGTGGTCGGCTTCATTGCCGGCGCCTCGGCCCCTCCGGGCAAGCGTATGGGCCATGCCGGTGCGATCGCTTCGGGCGGTTCGGGCACCGCCGCCGGCAAGTTCGCGGCGATGGAAGCCGCTGGCGTCAAGACCGTGCGTTCTCCGGGCGATCTGGGTGCGGCGATCGCGTCGCTGGTGAAGTAAGCAACGCGCGGTCCGGTGTGCGGCGCGTCCGTGCCGCATGCGGGGGCCGTGCGCTGGCGGCCATGGTTGCCACCAGCGAGCGTCGAATCGGGCCCCGCGAAAGCGGGGCCTTTTTCGTGGCGCCGCCGTTGGACGCGCGCGTCTGCGCGGATGCCGGCACAGTGCGTCGCCACTGACATCGGCTTGCACAAGAAGCAGCGTAGCGATTGTCGCTGGATGCCCTGTGGGAGGGACCTCAGTTCCGACAGATTCCGAAGCCAGTCCCTGAGAGGCTACGCGTCGCGGCTGAAATTCCGCAATGCGTTTGCCGCCCGCAGCGAGTGCTTGTACGGGAGTCCATTCGTCCCTGCGCGGCCGCCATTGATCACTGCGGCGTTCGTTCCGGGCCACAGGCCGGCGGGCTTCCCCCGATACTCGCCGCCACTTCTGACGATGGCAGGGAGCGGCACCGGTGGGCAGCAGATGGCGGGCAGCGGTATGCGGTGCGGGACTGGCGCTCGGCGCTGGCGGGATCTGCGCGGCGGCGCCGCGCGACTGGTCCAGCTAGGCAGCTCGATCGGCGACAACCGCGATGCCAATTCGCTGGTGGCGCTGGAACTGCACAGCGGGCGCCGGGTGTGGGCGCAGCAACTGGTGCATCACGACCTGTGGGACGCCAAGCTGCCGGCGGGCTGCCATGCCACGCCCTCGGTCTATGCGGTGGGCGGCAAGCAATATGTGGGGATCGCCGCCGGCGGCCGCGAGGGCATGGAGGCGCTGGGCGAGACGTGGTCGCCTATACGCTCGATGGCCAGGGCAAGGAGGTGGTTCCAGCACGCCGTGCCGGACAGCTGCCGGCTGGCGTCCCTGCGCCGCGTGCCAGCACGCCCCGCGACTCTCACGCCCCGCGACTCTTTAGTGGAGGTCGAATATTTTCGCGTTTTGCCGCCGCAACGCATTTTCGTGCCATTCTTGACGCGAATGAGGTCAGTCTGGGTTGGTTCCAAGAAAATCGCTAAGCTTTTCCTTGGCCTTCATCGCCGTCTTCAGTGCCCAGTCCACGTAGCTTTGCGAACCCATTGGGAGTTCAGCAGTACGGATCGGATCTGTCTCGCGCGGTGCATTGATGTAGGCCTCACGATAGGTCTCACGAATCGGTAAGCGTTTATTAAGAGTGACGGGGTTTCTGCTTGTGGACACCCGGATCTCGTCATAGTCATTGATCAGTCCGGCATTCTGGAGCGTTCCAATCAAGTCCCCAAGGCCAGCCACTTCATCATGCAAGTGAGGATTTTCCGCCTCCTTTCTGATATATATCACGTCGGCTCCGGAATCATGCGCCAGCCAGGCCGACAATTCTTTGTTGTCATGCAGGATTTTTGCTAAATTTTTCATGTTGATGTTTTTGTCGACGGAGCATGCGTGCTTGAATTTAATGTCTTTCAGTTTTCCGGGTGTCGCAGTCCCCGCGTGTTTCTTCAGCAATTCCCATGGATTCAAGGTGTTGTCGTTTTCTTTGAATACTTCAATGGCGTGTTTTTCTTGCCCGTCTTTTCGGTAATGCGTCGATGTCGGCCTGGTGTCTTGCACGGAGAAGAAGGGTCCGCCAATTTGCGTGGCCAGAACCTCGCCGTCAGAAGCATCAAAGGATACTCGCAGCCGGGGTAAATCTATTTCCCCAGTCGACGTCTGCTCAGGTGACACTGAAGGGGGGGCTGATGGCCCTTCCCAACGACAACGAGCTGCCGTTTGCTCTGTGGATTTCGATCATCCACGCTCGAGGCTGCACGGAATAATAGATATTTCGGGCCAAGCTCATGGCAGTCGACCGTCGTCGCCAATTTTACCGACCCGATTTCGCCAATCGGCCGGGGGATTTTTGAATTCGGGTAGCAAACATTCAATCTATCTATTTCTTCCGGGTGGGCGGGGCTTTCCTCTTCGGTATGTACCGAAAATTGCCACAGTTCCAATTTGCTGGTGGGGAGATCCATGGCAGCAGGGCTTCCATGGGGCTTTTGAGGTTTGTTGCTTGCATATGCAGCATGGCTTTCTACGTTGTAATCGTGATAGGGTCCCGCTGTATTCAAGGGGTCCATGTCCACCGGAAAGCCCCATTCTGTCGATCCATCCAGTGTGGGAAGTACGCCGTCACGGCAAAGATTTCTATAATTATTCTGTTTTTGTTCGAAATAAGTGCCGACCTTTTTCAGAGGCCCGGAATGCTGTGGCGCGTCTAACTCGCGATCCAATGTATACGCCCTCGGGCGCGAAATTCCCCACACTGAAACGTGTGATCGAGTGAATTCGTCGGGAAGCAGGTCGCGATTCATCAAAAAATTATCCGTCGGATATGCATCTTTATGGGATATTTTTGCTGGAACTCTTTGCGATAATATGGGGAGTTCGTAGCTGATGTTGCTGCTGTTCAAATGCTGCGCGAGCATTTCCGGGTCGATTTGCGCTGGGGACTGGCGAACAAAATATGCAATGAGATTGTTTTGATCATCAACCCGATGACCGCCGGACCTCAGGAGTGTCATAATAGGCACAACCTCCCTGTTGGAGGTTTTCTTGAGGGGTCTTGCCGCTGTTTTATCTTCCGCATCCGCTGCGGAACGCTTGCCGAGAACGCTGCTCGGCGCTGCGGACGACGTCGAAGCTCCGCCATGCGGCCGCATCCCTGGACGGCGAGGCAACGCTGCAAGGGCCGGATTGATCGTCTGAGCCTGCTGATGAGGCGTTATATGCACCGTCGATTCGCTTGACGAAGCAGACGATTCCTCCTCCTGGATCCAATCGGTTGACAGTGAATGCGAGCTAGTTTCACTTGAAACTTTCATGGTTTGGATCTCCTTGAAAATTTTGCTGCAAATGATCGCGGAGGCAAGACGCGCTCACGCGCATAATAATGAGTGGCGTGACAAGTGCGTTTCCGCCCACGAAGTCGTGATCGACAAGGCGAACGGAAATCGGCGCCGCTCCCATCCGCCTCGGCCCGCCGCGGCCCAGGCGTTGTGGTCTTGCCTCGACTGCGCCCGCCTGCGGCGCATTGGCGTAGGGCCGCGGATCGTCGGCCGCGGCGCGGCGCGGCGCGGCGCTACACTGCGCATTGCTGTCGTGCGGATGTGCCGGCTCCGCTGCTGCCGGCGCCATGCCGTCGGCAGCGAGCCTTCGCGCGCGCGGCATGTCGTCCCTTTCCCGTTCCTGCAAGGTCGTCCATGTCTTCTTCCCTTCGCATCGCCATGGCCCAGTTCGATTTCCCGGTCGGCGCCGTGGCCCGGAACACCGATCGCATCATCGCGATGATCGACGAGGCGCGCGACGAATACGGCGCCGACATCGTGCTGTTCCCGGAGCTGGCGGTCAGCGGCTATCCGCCGGAGGACCTGTTGCTGCGGCCCGGCTTCCTCGCCGATTGCGAACTGGCGGTGCAGCGCATCGCGGCGCGCGTGCACGGCATCGTGGCGGTGATCGGCTGGCCGCAGAGCGCCGGCAGCGTGGTCTACAACGCGGCCAGCGTGCTGCGCGGCGGGCAGATCGAAACCACCTACCGCAAGCGCGAACTGCCCAATTACGCGGTGTTCGACGAGCGCCGCTATTTCGATGTCGATCCGGATGGCGGCAGCTGCGTGTTCGAGGTCAACGGCACGCCGGTCGGTCTGGTGATCTGCGAGGACCTGTGGTTCCCCGAGCCGCTGGCCGATACCGTGCGCAACGGTGCCGAACTGGTGCTGGTGCCCAACGCCTCGCCCTATGAGCGCGGCAAGCATGCGCAGCGCGATGCGTTGCTGGCCGAGCGCACCCGCGAGACCGGTGCGGCGCTGGCCTATCTCAACGTCGTCGGCGGCCAGGATGCGCTGGTGTTCGACGGCGCCTCGGTGGTCGCCGATGGCGACGGCAGCGTGCATCCGGCCGCGGCGGCGTTCACCGACCAATGGCTGGTGGTGGACTACGCCACGCAGACGCGTGCGTTCACCCCGTTGCGCTGGATCGACGATGGCGACGAAAGCATGGACGCGCTGGCCTGGCGCGCGGTGGTGCGCGGGCTGCGCGACTACTGCGGCAAGAACCGGTTTTCCAAGGTGTGGCTGGGCCTGTCCGGCGGCATCGATTCGGCGCTGGTGCTGGCGATGGCGGTGGACGCGTTGGGGGCGGACAACGTCACCGCGGTGCGGCTGCCGTCGCGCTATACCGCCGACATGTCCAACGACTTGGCCGATGAGCAGTGCCGCGCGCTGGGGGTGAAGCTGGAGACGGTGGCGATCGAGCCGGCGTTCGAGGGCCTGTTGCAGGCCCTCGGTCCGTTGTTCGAAGGAACCCAGCCCGATGTCACCGAAGAGAACCTGCAGTCGCGCAGCCGCGGCGTGATCCTGATGGCGCTGGCCAACAAGTTCGGCGGGCTGTTGCTGACCACGGGTAACAAGAGCGAGTACGCGGTCGGCTACGCCACCATCTACGGCGACATGTGCGGCGGCTATGCGCCGCTAAAGGATCTTTACAAGACGGAGGTGTTCGACCTGGCGAAATGGCGCAACACGGTGGGCGGCGCGCCGGTGATCCCGTCGGCGGTGATCGCGCGGCCGCCGTCGGCGGAACTGCGCGCCAACCAGACCGACCAGGATTCGCTGCCGCCGTATGACGTGCTGGATGGCATTTTGTACCGCTATGTCGACCAGGAGGAATCCCGCGACGAGATCGTCGCTGCCGGCTACGCCGCGGAGGTGGTCGATCACGTGGTGCGGCTGGTACGCATCACCGAATGGAAGCGGCACCAGGCCGCGCCGGGACCGAAGGTGTCGCGGCGCGCGTTCGGTCGCGAGCGCCGTTATCCGATCAGCAACGGGTATCAGGCGTAGGCGGGAGGCAATGCCGCGGTTTCGCGGCGCTTCGTCGCAAGTTCCATGATCGGTGGGTGCCGGTCGCGGCTGAAGCCGCTCCTGTAGGTGCGGGCCATGGCAGGCGTCCGCAGCCGGAAAACGGCGCCGCCGCGCATGCCGCTGTGCGAGTCCCGAGTCCCCGGTCCCGAGTCCCGGCCTCCCTCACACCGCCTGCAGCAACCGCAATCCGAACGCATCGCCTTGCGCGTTCCAGCCGTGGCTGACCCGCAGACCGGCGGCCGCGGCCATCTCGCCGAAGCTCTGGTCGCTGTATTTTTGGCTGTATTCGACCTGCATGGCTTCGCCTGCGGCGAAATCGAAGCGGTGTCCGGCCACGTGCACCTGCTGCGCGCGCTGGCTGACCAGGAAGGTCTCGATGCGCTGGCGTTCGCGCGCATACACCGCGCGGTGGCGGAACTGCTGCAGGTCGAAGTCGCTGCCGATCTCGCGGTTGAGGCGGCGCAGCAGGTTCAAGGTGAACTCGGCGGTGATCCCGGCCGCGTCGTTGTAGGCCGCTTCCAGCATCGACACGTCCTTGATCAAGTCGACGCCGATCAGCGCGCAGCCGTCGTGGCGCATGGTTTCGCGCATCGAGCGCAGCAGCTGGATGCCGTCGTCGCGGGTGAAGTTGCCTAGCGTGGAGCCGGGGAAGAACACCAGGGTGCGGCGCGCGCTGCGCTGCGGCGCCGGCAGCGCCACCGGGGTGGTGAAGTCGGCGCAGACCGGCAGCATCTGGATGCGCGGGAAGCGCTCGGCCAGGCGCGCGGTGCTGGACATCAGCATGTCGCGCGAGATCTCGATCGGGGTGTAGGCCACCGGCGCGCGCAGGCCTTCCAGGAGCAATTCGGTCTTGCGTCCGCTGCCGCTGCCCAGTTCCACCACGTGCGCGCCGCCGCCCACCGCCTGCGCGATCGACGGCATCCGCGCTTCCAGCAGATCCAGCTCGGTGCGGGTCAGGTAGTACTCGGGCTGGCGGGTGATCGCCTCGAACAAGCGCGACCCCTCGGCGTCGTAGAAATACTTGGACGGCAGTTGCTTGGGGCTGCGCGACAGGCCGGCGATCGCGTCGGCGGCGATGTCGTCGGGCTGCGGGTGCAGGTCGGTGAGCGCGGCTTCGGTCAGGGCGCGGGCGGTCGCGGCGTTCATGCGGGGTCCTTGGCCAGGCGCACGCCGGCGAATTGCCAGCGCGCATCGGAGGGAAAGAAGTTGCGGTAGCTGGCGCGGATGTGGTCGTGCGGCGTGGCGCAGCTGCCGCCGCGCAACACCCACTGCGCATTCATGAATTTGCCGTTGTATTCGCCCAGCGCGCCCGACCAAGGCCGGAAGCCGGGGTAGGCCAGGTAGGCGCTGCCGGTCCATTCCCAGACATCGCCGAACAACTGCTGCAGGCCGGCTTCGCCGTGCGCTGCGGAGCGCGGGTGCAATGCGTCGGTGTCGACGAAGTTGCCGGCGATGGCCACGCCGGTGGCGGCCTGCTCCCATTCGGCTTCGGTCGGCAGGCGGGCGCCCGCCCAGTGCGCATAGGCGTCCGCTTCGAACAGGCTGATGTGGCAGACCGGCGCATGCGGGTCGCGCTCGCGCCAGCCGCCCAGGGTGAACTCGCGCGCGCCGTCGGCGTGCCAGTACAGCGGCCGCTGCCAATCGTTGGCGCTGCGCCGCGCCCAGCCGTCGCTGAGCCACAGGGCGACGTTGCGGTAGCCGCCGTCGGCGACGAACGCAGCGTATTCGGCATTGTTCACTGGACGGCTGGCCAGCGCATGCGCCGGCACCAGCACGCGGTGCCGCGGCGATTCGTTGTCGTAGGCGAAGCCGGCATGTGCGGGCCAGCCGGGCGCGCCGATCTCGCACATTTGCTCGTCGCGCTGGATCCAGCGCAACGCCGTGGCCGGCGCTTGCGCCATAGCCAGATCGTCGCGATACGCCGGAGCCAGCGGGTTGCTCCAGAACGCGTGCTTGATGTCGGTCAGCAGCAGCTCCTGGTGCTGCTGCTCGTGATGCAGGCCCAATTCCAGCACCTGCAGCGTCTGCGCCGACAGGTCGCCGGCCTGCAGCCGCGCCAGCACCCGCGCCTCGATCTCGGTGCGGTAGTCGCGCACCTGCGCCATGGATGGGCGCGACAGCACGCCGCGGCGCGGCCGCGCATGCATCGGGCCGACGCTCTGGTAGTAGCTGTTGAACAGGTAGTCCCACTGCGGGTCGATCGCGCGGTAGCCGGTGTCGGCACCCAGCACGAAGCGTTCGAAGAACCAGGTGGTATGCGCCAGATGCCATTTCGCCGGACTGGCATCGTCCATGCTCTGCACCATCGCGTCTTCCTCGCTCAGTGGCGCGGCGAGCAGGCTGGTGCGCTGGCGTACGCTGCGGAAATGGGCCGCCAACGACACGCTGGACGCTGCGGGCGAGGGGGATGCCGCCGAAGAGGTCGCTTGCATCCAGCAAGCTTAGGGGACGAACGTGAATATGCCGTCATGTGCGGCGAAAAATCGCGTTGACCTGCCGAGTTTCCATACGTTTACGTATGTGTCGAATCGCGTGGCCGATTCGGTGACATGCGTCGATAGGTTAGAAGGGCGTCGCAGAAACGCCGCGCCACGGGGCACACAATGGCGGCTGTTGCCAGCGATGTGAGGCCGCCATTGCCCCTGTACGCCGCGCTTGAGGCCATGTTGTCGGAAATCCGTGAGCGCCGCGACGAGTTTGTCGAGCAGGCTTGCCTGGCGCCGGATATCGTGGAAAAGCTGCGCCGGGTGGGCGTGTATCGCGCGCTGGTGCCGCGCAGCATGGGCGGCGACGAGGTCGGCCCTGCGGAGTTTTGCAAGCTGATCGAGCGTATCAGCCAGGCCGATGGATCGACCGGTTGGGTCGCCAGTTTCGGGGCCTCGATCAAGTACTTGGCCGCGTTGCCGCTGGAAACCCTGCAGCGGATTTACGCCGATGGCCCAGACGTGGTGTTCGCCGGGGCGGTGTTCCCGCCGCAGGCCGCGCAGGCCAGAGCCGATGGCATCCACGTGGCCGGTCGCTGGAAGTTCAGCAGCGGCTGCACCGCGGCGTCGCTGTTGGGCGTGGGCATCGCCCTGGATACCGACCCGGTACCGGGTCTGCCGCGCATGGCGGTGCTGCCGCGCGACCAGGTGCGTATCGAACACGGTTGGGACGTCATCGGCATGCAGGGCACCGGCAGCCACGATGTGGTCGTGGATGCCGCGGTCGTGCGGCCGGAGTGGACCTTCATCCGCGGCGGTGCGCCGACCCTGGCGGCGCCGCTGTATCGCTACCCGTCGATTGCCTTTGCCGCGCAGGTGCTGGCAGTGGTCGGCCTGGGCGTGGCGCGTGCGGCGCTGGACGAGATCGTGGCCGTGGCCGATGGCCGCGTGGCGATCACCGGTGCGCCCAACCTGGCCGATCGCGCCTATGTGCAGATCGAACTGGCCAAGGCCGAAGCGCAGTTGCGTTCGGCGCGCGCGTTTTTTTACGAAACCACCGAAAGCGTCTGGCAGGCGACCTTGGCGGGCGATGCGGTCGACCCGCAGCAGGTCAACCTGTTGCGCCTTGCCTCGACCAATGCCGCCCGCGCAGGCGCCGACGTGGCGCGCGCCGCCTTCACCCTGGCCGGCACGTCCGCCATCTTTTGCGCCGAGCCGATGCAGCGTTACCTGCACGATGCGCTGGTCGTGGCGCAGCACGCGCTGCTGGCCGAAGGCCACTGGCAGAGCGCGGGACGCGTGTTGCTCGGCCAGTCCACGCCACCCGGCTACCCTTGATCGGCAGCCTCCCCGAGATGCGGCATGATGGGGTCGTCGATTGCAGATAGCGCCGCAGGCCAACATGCCAACCGCTCCGTCCACTCCGTCCACCGCGGCTTGCAACGCGCCGCCGATGGCGCCGCTCGACTTCCTGCAGGCGCCGCATGCCTTCGTCCTGCCCGAGGGCGTGCGGTATCTGGACACCGCCAGCAAAGGCCCGCGGCTGGCCAGCGTGCTTGCCGCTGGGCAGGCGGCATTGGCGCAGTCGATCGCGCCGTGGACACTGTCCTTCGACGTCTGGCGCGCGCAGATCGAACAGCTGCGCGGCCTGGCCGCCGCGACCCTGTTCGAGGGCGACGTGGACGGCGTGGCGATGGTGCCGTCGGCCGCCTACGGCCTGGCCAGCGCGGCGCGGCAATTGCCGCTGGCGGCCGGCGATGCGGTGCTGCTGCTCGATGGCCAGTTTCCGTCGAACCTGTTGCTGTGGCAGCAGCGCTGCGCCGAGACCGGCGCGCAGTTGGCGGTGGTGCGGCGCGAACCGCAACAGGACTGGACCGAGGCGGTGCTGGCGACGCTGGACGCGCAGCCGCGGGTGCGCATCGCGACCCTGCCCAATGCCTACTGGCGCGACGGCGCGCTGCTGGACCTGGAGCGCATCGCAGCGCGCGTGCATGCGGCGGGCGCGGCGCTGGTGCTGGACCTGAGCCAGAGCCTGGGCGTGCTGCCGGCGCGGCTGGCGGCGTGGCGGCCGGACTTCGTGGTGGCGGTCGGGCACAAATGGCTGCTCGGGCCGATGGGACTGGCCTGGCTGTGGGCCTCGCCGCACTGGCGCACGCACGGGGTGCCGATCGAGCACCACTGGCAGGCGCGCGATCCTGGCGCGGACTGGAACTTCCCGGCCGCAGCGCCGCCGCCGTTCCGCGCCGGCGCGCGCCGCTTCGATGCCGGTGGCGTGGCCGAACCGTTGCGGCTGGCGATGGCCAGCGCGGCGCTGCAGCAGCTGCAGCACTGGCAGCCGGCGCGGATCGCCGCGCGGCTGGGTGAACTTGCTGCGGCGTTCGAGGATGAGCTACAGGCGCAGGGTGTTGGCGATTGGACGGTGCCTGGGCATGCACCGCATCTGTCCGCGCTGCGTCCGCCGGCGTCTGCGCTGCACGCCTTGCTGCCGTGGCTGCAACGCGCGCAGGTGATCTGCACGCACCGCCACGGCGCGTTGCGCATCGCGCCGTACCTGCAGCTGACGCCGGAAGCGATGCGTGGGCTGGCGCGGGAGATGGTTGCTGCGGCGCGCGGGTGAGCGCGGGCTTTGATCGTTTCTGGAAGAATTTGCAGCCAGCCTGTTGAGTGCACTGCAGGAGAGGCTTCAGCCCCGACAGGCGAGCAAACCGCCAAGGTGCCTGGCTTCGTTCGTCGCGGCTGAAGCCGCTCCTACAGGGGCTTGCGGCGAGGACGCGCAGGCTTCAGCGACGCGCCGCCAGGCGCAGGCCGCGCGGAGTCAGCCAGCGCTCCAGGCCCTCGAACAGCGCCTGTACCAGCAACGCCAGTACCGCCGCCGGCACCGCGCCTTCCAGGATCAGGCCGATGTCGTCCAGGCGGATGCCGGTGAGGATCGGCTGGCCGTAGCCGCCGGCGCCGATCAGCGCGCCCAAGGTGGCGGTGCCGACGTTGATCACCGCCGCGGTCTTGATCCCCGCCAGGATGGTGCGCAAGGCCAGCGGCAGTTCGATCCGCCACAGCCGCGTGCCCGGCGGCAGGCCGATCGCCGCCGCGGTTTCGCGCAATTCGCGGGCAATGTTGGTCAGGCCGGCATGGGTGTTGCGCACGATCGGCAGCAGGCTGTACAGGAACAGCGCGGCGATCGCCGGCTTGGCGCCGATCCCGAACAGCGGAATCATGAACACGAACACCGCCAGCGACGGCAGCGTCTGCAGCACCCCGGTCAGCGACAGCAGCACCTGGCCGAGCCGCGGCCGATAGGCCGCTACGATGCCCAGCGGCAGCGCCACCAGCAGCGCCAGGCCCAGCGACAGGCCAACCAGTGCCAGGTGTTCGCGGGTGCGTTGCAGCAGGCGCGCCAGCCGGCTGTCCTGCGCCGGTGCGGCGATGCCCAGCCACTGCGCGGCGATCGCGCTTTCGGCGCGTTTGTGCAGTTCCGCGTCGGCGTTGAGCCGTTGCATGGTCGCCGCGTCGATGCGTCCGCCCAGGTCCTGCAGCGCCTGCACGAACTGCGGCGCGCGCTGCGCCAGGTCGTTGCGATACAGGAACACCGCGGCGTAGCGCGGAAAGTAGTGGCGGTCGTCCTGCAGCACCAGCAGGTCGTGCGCGGGGATCTCGGCGTCGGTGCTGTACAGGTCGGTGATGTCGATCGCGCCGCTGTCCAGCGCGCGATAGGCCAGGTCGTGGTCCAGCCCGGTCGGGGTCTGCGGCAGTCGGTAGGCCGCGCGCACCCCGGGCCAACCGTCGGCGCGCGATACGAACTCGTTGCTGAGCCCGAGCTTGAGCGACGGATGCGCGGCCAGGTCGGAGACACGGGCGATGCCCAGCGCCTGCGCGCGCTGCCGGCGCATGCCGAACGCATAGGTGTTGTCGAAGCCCAGCGGCGCGCTCATCGCCAGGCCGCGCTGCGCCAGGGTGCGGCGCAGCGCGGCATCGTCGGCGTCGGGCAACTGCAGCAGTTCCGTAGCCAGGGTGCCGGTGTATTCGGCATAGGCGTCGATCGAGCCCTGCTGCAGCGCGCGCCACAGGATGCGGGTGCCGCCGAGCTGGCGCCGGTGTTCGACGTCCACGCCGGCCCGGCGCCCGGCGCCGGCGGCGATCTCGCCGAGCACCACCGCCTCGGTGAAGTTCTTCGACCCGACCACCACCTTGGCCGGCGCCGCCATCGCCGTGCTGGCGAGCAGGGCGCACAGCGCCGCGAGCACGATCAGCGCCGCCGCGCGGCGGCGCATCGCGGCCCTCACCGCGCGTCCTCCAGCGTGCGCTGCGCGTGCAAAAACTGGCCGACGAACGGCTCGGCCGGCGCATCCAGCAGTTCGCGCACGCTGCCTTGCTGCACGATGCGGCCGCTGCGCATCAGCACCAGGGTGTCGCCCAGGTAGGCGGCCTCTGCGACATCGTGGGTCACCAGCACCACGGTCTTGCCGAGCAGCGCGAACAGCTCGCGCATCTGCGTCTGCAGTTCGTGGCGCACGATCGGGTCGAGCGCGCCCAGCGGTTCGTCGAGCAGCAGCACCGGCGGGTCCAGCAGCAGCGCGCGGATCAGGCCAACGCGCTGGCGCTGGCCGCCGGACAGTTCGGCCGGATAGCGCGCCAGCAAGGTCTCGGGCAGGCGGCACAGCGCGGCAAGTTCGTGCAAACGGGCATCGATTTGCGGCCGCGTCCAGCCCAGGGTCTGCGCCAGCAGCGCGGCGTTGTCGCGCGCGCTCAGGTGCGGGAACAGCCCGCCTTCCTGGATCACGTAGCCGATGCGGCGGCGTTGCGCCAGCAGGGTACTGCGGCGCAGCGGCTCGCCGTGGAAGCGGACCTCGCCGGCGTCCGGCCATTCCAGCCCGAGCAGCATGCGCAGCACGCTGGATTTGCCGGCGCCGCTGGGGCCGATCAGCGCGGTGCTGCGGCCCGGGGCGATGCGCAGATCGACCCGGTCCAGCGCAAGTGCGTCGCCGTAGCGGCGGGTGACCTGATGCAGTTCGAACATGCGTTCAAGCATAGCCGGGCCACGGCGCCCGGCGCGCGAAGGCGCGGCCGGCGCGCTCAATCTGCGAAATCGGTCAGCAGTTGCAGCGTCGGCTTCGGCCGCGCCAGGTCGTACATCAGGCCAAAGTGGCCTTCCACGCCTTGCAGATCGGTCTGGTCCAGCAGTTTCGTAGAGGTTGATCTCGGCGATCACGTCGGCCTAGTCGGTCTGCAGGGTGCGCACGATCTGCGCCACGCTGTCGTAGCGGGCGCCGTCGCCGGCATCGCCGCCTTCGCTGTTGCCGGCGTAGACCTCGGCGCAGTTGACCTCCTTGAAGAACACCTTGCCGCCGTACTTCTGCGCCGCGCCGCGCATCTGCCACAGGTACAGGTCCATCCAGTAGCCGCGGTCGTGGTGGAACGGGTAGTAGTGGAAGCTGATGTGGTCGAAATCGAAGCCCGAGGCTTCGGTCATGTCCACGAGCCACAGCGAGCCGCGGCGGTCGCCGGGGCAGCGCGCGTTCGCGGAATGATCGTCGCTGTTGCAGGCGGTGATGTTGATGGTGAATTCCAGGCCGGCGCCGAGTTCGTCCGAGGCCTGCTTCACGCCGCGGTACATCGCGGTCATCGCGTCGATGAGTGCCCGCGCGCCGTCGCGGCTGTAGTCCTGCTCGTTGCCGATCTCCCGCAGTTTGATGTCGGCGGCGTAGCGCCGCGCCAGCTGATAGCCGATCTCGCGCGACATCGGGTACACCATCGGCCGCAAGGCGATGCGGTACTGGTGCGATAGCGCCACCAGCCGATCCAGCACGGCGAAGTTGCGCGGATCCACGTCGAAGCGGTGGCTGCGCAGATTGCGCTGGCCGAGCAGCTTGAACACGGCCACGGCCACGGCCTGGCTCAGCGGGTAGGCGGGGCGGTCGTCGTGGTCGTTGACTGCGAACACGATGGCCGGTGCGGCGGCGCTGGCAGGCAGTGAGCGCCGGCGAGGGCGAGCGACAGGAGCGGCAGAGGGGCCGGCGAGCGTTGTGGCGGCAGGCGGCGCCGCAGCCGCGCAGAGACGGCGTGGGAGTGGATCGAGCCTCGCAAGCGACAGTTGCGTTCGGCGCGCAGCGGCTGAGCGTTGCAGCACAGATCGCGACACTGGTAGCGGTCGGTGCCATTGGCCGGGATCGCATGTCCAGGGCGCTGCCGCCGGCCACTGTGCTGACAGCCGCGGTCCTGGGCGGGCGCAGCCTGGCGTGCAGCCGGGTCCACGGATGACAGCGGCAATGGCTTGGCCGCCAAACGAAAAAGGGGCCTTGTGGCCCCTGTTTTCTTGCACCCGGCAGGTTGGCTAGTTCGCCATCTGCGAGTTGGACTGCCCGGTGGAGGCGGACTTCTCGCCGGCGAACGGGTTCAGCTTGCGGATCATCCACGGGTACTGCGGCCAATGCCCGGTCAGCCATGGATGCTTGGGGTCGTTGAGTTCCAGCACCCGGCGCGCATCGTCGGCCAACGGCTTGTTGCCCAGGTGGGTGTAGGCGTCGGCCAGCACCGCCACCGCGTCGTACTGGTAGGCGCTCTGCGGATAGGTTTCCAGCAGGTAGCTGGCGCGGCCAGCGGCCGACACCCAGGCGTTGCGGCGCAGGTAGTACAGCGCGTTGTCCAGCTCGTGCTGGGCGAACACGTTGCGCAGTGCGATCATGCGCTGGCGTGCATCGGCGGCGTAGCGGCTGTTCGGATAGCGCTCGGCGACGATGTTGAAGTCGGCGTAGGCCTGCTGCGGCGTGGACAGGTCGCGGCGGCTCGGGTCCAGCGACCACACCCGGCGCAGGAACACCGTGTCGCGGTTGGAGTTGGACAGCCCGCGCAGGTAGTACATGTAGGCGATGTTGCGGTGGGTCGGGTAGGTGCGGATGAAGCGGTCGATGCTGGACACCGCGTCGTCGTGCTTGCCGGCCTTGTACTGGGCGTAGGCGGATTCGATCATCGCCTGCTCGGTGTACTGGCCGTACGGGTACTGCGCGATCAGGCGCTTGAAGCTGCCCTCGGCGCCGGCCCAGTTGCTGGTCTGCATCTGCGTGTGCGCCTTCTGGTACAACTGGTCCACCGGCATCCCTTCCTCGGGATTCTTGTTCTTCTGGCGGTGGCAACCCGTCGCCACGACGACCATGACCAGCATCAGGGCGATGAAACGGACGTGCGCGGAGAGCGGGACGGAGCGTCGGATCATGGGTTCGGGCAGGACACGTCAGGAATACGAAGGGGCGATGATAGCCTAGTGGCCTGTCCGGCGACTGACTATGGCCGCCGCGACCCTCCCTTTCCGACCCGGCCGTGCCATTTCCATGCCCAATACCCTCCCGGACACCCCCGAGGACGCTGCCTCCGACGGCCCGCGCCAGGCGCGTGTGCCCGACCACGCCGCCGGCCGCCGCTTCGACGCGGTGCTGGCCGAACTGTTTCCCGAATTCTCGCGCTCGCGCCTGGCCGAATGGATCAAGTCCGGCGACGCGCTGCTGGACGGCGCCCTTGCGCGGCCGCGCGACGCCCTGCGCGGCGGCGAGATCGCCAGCCTGCACGTGGTGCTGGAGACCCAGACCCACGCGCTGCCCGAGGACATCCCGCTGGAGGTGCTGTACGAGGACGACCAGGTCATCGTGCTGAACAAGCCGGCCGGGCTGGTGGTGCATCCGGGCGCCGGCAATCCCACGGGCACCCTGGTCAACGCACTGCTGTACCGCGACCCGTCGCTGGCGTCGCTGCCGCGGGCGGGCATCGTGCACCGGCTGGACAAGGACACCAGCGGCGCGATGGTAGTGGCGCGGACCCTGCCGGCGCACACCTCGCTGGTGGCGCAGCTGTCGGCGCGCGACGTGCACCGTCAGTACCTGGCGGTGGTGGCCGGGCCGCTGGTCTCCGGCGGCACTGCCAATGCGCCGATCGACCGCCACCCGCGCGACCGCCTGCGCATGGCGGTGCGCGAGGACGGCCGCGATGCGGTCACCCATTACCGGCTGCGCGAGCGGTTCCGCGCGCATACCGCGCTGGAGTGCCGCCTGGAGACCGGGCGCACCCACCAGATCCGCGTGCACATGGCGCACCTGAAGCACCCGATCATCGGCGATCCGCTGTACGGCGGCGCGCTGAAGCTGCCCAAGGGCGCTACCGATGAACTGATCGCCGAACTGCGCGGTTTCAAGCGCCAGGCGCTGCATGCCGAGACGCTGGAATTTAAGCATCCGCTGACTGGCGAGCCGGTGCGCGCCAGCGCGGCGGTGCCGGCCGACCTGCAACGGCTGCTGGCCGCGCTGCGCGTCGATTCGCGGCTGGCCGCCGAGCAGGCGCGGCGCTGAGGATGGGACGGCTGGGCGCAGGTGGCGCGGGCGCGGCAGCGCGGTTCGCCCGCGTGGCCGGTGCGGCGGCGCCGCGGGCCGCACGCGCATGACCGACTTCGCCCTTGCCGCCGATTGGCCTGCATCGCCGCGGGTAGGCGCGCTGACCACACTGCGCTACGGCGCAGGCGCCTCGCTGCCGCCGTTCGACCGCTTCAACCTGGGCAACCGCAGCGCCGCCGACGGCGACGATCCGGCCACGGTGCAGCGCAACCGCGACGCACTGGCCGCGCGCCTGGCGCTGCCGTCGCCGCCGCACTGGCTGCGGCAGGTGCACGGGGTGCAGGTGCTGCGCTTCGAGCAGCCGCCGGCTGCGGTCGGCATCGACGCCGAGCCGACCGCCGATGCCGCGGTCACCGCGGTGCCCGGGGTGGTGCTGGCGATCCTGACTGCCGACTGCCTGCCGGTGGTGTTCGCCGCCCGCGACGGCAGCGAGGTCGGCGCCGCGCATGCCGGCTGGCAGGGCCTGGCCGGCGGCGTGCTGGAAGCCAGCGTCGCCGCGCTGCGCACGCCGCCGGCGCAGTTGCAGGCCTGGCTGGGGCCGGCCGCGGGGCCGCAGGCGTACGAGATCGGCGAGAACGTGCGCGATGCTTTCCTCGGCCACGATCCGGCCGCGGCCAGCGCTTTCGTGGCGACCCGCCCCGGACACTGGCGGGTGGACCTGTATGTGTTGGCACGACAGCGCCTGGCCGCGGCGGGGATCGACCCGGCGCAGGTGCACGGCGGCGGCCTGTGTACGATCTCCGATGCGCAGCGCTTCTTTTCCTATCGCCGCGACCGCCGCAGCGGGCGCATGGCGACGCTTGCGTGGATCGCGGACTGAGCGCACCGCTGTTCGCGCCGCTGCTGGGGCCGGCGTTCGCGCGGCTACCGCAGGCGCTGCGCATGCTGCATTCGGTACCGCAGCGGCAGCGTTACGTCGGCTATGCCGAAGTACGCCGCAGCGGGTATCCGCTGCAGCCGCTGTGCGCGTGGCTGGTGCGGTTGCAGCCGGCCAGCGCCACGCTCCGATCAAGGTGACCTTCAGCGCCGCTTCGGCGCGCATGCGCGGCCTAAGCGGCTATGGCGGCAGTACGCTCGGCAGCGCGTGCGTCCGCTGTCGCGGACGGCGATCGCGCAGTGCGCCGGCTCAGCCGATGCCGCGCACCAGCCGGGTGAGCTTGCCGTTGCCGGGTTGCGCGCGGGCCGGCTCGATCCGGAACACTGCCACCGCGGTGGCCAGGCCGCCGGCCTGTTGTTCCATGCTGCGCGCCGCGGCGGTGGCTTCTTCCACCGGCGCGGCGTTGCGTTGGGTCACTTCGTCCAGCTGCATCGCCGTGTGCTTGACCTGCTCGATGCCGCTGGATTGCTCGGCGCTGGCGGTGCTGATCTCGCCGATCAGCCCGGTCACGCGCTGCACCGAGCCGACGATCTCGTGCATGGTGGCGCCGGCGTGGTTCACCAGTCCGATGCTGACGCCGACGAACTGCTCGGCGCGGAATTCGGGGCGGAAGCGCTGCACGTCCGGCTCGATTGCGCGCAGCATCTGCCGCAGCTTGCGGTTGGCGAAGTTGCACGCGGTCCTCGTCGTCGGCGATGCGGATCCTGGTGTCCAGGTCGCCCAGCGTCTGGATCACGAAGCGACAATGGCGCAGTTCGGCCTCGGTGTCGGCCGTGTCGCCGGCGGTATCGATGGGTTGCTCGAAGCGGCCTTCGCCCAGCGCCTGCCTCGCCTGCAGCTTCGCCGGCTTGACCATGGCGCTGACCGTTGGTCGGAAAGCGGCAGCTGAATAGGCAAACTAGGCCGCTGAAAACCTTGTTTTTGTTGCGGCGCAATAAGTCGCGCGGCGCCGGCCGCTGCCGATGTCGCCGGCGGCCCGCCTTTGGGCATCTGTCGCTGATGGCTGGAGAGCGGCGCCCGGCAGACACACGACCGGCCGTCTTGCGACGGCCGGCCCGGGTCGATCGGAGCACGAGCGCGGGCGGTTATTTCGCTGGCGCGGCGTCCGGCAGGGTCCAGGCGATCACGCTGTCGCCCGGCTTGGTTTCCATGCGGTCGTGGCCGCCGATCGCGGCCACGATGTACTGCTTGCCGTTCACGGTATAGCTCAGCGGCGCGGCCTGCGGGCCGGCCGGCACCCGCACTTCCCACAGCAGCTTGCCGGTCTGGGTGTCGTAGCCGCGCAGGAAGTTGTCCAGCGCCGCGCCGATGAAGGTGACGCCGCCGGCGGTGGCCAGCGAGCCGCTGTTGTTTGGCGTGCCCAGTTCGAACTTCATCTTCGACGGGATGCCCATCGGACCCTGGTCGTAGCCGGTGCCCAGCGGACGCCGCCAGATCACCTGCTGGGTGCGCAGGTCCACGCCGGAGAGATAGCCCCACGGCGGGGCGATGCACGGCGTGTTCAGCGGCGACATCCACGGCTCCTTGCGCGCGCCGTAGGCCAGGCCTTCCTGCGCCATGTAGCCGGGCGTCTTGCTCTTGCCGTTGAACACCGAGACCACCCCCAGCTCGGCCATCTTCTGCCGCGGGTACACGTGCTCGGTGTACGGCAGGCGGTTGCTGTTCATCACCATGATGCCGCGCTGCAGGTCCACCGACACGCCACCCCAGTTGATGCCGCCGTGGTTGCCGGTGAACGACAGCGAGCCGCCCAGGCTGGGTGGGGTGAACATGCCGTCGTAGCGCAACTGCTTGAACTGAATGCGGCAGGCCAGCTGGTCGAACGGAGTGATGCCCCAGGCGTCGGATTCGACGATGGTCTCGTAGCCCTTGCTCGGCGCGCCGACGGTGTTGGGCATGCCCGGCGACACCGGTTGGGTCTTGGCGGTCCAGTCGCCGTGGTCGGTGCCCTGCGGCACCGGGATCTGCTGCACTGGCATGATCGGCTTGCCGGTTTCGCGATCGAGCACGAACACCTGGCCGGACTTGGTGGCCTGGATCACCGCCGGGCGGGTGCCGCCGCCGGGAACCGGGAAATCGACCAGGTTCGGCTGTGGGCCGATGTCGTAGTCCCACAGGTCGTGGTTGACCGTGCGGAAGTGCCAGCGCTCCTTGCCGGTGGCTGCATCCACGGCGACCAGCGAGGCGGTGTATTCCTCCTCCTGCGGGGTGCGGCCCTTGCCGAAGAAGTCGCCGGAGGCGTTGCCGGTAGGCAGGTAGACCAGGCCCAGTGCGTCATCGGCGGCCATCAGCGACCACACGTTCGGGGTGGAGCGGGTATAGGTCTGCCCGGCCGGCGGCGCGGCGGCGATCGCCGGGTTGCCCAGGTCCCAGGCCCAGCGCAGCTGGCCGCTGAGCGCGTCGAAGGCGCGCACCACGCCGGACGGCGCATCGCGTTCCTGGCCGTCGCGGACCTGACCGGTGGGCTGGATCACCACGCCGCGCATCACCACCGGTGGCGAGGTCGGGCCGACGAAGCCGGGCTTGGTGTTGCCGGTGTCCTTGTTCAGGTCCACGTAGCCGTGCTCGCCGAAGCTCTCGCACAGCTTGCCGGTGGCCGCGTCGAGCGCGCCCAGGCGGCCATCGACCATCGGCCAGAAGATGCGCTTGGCGCATTCGGCGACCGGGGTGGTGGCCTCGAAGTAGGCCACGCCGCGGCAAGTGGTGGCGGCGACGCCGGCCATCGCCTTCGGATTGGTCTTGGGGTCGAATCGCCAGCGTTCCTTGCCGGTGCTGGCCTCGACCGCGATCACCTTCTGCGTGGGGGTGCAGATGTAGACCAGATCGCCGACCTTCAGCGGGGTGTTCTGGAACGCATAGCCGAGCTTGGAGCCGGCCGGCTTCAGGTCGCCGGTATGGAATTCCCAGGCGATCTTCAGGTCCTTGACGTTGTCCGGGGTGATCTGCGCGCCGGGGCTGTAGTGGTTGGACAGGTTGGACCCGGCATAGGCGGTCCAGTTGCCGGCGTCGTGGTTGGCGGCGACGTTGCCGTCGGGGCTGCTCACCATGGCGCGGCTGAACGCGGCCTGCGGCCGTTGCGCGGCCAGTGCCGGGTCGGCCAGCTCGACGGTGCGCGGGAAGAACAGCGGCACGAGCATCAGCAGCGCGCCCAGTACCGGCAGCACGCCTGTGACCAGTGCGTAGCCCAGCCCGGACAGCGGCGCCAGGCGCCGGCGCGCCACCTTCCAGAATGGCAGCAGCAACAGGCCGAGTACCGAGATCATCGCCAGGCGCGGGATCAGCGCCCAGCCGTCCAGGCCGACTTCGGCCAGCGCCCAGGCGATGGTCGCGGCCAGGGTCAAACCGAACAGCCACAGCCCGGCGCGGCGGCCCAGCGCCAGCAGCGCGCCGGACACGACCAGCGCTAGGCCGGCCAGCAGGTAGTACCAGGAGCCGCCGACGGCGACGAGGCGGCCGCCCATTGCGGCCAGGGCGGCGCCGATCAGGGCGATGACCACGGCATAGGCGACGAACAGCCAGGTGCCGGGTCCGTGTTTCGGGGAATGAGCGGTCATGGAATGGGGTCCGCAGAAGATCCGGCGGCGCCGCGCTGGCGCCGGAAGATCGTGGAGGGGATCGAGCGCTGGTTAGGCCGCATCGGCGGCGACCCGGCGCTCAACGCGCATGCCGCGCGCCCATCCTAGAATGAGCGCGCGGCATATGCGCCGCCATCTTAAAGGAATGCGCGTGCGCGCTCCGTGACCGTGCAGAAACCTGCGTTCTGCTTGCGATGACGCGCCTGCCGCGACCGGCAACGGCCGCGGCAGGCGCGAATCAGCGCCGCTCCAGCGCCTGCAGGTAGCGCTGCCGCCACACGCCGATGTCATTCTTGCGCAGGTGCTCCATCATCGTCTGCCAGCGTTCGATGCGCTTGGCCTTGGGCAGCGAGGCGGCGGTGGCGATCGCATCGGCCACGCCGTCCAGGTCGTGCGGATTGACCAGCAGCGCCTCCTTCAGCTCGTCGGCGGCGCCTGCCAGCAGCGACAGCACCAGCACGCCGGGATTCTCCGGATCCTGCGCGGCCACGTATTCCTTGGCGACCAGATTCATGCCGTCGCGCAGCGGCGTCACCAGGCCGACCTGCGCGGCGCGGTAGAAGCCGGTCAGGGTGGCGTGGGTGAAGTTGCGATTGACGTAGCGCAGCGGCGTCCAGTCCGGCTCGGCGTGGCCGCCGTTGATATGCCCGGCGATCTGTTCGAGCTGGTTGCGCAGCTGTTTGTACTCGGCGACGTCGCCGCGCGAGACCGGCGCGATCTGCAGATAGGTGAGGCTGCCGCGCTGGTCCGGATGCCGTTCCAGGTAACGCTCGAATCCGAGGAAGCGTTCGGGCAAGCCCTTGGAGTAGTCCAGCCGGTCCACGCCGATGGCCAGCTGGCGGTCGCGCAGGCTGCTGCGCAGGTCGCGCACCGCCGGCTTGGTCACCGCCGCGCGCGCCTGCTGCGCGATCAGTTCGGTGTCGATGCCGATCGGGAATTTCTCGGCGCGGAAGCGGCGCCCGCCGGGCGCTTCCAGCACGCCGGCCTTGATCACCTTGCCGCCGCCGAACAGGCGCACGTAGGCCTGGAAGCGGTCCACGTCGCGCTGGGTCTGGAAGCCGACCAGGTCGTAGGCGTAGAAGCCGGAGAACAGCCGCGCATGGTCGGGCAGTGCCTGGATCAGGTCGGCCGATGGGAACGGCACGTGCAGGAAGAAACCGATCTTGCAGCCGATGCCGCGCTCGCGCAGCAGCGAGGCCAGCGGGATCAGGTGGTAGTCGTGGATCCACACCGTGTCGTCTTCGCGCAGCAGCGGCGCCAGCTTCTCGGCGAACATCGCGTTGACCCGGCGGTAGCCTTCGCGGGTGGCGCGGTCGTAGTCGACCAGGTCCAGGCGGAAGTGCAGCAGCGGCCACAGCGTGCGGTTGGCGAAGCCGTTGTAGTACGCGTCCAAGTCGGCACGGTTGAGGTCCATGGTGACGAAGCGGATGTCGCCCTGGGTCTGTTCGTGCAGCGCGCCACTGTCGCCGCGCACGGTCTTGCCGCTCCAGCCGAACCACACCCCGCCGCGTTCCTTCAACGCGGCGAGCAAGCCAACCGCCAGGCCGCCGGCGCGGTTCTCGCCTGGCAAGGCCACGCGGTTGGATACCACGACGAGTCTGCTCATGATGCCTCCTGCCAGCTGCGCGACAATCGCATCGCGGCGATGATCAGGCCGACGTGCGAATAGGTTTGCGGGAAATTGCCCCAGGCCTCGCCGTTGTCGAAGGCTAGGTCCTCCGACAGCAGGCCCAGGTGATTGCGGCGCGCGAGGATGCGCTCGAACAGTTCGCGCGCCTCGTCCTTGCGCCCGATCGCGGCGAGCGCGTCGATGTACCAGAACGTGCAGATGGTGAAGCTGGTCTCCGGTTCGCCGAAATCGTCCGGCGCTACATAGCGGTACAGCGCGTCGCCATGCTTGAGCTCGCGGCCGATCGCCTCGACCGTGGCGACGAAGCGCGCGTCGTCCGGGGCGATGAAGCCGATGTCGGCCAGCAACAGCAGCGAGGCGTCCAGGCGGTGGCCGTTGAAGGTATCGGTGAAGTGGCCGCGCTCGGCGCTCCACGACTCGGCCAGCACCCGCGCGTGGATGCTGTCGGCGCGCTTGCGCCAGTACGCCACGCGTGCGTCCAGGCCCAGCCGCGCTGCGATCTTGGCCAGGCGGTCGCAGGCGGCCCAGCACATCGCGCTGGTGTAGGTGTGCACCTCGGCGCGGCCGCGGAATTCCCACAGCCCGGCGTCGGGCACATCGTGCAGCGCGAACGCATGCTCGCCCAGCGGCTCCAGGCGCAGGAAGGTGTCCGCATCGCCGGGATCCTTCAGCCGCAGATCGAAGAACAGCTGGGTGGAGGCCAGCACCACGCTGCCATACACGTCGTGCTGCTTCTGGATCCAGGCCAGATTGCCGCGCCGCACCGGGCCCATGCCGCGGTAGCCGGCCAGCGACGGCACTTCGTGTTCTTCCAGCGCCGCTTCGAAGCCGATGCCGTACAGCGGCTGCAGGCTACCGTCGGTGGTGGCGATGTTGAAGATGTAGCCGAGGAACTGCTCCATGGTGCGGGTGGCGCCGAGCCGGTTCAAGGCGCGCACCACGAAGGCGGCGTCGCGCAGCCAGCAATAGCGGTAGTCCCAGTTGCGTGGGGTGTCCGGCGCTTCGGGGATGGAGGTGGTCATCGCCGCGATGATCGCGCCGCTGTCCTCGTACTGGCACAGCTTCAGGGTGATCGCGCTGCGGATCACCGCGTCCTGCCAGTCCAGCGGCACCGACAGGTAGCGCACCCATTCGCGCCAGTATTCCTCGGTGCGTTCCTGCGCTTCCTGGATGTAGCCGGTCAGCGAGCGGGTCAGCGATTCGTCCACGCCCAGCATCAGGTTGACCGGATGGCTGAGCACGAACGGCAGCTCGTCGCGGATGAAGCGCACCGGCACGTCGGTGGTCAGGCGCAGGGTGAAATCCGGCAGCAGCCAGCGCACGTGGTTACTGCCCCAGGTGCTTTCCGGCTTGCGCGCGCCCCAGTCGGCCAGCGGCCGCGCCAGTACGCGGATGCGCGGGTTGCCGGCCAGCGGCCGCACCTGGCGGATGATGCTGACCGGCCGGTAGAAGCGGCCGTGGTTGCGCCAGCGCGGCGCGAAGTCGATCACTTCCACCGCACCGCCGTGCGCGTCGCGCAGCACGGTGCGCAGGATCGCGGTGTTGGCCAGATAGTGTTGCTCGCTGTCGACGAAATCCTCCAGCTCGATGCTGAAGTCGCCACCGGCGTGGTCGCGCGGCGACAGCAGCGCGCAGAACGCCGGGTCGCCGTCGAAGGCGGGCAGGCAGCTCCACACCACGCGCGCCTGCTTGTCGACCAGCGCGCCGAAACTGCCGTTGCCGATCACGCCGAGGTCGAGATTGGGGGAACTCATGGAGGAAGCGGATCCTTGTGCGCTGTCGGGGAAGGGTCGGAGCGGGGCGCTGCCGCTGGGCGTCGTACTCATGCGGCGTTGTCGCGCAACCAGGCGTGGACGCCGCGTGGATCGGGCAGGGCGAAGGTCGCCGCGCTGTTTGCGCGCGCACCGACCAGCACGCTCCAGCCGCCGTGGCGATTGGCCGCTGCGAAGCCGAACTCGTCGGTGAGGTCGTCGCCGACGAACACCGGGCGGCGGCCCTGGAACGGCGGCCGCTGCAACAGCGTGGTCAGCGCCACACCTTTGTCGCTGCCCTCGGGCACGAACTCGACCACGTGGTCGCCGGGCTGCAGGCGGTAGCCGGGCAGGGCCTCGATCTGCGCCTGGGCGAAGGCCAGCACCTGCGCGCCGGCTTCTGGCGCGGCGCGCCAGTGCAAGGCCAGGCTGGCGCCCTTGTCTTCGACCAGCACGCCGGGATGCGCCTGGCGCAGGTGCGCGGCGCGCTGGTGCAAGCCGTGCAGCCACTGCGAGGTATCGGCCGGCATCGCCGCGCGGGCATTGATGTCGCTGCGCAGTTCGTGGCCGTGCAGGCCGGCGGCCGGCAGGCGCAAGGGCGCGAACAGCGCGTCCAGCTGCGCCAGCGGCCGGCCGCTGACCAGCGCCAGCGCGCCGTGCAGGCGGTCGCTGATGCGGCCGATCGCCTCGCGCACCTCTGGCAGCAGGTACACGCCGTCGGGACGATCGGCAAATTCGATGAGGGTGCCATCCACGTCCAGGAACAATGCGCAGGCATCGTCCAGGCGCGGCGGCGGCGGTCGGAGGGGGAGCGCGTCTGCCATCGCTGCATGATGAACGAGACAGCGTTAGGGCCAAGTGGATTGGGGCCGGGAAGCGGGAATGGGAAGATCGGAAAGCGGGAGCCCGACGCGCGGCTCCTGCTTTTACCCCATTTCCCTATTCCCGTTTCACCATTTGCCACCTTCATCGGTCAGCGTGTTGCTCTCCTGAACACCGGAAAGCACGTAGTTTCTCTGTCAGGGCGGAGGCGCTCGGTGCGCTCGACGAGTTCCGTCAACGCGGTGGCTTGGTTCGGAACTCTTTTGCGGATTTGTTGGAGCAGGATGGGCACATCCGGATTTGGCGGCGCAGTCGCTGGGTTGGAACTCTGCGATGCTCCTTCTTGTTGGCTCTCGCGCTCAAGGCGCTCGACGAGCGCTGCCAATTCGGTGCACTGGTCGCTGTTTTTTTCGCGGATCGCTTGCAGCAGGCGGGGGATATCCGGGTTCGTCGGCGTCGCAGTCGCAGGGCCGGAGTGTTGTGATGTCACCGCTCCCGCCCGCTCAATCCGCTCGGCGAGCTCGGCTAGTTCAGCGCCATCGTGCAGGTCTTTTTCGTTGATCGTCTGCATCAGGTTGAGGATATCCTCGGCGTCCAGCGGCCGCGTGGTCGCTGACCTGGAGCCTTGCGATGTTCCGTCGACCGAAAGCGCGAGCTTGAGCTGCTCGATGCCAGCAGCCGGCTCGGCGCCTCCGTCCGGGTCTTCGCGGATCGCCTGCGTCAGGGCGAGGATCTTGGGCGGCGACGGCAGCGCTGCCGCACGTCCAGTGCGTTGCGCTTCGCGCCTGCGCTGAGGCGGCAGGCTTGAATGCCTGGACAGCGCATGGCGCGGGGCTCGCGGCAGATCTGGCGGCAGGGGCGCGTGGCCGTGTTCGGAAGAGGGCAGTGTCGGCGGGGACGCGGTATCGGCCTGTCCTCCACTGTCCGCATATCCGGTTTTCGAAAGGCTTCTATTGATGAGGGCGGGACGCATGGCTATTTCTGCTTCTGCAGCGAAACAATACTTGCAGCATGACTGTTCATGAGCGCGACGGCTGCCGTGCACCGAATCTTTGACGTCTTGGACGAAATCGCGGTGAACTGTGTGGGCGCCGCTCTGCTTTCGCTGGTGGCGTGGTGGGCGACGCCGATCCGGCGCGGGCACCACCGCGCTGCGCTTCGCCCGCGGTCGCCGCGTCGCGCTGCCCCCCCACCCCAGGTTTGCGCGCCCCGCGGGACGCGCTCGGCGTCCCGCACGCCGCAGCGCGGGCGCGCCGGTCAGAAGGTGTAGCGCACCCGCCCGTAGTAATACGCGCCGTTGCTGCCGATCGGCGACAGCACGTCGTAGGGCAGGTTGCCGAAGTAGGAGATATCGCGGTTGGAGCGGTCGGAGTAGTTGTCGGTGAGGTTCTGCCCGCCCAGCGCCACGCTCCACTGCGCGGTGATGTGGTATTCGACCTCGGCGTCGAGCTGCCACTCGGCGCCGTAGGTCTGCCGCGGCACGAAGCCGTCGCCGAAGTCGAACACGCGGGTGGCGCTGCCGTAGCGGCTGACCCGTGTCTGCAGCGCCCAGCGGTCGTTGCTCCAGGTCGCGGCGAACTGGGCGCGGGTGCGCGGCGCGGCGTCGGTCAGGGTGTTGCTCTCCTCCGCGCCGAACAGCACGTAGTCCGGATTCAGCGCCAGCAGCTGCGCCGGCGTGGCGACCAGGTTCTTCAGTTCGGTCTTGGCGTAGCTCCAGGTGCCGGTGAGTTGCAACTGGCCATCGCCCAGCGGCTGCCGCCAGTTGCTGACCAGCTCCGCGCCGCGGGTGCGGGTGTCGGCAGCGTTGACGAAGAAGCTGGCGCTCTGCAGGCCGCTGACGCCGAAGTTCTGCGCCACGAACGCGGTCAGCGCGTCGCCGTTGATGTCTTCGGACAGCGCGATGCGGTCGTCGATGTCGATCTGGAACAGGTCCAGCGACAGGTCGAAGTGGGAACCGATGCGGCTGGTGAAGCCGAGGCTGTAGTTGACCGACTTCTCCGGCTTCAGTTCGCGCGCGCCCAGCGCCTGCGCGATCGGATTGTTGACCGACAGCAGCCGGCCCTGCAGCAGCTGGCCGGCCGCGTCGTAGCCGCTGGAGGTGGCTTCGTAGCCGATCTGGCTCAGCGACGGCGCATGGAAGTTGTTGGAGATCGCGCCGCGCAGCGCGAACGCCGGTACGAACTCGTAGCGCGCGGCCAGCTTGCCGGTCAGTTCGCCGCCGAAGTCCTGGTAGTGCTCGTAGCGCGCGGCCAGGTCGGTGGAGAACTTGTCGCCGAACTGGCTGGACAGGCTGGTATAGACGCTGGCGACGTTGCGCGACAGGTCGGCGGCATCCTGCAGGGTCAGCCCGCCGCCGGCCTGGGCGCCGGTGGGGCGATCGGTGAAGGTGCCGGCGGCGTAGCTGGCCGGGTCGCCAGGGCGGGTGCGGTAGTGCTCGCGGCGCAATTCCACGCCGCTGCCGAGGGTGTGGGTGGCGCCGACGGCGTCGAAGCTGCGGCTCAGGTCCAGGTTGGCCACGCTCTGCTCGAAGGCGTAGTCGCCGGTCTTGAAGCGGGTCGGGCTGCCCGGGCCGAGCGAGGCGTTGAGCGAGTTCTTCAGCCGGTAGGTGAAGTCGTTGCGGCCGTAGTCGATGCTGGCGTCGTAGGCCCACTCGCCCCATTGCCCACGCGCGCCGGCCACACCCTGCAGGTCGCGGTTCTCGCCCAGCGACACCGGGCGGTAGCCATTCGGGTAGACCTGGGTCCAGTTGGCGTCGCTGTCGGGATAGCGGAAATAGTTGGCGCCCTGCGTGTCGCGCTGGTTGTAGGTGCCGAAGAAATAGAACTCGCTGCTCTGGCCGAACGGCAGCTTGCCGTTGATCCAGGCGTTGAGGTCCTTGCTGGCGCCGTCACCGAGCACGTAGTTGCGCTTGCCGGCCAGAGCCAGGTTGGCCGGCGTCTGTTCCTCGAACGGCGGGATCTGGTCGTCGCCGGCGCGGTTGGTGCCCTCGTGGTTCTTCAGTTCCAGGCCGACCTTGAAGAAGCCGCCGTCGTCGCCCAGGCGGGTGCCGACCTTGGCGCTGGCGTAGCTGGTCTGGCCGTCGGTGACGGTGCGGTCGATCGGCTTCACGTCGGTGTGGTTGGCGCCGAAGCTGGCTTCCAGCGCGCCGTTGTCCGGATCGTCGTCGAGGATCACGTTGATCACCCCGGCCACCGCGTCCGAGCCGTACTGCGCGCCGGCGCCGTCGCGCAGCACTTCGATGCGCTTGATCGCGCTGACCGGGATCGCGTTGAAGTCCACCGGGGTGGTGCCCTTGCCGATCTTGCTGTCGGTGTTGACCAGCGCCGAGGTGTGGCGGCGCTTGCCGTTGACCAGCACCAGCACCTGGTCGGGCGAGAGCCCGCGCAGCTGCGCGGCGCGGATGTGGTCGGCGCCGCCGGAGTTGGACTGGCGCGGGAAGTTGAACGAGGGCAGCAGCGCCTGCAGCGCGCTGCCCAGCTCGCCGTTGACTACGCCGGCCTTGCGGATGTCCTCGGCGCTGAGCACATCTACCGGTGCGGTGGACTCGAGCACGGTGCGGCCGCTGGCGCGGGTGCCGGTGACGATCACCGTGTCCAGGTTGGTCGCGGTGCCGGGATCGGCCTGCTGGGCCAGGGCGGGGGCCGACAGGGCCAGGGCGATGGCCAGGCTCAGCGGCCGGGCGAACGGATACGACATGTGGGGTCTCTCCTGCGGCGGCGCAAAAAACGGCTGCAGCGGTCGTCCGTGCCGCGCAGGCGGAATGAATTTTGGTACATCCATCGGGTGAAGCGATATATTATCTTAAATCGTTAACGCGGCCGCAGGCCGTCGCATGCGCTGCGCTCGCTATCAGCTGATGCCCGGCGGTTATCGTGCGCGTGCCCGTGGTCGCTTATCACCGCGTCTTTCCGTTCCGCTGCCGAGACCTGCCGATGCTGCTGCGTGCCCCCTTGCTTGCCGTGTTCCTGGCCCTGACCGCTTGCGCCAGCGTGGCGCCGTCCGCTTCCACCGTGCCGGCCAAGGTCGGTGCCGCGTTGCAGGGCGATGCCGCGCGGCCGGCGCAGGCCAGCGGTTGGGTGCGCAGCGAGCTGTACTTCGGCGTGGGCGAGGAGAGCGGCCCGGCCGATCGCCCGCAGGCCAAGCCGATCAGCGAGGCGCAATGGCGCGCGTTCCTGGACAAGCAGGTCACGCCGCGCTTTCCCGACGGCCTGACCGTGGTCGACGCTTACGGGCAGTGGCTGTTCCGCGGTGCCAAGGAGCCGAACCGGCTCAACACCAAGGTACTGGTGATCCTGCACGAGGACACCCCGCAGCGCCGCGCCGACATCGAGGCGATCCGGCTGGCGTGGAAGCAGGCGACCGGACACCAGTCGGTGCTGTGGGCGCGGTCGCCGGTGGAGGTGTCTTTCTGAGGCCCGGACTCGAGACCTGGGACTCGGGACTCGGAACAGCAGGAGCGGGGCCTTTCGCGATCCGCCGGGACGATCTGTCCAGTGCAGCGGTGCGTGCGTTGCTCGCGTACCACCTGCAGCAGATGCAGGCGCAGTCGCCGCCGGGCAGTGTCTATGCGTTGGACCTGTCCGGGCTGCAGCACGCCGACGTGACCGTGTGGAGTGCCTGGCGGCGCGGCGCGGCGAGGCGCTGGCCGCGGTCGGCGCGCTGCGCGTGCTCGACGACGGCGGCGGCGAACTGAAGTCGATGCGCACCCATCCGGATTGCCTGCGCCAGGGCGCGGCCGCGGCGCTGCTGGAGCACATCGTGGCCGCCGCGCGCGCCGCCGGCCTGCACCGGCTGAGCCTGGAGACCGGCAGCGGCGCGGCGTTCGATGCGGCGCTGACCCTGTACCGGCGCCGCGGCTTCCGCAATGGACCGGCGTTCGCCGATTACCTGCCGAGCGCGTTCAACCAGTTCCTGCATCTGGCGCTGTAGCCGTGTCGCGCGGTGCAGGCCGGGATGCTGCATCCGTTCGCGCGCCAATCCGCAAGCGCCGCTTCCATTACCATCCCCTGGTCCCTCACCTCGCCATCGCCCGCATGTCCAGCACCGCTCCCGTTTCCTCGCGCCCGCGCTGGTTCGTCGCCGGCGACCTCAACGGTTTCTTCGGCCTGGTGCTCGACAATCTGTCGATCCTCGGCTTCATCAGCGCCGCCCTGATCGGCCTGTTCCAGTTCCCGGCCGAGGTGATCTACACGCGGATGATTCCCGGTACCGCGTTCGGCGTGCTGATCGGCAATCTGCTGTACACCTGGATGGCGCGCCGGCTGGCCGCGCGCAGCGGGCGCAGCGACGTCACCGCGATGCCGCTGGGCCTGGACGCTCCGACCAGCATCGGCATGGCGCTGCTGGTGCTCGGCCCGGCGTTCGTGCGCTACAAGCAGCAGGGACTGGATCCGCAGGCCGCGGCGCTCGCCACCTGGCACCTGGGCATGGCCGCGCTGGTGGTGATGGGCCTGCTGAAGACCGTGCTGTCGTTCTTCGGCGACGCGGTCACACGCGCGCTGCCGCGGGCGGCGCTGCTCGGCTCGATCGCCGGCATCGCGCTGGTGCTGATGGGCTTCCTGCCGTTGCTGGAGACGCTGCGCTCGCCGCTGGTCGGCCTGTTGGTGCTGGGTCTGCTGCTGTACGTGCTGATCGCCAAGGGACGCCTGCCGTACGGCGTGCCCGGCGTGCCGCTGGCGTTGGTGCTCGGCACCGGCCTGTACTACTGGTCCAACGCGGCCGGGTTCGGCATTCCCGGCTATCAGGCGCCGCAGTGGGTGGCGCCGCAACTGGTGCTGCCGTGGCCGAGCCTGGGCTTCGTCGCCGGCCTGGCCGACGCGGTGCCGCTGTTGCCGCTGTTGCTGCCGTTCGGCCTGCTGATGGTGGTCGGCGGCATCAACGTCAGCGAGAGCGCGCGTGCTGCCGGCGACGATTACCGCACCCGCGACATACTGCTGGTCGAGGCCTGCGCGACCCTGGTCGCCGGCGTCTGCGGCGGCGTCGCCCAGACCACGCCCTACATCGGCCAGCCAGCGTACAAGCACATGGGCGCGCGCAGTGGCTACACGCTGCTGACCGGAGTGTTCATCGGCCTGGGCGGCATGCTCGGCCTGGTCGCCGGGCTGGTGCAGTGGCTGCCGCTGGCGGTGCTGGCGCCGATCATCGTGTACGTGGCCATCGACATCACCACCCATGCGTTCCAGGCCACGCCCAAGCGCCACGCCGGGGCGATGGTGCTGGGCTTCCTGCCTTCGGTGGCCTACCTGCTGGCGATCAAGGCGCCGGGCTGGATCCCGCCGGACAAGCTGGCCGCGCTGACCACCACCCTGGACGGCCACGGGCTACCCGAACTGGCGGTGATCTTCACCCTGGGCAACGGCTTCATCATCACCGCGATGCTGTGGACCGCGGCGGTGGCGGCGATGGTCGATGGGCGCCTGCGCCGCGCCGCGGTGTTCTTGCTGGTCGCCGCCGGGCTGACCTTGTTCGGCCTGATCCACTCGGTGGATCCGCGCGGCGGCATCTATTGGCCATGGACGCTGAGCGGCCTGCCCAAGCTGATCGCCTGGCAGTTCGTCGGCGGTTACGTGGTGCTGGCCGCGCTGCTCGGCCTGCTGTCGTTGCAGCAGCCGCGTGCGGTGCTGGTGGATTGAGTGCGCGACAATCGGCCGCATCACGCGCAATCCCGGCGCGCTGGCTGATCGAGCACAAGGCTGCTGGCGGCGCAAGCCGAGCCGTTCGCCGCGGCCATCGTCGCCGAGTGGGGCGATGCGCGCATCGCCATCGGCGAAGGGGCCGCTGACTAGCGTTGCGCGTCCGGCGTCCGGCGTCCGGCACCGTGCGTCGAGGCTGAACGCTGGCCACCTCGCATTGGAACCGGTTGCGCAAGCCGTGGTCACACCTGCCACTGTTCAACGGAGAACCGGACACCATGCAGCCACGCCATTCGCCCTGGCCCTGGATCCTGGTCGCTGTGCTGGTGGCCGCTGCCGCGGCGTGGCTGTTCCGCGACAACCTGAGCGCGTTGATGCATGGCGCGGCACCTGTGCCTGCCGCGGTGGCGCCGGCAGCCGCGCCGCCCGTGGCGCCGCCCGTGCCTGCGGCCGCAGCGCCGCCGCCGATCCAGCATCCGATCGATCCCGCTGTCGCGGCCGATGCGGCGATCCCTGCGCTGGCCGACAGCGATGCGGCGGCGTGGGCCGAACTGGCGACACTGGCCGGCAGCGAGGCGCCGCTGTCGCTACTGATCCGCGACCATCTGATCCAGCGTGCGGTGACGATGATCGATAACCTGCCGCAGCGCCGCGTCGCCGCGCGGACCCTGGCGCTGACGCCGGTGCCTGGTCAATTGCAGATCAGCACCGATGCCGCTGGCGCCAGCAACATCGACGCGGCCAACGCGCAACGCTACGCCGCGTACGTGCAGGCCTTCACCCAGGCCGATGCCGGCGCCATGGTGGCCGCGTACCGGCGCTTCTATCCCTTGTTTCAGCAGGCGTATGTGGAACTGGGCTATCCAAAAGGCTATTTCAACGACCGCTTGGTGCAGGTGATCGACCATCTGTTGCGGGCGCCGGTGCCGACAACGCCGCCGGCAGTGATCGCCGATACGCGCATTGGCAAGTACCGCTTCGTCGATCCGGCGCTGGAGTCGCTGTCGGTCGGACAGAAGGCGCTGCTGCGCCTGGGGCCGGTGCAGGCCGCGGCGGTGCGCAAGCAACTGCAGGCGATTCGTGCGGCGTTGGTCAGGACCTGAGGGCCATCAGCGCTGGCGTCGGTACCATCATTTTGGAGCGTCGTAGCAATCATGTGGGAGCGACTTCAGTCGCGACGGGCGTTACCGGTGAAGCCTGTCGCGACTGAAGTCGCTCCCACAACAGGCCGCATGCCGCCACCCATCACCCATCACCCATCGAGCTCCGGATAACGCCGGAAAATCCCGTTGTCGTTGAACGGCAGGCGCCGCGCCGATGCCAGGTACGCGGCGATGGCCGGGCGTTCGGACACCCGTTGCTGCAGGGCACGCAGGTGCGGCAGCTTCGGCGATAGCTTCTTCACCGCGCTGGGGAACGCGTAGTCCAGTCCGCTCATCAGCTGGAACAGCGACAGGTCCACGTAGGAATGCTCGCGCAATGCATGGCGCCCGCCGCCCTGGCTCATGACCTGCTCGAAGTAGCCCAGGAACTTGGGTAGCCGCTGCGTGCGCAGGTCCTCGGCGCGGCGCCGCGCTTCCGGCTTCTGGTCTTCGTAGTACAGCGCGCTGCCGATGGGATGGTGGCTGTCGTGGATCTCGGTCACCAGGTCGGCGATGGTTAGCTGCAACTGCAGCGCCTGCATGCGCCGCGACTCGCTGTCCGGCACCAGCCCCAGCGCGGGACCCAGGTAGTGCAGGATGTTGCCGACCTGCGCGATCAGCAGCCGCCCGGCTTTCAGGAACGGCGGCGCGAACGGCCGCATGCCCGGTTGCCCGCCGTCGAGGAACGGCTGCAGTGCCGCATCGCCTTCCTCGCGGGCGACGTCGCGGTAGGCCGCGCCAGCATCTTCCAACGCCAGTCGCACGAACTCGCCGCGGCCCTGGATGCCGGTCCAGTAATAGAGTTCGTAGTGCATTGCGGCTCCTGTGCGGGAAGGTTCTAAAGCGCGAGGGTAGGGGCTGTAGCCGTAGCGGCGTGTGACCGTGCGGCGACTGGCGCAGGCAACCGTTTGGCTGGCGAGGGCGCTGTGCGGCCGTCGCAGCGCCTGGTGTGTAGTCCCTCTCCAGGCGGTCCGCCACACGGCGGGCACCTACCCAGCCAACCCCGCGGCCTTGAAACATGCCGCAACAACCGCATTTGACTAGCATGCCGGCGCGGCCGGCCCCTTTATCAGAGGAACTTCCCGATGCGGATGGACAAGCTCACGTCGCGTTTCCAGCAGGCGCTGGCCGACGCCCAGTCGCTGGCCGTGGGCCGCGACCACACCATCGTCGAGCCGGTACACGTGTTGACTGCGCTGCTCGACCAGTCCGGCGGCAGCACCCGGCCGCTGCTGGCGCAGGCCGGTGTCAACGTGCCGGTGCTGCGCGAGCGGCTGGGCGAGGCGCTGGACAAGCTGCCCAAGGTCAGCGGCCAGCCCGGCAACCTGTCGATCGGCAACGATCTGAGCCGGCTGCTCAACCAGACCGACAAGCTGGCGCAGCAGCACAACGACCAATTCATCGCCAGCGAGTGGTTCGTGCTGGCCGCGGCCGACGATGCCGGCGCGCTGGGCCTGGCGCTGCGCGCCGCCGGCGCCGACAAGAACAAGCTCCAAGCGGCCATCGACAAGCTGCGCGGCGGCGAGACGGTACAGTCGGAAAGCGCCGAAGACCAGCGCCAGGCGCTGGAGAAATACACCATCGACCTCACCGCGCGCGCCGAGAGCGGCAAGCTGGATCCGGTGATCGGCCGCGACGAGGAAATCCGCCGCACCATCCAGGTGTTGCAGCGGCGCACCAAGAACAACCCGGTGCTGATCGGCGAACCCGGCGTCGGCAAGACCGCCATCGTCGAAGGCCTGGCCCAGCGCATCGTCAACGGCGAGGTGCCCGAAGGCCTGCGCGGCCGCCGCGTGCTGTCGCTGGACATGGGCGCGCTGATCGCCGGCGCCAAGTTCCGCGGCGAGTTCGAGGAGCGGCTCAAGGGCGTGCTCAACGACCTGTCCAAGACCGAAGGCCAGGTCATCCTGTTCATCGACGAACTGCACGCCATGGTCGGCGCCGGCAAGGCCGACGGCGCGATGGACGCGGGCAACATGCTCAAGCCGGCGCTGGCGCGCGGCGAGCTGCACTGCATCGGCGCCACCACGCTGGACGAGTACCGCAAGTACATCGAAAAGGACGCGGCGCTGGAGCGACGCTTTCAGAAGGTGTTCGTCGGCGAGCCGACGGTGGAAGACACCATCGCGATCCTGCGCGGGCTCAAGGAGCGTTACGCGGTGCACCACGGCGTGGAGATCACCGACCCGGCGATCGTCGCTGCGGCCACGCTGTCCAACCGCTACATTGCCGACCGCCAGCTGCCGGACAAGGCCATCGACCTGATGGACGAGGCGGCCAGCCGCATCCGCATGGAGATCGACTCCAAGCCGGAAGAACTGGACCGCCTGGAGCGGCGCCTGATCCAGCTCAAGATCCAGCGCGAGATGCTGAAAAAGGAAAAGGACGAGGCCTCGCGGCAGCGCCTGGCCGACCTGGAAAGCGACATCGACAAGCTCCAGCGCGAGTTCTCCGATCTCGACGAAGTGTGGCGCTCGGAGAAGGCCACCTTGCAGGGCGCGACCAGGATCAAGGAGCAGATCGAGCAGGCGCGGGTCGAGCTGGAAGCGGCGCAGCGCCGCCAGGACTACGCCAAGATGAGCGAGATCCAGTACGGCCTGCTGCCGAACCTGGAGAAGCAGCTGGCCGCGGCCGGCGATGCCGAGCATCACGATTTCACGCTGGTGCAGGACCGCGTCACCGCCGAGGAGATCGCCGAAGTGGTGTCGCGCTGGACCGGCATTCCGGTCAACCGCATGCTCGAGGGCGAGCGCGACAAGCTGCTGCGCATGGAGGACGAGCTGCACCGGCGCGTGGTCGGCCAGCAGGAGGCGATCAAGGTGGTGTCCGATGCGGTGCGGCGCTCGCGCGCCGGCCTGTCCGATCCGAACCGGCCAAGCGGTTCGTTCCTGTTCCTGGGCCCGACCGGCGTCGGCAAGACCGAACTGTGCAAGGCGCTGGCCGAGTTTCTGTTCGACAGCAGCGAGGCGATGATCCGCATCGACATGAGCGAGTTCATGGAGAAGCATTCGGTGGCGCGGCTGATCGGCGCGCCTCCGGGCTACGTCGGCTACGAGGAAGGCGGCTATCTGACCGAGGCGGTGCGGCGCCGGCCGTATTCGCTGATCCTGCTCGACGAGGTGGAGAAGGCGCACAGCGACGTGTTCAACATCCTGTTGCAGGTGCTCGACGATGGCCGCCTCACCGACGGCCAGGGCCGCACCGTGGACTTCCGCAACACCGTCATCGTGATGACCTCGAACCTGGGCTCGCACCAGATCCAGGAACTGAGCGGCGACGGCTCGGCCGAGGCCTACACGCAGATGAAGGCGGCGGTGATGGGCGTGGTGCAGGCGCACTTCCGCCCGGAATTCATCAACCGGCTGGACGACATCGTGGTGTTCCATCCGCTGGACAAGGCGCAGATCAAGTCGATCGCGCGCATCCAGCTGGGCGGCCTGGACAAGCGCCTGGCCGAGCGCGGCCTGAAGATCGAACTCAGCGACCGCGCGCTGGAACTGCTCGGCAACGTCGGCTTCGATCCGGTGTACGGCGCGCGGCCGCTGAAGCGCGCGATCCAGTCGCAACTGGAGAATCCGCTGGCGCAGCAGATCCTGTCCGGTCAGTTCCTCAGCGGCGACACCATCAAGGTCGGGGCCGAAGGCGGGCAGCTCACGTTCGAGAAGGCCTGAGGTGCGGCGACACGCACCGCCAGCTCTCTGCGCAGGAACTGGAGCGCAGCGGAGTCAGCGAGGACACGGTGCGCTTGTCGGTCGGTATCGAACACATCGACGATCTGCTTGCCGACCTGCGGCAGGCGCTGGCGCAGGCCTGAGCGCGCCGCTTCTGCCCGAACTCCCCCAGGCAGCAGTGCAGGGCGATGCCGCCGTCCCGAGCGGCCGGTGGATCACTGCTTTTTCAGACAACCGCTCATGAAGCTCTTGCGCGCATCGCCCTGCAGTTTCTGCGTGGCGGCCTGCGCATTGCAGTCCTTCATCCGCTGCTGCGACGTATTGGCCGGCGCCGGCGCGCTGTTGCCGCTGAGGCAGGCTTTCTGCGCGGTCTTGTACGCGTCGCCCTGCTTGCCCTTGTTTTGGGCCGAGCACTTGGCCATCAACGATTGCTGCGCGGTCTGCGGCTTGGCTGCGGCGTCGGCCAGCAACGGGGCGGCGCTCAGGCTCAGCAGCAGGCAGACGGAGAGAGGGAGGGAATGGGTCATGGCGGTGGTCCGGTCGGGTGGTGCGCGCATCCTGCGCCTACGGATCTGACCGAACCGTGACGCAGTGCGCGGGCCTGCGGGGTGTGCGACTCGGGAACGAGGATACGCCACTAACGGAAGAACTGGCTCGGCGGCTGGCCGAACTGGCGCTTGAACATCGCGGTGAACGCGCTGGGGCTGTCGTCGCCGAGTTCGAGCCTTAAGTCGATGAGGCGGTCGCCCGTGGCCAGCCCTTCCAGCCCGCGCAACAGGCGCAGCTGCTGCCGCCACTGGCCGAAGCTCATCGCGTTGCGCGATGCGCCGCTGAATTACCTGTACCTGCGCGATCCCGAAACCGTGGCCGAAGCAGCATTGCGTGCCGATCTCTGCGTGCCGGTGCAGCGCGACGGCCGCTAGCCTGCAGCGTCCACGAATAGCATCTGCGGCGGCGGGTGCATCAGGAACTGCTGGTGCGAGATGTTCCAGGCATAGGCGCCGGCGAGCGGGAAGGCCAGGCAGTCGCCCGGCGCCAGGGCCGCGACCGGTTGCGCGCGCGCCAGCACGTCCTTGGGCGTGCACAACTGGCCGACCAGGGTCACCCGCGTGTCGCGCAACACCGGCGGTTGCGTGCCGCGCAGTACCAGGAACGGATGATCGTGGCCTTGCGCGGCCGGAGTGCGAAAATGATGCGTGCCGCCGCGGCCGATGGCGAAAAATTCGCCATGGCTGCGCTTGATGTCGAGCACCTCCATCAGGTACCAGCCGCAGCTGGCGCTGACGTAGCGGCCCGGCTCCAGGCGCAGGCGCAGGCCGTCGTCGTGCGCGCACAGTATCGCCGGCAGGCCGGCGCAGAACCCGGTCCAGTCGAACGAGGCCGCCGCATCGGCGTAGTTCACGCCGAAGCCGCCACCGGCGTTCACCGTCAGCGGACCCAGTGCGTAGGCCTGGCGCCAGCCCTGCACGGTCTGCAGATAGCCGGCGACCAGGCGCAACTGCGCTTGCGCGTCGCACTGGTGCGACATCAGGTGGAAGTGGAAGCCGGCCAGCTGCAGCGCCGGGGCGTCGCGCAGCAGGCGCATGGCCGTCTCCAGGTCCAGCGCGTCCAGCCCGAACGGCGACGGCCGCCCGCCCATCATCAGGCGCGTGTCGCGCATGCCGGGCACGGCGATGTTCATGCGCAGGAACAGCGGCACGCGGCGCCCTGCTTGCGCGGCGATGCGCGCCAGCCGCTGCAGTTCGCCCAGGCTCTCCACGTGCAGCGTGCACTCGGGCAATGACACGGCCAGCTGCAGTTCGGCGTCGAGCTTGCCGGGGCCGCCGAACAATAGAGGCCGGCCCGGTTGATGTTGGCGTAGCCACTGCAGTTCGCCGCCGGACGCCGCCTCGAAACCGTCCACCGATGGCGCCAGCGTGCGCAGCAGCGGCGGCTCGGCATTGGCCTTGGCCGCGTAGTACAGCTCGCAATAGGCTGGCAGCTGGGTGCGCATCGCGGTGGCGTGGCAGCGCAATGCGGCCAGGTCGTAGACGTAGGCGCACAGCGGCCCGTCGCCACGCTCGCGCAACTGCGCCAGCGCGCTCGCCAGCGGTGCCGGATCGATGTGCAGGCTCATGCCGCGGCCTGCCGCTGCGCCGGCGGCGCGATGGGGTTGGGCAACAGGGTGTAGTCGGCATGGCGGTCGGCGCGTTGCAGCAGGCGCAGGCGCAGGTTGTTCTTGGCCGGCAGCGGCGCGCCGTCGAGCAGCGCCTGCAGCGCCGGTTGCCGGCCGTGGCGCTGCTGCCAGGCCTGGGCGATGGTGCCGACGATCCGCCACAGCTGGCGCTCGCGGCGCTCGTGGCCGTCGGCCAGATGGAAGATCGCCTCGGCTAGATTGTTGACCAGCGCGCAGTAGGCGATCCGGTTCCAGCCCTGTTCGGCACTATAGTACAGCGACTGCCGCGCGGTCTCCGACATGCCGTGCAGACGCGCGGCCGGCCAGCGCGCCGGCAGCAGCTTGGTGCCTTCCAGGTCGCGGATCCAGACCCGCGCCGGAAGGCCGTCCACGCTGCCGATCACGGTGTTCTGCAGATGCGGTTCGAGCGCGATGCCGTAGTCGAACCACGCGCTCCAGACCCCATCCAGCAACAGTCGTGCATAGGCATGGAACCAGGCCGCGGCGGCCGCATCCAGGCTACCACCATAGCGTCGTGCCAACGCCTGCAGCGGCGCGGCGCAGGGAGCATTGCCACGCGCATCGCGAGTGAACAGCGCGCCGGCCACCTGTGGTTGGAAACGCACACGTTGGGCTGCCGGTATCGCCTGCCGGTAGAGCATGCCGAAGCTTTCGCCGAGTTCGCGGCAGGCGTGCGCATCGCCGCCCAGCGCGGAGAAATCCAGGTCGGTGGCGGCCGGCTCCAGCAACACCTGGAAGCCCGGCACGCGCTTGGCCAGTGCGCGCCAGACCGGCGCCAGCAGGCGGGTCAGCGCGACCGCGCTTTCCAGTTCGTACCAGGCGTTCTTGCGCACGCAGTTGGTCAGGCGCACGTGCACCGACAGCTTGAGGAAGTAATCCAGCTCGGCGTGGTACAGCGTGCGCACCGACGAGGTCGGGCGCAGCGCCAGTCCGCGTTCGCCCAGCGGTTCGATCCAGCCGCGCGCCTGCGCCTGGCGCAGCAGCGGGTGCGCGAGCACGCGCTCGGCTTCCCATGGATGGCACGGATACAGGTCCGCTGCACCGCCGGCCTGTGCCAGCGTGGCGCGCACGCCCTGGCCCTGGGCGCGGTACAGGCGCGGGTCGATGCGGAACCAGAACAACTGGAACTGGCTGCGCGCTTCCGGCGCACAGGCCAGCACCTGCGCCAGCGGCACGCCTTCGCGGCTCTTCGGCGTCGGATGCAGCGCGTGTCCCCATAGCATGGCTTGCTCCGCCTCGATCAAGGCATCACCGCATGCGACCGCATCGTCAACTTCGGCCTGCTTGGCAAGACGCAGTAGCTGCGCGGTGATCGCGACGCTGTTTTGACTTTGCGCAAGCAGTTCGGCGTTGAAACCACATTCATGCGCCAGCCGTTCCAGCAGGAAATGGGCCATGGTATTGGCATCGGCGCAACGCCAGGGATGACCAGGGCTTTTTAGATAGGGCGCGGACTGATACTCGCAGCGGCCTAGCATGCTGGTGCGGACGACGCGCGCGCAGATCAGGTAGCCAGCTTCGGCGAACCGGATGCGTAGTAGCTGTTGCCGCTCGCCGTGGAGCAGCGCGGCGGGAGCGTCCAGGCCGCGGTAATTGAAGTCAGCCTGCTCGCGTGGTAGCGCGAATTCACGCAGGTAGCAGTTCAGCCAGCAGGAAATCGCCTGCGCTTGTGCCTGTGCCTCATGCCACTGATCACGTATGCCGTGCTGGAACATATCCTGGCCTTTTGTTGATGAGAAAAACAAAGGCTGCGACGATCAGTGCGCCAATACCCGCCAGCGTTGAAGCAAAAAATGGCATGGCTGGACCATAGCGCTGCATCAGGACACCGGCGATAACGCCGCCAAGCGTTCCTGACCATTTGCCGCAGGCGTCGAATACGCCAAACAGGCGACCCGTTGCCCCTTGTTTGGCGCACTCGCTGATGGCCCGATTTAAACCAATGATCGTCAGGGTCATGCCGACACCGTACAAAACCCGCACCGGCAGCAGCGGGCCTGCATGCTTAAGCCATGCCTGGCAAAGGCTTGCGCCTGTCAGTACACCCAGTCCGCCCAGTAGCGTCCAGTGCGACAGCACGATTTTTCCCGGTCTCAGCCAGGGCATCAGGACCAGGTAGACCAAGTGCGGCAGGCTATAAATCAGTCCGGCCATGCTGTCATCCGCAATACCCAGGGTCCGGCAATAGACCAGAAAGTAGGGGAACGTGATGACCACGGAAAAGTAGTAGAGAAATTGGATGCCCAGTAGTCCCCACAGCCGGGCGCCATTGCGTTGATCCGGCTTGGCCGCGGACCGAACACCGGCCGTACCGGGATTGCCGGTGACTGAATCCGGCGGAAGCTGGATCGCCAGCAGCAAGCCAAGTAAGGGGAGCGCGGCCAAATAGGTATACAGGCCTTGTGCAAGTCCCCGATCGATGGCGAGGCCCAGCAGCGCCGGCGCCGTGACCATCGCAAGACGCGCAGAAAACTGGGTCCAGTCCAGCGAGCGAGAGAGTGCAGGCCCCTGCACTTGCGTAGCCAGGTAGGCATTGGCGGCCGCAAGCGAGCCGCCGCAGCCGCCCTGGATCATCAGCGCGAGGATGAACACCGGCAGGTTCGGGGCCAGCCCGGCCAGCGCAAAGCCGAATGCCAGTCCCAGCAAGGCGCGAACAAGCGACAGTTTGCGGCCGTACCGATCGGCCAGGCGCCCCCACGTGGCGGCAGTGAGCGCCGTGCAGATGGTGGGTAGCACATACAGCACACCGACCAGCCACTCGGGGGAATGCGGCGCCAGTTGCGCCAGAACCCTGGGCATGAAGAGCGGCATGCCCAGGGCGGTGAACGCGGCCAGATAATGAGCGGCCAGGACGCTGCGCAGGACGCGCATCAGCAAACGCCGGCTTGCAATCGCCGTCGGTCGCTTTGCGTCCGACGCGCGCCCAACATGAAATTTGGTGCGCTGTTGCCGTAGAACTTCTGGATGTCGGCCGCGCCGGTGGCATCCTTGCTGAGCAGGCTGCCGGCACTGAGCAGATACTTCACCGGCAATCTTGGCGCGTCAAACAGTTGCCAGGCCGGGCTGGTGTCAATGCCTTCATCCTGCAAATTTTGCAGGATCGCGACTATGCCCTGGCGTAATGCGCCGAGCATCAGCTGGTGCAGGGCCGGATTCGCTTCGGCGACGCACTTCAGCACCGCGAGCAGGTTGAGCTGAAGTGTGATGGTGCAGAACATCTGCCCCAGCGCGGTGTCGTCCGGCACAAGAATGCGTTGATTGTGCAGCGGTCCGAATGTCTCTGCCTGAGGCAACTTGCTGTGCAGGCGCTGCCTGTACACGCGCCCGGCATCGTTATCCTTCATCAGCAGGTGCGGCGCCGCATTATCGCGGTAAATAATGACCGCGTTCTGTTGATTGGCTTCCAGCGCGACGCCATATGCCAGCCACAGACGCAAATGCACGTCGCATAGAAGGTCGAGATAATGCCGCCACCAAGCGAGCACGTCCCCGGCATAAAAACGGTCGGCCAGATGCAGCGAAAACGGACGCCCATCCGGCATCGGCGCGCATAGTGCTGCGACGGGTACCAGCGTGCTTCCCTCGGTCATGGATGGATAGACGCGCAGCAAATACGACAAATGAAGGCTGTCGGCGACGTGCCCGAAGTGCGTTTCATCCACATGAACATAGCGGTCTTGTAAAGCAGGGGCGCTGGCACGGATCGCGTTTAGTACGCGTTGAAACCAGAAGCCGTCGTAAAGGGAGGAGGGACGCATAAGGCGCAGGCTCAATGCGCCAAGCGTAAACATCAGCAGCGGCAGCTTCAGGTGCTGGGTCGGATGGTCGAGCGGTATCACCGTGCGCACCGAAAGGCTCGGGCGTACGCGCAGGTAGGTGAGCTGCGCGCGCAACGTGCCATCGGGCAGGGCGAACTCGTCCAGGCGCGGCCACGTCATCGGATGTACCGGGAATGCGGCATGGCTGCTTTCCAGCGCCGCGTCGAAACCGAGGTCGCGCAGGCGCGGCCAGAAGTCCGGCACGGTCGTTGAGACCGTGGCCTGGTCACGCGGCACGGCCAGCCAGTGCAACTCGAAAGCTGGATTGCACTCGGGTGCGTAAGCGCGCAAAGCGGCTTCATCGAATCCGGTCTTTGCGCGCGCCGTCGGATAGAACGGATGGTCGCGATAGCTTGCCAGTTGATCGGCCAGCAGCAGGCGTTCGCTCCACTGCGGGTGATCGAGCACTTGCGCCAGACGCTCGGCGTTTACCGCGAACGCCGAGCGTGCCAATGTACGGTGCTTTACGGCCAGGACGGCTTCCTTGACATACTGTTCGTGCAGCGCCCGGGTTGTTTCATCGCGTCCCTCGGCAAGCAGTGCTAGCCACGCCTGCGCGCCAAATTCCAGCTGTATACCCTGTGCCGTTCGACGCAGCCAGCCATCGCTGAGTGCGGCCACAGGCTGCATATAGTCGCTGCGCCGAACGGGTAACCAGATCGGCCCGCCGGGCCAGTGCACTACCTGCCACCACAGCCCCGCTTGCTGGCCAACGAGCGCTGGCCAGATAGTGTCCAGCGGCAATGGCGGTAGCGACGCACAACCCTGACTGGCGATGCCATGCAGGTCTTCGCGTAGGCAGCAGTCGATAATGCGCTGTGTAATATAGGCGCTGTCTGCATCGCCATCGACCTGGAAACTACCGAATTGGCTGGTGTCTGATCCGATCGCGTGGGTTTGCTTCGCGCTCGATTTCCTCGTGTCCGATTCAGTCATGCGTATAGTTCCGTCGGCTGGCGAGTGGTCGACTGGATCTGCCAATGCAAGTGCGATTCCATGGTCGTGAACGTATTCAGTAGGCTTTTCTGATCGTCGGCGACGACGCTCAAGACACCAAGGTAGTCCTTGTTGGAGTGACTCAAGCGAATGTCATCGCCGGATTTACGCAAGCTGCGGTAGACCGCATAGGCGTATGGCGTTTTCTCGATCAGTGATTCACTGGCCTGAAGCAACGGCCCTTCGCGATCGGCGACGTAAAAACGCAACATCGCCTGTCGGGGCGCCGCCAGTTCGCGCTCTATTGCGGTCCGGTCCAACGGTTCTCCCAGGTGCAGGCGCAAAATCCAGTCGAACCAGTGACCGCCAAGCAGGCGGTCAAGCATGAACTCGCAGCCGTCGCCAATACTCCGGTAATTGATCTCGATCAGCACGGGGCCATGTTCGGTCAGTGCAAATTCGCTATGGCAGACGCCGAAATTGACGCCAAGCGCGAGCACTTGCGCCAGCGCCTGCTGGCAGTGACGTTGAGAGATCGGACCGTTCCAGACCGACTCCAGTTCGATGAAATGCGGCGGGTCCGACAGACGCGTATCGAAGCCGCCGACAACGCATGCCTGGTGCCCGTCACCCAGCGTTTCGAGGCTGAACAGTGGGCCGTCAAGAAAGCCCTCCAACAGCAAAACACCATCGGGAAATCGACTCCAGAATGATTGCGTATAGGCATGCAGTTCGTCCCGCGAAGCACACATCTGGACGTCCAGTCCCGAGACGCCTTCGCGTGGTTTGGCCACTAGCGGGAAGACGGCATCTGCCGGCATCGGTTGGCCTACCGCCAGCGTATGAAACCAGGGCGTCGGCAATCCCAGTTCGCGCAATCGTTCGCGCATGGCGGCCTTGTTCTTGGCCGCATAGCATACGCGCCAGTCTTTACCTGGCAGGTCGAAACACTGTGCCACCAGCGCAGCGGAGGTCTGTAGGTGATCGCTGTTGGACAACACCGCCAGTGGCCGGATTCCTGTGCGGTACAACGCGTCGATCACGCTGAGGGGACTGAATACGTCGCACTCGATAATTTTCTGCGGCGCGCAGGCCGGCTCACGCGCGAAATATTCGAGGTGATCGATACGGTGGTCGGTGAGCAAAACGACCGGCAAATTCAGCCGATGCGCAGCGGGTAGAAAGCCTTCGACAACGGCCGCGTGGCGGATGTGGGCAAGAATGACGAGTGGTTTTGCCGACATGAGCATTCCTCAGAAAGTCAGTTCGAGGCCGAGCGCGGCGGCGCGCTCGGGCGCGGGCTCGCGACCCCACGGGCTGGTATCGATCCCGCGATACCAGTAGTGGCGATTGAACAGGTTGTTCACCGCCAGCGAGCCTTTCAGGGTGCTGCTGCCGCGCTTCATCAGCGTGCGGGTGATCTGCGTGTTCGCAACCCAGTAGGCGGGCAATGCGCCGACCGTGGCGATGGCGTTTTCGCTCTTGGTATTGGCTGCATCACTGAAGGCGCCGCTGAAGTAGTAGCCGTTCAATGCGAGCACGGTGTCGCCGAGTGTGTAGGTGGCGCCGAGAGTCACCTGGTTGCGTGAGGTATACGGCACCCGGAATCCCTGGTGCTGCCCTGATTTCTGCGCCGCGTCCAGATAGGAGTAGCCGGCGTCGAACTTCAGCTCGCGCAGGAATGCCGGACTCCATTCCAACTGGATTTCGGCACCCTGGTTGCGCGTCTTGCCGAGGTTCGAGTAGCTGGCGGTGGTGCTGTTGTACTGAATCTGGTTGTCGAAATTGATGCGATAGAGATCGAAGCTGATGCTGGTCGTTGCCGTAGGCGTATAGCGTGCTCCGACTTCGTAATTCCAGGAAAGCTCCGACTGCAGATTGTTGCCGTAGACGATCATCGTGATCTGCGGCGGACGCAGCGAGCGCTGCGCGTCGGTATAGAAATACCATTGGCTGTCGGCTTGATAGCCGACGGTGATTCCGGGAAGAAGATCGCGGATATCGTTGGAGTAGCGCTTGCCCGAGGTGCGATCGGTGAAATCCGAATCAAGATGCTCGTAACGCACGCCTGGAGTGACCATCAGTCGCTCGTCGTAAAAGCCGATGGCATTGCTCACGAAGACAGCGAATGCGCGGTTATGGAATTGCCAATCGCGAAACAGCGTGTAAGCGCCGTTGTTCAGCTCTGTGGCCTGCGCGATGTACCCGATGTGTTCGCGTTCGATGCGCGTGCCGATGGTCCATAGCTGGGTGACCCCGCCTGAGTTCGCGTGCAGGGCGAGTTGTGGCTGGGTGCCGTAGACGTCGAAGCTGCGCGGCCCGTCGTTGTACAACTGCGGCGGCAGATCGGGGCGGAATGATTCGGCGGATGCCAGGCGCGACCCGAACATGAAGTTGCGCTCGGAGGTCCAGTCGAAGTTCGTCCACGAAAAGTGCGCGTCGTCAAAAGGCCCCCACGCACCCAGGTTCTGCTCGTAAACCAGCGATGCGCGCGTTGTGCGACCGGCGAAATCATCCAGCGGTCGCGTGGACTGGCGCGGGTTGCGCTCGTAGTCGGCGGCCGACAGGGCCCCGGCCAGGTTCATGCCGGCAAGGTAACGCTCCACGCTAGCTTTGAGTATTTTGTCGTCTGCCAGCCACCATTCGGCACGCCAGCGGAAGTTCTTCACATCGGTGTCGCTGTGATCCCGCCAGTACTGTCCCTTGAGCCAGTCGGCATCCAGCTGCATACCGAAATTCGCCGTAAGGTAGCCGCCGGTAGTGAGGTAGGTATCGCGCAGGAATTTGCCGTCGCCGCCGGCGGTGATTCTTTCGCCCAGCGTGGTGGTCCAGTTTCCCGGAATGGGCTTGCTGATCAGATTTATGACGCCGCCGACATTGTTGGGACCGTATTGCACCGCCGCGCCACCGCGCACGATGTCGATGCGATCAATCTGGTTAAGTGTCACCGGGAACAGTGAGAGGCTGGTCTGGCCATAGGGTGCCAATGACAGTGGAATGCCGTCCATCAAGACCTGCACGCGCCCGCTGCGGCTTTCGTACAGCCCGCGGACCATGATCTGGGGCAGCACGCCGGTTCCGGTTTCATCGAGAATTTTCACTCCAGGCACGTGCTGGAGCGCGTCGTCAATCGAGCGGTTGGCGCCATTGGCGAGCTGGTCATGGCTGATCACTTGCCGGCTGCCGGCGTAATGTTGCACGTCCTGGGCGGTAGAACGGCCGAGCAGGTTGTGTTGCACTTGCACGGTGTCGAGCTGGCGAATCCGCGCTGCGGCGCTTTGCGCCTCCTGCGTCTCTTGTGCCATGGCCGCGAACGGTACGAGCAGTGCGGCCGCGACCGAGATGGTCAGCAGTGATTGTGGAAACGAAGTGATCAAGGAAATGACTCCAGGGAACGAAAAATCAACGTGGACGCAGGTCGGTGGCGGGCTGGCCCAGCGCGGCCTGCAACAGTGCGCGCTCCTCGCTGGCGAATGGCCGTTGCAGGTTCGGCTGCGCCAGCCAGCATTGGCGCCGTGCCGGGTCGCGCGGATTGGGGCACAGCCGCTGCTGGCGGAGGCGCAGGCAGCAGTGATCGCCAACAACTGCGTCCACACCTGCGGATGAATCCGCTGCGGGCCGAGGTTCAGGTTCAGCGCGCCTTCCATCACCGGCGACACGCCGTGTGGTTCCAGGATCTGCGGCCGCGCACGCGCCCCGGCCGCGCTTTGTCTCATCGGTACCACCCGCAACGCCGTGCCGCGTGCATTCAATGCAGTCGGCCAGCGCGACGCTGCCGAAGCCGGTGACGCGGCCGCTGCAGATGCCGCGCCGGCCATGCGACGGAAAATGCGCGGCAGCGACCGCGCACTCGGCTTGTTCGGCGCTGTCCAGCCCAGCCAGCACCACCCCGCGCGGGCCGGCGTCGAGCATCCGGCCGATCAGCTTGGCGTCGACCTCGGCCACGCGCATCCAGGCTTCGCCGCCGCCGAGTTCGCAGGCGCGGATCGTGTGTTCCAGTTCCGCCGGCGAGCGCAGCACGTGCTCCAGGTCGAGCACTGTGAAGTCGTGGCCGAGGTGGCCGAACATCTCGCACAGCAACGGGCTGGGCACCGAATTGAGCAACTCGATCTTGCAAGCCATGGGAGGGGCGAGCGAGGCTGCAGGAGGGGCTGCAATCCTGTCCTAAACGGTAATGATTATCAAGTGCGTTCTATGGCGTAGACGATTTTTGCGCACAACCACACCTGGGCAGGCTGCCGCGCGACTTCAGCCCGGTGCGGTACGCATGGCCCGGTATGGTGGCGTCGCCATCACCATCTCGGCCAGCGAATAGGCCAGTTCGCGTTCGGCCATCACCGTGCCGTCGGCGCCATGCTCAAGCAGGTGCTTGACCTCGGCATCGCTGTGCGCGCGGGCCAGCAGGGTCAGCCCGGGATTCAGCGCGCGCAGCTTGGCCAGCGCTTCGCCTGCTTCCAGCGGCTGCGGGATCGCCAGGATCGCGATCTTGGCCTTTTCCGGATGCGCCTCGGCCAGCACCCGGTCGGCGGCGGCGCTGCCGCGGATGCCGGGGATGCCGTCGGCATGCGCGCGTTCCACGTGCTCGCGGTTGTCGTCGATCACCAGTACCGGCACGCCGCGTTCGCGCAACACCGCGGCCAGGGTGCTGCCGACCCTGCCGTAGCCGATCACGATGGCGTGGCCGGCCAGGTCCAGCGACGGCCCGGGCGGCAGTTCCGTCTGCAGCGTCACCTGCGCTTCCACCGCCTGCCGGGCCTGCCAGCGGTCCAGCCAGGTGAACAGCAGCGGGTTGGCGATGATCGACAGCAGCGCGCCGGCCAGGATCAGGTCGCGCCCGGTCTCGGGCAGGATCGCCAGGCTCACCCCGAGTCCGGCCAGGATGAAGGAGAATTCGCCGATCTGCGCCAGGCTGGTGGAGATGGTCAGGGCGATGTCGGTGGGATGGCCGAACGCCCGCACGATCAGGAACGCGGCCAGCGACTTGCCCACGGTGATGGTCAGGAACGTGGCCAGCACCTGCCACGGATGCTCGAGCAGGATGTGCGGGTCGAACAGCATGCCCACCGAGACGAAGAACAACACCGCGAATGCATCGCGCAGCGGCAGCGAATCGCTGGCCGCCTTGTGGCTGAGTTCCGATTCCTTCAGCAGCATGCCGGCGAAGAACGCGCCCAGCGCGAACGAGACCCCGAACAGGGTCGCCGAGCCGAACGCCACGCCCAGCGCGATCGCCAGCACCGACAGCGTGAACAGCTCGCGCGAGCCGGTCGCGGCGACCTTCTCCAGCACCCACGGGATCGCGCGGCGGCCGACCACCAGCATCACCACCACGAACGCGGCCATCTTCAGCAGGGTGATGCCCAGCGCGCCGAGGATCACGCCGGTACCGGCGCCCCTTCCCCCTAGCGCGTCGGCCAACGCCGGCAGCAGCACCAGCGCCAGCACCATCACCAGATCCTCGACGATCAGCCAGCCCACCGCGATGCGCCCGCGCTGGGTTTCCAGCAGGCGCCGTTCCTCCATTGCGCGCAGCAGCACCACGGTGCTGGCCACCGACAACGCCAGGCCGAACACCAGCCCGTGCAGGGTCGGCCAGCCCATGCTCCAGGCCAGCCCCCAGCCGAGCAGGGTGGCCACCGCGATCTGCGCCAGCGCACCGGGGATCGCGATCCACTTCACTTCCATCAGGTCTTCGAGCGAGAAATGCAGGCCGACCCCGAACATCAGCAGCATCACCCCCAGTTCCGACAACTGGTTGGCCAGCGCCTGGTCGGCGACGAAGCCGGGAGTGAACGGACCGACGCAGATGCCGGCCACCAGATAGCCGACCAATGGCGACAGCTTGATCCGGTGGGCGAGGGTGCCGAGCACGAAGGCGAGGGCGAGTCCGACCGCGATGATGTCGATGAGACTGGTGTCGTGATGCATGCAGATTCGCGGAACAAGATTGCAAGGAGTGTCGCCGATGCGGCTTTTGTCGGCAAATCGACGTGACGATAGGTCTGCCGTCCTCACGGCGTTCAGGATCTAGCCGATCGCCGAGGGGGCTGGCTGGGTCAGCGGCGAGCGCGTACATGGTTTGGACAGCGGGGATGCCATCCAAACGCGGTTAAGGGCTCCCCACCGTCCACGACTCGGCCGCACGCCTGCTCCGGCAGCAGGTTGACACATGTTTTCGGACGTTTCGCTAGCATGGAACCGTCGGCTGCAGGCAAGGCACAGCGCAGCGAGCTGTATGGTTTGTACCAATTTTGATACATTTTGAGTGCGATGCCCATCCCAAGCAGCGCGCATTGAGCCGTAAGCGCTTGTAGAGAAAGGCGTTGCAACACAATGGCGTGGATAAAATGTCTACTGGCGGTGCCATTCCCTGGTGTATGTTTGCCCGCAATTGGGCGTCCTGCCAAGGAATAAGGTGGCATGGCTAGACTGAAAAATTTCGCCGGTGGACTACTGCTAAGCGCAAGCTATTGCCTGGTCTACCTGAGCGCGTGGCATTGGTCGTTGGACCAATGGTTCCTGCCGGCTGGGCTGCGTGCGGCTACGCTGTTGTTCCTGCCCTTTCGGCTTTGGCCGTATCTTCTGATCGGCGATGCGGCGGCGCTGCTGGCCTTGCGCACCCCGATGGTGAGCGCAGAAGGGGCGAACCCGTTATGGGCCTATGCCAGCCCATTCCTGCTGATGCCTGTTTTTGCACTGTTGCCCTTTTGGTACCGCCGTCGTTTTACCGACTTGCAAGCGTCTCAGGAGCGGCTGCTCCTGGTCGTGTTGGCGATGGCAATGTGGGGCGTGCTGGCCAACAAGGCACTGAATTGGATGTTGGGAGGGCCTGCGGCCTACATCAATCTTGAGAATGCCCTGAAGTTCTGGATAGGCAACTATCTCGGCATCCTGGTATTCGTCTTGCCTGCCCTGCTGTGGGTCAGGCGCGAGTTCGCATTTTTTCTGCCGCGCAGGCTGCAGAAGGATGCGCTCGTCGCAGCGTTGTGCATCGCTTTGCTGTTCGTTCTGGCGATGAGCAGTGCGGGCGGTCTGGTCCGCCAGTTCTTGCTAGTGATGATGATCGTTCCGGGCTTTTGGCTAACGCTTTCGCACGACTGGCGTGGCGCCGCGATCGGTATCGTGATGGCCGACATCGCGGTTGCAATGTCGCTGCCAAGGTCCAATTACGAGGGAGCATTCGACCTCGATACCTTCTACGTCCAAATGATGGTTGCGTTTGGTGCTATGACGCTGTTTGCCTTGGGGACCAGGCTGTCGGGCGCCCTCGATCAAGTGCGGCGTGTTGGTCATGCCGAGCAGCAGGCGCTGCAGGTGGCGCAGGCCAGCTACATGTCGGCTGAGCGTACGCTGCGCAACCGGGTGATCGAGTACACAGATATTCACACCCACCTCAACAAGCTGCGCCGCGACATCGCCTCCTCGCTGAAGGAGCGTGGCCACTACGCTGCAGCCATGGAGATGAACCGCACCGGCGTGATCCAGGCGCAGCTGATGGACGATTACGTTGCCGCGCTTTATCCGCTGGATATTGAGACCAACGGACTTTACGGCGCCTTGAGTTCCGTGGCCTTCGCCAACGCCTGCGACACGGAAGTGGAGGTGCGGCTGCGCGGCGAGTCGCGGCAGCTGTCGATGGGCCTGCAACTGGCGGCGTATCGGTGCGTGCTCAATGCGATGGAACTGCTGCCGCGCGGCAGCCGGCATCTGATCACGGCGCGCGTGTGGAAAAGGCGTGGGCGGCGTGGTCTTGTGGTGACGATCGCTGCCGATCCGACGCTGTTGCTCTCCAGGAGCGCAGCAGGCAAACGCGTTGACGAGATCGAGTGGGAGCTGGTGAGTCGACTAAAAGCCCACGACGGTACCTGCCGGCGCCGCCATGAGCTGAAGATCAGTTTCCTCGTCTCAGAGCTATCGGAGAGGCATGCCGTCACTTCTTGATGGTGACGGTCCATGCATCGCCGTTGGCGGTGCTTGCGAGCTGCACAGTGAAATAGCGGGCATCGTAGACCACGGTGCCGCGATTCTTATCCAAGGTTTCGACGATGCTCATCCGGTCCACGTCTTTGCCCATCGGAGTCACCCAGGCGGTATTTTCGATGCGTCCCACCGCACCTCGCACTTGTCCGGTGGGATCGTTGATCTGCAAGTAAGTGACGCCGTTGCGCTCGAACTGATAGATGCGAACGGAAGCGTTGCTAGAGAGATTTTTCGCTACTGGCGCGCTTTCTCCGAAGCCCCTGATTGCGATCGGAGAGCCGTTTCCTCCTCCCGGGCAGCAACTCTGTGCATGCGCTGTCGTCGCAAGCGCCGAGCACATCAACATGCCTGACGCTATCGTCATGATTTTTGAAGTCTTCCGCATAACCGTGTCCTTCCCCTGCTGAGGGTGCATTGCCTGCCGTTCAGGCAATTCCACCTTACGCGAATCGCAACGCGCCGCTGTTGACAAATATCTTGGAAACATACACGGTTCCATTTTATATATTTGATATATAAGAATTTATTTTTTGTCTACTGAAGCGACTTCCTTCCTATTGAAGACTGTGGTAATTGGGCTTAATCGATGGCAGGCGGCATGCGCCATGCGAAAAGCCCTGCAGACCAGGGCTCTTCGTTGCGTGACGACCGGATGCCTCGGCGCTTATCCCGTGCGGACGCGCATCACCACTTGTAGTTGACGTTGGCGTAGGCGAATGCACCGTTGAAGCCGAATGGTGAGGAGGTGCTGTACGGCAGGTAGGTGCGGGTGCCGGCGCCAGCGCGCGACTGGTCGGGATATTCGTTGAGCACGTTGTCGCCGCCGATGGTGAAATCCCAGTTGCCCAGCTTGTAGCTGGCGGCCAGGTCCAGGGTCCACTTCGCCGCGTAGGTCTGGTCGGCGGCCGTGGTGGTGCCGAAGTCGGTGAACTCGCCCCAACGTGTGGCGGTGGCGGTGAACGCCCAGTTGCCCGGCGCCCACACGCTGCTCAGGAAGAACTTGTCGCGCGGCGCGCCCTTGGTGATGCGGCCGATCTCGGCGCGGCCGATGCGCACCGCGGTCGGGTCGATCGCCTCAAGCACCGGTGGGTTCTCGGCGATCTTCTCGATCTCGGTCTTGTTGTAGTTGTAGCCGGCGGTCAGATCCAGATTGCTGTTGCTCAGCGCGATCTTGTAGGTGCCGACCGCGTCCACGCCCTGGGTCTTGGTGTCGATCGCATTGGTGAAGTAGCGGCCGCCGCCGATGCCGGCATAACCGTTGGCCTGCAGGTAGTTGCGCACCGCGGTGGAGGTCAGGTTTTCCGACAGCACGATGCGGTCGTCGATGTCGATGCGGTAGGCATCGACGGTAACGTACAGCGCATCGACCGGCTGCAGCACCAGGCCCAGGCCGTAGTTCTTCGACTTTTCCGCCTTCAGCGGTTCGGCGCCGAGCGCGACCGCGGCCGGATTGTCGGTGCGGAAGGTGCCGATCTCGAACGGTGTGGCGGTGATGCTGCCGTCGGGCTGGGTGACGTTGATGAAGTTGGTGGCGATGGACTGGAAATACTGCTGCTGCAGCGACGGCGCGCGGAATCCGGTGGAGGCGGTGGCGCGCAGCGCGACCTTGTCGGTGAACGCGTAGCGCAGCGACAGCTTGCCGGTGCCGGTGTCGCCGAAATCGCTGTAGTTCTCGTAGCGCGCGGCCAGGCCGGCAGAGAACTTGTCGGTGATGTCGCCTTCCAGGTTCGCATAGGCCGAATAGCTGTTGCGGTCGTAGTGGCCCGAATCGTTGGGCTTGAAGCCGGCGAACACCTGCGCCCCCGGCAGCAGCGTGCCGTTGGCCGAGGGCACGCCGCCGTTGACGTAGGAGGGCACATCGCCCGGCGATTCGTTGAACTTCTCGCCGCGCCATTCGCCGCCGAAGGCCAGCGTGACCGGGTAGGCCAGGCCGATGTCCAGCGACTTGGTGAAGTCGGCGTTGAGCAGGTTTTGGGTGACTTCCAGCGCGCCGGCATAGAAGTCGGTCGGGCTGCTCGTGCCCAGGCTGTTGTTGAGGCTGTGCTTGACCTCGAAGCTGAGGTCGTTGCGGCCGTAGTTGTAGCTGATGTCGATGCCCAGCCCGCCATCTGTGTCGGCCTTGAAGCCGCCGACCCAGGAGATGTCCTTGCTGACGTTGTAGATCTGCGGCAGGAAGCCGTTGGGGTAGATCTCCGGACGGTTGCGGTTGTCGCCCGACCAGCGGAAGTAGCCGTTGGACAGCACCTCGCGGCGGCTGAGCATGCCGTAGGAATAGAAGGTCAGGTATTCGGCCGGGCTGTACTGGCCGTTGTACGAGAACCCGCCCTGGTCGATGTCCGGGTCGCCGTAGCGCTGCTGCACTTCGCCCTCGTAGGGCTTGGCGCGGTCGGTCTGGTCCTGGTGGCCGGCCTGCGCGGCGAAATGCACGCTGCCGTTGCCGCCGAACTTGACCCCGGCGTCGCCGGACAGCTGATACTGCTCGCCGTCGCCGGCGCTGTACTTGCCGTAGCGCGCGGCGATGCTGCCGCTTTCGCCGCTGCCCTTGAGCACGATGTTGATCACCCCGGCGATGGCGTCGGAGCCGTACTGCGCCGAGGCGCCGTCGCGCAGCACTTCGATGCGCTCGACCGCGGCGATCGGAATGGTGTTGAGGTCGACCGGCGACGAGCCGCGGCCCTGCGCGTTGTTGAGGTTGACCAGCGCGGTGGTGTGGTAGCGCTTGCCATTGACCAGCACCAGTACCTGGTCCGGCGAGAGGCCGCGCAGCTGCGCCGGGCGCACCGCGTCGGAGCCGTCGGTGATTGCCGGACGCGGGAAGTTCAGCGACGGCACCGCACGCGACAGCGCGGTGGCCAGTTCGGAGGTGCCGGTGGACTGCAGCATTTCCGGCGAAATGATGTCGATCGGCGAGGCCGATTCGGCGACGGTGCGGTCGGCCACGTGGGTGCCGGTGACGATCACCGTATCCAGCGTCTGTGCGCTGGAGGAGGAACTCTGCGCGAGCGCAGGCGCTGCGGATGTGGCCATGGCGAGCGCGATGGCAGTGGCGAGAGGGCTGAACGTGCAGGTCATTGGCGGGGCGGCTCCAGGATGGGGGTTAAAGAGTCGGCGCCGCCGCGTTCGCCATCACCCCCTCCCGGGTGTAGCGCGTCTGGCGAATGTTGCGGCAGCGGCAATGGATTACCGGCATATGTCGAATGTGTCAACGTTCTGTTAAACCTGCGCGTTTTGTTGCATATGCAACGACCGCCGCGACACTTGCTGCACCAGCAATGCAGGTGTTCCAGGCGCTTGTAGACAAAATCCGAGCGCTCTTCCTAAATAGGCTTTGCTGCGCGTCCCATTTGGCACAGGGCGCGGCGCGATGGCAGACATCGAGGCGGCGCTGGCCGGGCTTGCATGGCCGCCGCTGGCCATGCGCTTACCGGCACCACGGACACCTCGAGTAATGGCGGCGTGGGGCGGTAGCTGAATATCGCAGGCGCAGGTTGGAGACTTGGTCAAACAATAAGGCGAGGGAACGCATGATGAGCCGCGACACGAACGCGTACAGCGACAACCCCTGTCGCCCCCACGTACCCACGGTGCGCGATCCACATCACGATGCGCAGTCCCTGCGCGATGTGGACGTCATCAATGCCAAGGTGCGCGACAGGCTGGGGCCGCTGCCGACCGGCGGATTACCGGTACAGCCCCAACGCAAACGCAAACGAAGGTGCCGCTGGCAGGGAGGGGGCGCCGGTCATCGGGTGAACCTGCATGTATTGCCAGAATCTGTGTTGCCGTTGTTGTGTGTGCGGCAAGAAGGAGCGAGACGTTTTTGCTCCAGCGAGGGTGGGGACCCAGCAGCCGACGCGAATGTAACCGGGGGTCATGCGGGTGAATCGCGCCATGCAGCCAACGCAAACCGGGCGCATCGGCGAGCGCCGGAGTCGCCGCGAAACCCTCTCCCGCCAACGGAAGAGGGTCATTCTTACGCCGCGATCACCAGCGGTAGTTGATCCGCCCATACACGTACGCGCCGTTGAAACCATACGGCGAGTAGTTGCTGTAGGGCAGCACGCCGTAGGTGGCATTGATCAGGTTGGCGGTCTTGTCCGGATACTGGTCCAGCAGATTGTCCGCGCCCAGGGTCAGGGTCCAGTTGTCGCTGGGCTTGAAGCTGGCCGAGGCATCCACCACCCAGCTCGCGTCGTAAGTCTGATCGCGGGCGGCGCTGGCCGAGTTGCGCACGGTGAAATCGCCGTAGCGGGTGGCGGCCAGGTTGAGGTCCCAGTGTTGCAGCTTCCAGGTGCCGCTGAGGATGATCTTGTCCTTCGGGAAGCTGTCCTCCAGGCGCCCGATCTCGTCGCGGCCCAGGATGGTCTGGGTCGAGCCGATGTCGGCCAGCGCCCGCGGCTGCTCCACCGCGCGGGTGATCTCGGTCTTGCTGTAGCCATAGCTGGCGGTGAGGTCCAGCGAACTGGCCGCGAACGGTATCGTGTACGTACCGACCAGGTCGACGCCGCGGGTGCGGGTGTCGGCCGCATTGGCGAAGTAACGCACGCTGGTGACGTTGGAATAGCCCAGGCTGCGCAACTGCGCCAGCACCGCGGTGTCGTTGAGGTTGGAGGACAGCAGGATGCGGTCGTCGATCTTGATCTGGTACGCGTCCAGGGTCAGGTACAGGCGCTCGACCGGCTGCAGCACCAGGCCCAGGCTGTAGGACAGCGAGGTCTCGGCCTTCAGCGGCGCGGCGCCCAGCGCTTGGGCCACGGCGCTGTCCACCGGGAAGGTGCCCGATTCGAAGAAGCTGCCGTTGATGTAGCTGCTGGTCACCGCCTGGTACTGCTGCTGCGCCAGCGAAGGGGCGCGCAAGCCGCTGGCCACGGTGCCGCGCAGCGCCAGCTTGTCGGTGAACGCGTAGCGCGCCGACAGTTTGCCCGAGCTCTTGCTGCCGAAGTCCGAGTAGTCCTCGTAGCGCCCGGTGAGGCCGGCGGAGAACTTGTCGGTGAAGTCGGCTTCCAGCCCGGCATAGACGGCGTAATTGTGCCGGTCCGAATGCACGGCGTTGGCCGGCGAGAAGCCGGCGAAACCCTGCGCACCGCCGGTCGTGCCGGTGTAGGAGGCCGCTTCGCCCGGCGACTGGTTCCACTTTTCCTGGCGGTATTCGGCGCCGAAGGACAGCGTCACCGGATAGGCCAGGCCCCAGTCCAGCGACTGGGTGAAGTCGGCGTTGACGATGTTCTGGGTGTACTCCAGCGCGCCGTCGTAGAAGCTGCTCGGGCTGTCGGTGCCGAGGCTGTAGTTGATGCTGTTGCGGGTGTTGAAGCCGATCTTGTTGTAGCCGTAGTTGTAGCTCACGTCCCAGCCGAAGCCGCCTTCTGTGCTGCCCTTGAGCCCGGCCACCAGCGAACGGTCCTTGGAGGACTGCCCGATCTGCGGCACGTAGCCGTCGGGATAGGTCTGCGCCAGCAACGCGCTCTGCCCGTTGTGGTTGCGCGAGCGGTAGAACGCGAACGAGGTGATGTCGCGGTTGCTGGCGATGGCGCTGGCGTAGCCGGTGACGTGGTCGCTGAAACGGAACTCGCCGTTGGCCGCGACCGCGGTCGCATCGACCTGGGGGTCGCCGTAGACGAAGGTGGTCTCGCCGATCCCAGGATAGTTGCCGGTGTTCGGCGCGCTGCCCTGGTATGGGCCGGCGCGGTTGGTGGCGTCCTGCTGGCTGATCTGGCCGGCCACGTGCAGGCTGCCGCGGCCGTCGCCGAAGCCGATCCCGGTGTCGCCGGAGAGCTGCGACTTGGCGCCGTCGCCGGCCGAGTACTGGCCGTGGTCGATCGCCAGGCTGCCGCCGCTGCCCGAACCCTTCAGTACGATGTTGATAACCCCGGCGATGGCGTCGGAGCCGTACTGCGCCGAGGCGCCGTCGCGCAGGACTTCCACGCGCTCGATCGCCGCGATCGGGATCGCATTGATGTCCACCGCGGAGGCGCCGCGGCCGATGCTGCCGTTGACGTTGATCTGCGCGGAGGTGTGGCGGCGCTTGCCGTTGACCAGTACCAGCACCTGGTCCGGCGATAGCCCGCGCAGCTGCGCCGGGCGGATGCCGCTGGTGCCGTCGGTCAACGCCGGACGCGGGAAGTTCAGCGAGGGCAGCACGCGCGACAGCGCGGTGGCCAGTTCGGAGGTGCCTGTGGATTGCAGCGCTTCGCTGCTGATGATATCGATCGGCGATTGCGACTCGGCCACGGTGCGGTCGCTGACCCGGGTGCCGGTGACGATGATTGTGTCGAGGGTGCTCGGGGTGTCGGTGCTGGACTGGGCCAGGACCGGAGGAGCGGCGAGGGCGGCGAGTACGGCGCTCGCCAACAGGGACAACGGACGGTTCATGGAAACTCCAGCAGATGCCGAGATGGCAGATGGGGCGGTCGCTGCGCGATGTCGGCCACGCGGGCCTGCCCCGCAGGGGTCGTTATTATTCTTTAACAATCGCGCTGCAGCGCAGCATGCGTCGGCATGTTCTTATGCTTTTCGGTTCTAAGAGGCATGGCGGCCGGCGCCATTGGCGCAGGCCGCCCGCGCATTGCGGCGGGGCGGCCTGTGCCGTGTCCGGCAGTGGCGGCTGCGTCAGAAGCGGTAGCTCACCCGGCCGAACCAGTAGCGGCCGTTGAACCCGAACGGGGACAGCGACGAGTACTGCAGGCCGTTGGGGCGATCCTCGTAGACGTTGTTCAGCGCCGACCGGGTCGGGTACTGGTTGGTCAGGTTATCCACGCCCACGCTGAAGGTGAGGTCGCGCCAGGTGTAGCTGGTGGACACGTTCAACAGCCAGCGTGCGGCGAAAGTCTGGTCCTGGCTGCCGTCGTCCTTGTTGCCGCGGCGGGTGACCGCGCCGTAGCGGGTTGCGTCGCCGCGCACGCTCCAGCCGGCGCGGTCCCATTCGGCGCTGAGCACGTACTTGGTACGCGGGGTGGCGTCGGTCAGCAGGCCCTGGCTGGCCCGCCTGAAGTTGGAATCGGAGACCTCCAGAATCTCGGTCTTGTTGTAGTTGGCGCTGAGGCTCAGGTTGAGCTTGCCGGCGCGGTCGAGATCGAGCAGGTAGCTGCTCACCCAGTCGATGCCGCGGGTGCGGGTGGTGGCGCCGTTGACGAAGAACTGCACCGCGGTGACCTGATCGATCGGCTCGGCCAGCGACAGCTGGTCCGAATAGAGGATCTGGTCCCAGATGCGGATCTGGTACAGGTCCAGGGTGGAACTGAACGCGGTACCCGCCTGCCATACCGCACCGATGCTGTAGTTGCTGGACTTTTCCGGGGTTAGCGGTTTGGCGCCCAGCGCGATGGCCACCGGGTCGGAGGTGCGGTAGGTGCCGATCTGGGTCAGTTGCCCGTTCTGCAGCAGGGTCACCACCGAGGCGTAATTCTGCTGCGCCAGTGAGGGTGCGCGGAAGCCGTTGGAGACGGTGCCGCGCAGGGCGAAGGCGTCGTTGAGCTGGTAGCGCGCGGACAGTTTGCCGGAGCGGGTGGAGCCGGCGTCGCTGTAGTCCTCGTAGCGCGCGGCCAGGCCGCCGGAGAGTTTGTCGGTCAGGTCGGTCTCCAGGTCGGCATAGACCGCCTTGCTGTGCCGCTGGAAGTCGCCGGCCACCGCTGGCGTCAGGCCGGGGAACACCTGCGAACCACCCGGGTAGGCGCTGCCGGTGTCCGGGTTGATCGTGGTGGGGTCGAAGAAGTAGGAGTCCGGCGAGCCGGCGCTCACGGCGTACTTGTCCTGCCGGTATTCGGCGCCGAAGGCGAGGTTGACCGGATAGGCCAGGCCCCAGTCGAAGGACTTGCTGAAGTCCGCATTGAGCGCACCCTGCCGGTTGCGGAAGCCGCCGGCATTGAAGCGGGTGGGCGAGGCGCCGGTGGTCCGGTACAGATTGGTGTTGATGGTGTTGAGCAGGTTGAAGGTCACGTCGTTCTCGCCGTAGTCGGCAGAGATGTCCCAGTTCCAGCCGTTGTCTGTGTTGCCCTTGAGGCCTAGCACCGCGGCGCGGTCGTTGGACGGGTTGTAGATCTGCGGCAGGAAGCCGTTGGGGTAGATCTCTTGCACGTTGCGGTCGCTGTTGTCCCAGGCGCGGTAGTAGCCGTTGGACACCGCCTCGCGACGGCTGAAGTTGGTGTAGCCGTACAGGTCGATGCCCGGGGTCAGCGCGTAGCCGAAGCTGAGCAGGCCCTGGTAGGTCTTGACCGCGGGGTCGCCGTAGCGCTGGTACGGAATGCCGCCGGGATTGTCGGCGCCGGCCAGTGTGGTGGCCTTGTCGGTGTTCCCGGCGCGGTTGGTGTTCATCGCGTTCTGGTAGTTCCAGGACAGCCGCGCCCAGCCGGGCGCTTCGCCGTCGTTGGCGCCGCCGAAGGCCAACCCGTACGAGCCATCCACGCCGTTCTGCGCGCCGTCGCCCTTGTCCATGATGCCGGCGTTGACCGAGACGCTGTTGCTGCCGGGCTTGGCGCCGTGCTTGAGCACGATGTTGACCACCCCGGCGATGGCATCGGAGCCGTACTGCGCCGAGGCGCCGTCGCGCAGCACCTCGATGCGCGCGATCGCCGACATCGGGATCGAGTTCAGGTCAGCCGGCGCCGAGCCGCGGCCCACCACGGGGTTGTAGTTGACCAGCGAGGTGGTGTGGTAGCGCTTGCCGTCCACCAGCACCAGCACCGCGTCGGGCGACAGGCCGCGCAGGGTCGCCGGGCGCAGCGCGTCGTTGCCGTCGTTGATCGCCGGGCGCGGGAAGTTCAGCGACGGCAGCAGCTTGCCCAGGGCGCTGCCCAGGTCGCTGGCGCCGGTCGCCTGCAGCGATTCGGGGGCGATGATGTCGATCGGCGATTGCGACTCGGCCACCGTGCGGTCGGCGATGCGGGTGCCGGTGACGATGATGTTGTCCAGGGTCTTGGGCGCCTGGTCTTGCTGGGCGAAGCTGGTGCCGGAGGCGAGGGCGAGCAGGATGGCGCTGGCCAGGGGGAGGGGGCGGTTCTTCATCAGTACGGAGACTCCATTGGCTGGGGCTGGGGGAGGGAGCGCGTGTTGCGGCGCAGCGATAAGTCCGAGTGATTGAAATATGTTTTTAACCAAAGTGTGTATACAAAATCGGCCACCACCCGGGTCGGGATGGCGGGTCCGATCGAATCCGAACTTCCGTTTTCGTATGCGAAGCGATGTCGCGATCCTGGGATGGGGTGGGCCATTCCGGACGAAGCGGATACACTGCCTTCTCGAACGTCGAGTGCTCCCTTCCCTGTGATTTCCCTCAGAAACTTCGCCATGCGCCGCGGCGAGCGGCTGCTGTTGTCCAACGTCGATCTGACCCTGCATGCCGGTTACCGCGTTGGCGTGGTCGGGCGCAACGGCACCGGCAAGTCCAGCCTGTTCGCGGCGATCCGCGGCGAGCTGGAGGCGGACAAGGGCGATGTGGAACTGCCCGGCAAGCTGCGCACCGCCAGCGTCGCCCAGGAAACCCCCTCGCTGCCGGACCCGGCGCTGGACTTCGTGCTCGGCGGCGACACCGAGGTGGCCGCGGCCCTGCAGGCCGAGGCCGCCGCGCTGGCCGCAGAAGACTGGGAGGCGGTGGCCGCGGCGCACGTGCGCCTGGAAGAGGTCGGCGGCTACGACGGCACCGCGCGCGCGGGCAAGCTTCTGCACGGCCTGGGCTTCCCGGCGGCGACCCATTCGCGCCCGGTCAAGGACTTCTCCGGCGGCTGGCGGGTACGGCTGAACCTGGCGCGGGCGCTGATGATGCCCTCGGACCTGCTGCTGCTCGACGAGCCGACCAACCACCTGGACATGGACGCGGTGCTGTGGCTGGAGCAGTGGCTGCTGAAGTACCCGGGCACGCTGCTGCTGATCAGCCACGACCGCGAGTTCCTCGACAACGTCGCCACCCACACCCTGCACCTGCACGGCGGCGGCGCCAAGCTGTACGTCGGCGGCTATACCGATTTCGAGCGCCAGCGTACCGAGCAGCTGCGCCAGCAGCAGATCGCGCACGACAAGGAACAGGCCGAGCGCGCCCACCTGCAGAGCTTCATCGACCGCTTCAAGGCGCAGGCCAGCAAGGCCAGCCAGGCGCAGAGCCGGATGAAGCGGCTGGCGAAGATGGCCGGCACCGAGGCGGTGCGCGCCGAGCGCGAGTTCCGCATCGAGTTCGCCCAGCCCAACCGGCTACCGCATTCGCTGATCCGGCTCAACCACGCCGACTGCGGCTACGGGCGCGAGGTGATCCTGCACCAGGCCGGGTTCGGTCTTGAGGCGGGCGACCGCATCGGCCTGCTCGGTCCCAACGGCGCCGGCAAGTCGACCCTGGTCAAGAGCCTGGTCGGCGAGATCGCGCTGCTCAGCGGCGAGCGCAGCGCGCATCCGGACCTGCGCATCGGCTACTTCGCCCAGCACACGGTGGAGTCGCTGCACGAAGGGCAGTCGCCGATCGACCATTTCCGCGAGATCTCGCCGGATGCGTCGATCCAGGCGTTCCGCGACTTCCTCGGCAAGTGGAATTTCCCCGGCGACCGCGCGTTCGAGGTGGTGGACGGCTTCTCCGGCGGCGAGCGCGCGCGCCTGGCGCTGGCGCTGATCGCCTGGCAGCAGCCGAACGTGCTGCTGCTCGACGAGCCGACCAACCACCTGGACCTGGAGATGCGCGAGGCGCTGGCCGAGGCGCTGAGCGATTTCGAGGGCGCGATCGTGATGGTCTCGCACGACCGCCACCTGATCGGCCTGGTCTGCGACACCTTCTGGCGCGTGGCCGACGGCGTGGTCGAGCCGTTCGCCGGCGACCTGGACGAATACGCGGCGTGGCTGCGCAGCCGTCCGGCCGCGCAGGGCACCAAACAGAAGATGGCCGAGGTCGCGCCGACCCCGCCGCCGCCGGTCAAGCCGCTGCCGGCGAAGAAGCCGCCGAACCCGCACAAGCTGGCGGCCGCCGAAAAGCGCGTCGGCGAGCTGGAAGCGGCACTGGCCGAGCTCGACCGCCAGCTGGCCGACCCCAGGCACTACGCCGACGCCGAGAAGATGGCGGTGCTGGGCCGCGATCGTGAAGCCATCGCGCAGCAGCTGGCGCAGGCCGAGCAGGCATGGATGGAATTGATCGAAGGCGCGTGAGCGGCGTGCGCGTCCGTCTGCGGCATGGTCGGAGCGTCTGACGGCGTCAGCGCCCACTTCGCGCACGCCGGCACGCTACCGGCGTGCCACCGACGCGCTCAGGCGGCGGCGCTGGCCACGACCAGCAGGCTGCCGGCGATGGCGGCCCAGTCCAGCGGCGTACGCGCGCGCAGGCCGCGCAGCGACGGGCGCGCCGTCGGCGTTGGCCGCAGGCTGGCCTTGATCCCCATCAAGGCCAATCCGGCTGCACTGAGCGCCCAGTGCCATTCGCTCGCGCCGCTGCGCAGGAAATAGGCCAGGTGCAGTGCGCACAGGCAGACCAGCGCGGCGGCCAGGACGATGTTGCGCGAAGCCAAGGCCGGACCAGCGGCCATGACGAAACGGTTCATTGCGTGTTCCCCCAGGAACGTGATCGCCTTCCGCTGGCGCACATTACGACTGCGGTCCTAATCGTAGTTCGGCGTGTGGCCGGCGCCAAGCGACAGTGCACAAATTTTTCACATGTCGCGCGCTCGCGTCGCTTGCTGCCGCGATGCAGTGCTGGCCTGCGCTTGCGCCGGGTCGATCGCGCAGGCCGGTGTTGCCGAGTGCGGCTGCGGGCCCTCAGTCTGCTGCGTGCTGTCGCTCGGCCAGCAGCCATTCGCGCAGGCGCCGTCCTGCATCGCTTTCTGCGCGCGAGCGCAGCCGGGTGAGCCAGTAGCGCCCGGCGTCGATACGGGTCGGAAACGGCGCCAGCAGGCGTCCGGCGTCCAGGTCTTGCGCGAACAGGCGCAGCGGCAGCAAAGCCACGCCGGCGCCCGCCGCCGTGGCGCTGGCCAGGGTCAGCGACGAATCGCAGATCGGCCCGCTGGCGACCACTTCCGGCGCGCCGGCCGCCTGCAGCCAGCGCGGCCATTCGTCCAGCCGGTAGGAACGCAGCAGTGGCACGCTGCCCAGGTCGGCCGGCACGCGCAACGACCGCGCCAGCGCCGGTGCGCACACCGGCGCGAACGGCGCATCCAGGATCGGCGTGGCGCACTGGCCTTGCCAGTCGCCGTCGCCGAAGCGGATCGCCAGGTCCAGGCCTTCGCCGGCAAGATCGACGCGGTTGTTGTGGGTCTGCACGCGCAGTTCGATGTCGGCATGCGCGGCGTGGAAGGCCTCCAGCCGCGGCAGCAGCCAGCCCACCGCGAAGGTGCCGACCACGCCGACGCTCAGCGTCTCGCGGTAGCGGCCGCCGGCGAAGCGCTGCAGGGTGGCGGCGATGCGGTCGAAGGCTTCGGTCAGCACCGGATGCAGCCGCTGGCCCTCGTCGGTCAGGGCCACGCCGCGCGGCAGACGCTGGAACAGGACCACGCCCAGGCGCGCTTCCAGTTGCTTGATCTGGTGGCTGAGCGCGGCCTGAGTCACGCACAGCTCCGCGGCGGCACGGGTCAGGTTCTGGTGGCGTGCGGCGGCCTCGAAGGCCCGCAAGGCGTTCAGCGGCAGCTGCGTGCGAATCATGGCGAGGCATCAATTATTTTCATGATTGGGATTGAATAACCTCGCTGGTAGGCCGCGGTCAAGCTGCGCATGATCGGGTCTTCCGACGGAGGTGGACGATGCTGGCGAGACGACGATTCCTGCACGGCATGGGGCTGGCGGCGGCCGCGCTGGCGGTCGCGGCGGTGGATGCGAAAGTCCCAAAGAACAGGGTGCAGACGCTGGCGCAGCGTCTGGCCGGGATCGAGCGCGGTACGGGTGGGCGGCTCGGGGTGACGCTGCTAGACGGCAGCGGCGCGGTGCTCGGCGGGCAGCGCCAGGACGAGCGCTTTCCGATGTGCAGTACCTTCAAATTCGTATTGGCGGCCGCGGTGCTGCAGCGTGTCGATCGCGGCGAACTGAGCCTGCAACAGCGCCTGCCGATCCGCGCGGCGGACATGCTGTCGCACGCGCCGGTCACCGAGCGCCATGTCGGCGGCACGCTCAGCGTGGCTGAACTGTGTCGGGCGACGATGCTGTTCAGCGACAACCCGGCGGCCAATTTGCTGTTCCCGCTGGTCGGCGACCCGCCGGGACTGACCCGCTTCCTGCGCACGTTTGGCGATGCGCAGACCCGCAGCGACCGCCACGAGCCGGAGATGAACCGGTTCGCTGCGGACGACCCGCGCGATACCACCACGCCGGCGGCGATGGCTGCGACCCTGCGCACGCTGCTGCTCGGCGACGTATTGCGGCCGGTCTCACGACAACGCTTGAGCGAGTGGATGATCGACAACCGTACCGGCGACGCGTGCCTGCGCGCCGGCCTGCCGCGCGGCTGGAAGATCGGCGACAAGACCGGCAGCAACGGCACCGACACCCGCAACGACATCGCCATCGTGTGGCCGCCGGGTAGGCGTACGCCGTTGCTGCTGACCGCGTATCTCAATGGCGCCAAGGTCGATGACGCCGCACGCGATGCGGCGCTGAAGGCGGTGGCGGTCGTGGTGTGCGAGACGCTCGCGGTTTGAGCGCAGCGCCAGGCGCATTCATGCCATAGGGGCCGCGTGTGCGCGGCGCGTTCTGCTCGGGGATTGTCACCGGCTTCGGACTTGAAGCCGAAATGCGGCGCGTTCTCGCGCATCTCCTCCTTTCCCGCTTCGCCCTCCCGGAGTCCGACAATGCACAGGTTGCTTCGTTTCCCGTTTGCCGTGATCGCACTTGTGCTCGTCCACGCACCCGCGCACGCAGCGATCTGGCAACCATCGCCAGGCCACGTGCAGCTGCCGATCTGGCCCGGTGCGGTCCCCGACGCGCTGTCGCACCCGAAACCGGAAGCGGTGGGTCCCGGCGAAGGGCGCACGTGGTGGGCCAGGGCCAACGATGTCAGCCAGCCGACGATGACGGTATATGCGCCCACGGTCCGCAACAGCGGTACGGCGGTGGTGGTGTTTCCCGGTGGCGGCTATCAGGTCATGGCGATGGATCTGGAAGGCACGGAGATCTGCCATTGGCTGACGTCGCGCGGTATCACCTGCGTGTTGCTGAAGTACCGCGTACCGAATTCGGAGCCGACCTGGATCAATGGCGGCCGCTACTATCCGAAAGTGCAGACCGCGCTGCAGCACGCGCAGCGCATGCTGGGGCTGGTGCGCCTGCATGCGGCGGAATGGGGCATCGATCCGCACAAGGTCGGCGTGATCGGGTTTTCCGCCGGCGGGCACCTGGTGGCCGCGGCCAGCACGCATTTCGCAAAGCGCACGTCTGCGGTGGTGGACGCTGCGGATGCGCAAAGTTGCCGCCTGGACTTCGCCATCGCCGCCTATCCCGGCCACCTGTGGGCGCACGAAGATGAGGATCATGCCAAGCGCGATCCGACCCACCTGCAGCTGCGTACGGACATCGCCTTGAGCGCCGACACGCCGCCGACCTTCCTGCTGCAGGCCGAGGACGACGTGGTGGATGGGGTGATGCAGTCGCTGGCCTACTACGTCGCGCTGAAGCAGGCGGGCGTGCCGACGGAAATGCATCTCTACGCGCAGGGGGGGCATGCGTTCGGACTGCGGCCAAGCACGTTGCCGATCGCGCAATGGCCAAGGCTGGTGGAGAAGTGGCTGGGAACCATCGGCGTATTGGACACGGTTGCAGCGCGCCGACCGCCGCTGCGCTGTTGCAGGGCAGGGTCCGCGCCCGCGAGCCCGCACTGCGCGCTGCAAGGCTGGAGCACTCAGCCGAGCGCGCCGATCACCACCGGGTCCTCCTGATACAACCGCGCCGGCCCGCCCATCGCCGGATCGCTGACGCCGGGTTTGCCGGTTTCCGCGCGCCCGGCCAGGCGCTGGCGCGCGCTATCCTGGATCACCCACAGGTCGTACCAGCCGCCGCTCGGCGCCGCGCGCCAACGGCGCCGCTGTTCGCTGCCGGGCGCCAGCGTCACGCTGTCGTGCGGTTGCGCCTGCGCATAGGCACCGGGCCGCAGTTCCACGCGCAGCGCGCTGTTGCCCGGGTTGCGCAGCAGCAGGCACAAGGCTAGCGGATCGTGCGCGTCCTGGGCGATCTCGGCCTGCAGCAACGGTGCGTCGAGGTCGCCGCGGTAATGGCGGTGGAAGCCGTTGGGGCCGAGCAGCCACAGGTCGTAGCGGCCGTCGTAGGTGGTCCAGGTGGCGTCCAGCGTGGCGCCTGCGCCGAGCGTGTAGCGCCGCGGAATCGCGGCCAGGTCATAGCGGTCGTAGACGTGCAACACCGTGGCCGCGCCGGCATTGCCCATCCGCAGCTGCACTTCGCCGCGTGCGTCCACGTGCTGTAACTGCACTGTCGGGCGATACGGCAGTGCGCGCGAGCGGCGCACGCCGAATGGCTGCTGCGGCGCCTGCACGGTGTCCGGCAGCGGTGGCAGCGCATGTTCGTGCAAGGCGGCCGCGCGCGCGGCGGCGGCGCTGACGTCGGGCAGCGCGGCGACGAACGGGCGCGTATCGGCCTGGCGGAAATCGAAGGTATCCACCAGGTCGCCGCAGACCGCACGGCGCCACGGCGTCAGCCCGCTGGCGGCGACGCCGAAGCGGCGTTCCAGCAGGCGCAGCACCGAGGTGTGGTCGTAGACCTGCGAATCGATCCAGCCGCCGCGGCTCCACGGTGAGATCACGTACAGCGGCACCCGCGGACCCAGCCCGTATGGCCGGCCGCGCAGCTCGGGCAGATCGGCCTTGTCGTCGCCCGGCGCCGGGTGCAGGTGGTATTCGCCGTCGGTGCTCACCGTCGAAGCACCAGCCCAGCCGCTCGCCGCGGCGGGATCGGGCGAGGGCGGCGCCGGCGGCGGCACGTGGTCGAAGAAGCCGTCGTTCTCGTCGAACATCAGCAGCAGCGCGGTGCGTGACCAGACCTGCGGATCGGCGGTCAGCGCATCCAGCACGCGCGCAGTGTAGGCCGCGCCCTGCGCGGGGCTGGATGGATCGGGATGCTCGCTGCCGGCGGCGTCGGCGATGATGAAGCTCACCGCCGGCAGCCGCGCGCCGAGCACGTCCTGGCGCAACTGCGCCAGGGTGCGCGTGCCGACTCCGCGTTCGCGCAGCTGTGGATCGTGCCCAGGCGCGCCGCGCCAGGCAGCGCGGAACGGGGCGAAGCCGGCCAGCGGGTTGTCGGTGAAGTTGTCGGCCATGTCCTGGTATATCTGCCAGGACACGCCGGCCTGCTGCAAGGCTTCCACGTAGCTGGGCCAGCGGTAGTCCTCGGCATGCCCGCCCAGTTCGGGGAAGTTGTCGTGCGAGTTGGCGATCACCGGCCCGCCGGCGCGCGCCTGCGGATCGTTCTGCCCGGTCCACAGGAACACGCGGTTGGGATTGGTGCCCGCCTGGATCGCGCAGTGGTAGGCGTCGCACAGGGTGAACGCCTCGGCCAGCGCGAACTGGAACGGCAGGTCGTCGCGTTCGTAGTGGGCCAGCGCGTGGTCGTGCTTGGCCGCGGCCCAGCGGCCCATGCGGCCGTGGTCCCAGGCCTGCTGCGCATTGGGCCAGGTATGCGGGGTGCCCTGCACGCGCATGCTGCGGAAGTCGCGTGCGGTGTGCAGCGCGAACGGCGTGAGCAGGCGGCTGCCGTCTTCGCTGGGTTGCAGCCAGACGTTGCGCGGGGCGATGCCGGGCAACGTCGGCGCCGGGATCGGGAAGCGGTCGCCGAAGCCGCGCGCGCCGGCGAAGCTGCCGAAGTAATGGTCGAAGGCGCGGTTCTCCTGCATCAGGATCACCACGTGCTGCAGGTCCTGCAGGGTGCCGCTGCGCACGTCCGGGGCGATCGCGGCGGCGCGGGCGATGCTGGGCGGCAACAGCGCCGCGGCGGCGCCGGCGACGCCGGCCTGGAGCAGGCGGCGGCGGGGAAGATCGGTCATGGCGCGGACACCGGCAGGACATGAAAAGAGGGCTCGCCAGCGGCGCCAGGCCGCCGGCGAGGACGCAGCATGCGGGCTGCGCGATTACAGATCCAGCGTCAGGGTCAGGCCGACCGTGCGCGGTGCGGCGATGAACGCGCTGTCGCTGCCGTCCACGCCTTCCAGATAACGCTTGTCGGTGAGGTTGCTGACGTTGAGGTCCAGCTTCACGCCCTGCAGCTGCGCCGACAGCTGCGACAGGCTCAGGCCCAGGTGCGCGTCGAAGGTGGTGACGCCGTCCAGGCTGTTGCTGTTGGACGCGTCCAGGTAACGCTTGCCGAGGTAGCGCCCGGAGATGCCGAACGCCCAGGCCTGGCCCTGCCAGTCGGCCGAGGCCACCAGCGTGTTGCGCGGCTGCCCGATCACCTGCGAGCCGGGGGTGATCTCCAGTGCCGTGTCGCGCGCGGCGTCGCCGCTGCCCAGATAGGTCGCTTTGTTGAAGGTGTAGGCGCCGTTGAACCGCCAGCCGTTGTCCCAGCCATAGCCCAGCGCCGCTTCCACGCCGCGCGCATGCACGCCGCCGAAGTTCTCGTAGACGCCGTCGGTCTCGCCGAGATAGTCGATGCCGCTGACGAAGTTGGCCGGCACGTAGACGATGCGGTTGTCGAAGCGGATGTCGTACACGGTGACACTGCCGGTCAGCGGCCAGCGGCTCATGCGCAGGCCCAGCTCGATGTTGTCGGCGGTCTCCGGCTTGACCCGGCTCAGCGCCACCGGATCGGTCTCGCCGAGCACGCCGGAGGGAATCGCGGCGAAGTTCTGCGAGTAGCCGGCGAAAGCTTCCAGGCCTTTCACCGGGGTGGTCCAGGTCAGGCCGGCGGAGAACAGCGGATCGGAATGCGAATCCGATTCAACGTGTTGGCTGTCGCCGATGCGGCGGTCGCGGGTCTGGTCGACGAAGAACTGCTTGACCCCCACGCGCCAGGCGAAGTTGCCGTAGCGCATCACGTCTTCCACGTAGTACATGCGCTCGTCGGTGTCGTAGTTGTCCTTGAACTGCACCCAGTACGGCACGTGGTCGAAGGCGATGTTGCTGCCGACGTCGAGCAATCGGTGCCAGTCGCGGGTGACGCTGCGCTGGTATTTTTCCAGCCACACGCCGCTGCGCACGGTGTTGTCGATCGCGCCCAGGTCGGCGCGCCATTCGGCATCGGCGGTGACGCCGGCGCGGTCGTTGTCGTAATGGCTGTGGCGGTAGGACTGCACCGCCTGCGAGCCGGCCGGATAGCAGGCCGGGTTCGACTCGGCCGGCAGCGCCGCGCTGCCGCTGCAGCCGGCCAGCATCGTCGCCGCTGCGCCGGTGGTAGTGACGAAGTAGATCTTGCCCAGGTCGCTGCCGCCGGACACGGTGCGTCCGCCGGTGTATTCGGATTCGGGCTTGCCGCTGCCGTCGTTGGTGACGTCCACCAGGTATGGCGGGATCCAGTCGCCGCGGCCTTGCATGCGATGCGCGTAGCCGGCCAGCGTGGCCTTGAAGCCGTTGCCGCTGTCGAACGCGCCGCGCAGGTAGCCGAAGGTGTTCTTGCGCAGCGCGCGCGAGCCGGAACGGTAGTTCTGGTCCAGGGAAGGAATGCCGGTGAGGGTGCCGGTCAGCAGGTCGTGCTCGGGATCGCGCGCGAACTGCTCCGGGGTGACGCTGCTGTACTCGGATTCGTCGGCGTCGTCGTAGGACAGGTAGCCGCTGAGTTTCCACGCGCCCAGGTCGCTGTCGAACTTGCCGGCCAAGTGGTCGCGGGTGGTGCGGCCGCTGCCGTCGATCCAGTCGCTGTTGCTGCTGTGCGAAGCGCTGAGCCAGGCCTTGCTGGTACCCATCAGGCCGGTGTCGTAGCGCGCATAGTACTTGCGCGCATCGTTGTCGCCGATGCCCACTGCCATGCGCACGCGCTGCGCGTCGAGCGGTTCGCCGGTGAGGTAGTTGAGTGTGCCGCCCAGCGCCTCGTTGGAGCGCGAGGCGATGTCGGCGGTGCCCTGGCTGACCTCGATCGTCTCCAGGTCGAGCGTATCGATGAAGCGGTTGGCCTTGGAGCCGCCGCCATAGGCCGAGCCGCCGTTGGGCAGGCCGTCGATGGTGGTGCCGATCTGCTGCGTATCGCGGTTGCTGACGAAGCCGCGCATGCTGATCTGCGTACCCCAGTCGGAGGAGCCGAACGCATCGGCCTCGGTCACGATCACCCCGGGCAGTTCGTTGAGCGCGTCGTTGACGCTGCCCATCGCGAACTGACGGTCCAGCATGTCCTTGCTGACGCTGGTCTTGGCGTAGGTGGTGGCCTGGCCGACGACCTGCACCTGGTCCAGGGTGGAGACCTGCGCGTCGGCATCGGCCGCAGGAGCGCCGGCATCGCTGGCCGCCTGGGCGTGGGCGACCATCGCCGACAGCAGCAGGGCGAGTGTGGTCCGGCGCGGCACATGGAAACTTTTTGGAAAATTCATCAAAGGTGAATGCTTGTGTGGGGCTGTGATGGTGTCGACATATGGTTGCGTGTGTGTGACTGCCTGTTTCCGGCAGACACCACTGGGTGCGTATCCGAAAGGCGACATGCGCAGCGCGCGTACCCGCGGTGAGGTGTGCGGATACGCATCGTCGCTGCCGAGCAGCCGGCACCTGGCGGGCCGTGCCGCTTGCATGCATGGCAGGTCCTGGCAGGCAGCCGGTGCCGTCGCGCATCGCGCGTAACGACATCCGCGCCCGCCACGCGGCATCATTGCCGCCGCCGCCAGCGGCCCCCCACCCACGACGGATGCACTTCCCGATGAGCCACGAACTGATCTACCTGCTGTTGATCTTCGCCCTGCTGGTGATCCCGCGCGCGCTGCAGCGCTTCAAGCTGCCTGCGCCGCTGACCTGCCTGCTGTTCGGCATCGTCGCGATGCTGGCGATGGGCGAGCGGGCGCATGATGCGGTGATCGTGCTGCTGGCCACGCTCGGCATCTCCTCGCTGTTCCTGTTCGCCGGTCTGGAGGTGGACCCGAAGGCGCTACGCCGCGGAATGTGGCCACTGCTGCTGCATCTGCTGGTGCGCGGCGGCAGCTTGTTCGGAGTTGGGTGGTTGGCCTGGCGCTACGCCGCGCTGCCGTGGCAGGCGGCCGGATTGCTGGCGCTGGCCTTGCTGACCCCGTCCACCGGCTTCATCATCGATTCGCTGGGCCGGCTCGGGCTCAGCGAGGAGGAGCGCTTCTGGGTCACCAGCAAGGCCATCGCCGGCGAATTGCTAGCGTTGGCGGCGTTGTTCGTGATCCTGCAGGCCGGCGATCCCTGGCGGATGGGCCTGTCCAGCCTGGCGTTGCTGGCGATGCTGGTCGGCCTGCCGCTGCTGTTCGTGGCGCTGGGGCGCTGGGTGGCGCCGCAGGCGCCCGGGTCGGAGTTCTCGCTGCTGGTGATGGTCGGGCTGATCGCCGCCTACATCACCTATTCGCTGGGCGTGTACTACCTGGTCGGCGCGTTCATCGCCGGCCTGGTCGCGCGCCTGCTGCGCCAGCGCATGCCGTTGCTGGCCTCCGACGAGAACCTGCACGCGGTACGGCTGTTCGCTTCGTTCTTCGTGCCGTTCTACTTCTTCAATGCCGGCACCAAGGTGCCGACCGGGGCGCTGAGCCTGCAGGCGCTAGGCATGGGCCTGGCGCTGACTGCGTGCGTGCTGCCGCTGCGCATCGGCATCCTCTGGCTGCAGCGGCGGCTGCTGTTCGGCGAGGATGCGCGCAGCAGCCTGCGGGTGTCGCTGGCGCTGGCGCCGACCCTGATCTTCACCCTGGTGCTGGCCGGGATCCTGCGCGAGCGCTTCGCCATCGCCGATGCGCTGTTCGGTGCGCTGCTGCTATACGCGGCGCTGAGCACGCTGCTGCCATCGCTGTTGTTCCGCATGCCGTTCGATGTGGACCCGGTCGAGGCCGCGCCGCTGCCGGCGGCGCCGGCCCAGGGCGTGCCGGAGGCGCCGGCTGCGCAAGATCCGCCGCGGCCGCCGGTCGATCCGCCGCGGCCAGCGCTGCCGCAGGCGGCCGTTTGAGCGGCCCGCAGTTCAGAACCCGCGCAGCGCCGCTGCGGCTCGCTGGGGAATGCAGGGCAGGGCGCCACGCGCCGGCATTGCTTGAAAGCCGGCGCCCGGGCCCCATACTGGCTGCCTGTGTTCCTTTCGCGTTTTTGCCGCCATGCCGATCTATGCGTTCCAATGTGCCGAGTGCGGTCACAGCTTCGACCGCCTGCAGAAGCTGTCCGATCCCGATCCCGATACCTGTCCGTCCTGCGGGGCGTCCGCGGTCAAGCGCCAGCTGACCGCACCTTCGTTCCGTCTGTCCGGCAGCGGCTGGTACGAGACCGACTTCAAGAAGGACGGCGACAAGAAGCGCAACCTGGCCGAGTCCGGCAGCGGCAGTGCCGGCGAGCCCAAGCCGGCCGCCGCGGCCGCCTCCACCGATAGCGCGGCCAAGTCTGCTGCAGCACCCGCGGCCACACCGGCGTCGGCGCCGGCCGCCAAGCCCGCCGCGACCTGAGCAGGGCGTCCTGGAAATGCAAACGGCCCGGAGTCGCCTCCGGGCCGTTCGCGTTCCTGCACAGCGTGGTTCAGCGCGCGCCGAAGCGTGCCCGGCAGCCTTCCTTGACCCACACCGCATTGCCCTCGTAGCCCCAGTTGCGGCCCTCGACGCAGGTGGTGCCGGACAACTGCTGGATCACCGCCGGGCGGCCCTGGCCGCGATCCCAGGCGCAGCTGCGCAGGCGTTTGTCGTCGCTGCTGCAGGTCACCGAGTAGTCGTCGCCGGACGGCGGGCGGTCCGGACCCCAGCCGCCGCCACCGCGGCCACGGCCTTCGGCGAACTCGCCACGGCAGCCATCGTCCACCCACACCATGCCGTCGCGCTGGCCCCAGCTACGGCCTTCGATGCAGCGGGTATCTGACAGTTGCCGGACCAGCACCGCATCGCGCCAGCCGGTGTTGCAGACGCGCTGGCGCTGGTCCTGGCTCTCGCAGCGGATGGTGCCGCCTGGGCCTGGGCCACCGCCATCGCCCCAACCGCCGCGGCCCTCGGCGAAGCGGCCGCGGCAGCCGCCGTCCACCCACACCACGCCGGGGCCGGAACCCCAGGTCTGGCCTTCGATGCACGGCGAGTCCGACAGCGCGCCGACCAGCCGCGCGCGGCCGCGGAACGGAGTCGCGCACTGGCGGCGCTTGCGGTCGTTGCTGGAGCAGGCGACGGTCTGCGCGTCGAAGCCCGGCTGCGGTAGCCACTGGCCGCTGCTGCCGCGCAGCGAGGTGGAGATGTCCTGCTGGATGCGGCCGAAGCCCCAGCCGCGGTCGATCTGGTCCAGGTAGAACTCCAACTGGTCGTCGGGGATCTGCCGGCCGCGGGTCTGGTCGGCGTATTCGCGCTCGATCACCCGCACCCGGCTCGGCATCGACAGCTGCCGCAGGTCCTCCGGCGCGTAGGCGCGCGCGCTTTGCGCGACCACTGGCCCGCTGGCCAAGGCCAGTCCGGCCATCAACAACCAACCGCTCAGTTGCTTCAACATGGGTCCCCTCCGATGCCCGTGACGGTGGGCGGACTATAGCCTCACGGAAACTTAAGGCCAGGTGAGTTGCGGTGCGATTTGCCCGGGCCGGCGCCGCGCCGCAGAATATCCGGCTTGCCGGCGCGTTCTGCGCCGGCGGCCCCACCTTGGAGTTTGCGATGCGTACCCACTTCTGCGGCCTGGTCGACGAGACCTTGATCGGCCAAACCGTCACCCTGGCCGGCTGGACCGATGTCGCCCGCAATCTCGGCGGGGTCTGCTTCATCGACCTGCGCGACCACGAGGGTATCGTCCAGGTGACGGTGGAGCCGGACAACGCGGAGGTGTTCGCGGTCGCCGCCTCGCTGGGTTACGAGGACGTGCTGCAGGTGGAAGGCGTGGTGCGCGCGCGGCATGCGGTCAACGACAAGTTGCGCAGCGGCAAGGTCGAGGTGATCGCCACCCGCATCACCGTCCTCAACAAGGCCGCGCCGCTGCCGTTCCATGCGCACGAGAACCCGGGCGAGGAAACCCGCCTGAAGTACCGCTACCTGGATCTGCGCCGCCCGGAGATGCAGCGCATGCAGCGCACCCGCATCAAGCTGGTGCAGGCGCTGCGCCGCTACCTGGACGAGCGCGGCTTCCAGGACATCGAGACCCCGATCCTGACCAAGGCCACACCGGAAGGCGCGCGCGACTTCCTGGTGCCGGCGCGCATGCATCCGGGCGAGTTCTACGCCTTGCCGCAGAGCCCGCAGCTGTTCAAGCAGATCCTGATGGTGGCCGGCTTCGACCGCTACTACCAGATCGCGCGCTGCTTCCGCGACGAGGCGCTGCGCGCCGACCGCCAGCTCGAGTTCACCCAGCTCGACATGGAATTCGCCTTCGTGCGCGAGCGCGATGTGCAGGATGCGGTGGAGCAGATGATCCGTCACATCTTCAAGCAAGTGGTGGACGTGGAACTGGCCGCCGAATTTCCGCGCATGACCTGGGCCGAGGCGATGCGCCGCTTCGGCTCGGACAAGCCGGACCTGCGCATCGGCCTGGAACTGGTCGATGTGGCCGAGTTGGTCAAGGGTAGCGAGTTCAAGGTGTTCGCCGATGCCGCCGCCGACGCCGCCGGCCGCGTCGCCGCGCTGCGCATTCCCGGCGGCGCCAGCCTGTCGCGCAAGCAGATCGACGACTACGCCGCGCACGCGGCCAAGTACGGCGCCAAGCGCTTAGCCTGGTTGAAGTTTGGCCAAACGCCTGCTGGCGCCTCGGGTGGAGGATCTGTCCAAAGTGGGTTTGATACCGACCAAGTGACTGGCTCGGTCGTAAAGGTGCTAGGTCCCGAGCTAACTATTGCTTTGCTCAAGGCAGTGAAAGCATCTCCGGGCGACATCGTGTTCTTCGGCGCCGGCGGCTACAACACCGTCTCCGACTTCATGGGCGCGCTGCGGCTGAAGGCCGGCAAGGACTTCGGCCTGGTCGCGGCCGGCTGGGCGCCGCTGTGGGTCACCGATTTCCCGATGTTCGAATGGGACGAGGAAGCGCAGCGCTACGTCGCCCTGCATCACCCCTTCACCGCGCCGGCGGTGGACGACATCGCGCAGCTGCGCGCGCATGCCAGGACCGCGGTGTCGCGCAGCTACGACATGGTGCTCAACGGCAATGAAATCGGCGGCGGTTCGATCCGCATCCACCGCCCGGAGATGCAGAGCGCGGTGTTCGAACTGCTCGGCATCGGCGCCGAGGAAGCGCGCGCCAAGTTCGGCTTCCTGCTCGATGCGCTGAACTACGGCGCGCCGCCGCACGGCGGCATCGCCTTCGGCATCGACCGCATCGCCGCGCTGATGGCCGGCACCGAATCGATCCGCGACGTGATCCCGTTCCCCAAGACCACCGGCGCGCAGGATCTGATGACCGACGCGCCGTCGCCGATCGCCGACACGCAGCTGGCCGAAGTGCACGTGCAGGTGCGCGCCAAGCCGGTGCAGGGCTGAGCGATGGCCTTGGCGATCCGCCAGGCCACCGCGGACGACGCCGCCACTCTGGCGGCGCTGGCCGCGGCCACCTTCACCGAAACCTTCGGGCATCTGTATTCGCCGCAGGACCTGCATGGCTTCCTCGACCAGACCTACACCGCCGCGCGGCAGCGCACCATCCTGCAGCACCCGGACTACGCGGTCTGGCTGCTGGAGGACGACGGCGTGGCGGTGGGCCATGCCGCGGCCGGCCCCTGCGGCCTGCCGCATGCCGAGGTGCGGCCCGGCGACGGCGAACTGAAGCGGCTTTACCTGCTGCGTTCGCACCAGAACAGCGGCTGGGGCAGCCGCCTGTTCGAAACCGCGCTGGCCTGGCTGGAACGCGAAGGCCCGCGCACGCTGTGGATCGGCGTGTGGTCGGAAAACTTCGGCGCGCAGCGTTTCTACGCGCGCTACGGCTTCGAGAAGGTCGGCAGCTACGAGTTCCCGGTCGGGCAGACCCGCGATCTGGAGTTCATTCTGCGCCGCGTGCCGCGGCAGTAGTCTGGCCGTCGGCCCGCAGCGACGGCAGCGCATTGCCTCGCCGGCTTTGCGCCCTGTTGAACGCCTGATCGCTGTTGGTAAGGCGGCACGTTTTCGGCGCAGTTGCCGTTGTCACTCGGAAGTGCCCTGCATGCCGGGACATGCAGCGGAGTCCTTCTTTGACTATGCCGCCGCATGCAGGCAGGGCGTGTCGTTCATGCCCATCCATTCGTCGTTGCTCGCGCATGCGCAACAAGAACGATCCGTTGGAGACTGAACGACACGCCCTGTTGGGAAACGCTCTGGCCGGTCGCCCGGTCAGTTGGGCTGCAGTTCCCAGGTCTGGTTGGGATTGCCCAGGCACTCCCACATCTGCACACGCGCGCCGTTGCTCCTGCCGCCTTCGGAGTCATCGAGGCATTTGTTATTGAAGTCGCTACGGATCTGCCCGCGAATCCGCCAGGCTTGCGCGGCGCTTCCATTGCAGGTGGCCATCAGGATGGTGTTGCCGTTCGCGCCGAAGCTCCCCCTGGCTTCAAGGCAGTTGCCGCCGTAGCCGACGATCGAGCCATTCGTGCCCAGCGACCATTTCTGGTACTTGTTCCCCGAACAGTCCCAGAGTTGCACTGCAGTGCCATTGGTCACGCCGCCGCCCATCACGTCGAGGCAGCGTCCGCTGGACACCTGGATGGCGCCGGTGGCCGAATCGAATTGCCAGGTCTGGTTGCTGCCGCCGAGATTGTCCCAAGTCTGCAGGCGCGCGCCGTTGCCAGATCCCCCGTTGACCACGTCCAGCACCTTGCCGCTAGTGGCGATAATGGCGGACGAGCGAAAGCTCCAGCGCTGGTTGGATGCATTCAACCCCTGGTAGAGTTGCACGCCCGCGCCGTTGCTGCTGTTCGCCCCGGCGATATCCAGAACCTTGTCGGTGCCGTTGTTGCGCAGCGTCCGGGTTTTGCTTTGCCACTGCCATTTCTGCTGGCGCAAGCCGTTGCATCCCCAGACCTGCGTCCGCGCCGTGTTCTCGGTGCTGCCATCCACCACGTCCAGGCACTTGCCGGAGGGGCCGACGATCTGGCCTGGCGAACTCGAGTCGTCGAACGGCACCACGGTCGCTCTGTATTGAACAACGCGCGGGACGGTGAGCATGAACGCGGACGCGTTGTCGGCTTCGGCAATCACGCCGCAGGCCTGTCCATAGCATCCCTGGATCGAGGGAGTCGAGTAGATGTTGACTTCGCGCTGGCCATTGACGGCGTATGCCATCACCGTGTGGAAGCTGCCCACGTCGCTACGGTGTCCGTAGTTATAGCCGGTTTCTTGCCCGGTTTCGCGTTGGTGATGCGAACCCAGCAGGTGCCCGAGTTCATGTCCAAGCGTTGTCGAGTAGCAGTAGTAGTTGCCGTCAACGCCATCGGAAACAATCGCGTACGCATAGCGAGAATCGGTGCTTCCATTGACCCAGGCGACGCCGCAACTGTTTTGGCTGGCGCTATTGAAGCGACGGACCAGTGCGACCAGATCGGCGCCGTCGTTCTCGCGCACCTGGCGAATCGGGCGGAATGCGTCGTTGTAGGCCTGGATCCAGGTCAGTTCGTCCAGTGCCTGGCTATTGTCGTTGTTGTTGGTATAGCCGACTTCGATGATGCCGACCAGGCGATAGCGCGCCTGCACATTGGCATTGGCGAAGGCTTGGTTGGCGACCTCGACGAGATTGGTCAGCACCGTCTCTGTGGCCGACTCCCCGCCCCGATATGCCTTGTAGTCCGGCGTATAGCCAAGCACCACGTCGATCGTATTGGTGGAGGTGGTGCCGGCGGCGGCATTGACCTTGCCCAAGTTGCTGTAGTTGGGAATGGTGCCGGTGGCCGCCGCGAGCGGCGCGGCGTTGGCGCTGGGCAGCATCTCCCGCGCATCGCCACGCCTGCTCGGCGCCGCCGATCGCACCTCGACTTCGGATGCCGCCATCACATAAGGTTGCCCCTCGACGGTGGAAATCCGGTAGACCTTGCCGCCGCTGGCGCCGAGCGAACCAAACACCGCGTTCTTGCCGAAGGTGATGACCGATTCCTCACCCACCAGCGCGCCGGGCAAACGTCCAACCCAGGTCCAGTTGCCGTTCTTGCCTTCGGTGTGGCGGACGTAATCCATCTGCAGCCGGGTGCCGTCGGGCGCGACGATGGTCATCTTGCCCTCCATCGTGGCGCGCAACGCGTAACGCTCGCTGATGCGCGCAGGAAAGAGCTCGAATGGACCTTCCTTGGCCGGTGTGGCGTGGCCGACATAAGTGACCAGCGTGCCGTTGTCCGGTGCGTCGAAGTAGGGGGAAGTGCCTGGGGCGAGCTGCGGCGAGGCGCCATTGGCGGCGCTGCGGGCAAGCGCAGTTTTGACCGGGGCTTGGCCCTGCGCGGCGGCTTGGCCGGCGTTGGATGCGGCATGAGAGGCCCCGCTCTTCGAGACGCAACCTCCAAACCAGACGCCGGCCGCCACGGCGACGCAGGATGCCAGAATGATGCCTCTGTTATACATGCAGCGCTTCTCCTTGATGACTGCGCAGACCTGCGTTTCGATCCTGTTTCCGTGGTCCGCCGCTAGCCGATGGGCCGGCTGGCCCTGGACCGCATCCGGATTGAGAATGGCTTGGCGCGTCAGTTGATGCGTGGGATTGAATTTTCCATGTGCCTGCTCTGTCACTCCCGCGGCTATCGCGATGCCATGCAGCGATTGTTCGATGCATGCTCAGATGGCGCGGATTTTTTCGCCGTTGCTACATCGAGTGGACGTAGCAATGGACCACTCTGCGTTAACGACCGGCAGTGCGCTTTCTTGAGGCAGCTGGGGCCAGAATTTCGCCTTGGTCGTTCGAACCGTGATGCTTTACCGTTTCGCGGGCGCGCGGCCGGTCCGTTGTCCCAGGTCCTGTTGCTGCACGGGATCTGGAACAACGGCGCCTGGCTCGGGCCGCTGGCCTTGCGGCTGCGCCGCAATGGCTTTCGTGTCGCCAGCTTCGGCTATTCGACCGCGTTCGGCGGCGCCGAGGCGGCGCTGGCCGGGCACAGCCTGGGCGGGGTGATCGCGCTGCATGCCTTGCGCCAGGCGCCGCAGCTGCCGGTGACCCGTGTGGTCTGCCTGGGCATGCCGCTGGCCGGCAGCGCGGCGGCGCAGGCGCTGTTGCTCGGCATCGCTCCGGGGCGTAGCGCGGCCTTGCTGCAGAAGGGTCTCGGCCACTGGGACGGGCGCGCCGCAGTCGGCATGGTGGCCGCCAGCGTCGCCGATGCGGGCGCGGCGGCGCAATCGAGTAAAATCCGTCGCTTGTCCTTACTGATGTCCGGAACGCCCCATGGGTAGAGGCCCCTCGATCGAAGCCCGCAAGAACGCATCCGATGCGAAGCGCGGCAAGATTTTCACCAAGATCATTCGCGAGATCGGCGTCGCCGCGCGCGCCGGCGGCGGCGACCCGTCCAACAACCCGCGCCTGCGCGTGGCGATGGACAAGGGCCTGGCCTCGAACATGTCCAAGGACGTGATCGAGCGCGCGATCAAGAAGGCCACCGGCGAGCTGGAAGGGGTGGAGTACGAGGAGATCCGCTACGAGGGCTATGCCCCGGGCGGGGTCGCGGTGATTGTCGATTGCCTGACCGACAACCGCGTGCGCACCGTGGCCGACGTGCGCCACGCGTTCAGCAAGTGCGGCGGCAACATGGGCACCGAAGGCTCGGTGGCGTTCATGTTCAAGCGCCTGGGTGTGCTCAGCTTCGCTGCCGGTGCCGACGAGGAAGCCATCACCGAGGCGGCGATCGAGGCCGGCGCCGACGACATCGTGGTCTATGCGGAGGACGGCGCGATCGATGTGTTGACCCCGGCAGATGCGTTCCACGCGGTCAAAGACGCGATGCAGGCGGCAGGCCTGTCCGCCGACCATGCCGAGATCAGCTTCCGCGCCGACAACGACATCGCCGTGGAGGGCGACACCGCGCTGCAGGTGCGCAAGCTGCTGGATATGCTGGAAGACCTGGACGATGTGCAGGCGGTGTATTCCAATGCCGACCTGGGCGGTTATGCGTGAGTTGAGGTGCGGGACCGGGGACCGGGGACCGGGGACCCGTGAAAGCGGGATCTGCGTATCTGCAGGTGCTTGCTTCGCCTGGACTGTCCAATGCGGACCCCAATGACTGCCCCCGGTCCGTGGTCCCCGGTCCCCGGTCTCGGAGCCGTGCGCATCCTCGGCATCGATCCGGGTTCGCAGCGCACCGGCGTGGGCATCATCGACATCGACGGCAGCGGCCGTACCACCCATGTCTACCATGCGCCGTTGCTGCTGCTCGGCGAAGGCGACTTCTCGCAGCGGCTCAAGCGCTTGTTGCATGGGTTGGGCGCGCTGATCGAGCAATATCAGCCGCAGGAAGTGGCGATCGAGCGGGTATTCATGGGCAAGAGCGCCGACGCGGCGCTGAAGCTCGGCCACGCGCGCGGCGCGGCGATCTGCGCGGTGGTGCTGCGCGACCTGCCGGTGCACGAGTACGCGGCCAAGGAGATCAAGCTGGCGATCGTCGGCAAGGGTGCGGCCGAGAAGCAGCAGGTGCAACATATGGTCGGTCTGATGTTGAGTCTGACCGGAAAACTGCAGGCCGACGCCGCCGACGCGCTGGCGGTGGCCATCACCCATGCCCACGTGCGCGCGACCGCGCAGCGCCTGGGCGTCAGTACGCAGCAGGCTTGGAGCAGGAAATGATGGTGACGATTGGCGGGACCGGGGACCGGGGACCGGGGACCGGTGAAAACCCCGGCCCGGAGAGCGTTGCACGTTCCACGCGAGCGCTGACAACCATCCAGCATGCACTGCTTTTGCTCTTGCCCGGTCTCCGATCCCTGGTCCAGGTCCCCGGTCCCGCCCGCGGAGCGCTCCAGTGATCGGCCGTCTGCGCGGCATCCTCGCCTACAAGCAGCCGCCGTGGCTGGTGATCGACGTGGGCGGGGTCGGCTATGAGCTGGAGGCGCCGATGAGCACCTTCTACGATCTGCCCGACGTCGGTCGCGACGTGATCCTGTTCACCCACTACGCGCACAAGGAGGACAGCGTGTCGCTGTACGGCTTCCTGCGCGAGGGCGAGCGGCGCTTGTTCCGCGACGTGCAGCGGGTCACCGGGATCGGCGCCAAGATCGCGCTGGCGGTGCTGTCCGGGGTCAGCGTGGACGAGTTCGCGCGGATGGTCACCAGCGCCGACGTCACTGCGCTGACCCGCATCCCCGGCATTGGCAAGAAGACCGCCGAGCGTATGGTGGTGGAGCTGCGCGACCGCGCTGCGGACTTCAGCGGCGGCGCGCCGGTCAGCGGCCAGCTCGGCACCGATGCGGTGTCCGAGGCCACCGTGGCGCTGCAGCAGCTCGGCTACAAGCCGGCCGAGGCGGCGAAGATGGCGCGCGACGCCGCCGCCGACGGCGACGAGGTCGCCAGCGTCATCCGCAAGGCCCTGCAGGCCGCGTTGCGCTGACCGCGCGCCGTACCTCCTCCTTCACGCCTCGCGGCGCTAACCTGACTTCGCCATGTCTTCGAACCACACTTCTACTCCAGCCCCCTGCGACGGCAACGACGCCGCGCACGGCAAGACCGGTTTCGCCGTGGTGCTGGGCGCCATCGGCGTCGTCTTCGGCGACATCGGCACCAGTCCGCTGTATACCTTGAAGGAAGCGTTCTCGCCGCATTACGGCCTGACCCCGGACCACGACACGGTGCTGGGCATCCTGTCGCTGGTGTTCTGGGCGTTGATGATCGTGGTGACGCTCAAGTACGTGGCGATCATCATGCGCGCCGACAACGATGGCGAGGGCGGCATCATGGCGCTGACCGCGCTGGCGCAGCGCACGCTGCCCGGCGGCTCGCGTTCGGTATACGTGGTCGGCATCCTGGGCATTTTCGGCGCCTCGTTGTTTTTCGGCGACGGGGTGATCACCCCGGCCATTTCGGTGTTGTCGGCAGTGGAGGGCCTGGAGGTGGCGGCGCCGCGGTTGCACAGCTTCGTCGTGCCGATCACGGTGATGGTGCTGGTGATGCTGTTCGTGGCGCAGCGCTTCGGCACCGAGCGGGTCGGCAAGGCGTTCGGTCCGATCACGGTGCTGTGGTTCCTGGCGCTGGGCGCGATCGGCGTCTACAACCTCACCAAGGCGCCGGAGGTGCTGCATGCACTCAATCCGTGGTGGGGCGTGCGCTTCTTCGCCGAGCACAACTGGCACGCGGTGTTCGTCCTCGGCGCGGTGGTGCTGGCGGTCACTGGCGGCGAAGCGCTGTATGCGGACATGGGCCATTTCGGCGCCAAGGCGATCCGCTATTCGTGGAATTTCCTGGTCCTGCCGATGCTGACCCTGACCTACCTGGGGCAGGGGGCATTGATGCTGCGCGACCCGGCGGCGGTGCGCAATCCGTTCTACGAATCGGTGCCGGAGTGGGGCCTGTATCCGATGATCGTGCTGGCCACCGCGGCCACCGTGATCGCCTCGCAGGCGGTGATCACCGGCGCCTACTCGGTGGCCAGCCAGGCGATCCAGCTCGGCTACATCCCGCGCATGCACATCCGCCACACCTCCGATTCGACGATCGGCCAGATCTACATTCCCGGGGTCAACTGGATGCTGCTGGCGCTGGTGATCATGGCCGTGCTGGGCTTTGGCAATTCCACCGCCCTGGCCACCGCCTACGGCGTTTCGGTCACCGGCACCATGCTCATCACCACCGTGCTGATGGTCATCTATGCGCGCGCCAATCCGCGCGTGCCCAGGGTCCTGCTGTGGATGATGGCAGTAGTGTTCGTGGCGGTGGACTGCGCGTTCTTCTACGCCAATATCATCAAGTTCATGGATGGCGCCTGGTTCCCGCTGCTGTTGGGGTTGATCCTGTTCACCCTGATGCGCACCTGGCGTCGCGGTCGCAAGCTGCTGCAGGGCGAGATCCGCAAGGACGGCATCAAGCTCGATACCTTTCTTCCCGGGCTGATGCTGGCGCCGCCGGTGCGGGTGCCGGGGACCGCGGTGTTCCTGACCGCCGATCCGCTCGTGGTGCCGCACGCGCTGATGCACAACCTCAAGCACAACAAGGTGCTGCACGAGCGCAACGTGTTCCTGACCGTGGAGACCCTGCCGGTGCCCTACGCCACGGCCAAGCAGCGGCTGAAGATGGACGCCATCGGCGACGAGTTCTACCGGGTGATCGTGCGCTTCGGCTTCATGGAGACCCCTGACGTGCCGCTGGCGCTGATGCGCTCCTGCGACCAGGGCGGCATCTACTTCGACCCGATGGACACCACCTATTTCGCCAGCCGCGAGACCATCGTGGCCAGCGCCAACCGCGGCATGCCGATCTGGCGCGACAAGCTGTTCGCGGTCATGCACCGCAACGCCGCCCCGGCCACCGGCTTCTTCCGCATCCCCGGCAACCGGTTGGTGGAGCTGGGCGCGCAGGTGGAGATCTGAGTGGCGCCGGGACCAGGGACCGGGGACCGGGAACCCGGTAAAAGCGGGCTCCGTTCTTCTACAATTGCCCGATGACGATGTTCCTCCTGCCCGCCGGCCATGCCGCAACCGTCGCTGTTGCCCGGTCCCCGGTCCCCGGTCCCCGGTCCCGCTGATGGAGCGCATCATCGCCAGCAGCGCCACGCGCGAAGACGACGCGGTCGAGGCCAGCATCCGTCCCAAGCGGCTGGCCGACTACCTCGGCCAGCAGCCGGTGCGCGAGCAGCTGTCGATCTATATCGAAGCGGCCAAGGCGCGCGGCGAGGCGCTGGACCATGTGCTGATCTTCGGGCCGCCGGGCCTGGGCAAGACCACGCTCAGCCATGTCATCGCCAACGAACTGGGGGTCAACCTGCGGGTGACCTCCGGCCCGGTGATCGAGAAGGCTGGCGACCTGGCGGCGCTGCTGACCAACCTGCAGCCGCACGACGTGCTGTTCGTGGACGAGATCCACCGCCTGTCGCCGGTGGTCGAGGAAGTGCTGTATCCGGCGATGGAAGACTTCCAGATCGACATCATGATCGGCGAGGGCCCGGCCGCGCGCTCGATCAAGATCGACCTGCCGCCGTTCACCCTGATCGGCGCCACCACCCGCGCCGGCCTGCTGACCGCGCCGTTGCGCGACCGTTTCGGCATCGTGCAGCGCCTGGCGTTCTATACCCCCGAAGAGCTGGGCAGGATCGTGCGCCGTTCCTCCGCCATCCTCGGCATCGCCTGCGACGCTGATGGCTGCGCGGAGATCGCGCGGCGCGCGCGCGGCACCCCGCGCATCGCCAACCGGCTGCTGCGGCGGGTCCGCGATTTCGCCCAGGTCCGCGCCGGCGGCCACATCGACCTGGACGTGGCGCAGGCGGCGATGCAGATGCTCGGGGTCGACCCAGAAGGCTTCGACGACCTGGATCGGCGCCTGCTGCGCACCATCATCGATTACTTCGACGGCGGCCCGGTCGGGGTCGAGTCGCTGGCCGCCTCGCTGTCGGAGGAGCGTGGCACCCTGGAAGACGTGATCGAGCCCTACCTGATCCAGCAGGGCTACCTGATCCGCACCGCGCGCGGGCGCATGGCGACCAACAAGGCCTATCTGCACCTGGGGTTGCCGCCGCCGCGGGACCGGGGGACTGGGACCGGGGACCGGGGAGAGTCGCTGTTTTGACGACGATGGCAATGTCGCGCCGCACCGCTATGGCGCATGCGAACACAAGGAGCAGGCCATGACCCCCGGGTCCCCGGTCCCCGGTCCCCAGTCCCGCCGGCTATTCAGTTGGCCGACACGCATCTACTGGGAAGATACCGACGCCGGTTGCGTGGTCTACCATGCACGCTACGTCGCCTTTCTTGAGCGGGCGCGCACGGAATGGCTGCGCGCGCTGGGTTACGGACAGGAGCGCTTGCGCCTGCAGCGCGATCTGGTGTTCGCGGTGCGCGCGATGCACCTCGACTTCCTGCGCCCGGCTCACCTGGACGATACGCTGCAGGTCGGTGTCGCGCTGTCGCAATGCAAGCGCGCCAGCCTGCTGTTCGCGCAGTCGATCCACCGCGACGGCGAGTTGCTGTTGCGTGCGCAGGTGAAGGTGGCGGCGCTGGGCGCTGGCAACTTCCGCCCGCGCGGCATCGACGACGCGTTGTACGACCAATTGAAAGCTCTCGAAATCACTGAAACCGAATTACTGAGGAACGACGGATGATCGCATTGCTCCTGGCCCTGCAGGACACGGTGGCGGAGGCGCTACCGCAGGACGTGACCCAAAACGCCGCGCAGGCCGTCGCCAGCACCGCCGCCCATGGCGGCATCAACTACCTGGATCTGCTGATCAAGGCCAGCCTGCCGGTCAAGGTGATTGTGCTGCTGCTGCTGCTCGGCTCGCTGATCAGCTGGGTGATCATTTTCCGCAAGGCGCGGGTGTTCAAGCAGGCCAACCGCGACGCGGACGACTTCGAGAACCGCTTCTGGTCCGGCACCGACTTGACCAAGCTCTACGCCGGGGCGGCCGACCGCAACCGTGTGGTCGGCGGGCTGGAGGCGATCTTCGAGGCCGGTTTCCGCGAATTCACCCGCCTGCGCGACAAGCGCAAGCTCGATGCGCGGATCCAGCTGGAAGGCGCGCAGCGAGCGATGCGTGCGACCTATGCGCGCGAGGTGGACCGTCTGGAGCGCAACCTGGAACTGCTCGCCAACATCGGCTCCACGGCGCCCTACGTGGGCCTGGTCGGCACCGTGTTCGGCATCATGGTGACCATGCACGACATGCTCAACAGCGGCCAGCAGGCGGGTATCGCCGCGGTCGCGCCGGGTATCTCCGAGGCGCTGTTCGCCACCGCCATCGGCCTGTTCGTGGCGATTCCGGCGGTGTGGGCATACAACCGCTTCACCACCCGGGTCGAGCGGATGGCGGTGCGCTTTGAGACCTTCTCCGAAGAGTTCAGCTCCATCCTGCAGCGCCAGGCCAGCGGCGACTGAGCGCCGCCGCGCGCTCCGCCCCAGATTCCAGGATTCCCGCATGACTGCCGCCATTTCCCGCCGCAAACGCCGCAAACTCAAGTCCGAGATCAACGTCGTGCCGTACATCGACGTGATGCTGGTGCTGCTGATCATCTTCATGGTCACCGCGCCGCTGCTGAGTCTGAGCGTGGACGTGGACCTGCCCGATTCCACCGCGCGTTCGGTGGAAAGCAAGAAGGACCCGGTCATCGTCAGCGTCGATGCCGAGGGCCACTACACGCTGACCCTGCAGGACGGCAAGCCGGAGAAGATCGGTGCGCCGGAACTGAAGGCGAAGATGCAGGCCTTCGTCGGCCAGAACAAGGACGTGCCGGTGTTTGTCGCCGCCCCGGGCAATTCCAACTACCAGCTGGTCATGGACACCATGGTCATGCTGCAGCAGGCCGGCGTTCCCAAGGTGGGCCTGATGAGCCAGCCCGGTACCAATGCACGCTGAAGCCGATTCCCGACCGCCCCGCGAACAGGACAGCGACCAGGGCCTGATCGTCGGCGTGCTCCTCGCGCTGGCCGTGCACGTGCTGCTCGGGCTGCTGTTCTTCCTTGCCTGGTGGTGGTCGCCCGTGCGCGAGGTGGAACCGGCGGCGGGTTCGCCGATGGTCGAGGCCTCGCTGGTGGTGTCGGCGGCGGACGTGCGTTCGGCGCAGAAGGCGGTGCAGGACGCGCCCAAGCCCCTGCCCGAACCGTTGCCCGAACCGGTCAAGGAAGTCGCCGAGGACGATACCGTGCCGCCGCCGCAACCGGTGCCCGTGCCCAAGCCGCAGCAGGCGCCGACCGAGCAGCAGCAGAAGGCGCAGGACTTCATTCCGGTGCCGGACAAGGTCGACCAGGACCGCGCCAGCCGCACCGCGATCTCGCAGGAAAAAGAGAAGCAGGAGCAGGAAGCCAAGCGCCGCCAGGAGCAGATCGACCTGACCGAGCAGAAGCGCCAGCAGGAGGCCGAGCAGAAGCAGCGCCTGGCCGCGCAGCAGGAAGAGGATCGGCAGAAGAAGATCGCCGACATCCGCAAGCAGCGCGAGCAGGCCGACCGCGAGGCCAAGCTGGCCGAGCAGAAGCTGCGCCAGCTGGCCGACGTGCGCGCCAAGCAGGCCTCGGCCACCGCCGCGTCCACGCCGCAGGCCACGCCCGGGCAGAACGGCACCAATACCGACCTGTCGGCGAAGTACGCCGCGGCGATCCAGCAGGCGGTGCTGAGCCAGTGGGTGCGTCCGGATTCGGTGCCGCTGGGGCAGAAGTGCAAGATCGCGATCAAGCAGATCGTCGGCGGGCAGGTGATCGAGGCCAAGGTCAGCCCCGACTGTCCCTACGACGAAGCGGGCCGGCGTTCGATCGAGGCCGCGGTGCTGCGGGCGCAGCCGCTGCCTTACCGGGGCTTCGAATCGGTGTTCGCGCGCGATCTGACCTTTAACTTCACTGCGCAGGATCGCTGAGACGCCGGGACTCGGGAATAAAAGCTTGCGCTTTCACTCCCGGGCGGCTTGATAGGCGATAATCCACGCTTCCTGCCATCGGCTTCACACATCGATGGTTCATGATTGCGAATACGTTCACCCGCGCATTGCTATCTCTTGCGCCTTTCCCGAGTACCGCTGAGCAACCCATGAAGAAACTGCCGCGCTGGCTTGCCGCCCTGGCTGCCCTGATGCTCCCCCTGGCCGCGTTCGCGCAGGACAAGGGCCTGGAAATCGACATCGTCGGCGGCAACGCGTCGGCGACGCCGATCACCGTCGTGCCGATGCCCTACCAGGGTTCGGCGGCCGCGCCGTCCACCGACGTGGCCGCGGTGGTGCGTGCCGACCTGGACCGTTCCGGCCAGTTCCGCGACCTGCCCGAGGCGCAGATCGTCGAGCGCCCGACCCGCGGCAGCGAAGTGCAGTACGCCACCTGGCGTGCGCTGAAGCAGGATTACCTGGTCGCCGGCCGGGTGATGGATGCCGGCGAAGGCACCTACCGGGTCGAGTATGAACTGTTCGACGTGGCCAAGGGCGAGCGCATGCTCGGCCTGGCGATGACCGCGCGCGCCAGTGCGATGCGCGATGTGGCGCACCAGATGGCCGATGCGATCTATGAGAAGATCACCGGCGTGCGCGGCGCGTTCTGGACCCGCATCGCCTACGTCACCGCCAGCGGCAAGGGCGGCGCGATGCGTTATGCGTTGATGGTCGCCGACGCCGACGGCTACAACCCGCAGACCATCGTGCGCTCGGCCGAACCGCTGCTGTCGCCGAACTGGAGCCCGGACGGCAAGAAGCTGGCCTACGTCAGCTTCGAGCGCGGCAACTCCTCGATCTACCTCCAGGACATCGCCACCGGCGCCCGCCAGCTGGTGTCCAGCTTCCGCGGCATCAACGGCGCGCCTTCGTTCTCGCCGGACGGTCGCAAGCTGGCCCTGGCGCTGTCGCGCAGCGGCAACCCGGAGATCTACGTGATGGATCTGGGCAGCAAGCAGCTGACCCAGCTGACTAACCATTTCGGCATCGACACCGAGCCGACCTGGGCGCCTGACGGCAGCAGCATCTACTTCACCTCCGATCGCGGCGGCCGGCCGCAGATCTACCAAGTGGCGGCGACCGGCGGCAGCGCCAACCGGGTCACCTTCCAGGGCAATTACAACGCCACCGCCAGCGTGTCTTTCGACGGCAAAAAGATCGCCGTCGCCCAGGGCAGCGGCAATACCTACAAGATCGCGATGATGGACCGCAGCCTGGGTTCGCCGCGCTGGAGCACATTGTCTACGGGGTCGCTGGACGAGTCGCCCAGCTTTGCCCCGAACGCCAGCATGGTCTTGTATGCCGCACGCGAAGGCGGGCGAGGGGTGCTGTACGCGGTCTCGGCCGATGCCCGCGTGCGTCAGCGCCTGGTCCTGGCCGATGGCGACGTGCGCGAGCCGTCGTGGTCGCCGTACCGGACGGCGCGTTGATGCGTAAGTTTGATGTTAATATTTCGCTGCGTTGAACCCCTTTTCGGCTCAGGAGCCATATAGGTATCCACATGAACAAGACCACCCGCGTACTGCTTGTTTCGCTGTTGTCCGTCGCAGCTCTGGCCGGCTGCTCCAAGAAGGTCAAGGAAGTTCCCCCGACCGATACCACCGGCACCACCGGTTCCACCACCCCGGCCGGCCCGTCGACCTCCGGCCTGTACGGCCCGGGCGATTTGAATACCGATGCCTGCCTGCGCCAGCGCGTGGTCTACTTCGATCTGGACCAGGACTCGCTGAAGCCGGAGTTCCAGGCGATCATGGCCTGTCACGCCAAGTACCTGCGTGACCGTCCGTCCTCGCGCATCACCCTGCAGGGCAATGCCGACGAGCGCGGTTCGCGCGAGTACAACATGGGCCTGGGCGAGCGTCGTGGCAACGCCGTGTCTTCGGCGCTGCAGGCTGCCGGCGGTTCGGCTGCGCAGCTGACCGTGGTCAGCTACGGCGAAGAGCGTCCGGTGTGCACCGAGTCGGGCGAGTCCTGCTGGTCGCAGAACCGCCGCGTCGAGATCGTGTACACGGCTCAGTAATAGATGCGTATCGGTGTCCTTACATCGATGATCGTCGCGGCGGCCCTGGTGGCCGCCGCGCCGGCTGATGCGCAGCGCGCAAGCCTCGCCGATCGCGTGTCCGCGCTCGAGCAGCAGGCCATGAACACCCAGGGCAACACCGACATGCTGAACCAGCTCAACCAGCTGCGGACGCAGGTGCAGTCGCTGGAGGCCACGATCGAGCAATTGCAGCACGACAACGAACAACTCAAGCAGCGCGCCAAGGACCAGTACCTGGACTTGGACGGCCGCCTGAACCGGATCGAGGGTGGCGCGACGCCGCCGTTGCCGCCGGCTGGCGCTGCCGCACCTGCCGCTTCCGCACCCGCCGCCAAGCCGGCTGCCGCCGTTTCCGAACGGCCGCCGTCGGTGCATGGCGACGCCGGCACGCTCGCCGCCAGCGGCGACGAGCGCACCAGCTACAACGTCGCCTTCGAGGCGCTGAAGGCTGGCAAATATGCCGACTCGGCGAATCTGTTCCAGAGCTTTCTCGAGCTGTACCCGAACGGCGTGTATGCCCCCAATGCCTTGTATTGGCTGGGCGAGAGCTATTACGCCACCAAGAATTTCCCGCTGGCCGAGGCGCAGTTCCGCGACCTGATCGGCCGCTATCCGACCCACGACAAGGCCTCCGGCGCCCTGCTCAAGCTGGGCTTGTCCCAGTACGGCGAAGGCCGCACCCAGGACGCCGAGCAGACCCTGCAGCAGGTGATCAGCCAGTATCCGGGATCGGATGCCGCGCGCACCGCGCAGGACCGCCTGCAGTCGATCCGCATCGGCCAGCAGCTGCGCTGAGCCCCCGAACGCTGCCGCCATCGTCGCGGGGGCATACTTTCCCGCCATGGCCGCCGTTCCCAGCGAAATCGTTCAAAGCCCGCTACCGCGCCTGAAGCTGACGGAGATATTCCTGTCGCTACAGGGCGAGGCCGACAGCGCCGGCTGGCCGACCGTGTTCGTGCGCCTGACCGGCTGCCCGCTGCGCTGCAGCTATTGCGATACCGCCTACGCCTTCCACGGCGGGCAGTGGTGGGACATCGACGCGATCCTGGCCGAGGTGGCGCGCCACGGCGTGCGCCATGTCTGCGTGACCGGCGGCGAGCCGCTGGCGCAGAAGCGCTGCCTGCGCCTGCTAGAGCAGCTATGCGACGCCGGCTACGACGTATCGCTGGAAACCTCCGGTGCGCTGGACATCGCCGACGTGGACCCGCGCGTGTCGCGAGTGCTCGACATCAAGACCCCGGCCTCGCAGGAGGCGCAGCGCAACCGCTGGGAAAACCTGCCGCTGCTGAGCGCGCGCGACCAGATCAAGTTCGTGCTGTGCGGCCGTGCCGACTACGACTGGGCGCGCGCGATCGTCGCCGAACACCGCCTGCACGAGCGCTGCACCGTGTGGTTCTCGCCGAGCAAGAGCGAATTGGCGCCGCGCGAGCTGGCCGACTGGATCGTCGCCGACCGCCTGTCGGTGCGCTTCCAGATGCAGCTGCACAAGCTGCTGTGGAACGACGAGCCGGGGCGTTAGCTGCGCGGGCGCGTAGCCGGGAATCGGGAATGGAGAAACGGGAATCGGCAAAGCGCTGCATTGCAGACGATTCGTTGAGTGCTTCGATTCCGCTTCTCGAAAACCGGCGATCCTCCCTGTTCGGTGCAGCTGTTACGCTCTGCCCATTCCCGTTTTTCCATTCCCCAATCCCGGCCCCACAATGAAAAACGCCGTTGTCCTACTCTCCGGTGGCATGGATTCCGCCGTCGTCGTCGCTATCGCCCGCGAGCAGGGTTATGCCGTGCATGCGCTGAGCGTCAGCTATGGGCAGCGGCATACCTCCGAACTGGACGCGGCCACGCGCGTGGCCGCCGCGCTCGGCGCGGTGGCACACAAGACCGTCAACGTCGACCTGCGCAGCATCGGCGGCTCCGCGCTGACCGACGACATCGAGGTGCCGGACGCGGGCGGCGAGGGCATCCCGGTCACCTATGTGCCGGCGCGCAACACCATCATGCTGTCGGTGGCGCTGGGCTGGGCCGAGGTGCTGGGCGCGGCGGACATCTTCTGCGGCGTCAACGCGGTGGACTACTCCGGCTACCCGGACTGCCGTCCCGAGTTCATCGACGCGTTCCAGACCCTGGCCAACCTGGCGACCAAGGCCGGCGTGGAAGGCGCCGGCCTGCGCGTGCACGCGCCGCTGCAGCGCATGAGCAAGGCCGACATCGTGCGCGAGGGCCAGCGCCTGGGCGTGGATTTCGGCCTCACTGTGTCTTGCTACCGCGCCGATGGCGACGGCCGCGCCTGCGGCCACTGCGACGCCTGCCGGCTGCGCGCCGCCGGCTTCGCCGATGCCGGCGTGGCCGACCCGACCCGCTACGCCTGATTTCGCGTTGACCCTGGGCTGGGGTAGACTACGCACCCGGCGCAAGGCCGGGACGTTGTTTTGGGCCGTTAGCTCAGTCGGTAGAGCAGAAGACTTTTAATCTTTTGGTCGATGGTTCGAATCCATCACGGCCCACCAGTAAAAATAGGGTTTGCATCCTCTGCGGCCAGATCTCGCCCGCTTGATGCCTGCGCTGGTGCCTACATGCCGCGCGCCATGTGCCGGTAGCGTTTTCCGCGATGTGCTGGCTTTCGCGAAATTGCGCGTTGCGCTCTGGCGACGATCGGGATGCGCGCCGTGCGCTGCGCTATGTTCGGCGCTAGGACTGCAACGTTGAACTGCGCGATGCGCTGACGGCGGCGCAGACGGTAGGCTCATCGACGCGAGCGTCGCCGCGGGGGCCGTGGGCGAGGCCGGCGCGACCCATTTCGAGATGGGCTACCGCGCTGGCGTGCAAGGCGTGATCGGGCGCGTGGACGAGGGCGCGATGCGCCTGAAACTGTGAGCCAGAGACGCGATTGCGGCGCAACTGCCGATGTCTGACCAGTCTGGCGACAAGACGCAATGGCGTCTCGATTGCACAACGGCGACAGATCGCTTGTTCGCGGCAGCGGTGCGGCCTAGGCTTGGCACAGCGAAGTACATAGGAGCAAGCGATGTATTGCCGTGTTTCCACGTCGCATCCTGCGGCTGTCCATCCGCGCGGAATCCGATGAGTGCACCTTCCGGTCCTGGCCATGCGGCGCAGTGCGTGCACGCCGACGCTGCCGATGCGGCGGCACAGGATCCGTCGCGGCGCCGTTTCCTGCAGTGCAGTGCGCTGGCGGCTGCCGTGGGCCTGCTGCGCGTCCCGCTGGCGGCGACCGCGTCCAGCGCAGGCCATGTGCAGGCGCTACCGCCGCGGCCGTACTGCGAGGGCGACCCTCCGGTTGCGCAGAACCCGTTGCGCTTCGCGTCCTCCGGCAATGTGGCGCACAACGGCAAGGAGTCGATCGGCAAGCGCGGCGTGCAGATCCGCTGGCCCTACGTGCTCGGCTCCGGTGACCTGTGCGAGCTGCGCCTGCTGCTGGACAACTGGTACTTTTCCTACAGCAACAACGCGATGGTCAACCCGGGCAATACGCTGCCGATTCAGGGGGCATCGTTGGAGATCGGTGGCGTGGTGAAGCCGATCACTTTCGGCGGCGCGGCCGGTATCACGCTGGACGATGGCGCCAACGACGTGCTGAGCGATCCGCTCACGCCTGCCGACTTCGCGCTTGCGACGTTTGCGCGCGGGACGACCGCGTACGTGAAGATGCTGGTGATGTTCGACCTGTCCACGGCATCGAACCTGTGCAACAGCTCGGCGCGCGCCACGTCGCAATCCGGAGCCCGCGTGGCCTGGTTCGACCCAACGCTGACCGTCAGCAGCGACGTGTATGCAGCGGGGCAATGGACGCAAACCGGAGATGCGGTGCAGAGCCGCCCGAACGGTTATGTGCCCAAACTGGTCGGTCGGCACGTCGATGCTGCCGCCAAGGCATGGCTGTGCGTGGGCGATTCGCTCTGTCAGGGCACCGGCGATGCGGGCAGCGCCACGCGCGTGGCCGGCCTGGGCTGGATGTCGCGGGCAATGCGCGATTCGAGCGACACCGATGCAAGCCAGATCGGCTACATGAACATGGCCGTGCACGGCAGCATCAGCACGTTGGCGGTCGTCGATGCGCGCAGCGCGACGCTGGCGAGATACGCGACGCATGCCGTCGTCATGTACGGTACCAACGACATCGGCCTCGCCGGCACCGGCGTGTCGCTGGACACGCTGCAGACCCGTCTGTCGGCGATCTACGCGATGCTGCGCGCCAATGCGGTGCAGAAGATCCTGGCCGCTCACCTGTTGCCGCGGACCACTTCTACCGACAGCTGGGCCACCGAAGCGAACCAGAACTATTGCGGTGGCCCTGGCGGCTGGGACAGTAACGGAATCGCTGCGCAACTCAGCGCCTGGCTGGCGCCGAATATGGGCGCAGCGGTCGATGCGTTCCAGCATTGGCCATCGATCCGCGGCAGCGACGATCTGAAATTTCTGGCGACCGGAGCCGCGCGCTATGCGACCACCGACGGCACGCATCCCACCACGGCGGGCTACGGCCTTATGGCCGCAGACGTGCGCGCGCAGATGGACGCGCTGTAGCGCCCGACAGGGACGTTCAGTGCCGCGCGTGGTGCGCCGGCCCGATGCCGACGCACGCATGCCGCCGCTGCGCCGGCGGCTTGGCCGTTACCAGCCGCCGTAGGGATAGCCGTAGCCGCCGCGGCCGTAGTAGCCGCCGTGGCCTTCGCTCTGGCCGACGCTGATGCTGATGCCCACTTCGCGCGGCTTGCCGTCGTCGTTGTAATAGGTCTTGCACAGGTTGAGGTTGGCGGCCTGGTAGTTGCTGTTGCCGCCGCGCGAGGAATAGCCGAAACCGGTGGCGACGCTGCCGTGCACATCGCCCTTGCAGCGCTCGGCATGCGCCTGCTCGGCCTCGGCCACGGCCTGGGTGGCCGCGGCCTTCTGCGCCGAGGCCGAGGTGCCGCTGGTGTCGCCGTAGTAGGCGCCGGGCGGATCGGCCTTGTACACCGGGTCGCTGCCGTAGGTGATCGGTTGCTGCGGCACGCTCAGGTCCAGCGCGCGCTTGGCCGCCTCGCTGTTGCTGCTGCCGGAACCTGCGTCGGCGGAGGTTTGCGCCGTGGCCGGGCCGGCGAGCAGGGCGCAGGCAAGCAGGAGGGATCGTTTCATCGACGTACGCCAAGGAAAGAGGGGCTGGAGGGCGGCAGCCGCGGCTGCGCGCCACCATGAGCGGACGCTATCAATATCACGTTGAACCCGGCCTGTCGGTGCCGGGGAATTTTCTTGCCGGCGCCGGCCATCTGCCGCGATGCGGCGGCAAGCGCCGCCTTCTTCATTACTGCGGCTAGCCTTGCTGCAGGACGATATCGATCAGCTGCTGGCCGTAGCGGGCCAGTTTGGTGCCGCCGATGCCGCCGACATGGGCCAGTTCGTCCAGGCTGGTCGGGCGCTGTTCGGCGATGTTGCGCAAGGTGCTGTCGTGGAAGATCACGAACGCCGGCACGTTCTGCTCCTTGGCCAGGCCGGCGCGCAGGTCGCGCAGCGCGTTGAACAGGCCCAGGTCCTGCGGCTGCACCGGGACGCCGGTGCGCGGGCTGCCGCTGCGCTCGTTGCGCTCGCGGCCGCGGCTCGGCGCCTCGCGGCGCATCATGATCTGGCGCTCGCCCTTGAGCACCTGGCGGCTGGCATCGGTGAGGCGCAGCCCGCCGTAGGCGTCGCTGTCCACTTCCAGCAGCCCGGTGGCGACCAGTTGCCTGAACACGCCGCGCCAAGCGCGCGCGTCCAGGTCCTTGCCGATGCCGTAGGTGCTGAGCCGGTCGTGGCCGAACTGCTTGATCTTCTCGCCGTCGCTGCCGCGCAGGATGTCGATCAGGTGGCCGACGCCGAAGCGCTGGCCGCTGCGGTAGACGCAGCTCAGCGCCTTCTGCACGGCGACGGTGGCGTCCCAGGCCGCGGCCGGGGTCAGGCAGTTGTCGCAGTTGCCGCAGGGCTGCGGATAGGTTTCGCCGAAGCCGGCCAGCAGCACCTGGCGCCGGCATTGCATCGATTCGCAATAGCCGAGCAACTGGTCGAGCTTGCGCCGCTCGACCCGCTTGCGGTCTTCGCCGGCTTCGCCTTTTTCGATCATCTGCTTGAGCAGCACCACGTCGCCCAGGCCGTAGCACAGCCAGGCCTCGGCGGCTTCGCCGTCGCGCCCGGCGCGGCCGGTTTCCTGGTAGTAGCCTTCCAGCGACTTGGGCAGGTCGGTATGCGCGACGAAGCGCACGTCCGGCTTGTCGATGCCCATGCCGAAGGCGATGGTGGCGCACATCACGATGCCGTCCTCGCGCAGAAAGCGGCGCTGGTTGCCGGCGCGGACCTCGGCCGGCAGGCCGGCGTGGTAGGGCAGGGCGTTGAGTCCTTCCTTTGCCAGGAACTCGGCGGTCTCCTCGACTTTGCGCCGCGACATGCAGTAGACGATGCCGGCGCTGCCGCGGTGCGCGCGCAGGAAATCCAGCAACTGGCGCTTGCTGTTGTCCTTCTGCACCACGCTGTAGCGGATGTTGGGGCGGTCGAAGGAGCTGACGAAGTGGCGGGCCTGGGTCAGGTCCAGGCGCTCGGCGATCTCGCGCTGGGTCGGCGGATCGGCGGTGGCGGTCAGGGCGATGCGCGGGATCTGCGGCCAGCGCTCGTGCAGCACGGTGAGCTGCCGGTATTCGGGACGGAAATCGTGGCCCCATTGCGACACGCAATGCGCCTCGTCGATCGCGAACAGGGCGATGCGACTGCGTTCGAGCAGCGACAGGAAGCGTGGGGTCAGCAGGCGTTCGGGAGCCACGTATAGCAGGTCCAGCTCGCCGGCCAGCAGTTCGCGCTCGACCCGCTGCGCGGTCTCGCCATCCAGCGTGGAATTGAGGTATTCGGCGCGCACGCCGAGCTGGCGCAGCGCCTCGACCTGGTCCTGCATCAGCGCGATCAGCGGCGAGATGACGATGCCGGTGCCGTCGCGCAGCAGCGACGGAATCTGGTAGCACAGCGATTTGCCGCCGCCGGTGGGCATCAGCACCAGCGCGTCCTGGCCGGCGGCGACGTGTTCGACGATGTCCTGCTGCGGGCCGCGGAACTGGTCGTAGCCGAACACGCGGCCGAGCACGGAATGAGCGGAAGATTGCATGCGCCTAGGATACCGCGTAGGTCAAGTGCAGCAGTGCGCCGTCGCCACGCACCGCGACGTCAGGCGCCAGCTCCAGCGTGCGTCTGTATTGCCCGACGTGCGCGGCGCCCACCGCCGACGCGGCCGATCAACAGCACCGGAAACGCGATCAGGCGATGTCCGCTATTGGTGGGCACGCCCGAATCGCCGAGCTGCCATCATCACGATGAAAGCCTGCGAACAAGCCAGCTGCGATACCGACGGCGCATCCCAGCACGATGGTCAGCAGCGTGCGGCGTGGCGAGGCATACGAAGCACTCATCGAACGTCCATGTGGGCGGGCGGAGACCCTGCTGCGTCAGTGTGAGGGATGGGTGGGAGACAGGAGGTCTCTTGCGCAGACCTTCCAGCATGCAAGCCCCCTTAGTAAGGGGGGCGCGCCGAAGGCCTGGGGATTGGGAGCCGCGCAGATGGGGTCCCAGAGTTTGCAGCGCAAACTCTGGGAGGCTATGCCTGCTGCGCAGGCATGGCCATGCCCCTTACTGCAGCAAGGAACGCAGCATCCACGCGTACTTCTCGTGGGTCTGCAGGCGCTGGGTCAGCATGTCCACCGACGGGTCGTCGCCGGCATCGTCGGCGGTCTTCAGCGCCTTGCGCGCGGTGCGGCACAGCGCCTCGTTGCCGACCACCAGCTGGCGCACCATCTCGCGCCAGTCGGCGCTGTCGCTCAGGCCCGGCTCTTCCGGAATCGAGGTCAGCGCGGCGAATTCCTTGTACGAGCCCGGCGCGTTGAAGCCCAGCGCGCGGATGCGCTCGGCGACGTCGTCCAGCGCCGCCCACTGCTCGGTGTACTGGGTCTCGAACATCAGGTGCAGCGAGTTGAACATCGACCCGGTCACGTTCCAGTGGAAGTTGTGGGTCTTCAGGTACAGGGTGAACGCGTCGGCCATGAAGTGCGACAGGCCGTCGGCGATCTTCTTGCGGTCGCTGCCGCTGATCCCGATATCGATGTTGGGCGCGGACGGCGCCAGCGCGGCCAGCGGCGTGGTGGACGCTGCCTGCTTGGTGGGGCGCTTGGTCTTGCCGGGGGTCTTGCTCTTGGCCATCAGGGAATCCTCTTGAGGGGTTGGGAACGATATGGCGTCACAATAGACAGACTAAAGCATGCGCTGTTATTCAACGTTCAACGGCATCCGATTGATGAGCACGATCGAAAACGAATTGGCCACCCGCCTGCGCGAGCGCCGCGATGCGATCGACGCGGCGCTGACCCGCGACCGCGGCCGCCTGTATGGCCTATGGTCGCGCTGGCAGGCCGCGCCCGGCAATCCCGCATTGGAGGCGGCGTTCGAGCAGGCGCTGGGCCAATCGCAGTCGCGCTGCCAGGCGCGCGCGACGGCACAGCCGGCGATCACCCTGGACGACCAGTTGCCGATCGCGCGCGAGGCCGAGCGCATCGTGGCGCTGATCCGCGCCCACCAAGTTGTGGTCATCGCCGGCGAGACCGGCTCGGGCAAGACCACGCAGCTGCCGAAGCTGTGCCTGGCCGCCGGCCGCGGCGCCGCCGGCATGATCGGCTGCACCCAGCCGCGGCGCATCGCCGCGCGCGCGGTGGCCGCGCGCGTGGCCGAGGAATTGCGCACGCCGGTGGGCGGGGCGGTGGGCTTCCAGGTGCGCTTCAACGACCGGGTCGGCGAGGAGACCCGGATCAAGTTCATGACCGACGGCATCCTGCTGGCCGAGATCGCCAGCGACCGCTGGCTGTCCAGCTACGACACGATCATCGTCGACGAGGCGCACGAGCGCAGCCTCAACATCGATTTCCTGCTCGGCTACCTCAAGCAACTGCTGCGCAAGCGCCCGGAGCTGAAGGTGATCGTGACCTCGGCGACGATCGACACCGCGCGCTTCGCCGAGCATTTCGACGGTGCGCCGGTGATCAGCGTCGAGGGCCGCACTTTCCCGGTGGAAGTGCGCTACCGGCCATTGGAGGGCGAGAGCGGCGGTGCGGACGGCGAGGGCCAGGACCGCGCCGGCGAGCGCACCGTCAACGATGCGATCGTGGCCGCGGTGGACGAGATCACCCGGCTGGATGCGCGCGGCGACGTGCTGCTGTTCCTGCCCGGCGAGCGCGAGATCCGCGATGCGCACCAGGCGCTGGAGCGGCGCAAGTACCGCGAGACCGAAGTGCTGCCGCTGTACGCGCGGCTGTCCAACAGCGACCAGGACCGGGTGTTCAATCCCGGCCCGCGGCGGCGCCTGGTGCTGTCCACCAACGTCGCCGAGACCTCGCTGACCGTGCCGCGGATCCGCTACGTGGTCGATCCGGGCTATGCGCGGGTCAAGCGCTACAGCCCGCGGCAGAAGCTGGATCGGCTGCACATCGAGCCGATCTCGCAGGCCAGCGCCAACCAGCGCAAGGGCCGTTGCGGGCGCGTGGCCGAGGGCATCTGCTACCGGCTGTACGCCGAGGCCGATTTCCAGGCGCGGCCGGAGTTCACCGATCCGGAGATCCGCCGTTCCAGCCTGGCCGGGGTGATCCTGCGCATGCTGCAGCTGGGGCTGGGGCGAATCGAGGATTTCCCGTTCCTGGAGCCGCCGGACGAGCGCGCAGTGGCCGACGGCTGGCAGCAGCTGGTGGAACTGGGCGCGGTCGGCGAGGCCGACCGCCATGGCCTGCGCAAGCTCACCGAGATCGGCCGCAAGATGGCGCGCCTGCCGGTGGACGTGAAGCTGGCGCGGATGCTGGTGGCCGCGCAGCAGCACGGCTGCCTGCGGCCGATGCTGGTGATCGCCGCGTTCCTGGGCATCCAGGACCCGCGCGAACGCCCGCCGGAAGCGCGCGAGGCGGCCGACAACGCGCATGCCACATTCGCCGATGCGCGCTCGGAATTCGTCGGCATCCTGCGCCTGTGGGACGGCTATCGGCAGGCGCACGAGGCATTGACCCAGTCCAAGCTGCGCGACTGGTGCGGGCGCCACTTCCTCGGTTTCCTGCGCATGCGCGAATGGCGCGAACTGCACCGCCAGTTGCACCTGCTGTGCGAGGAACTGGGCTGGAGCGAGGAGCCGGCGGCGGCCTCGCTGCTGCCGCTGCTGGCCGGCGCCGCATCGCCGCCGCCGGCGCGCGATGCCGAGACCAGCGCGCGCGCCACACGTGGGCAGCTGCATCGCGCAGCGCGGCTGGCGCGCGAAGGGCGCAGCGAACCGGCGGCGGTCGCGCCGGTCGCTGCCAGGCCCGCGCCGCCGGCCAACGCAACCGACGATGCGCCACGTGCCAGCGAGCGCGAACGCGCCGCCGCCTACCAGGCGCTGCATCGCGCGCTGCTCGCCGGCCTGCCGACGCAGGTCGGCCATCGCACCGAGAAGGGCGATTTCCTGGCGCCGCGGCAGCGCCGTTTCCTGCTGTTCCCCGGCTCCACGCTTGCCCGCAAGCCGCCACCGTGGGTGCTGCCGGCCACGCTGCTGGACACGCAGAAGGTGTGGGGCATGACCAATGCCGCGGTCGAGCCGGACTGGGTCATCGCCGAGCTGCCGCACCTGCTGGCGCGCAAGCATTTCGACCCGCATTGGTCGCGCGCGCAGGGGCAGGTGCTGGCGTCCGAACAGATCAGCCTGTTCGGGCTGGTGCTGGCGCCGAAGAAGCCGGTGCACTACGGCCGCATCGACCCGCCCGGCGCGCACGAACTGTTCGTGCGCCAGGGCCTGGTGCCGGGCGAGATCGACACCCGCGCCAGCTTCGTCGCCGACAACCAGAAAGTGCTGGCGCAGGCGCACGAGGAAGAAGCCAAGCTGCGCCGCGCCGGCATCGTCGCCGACGAGGACTGGCAGGCGCGCTGGTATCTGGACCGGATTCCCGGCGAACTGCATTCGGCCGCCGGCCTGGACGCGTGGTGGAAGGCATTGGCGCCGGAGCAGCGGCGCGCGCTGCACTGGTCGCTGACCGACCTGCTGCCGGGCGAAGGCAGCGAGGCCGATCGCTATCCGAAGTACTTCGCGCTGGGCGACGCGCGGCTGGCGCTGCATTACAAGTTCGAACCGGGCGCGGCCGACGACGGCGTGACCCTGGAGGTGCCGCTGCACCTGCTCAATGCGCTGGATGTGGCGCGGCTGTCGTGGCTGGCGCCGGGCTTCGTCGCCGACAAGGCTGCGGCGCTGATCCGCAGCCTGCCCAAGGCGCTGCGCCGCAACTACGTGCCGGCGCCGGACTTCGCCCGCGCCTTCTACGAGGCGTTCCCGCAGCCCAGCGCCGACGACATTCGCGGCGAGCTGGCGCGCTTCCTGCAACGCGCCACCGGCGCGGCGCTGAGCGCGCTGGACTTCGACGACAGCGCATTGGAACCGCACCTGCGCATGAACCTGCGGCTGCGCGACGACGCAGGCAAGGTGCTGGCCGAATCGCGCGACCTGGAAGCGTTGCGCGCACGCTTCGGCGATCGCGCCGGGCATGCGTTCGCCGCGCGCGCCGGGCGCGAGATGGCCGCGGACGGGCTGCGCGAATTCCCGTCCGCGCCGATCCCGCTGCAAGTGCCGGGCGAAGCGGGGGTGCCGGCGTATCCGGCGTTGGTGGACGCAGGCGAGGCCGCGGCGTTACGCATCTTCGCCGACCGCACGCAGGCCGAGGCGGCGCATCCGCGTGGCGTGCGCCGGCTGCTGGAGATCGCGCTTGCCGACAAGGTCAAGCAGGCGCGCAAGCAGCTGCCGGTGTCGCCGAAGACCGGGCTGCTGTATGCGGCGATCGAGTCGCAGGAGCGCTTGCGCGGCGATCTGGTCGATGCGGCGTTGAATGCCTTGCTCGAAGAGGGTCTGGACGCGATCCGCGACCCGGGCAGCTTCGCCCAGCGCCGCGATGCGGCCGGCAAGCAATTGTTCGGCGAGGCGATGGAGCGATTGAAGCTGGCCGAGGCGATCATGAGCGCGGCGGCGGAATTGAAACCGCAGCTGGAATCGCCGCTGATGGGCTGGGCCAGCGGCAACCTCGACGACCTGCGCGCGCAACTGGCGGCGCTGGTGCATCCGGGCTTCCTGCGCGAAACCCCGGCCACGGCGCTGGCGCAGTTCCCGCGCTACCTGCGCGCGATGATCCTGCGCGCCGAACGCGCCAAGCGCGATCCGGCGCGCGACCAGGCGCGGATGCTGGAGTTGAAGCCGTTCGTCGATGCGCTGGCCGCTGCCGCCGCGGCCGGACGCAGCACCGATCCGCAATGGCAGGCGCTACGTTGGGACCTGGAGGAATTGCGCGTGTCGCTGTTCGCGCAGGAACTCGGCGCCAAGCCCGGCATCTCGGCGAAGAAGTTGGCGCAGCGGATGGCTGGGGTGCGGTGATTTTGTGTGTCGGCACCGGGGGCCGGGGACCGGGGGATGGTCGCGAGTGCGTTGCGTCTTTGGCTTTTCTGTGGGAGGGGCTTCAGCCCCGACGCCTTACCGGTAACGCGTCGGGGCTGAAGCCCCTCCCACAGAAAAGCGGCTTGCCGGAACTGCAGGAAAACCGCTTTTTCAAGAAGCGGTGCTTTTTTCATCAAATTGCTTGACAGCGATTTTCGCTCGGACATCATCCTGCGGTCCCCGGTCCCCGGTCCCCGGTCCCCGGTCCCCGGTCCCCGGTCCCCGGTCCCCGGTCCCCGGTCCCCGGTCCCCGGTCCCCGGTCCCCGGTCCCCGGTCCCCGCCTCAATCGTCCACCCGCTCGCCCATCAGCTCGCGCTGGCGCTTGTCCAGCTCCTCGGCGTAGCGCTTGCGCACGAAGCTTTCGGTCAGCACGCCGAGTACCTTGCCGTGTGCGTCGACCACTGCCAGTTCGTCGCTCTGGGTCAGGTCGAACTGGCGCATCGCGGTGACCACGTCGGTGTCGGCGCTTAGCGCCACGTCGCGGTTGCCGGCGTAGTCGGCAATGGGCGCGTCGGCGTTCACGCCGTCGGCGTAGGCCGCGGCCAGCGTCACCAGACCGGCATAGCGGCCGTGTTCGTCTTCCAGTACCACGCGCGCGCCCGAACCGAGCGGGAAACAGCGGCGGAACTCGGCCACCGAGGTGCCGGCGGCGAGCGGGTGCACGTCCTGGCGCATCATCCGTCCGGCGCTCAGGTGCTTGACCCAGCCCACGTCGCGCGCGCTCTTGATGGTCTCGCCGCGCAGGTGCAGGCGCCAGGTCGAGAACGAATAGCCGAACACCTGGCGCACGATGGTGTTGGCCACCAGCACCGCCACCATCACCGCGCTGGCCAGCACGAAATCGTGGGTGCCCTCGAGCACCAGCATCGCCATTGTCATCGGCGCGCCGACCACCGCCGCGGCCAGCGCGGCCATGCCCGCCAGCGAGGCGGCGGTGCCGTCGACCAGGGCCATGCCGGTGCCCAGGTTCAACAGCCCGGCGAACAGGCCGCCGACCAGCGAGCCCATGAACAGCGAGGCGAAGAACAGGCCGCCGCGGAAGCCGAAGCCGAGCGAGATGCCCGAGGCCAGGCACTTGAGCAGCAACAGCACGCCCAGCCATTGCAGCGAGGTCGGGCTGGTCAGGTCCAGGTGCAGCGCGCCGTGACCGGAAGAGAGCACTTGCGGGGTGATCAGCGCCAGCGGGATCAGCATCAGGCCACCGGCCACCGGCCGCGCCCAGCGCGGCAGCGGGCTGCGGTTGACCGCCTGCTCGATCGCGCCGACCAGGCGCATCACCGCCACCGCCAGCAGCGCGCAGATCACGCCGAGCAGCGCGTACAGCACGTAGTCGCGCGCTTCCAGCGCGGACGCCGCCGAGGCCGGCAGCAGATACGGCTGCACGCCGGCGGCCTGGGCCACGAACACCGCGCCCAGCGAGGCCACCGCCACCGGCGCCAGCGCCGACGGCGAGTACGCGCCGATCACGATCTCGAACGCATAGAACGCCCCGGCCAGCGGCGCGCCGAACGCGGCGGCGATGGCCGCGCCGGCGCCGGCGCCGACCAGGGTGCGGATGTCGGTGCGGCGCAGGCGCAGGATCCGCCCCAGGTGCGAGCCGCTGCCCGCGCCCATCTGTGTGTAGGCCGCCTCCAGCCCCACCGAGGCGCCGCAGCCGTTGGACAGCAGGGTCTGCGCGGAGACGATCAGGTTGTCGCGCATCGACATGCGTCCGCCGTACAGCGCATTGGCTTCGACCGCATCGATCAGCTGGCGCTTGCGCGCGCGCGCGGCCATGCCGAGCAGGCCGACCAGCAGCCCGCCCAGCGGCAGCACCAGCAACTGGCCCAGGCTCAACTCCGGCAGCGCGCTGAGCCGGGCATCCACGTCCAGGCCGTACAGCCAGGCCTGCGCGCCATGCGCCAGGCCGCTCTGCAGCAGGGTCAGCAGGCCGGCGAGCAGGCCGACCAGCAGCGCCAGCGCGATGAACCAGACATCGCTGGCGCGCAAGCGCCGGCGCAGCGCGTCGGCGAGGCTGTGCGAGGCGTCGGCCAGGCCCGGCCGCGGCGGCTGGCGCAGGTTCACGGCAGGCGGTTACTTGATGCGACGGACTTTGGCGCGGGTGTTGTAGTTGTCGATCTGCATGTACCACGCGCCCATGATGCCCGGGGTGATCTTCACCTTGGGCGCGTTGCGGCGCACGCTGGCCAGGCTGGCGGCTTCGGTCTGCTCCCATTCCTGGCCGTTGGCCAGCACGTAGTGGCGGCCCTTGGAGAAGCCGCTGAACGTGCCGACCAGGGTGCTCTCGATCGGCTCCTGGCTGCCGAAGTCGAAGAAGCCGCGGTTCTTCACGATCACTTCCTGGCGGCCTTCTTCCTTGGCCTTCTCCAGCGCCACCGCGGTCTCCTTGGCGACCTTGCCCTGCAGCCAGTCGTTCAGCGCGGTCAGTTCCTGCGGCGACAGCTTGTCCAGCCCGGCGGCCTTGAACTGCTGCGCCGACATCTGCGTCTGCAGGTCGCCGGACACGGCGAGCGCCGCGCACAGGACCAGGGGAGTGAGGCGCGCAAGCAGCATGGCGGAATCCAGGCAGTGGAATGCGGCTTAGTGTAGTCGCAAGACGCGGCGCCGGCGCCGCGGGCATGGCTGGCGCGGCGGCGCCCGCGCTGGTCCGAAGTGGGCGCGGTCGCGGCGGCGCTCAGCCGGCGCCGGATTCCGCCGTGGATGCGGTGCGGTGCGGGCGCCGGTACACGAAGGCCGGCGCCGCGTCGGCGGACTCGCGCTGCGCCAGCGCCTGCAACGCGGCATGTTCCGGCGCGCGCTCGCAGACCGGGTCAAGCGTGGCCGCGTCGCCACTCAGCGCCAGCGCCTGGCAGCGGCAGCCGCCCCAGTCGATCTCGCGTTTCGGGCAGCCCTGGCACACCTCCGGCATCCACGCGGTGCCGCGATAACGGGCGAACGCTGCGCCGTCCTGCCAGATCGCCGCCAGCGGCCGCTCGCGCAGGTTTTCGAACACCATGTCCGGCAGGGTTTCGGCGGCGTGGCAGGGCAGCACGTCGCCGCGCGGGGAGATGTTGACGAAGCGCTGGCCCCAGCCGCCCATGCACGCCTTGGGCCGGTGCGCGTAGTAGTCGGGGGTGACGAAGTCGATGGTCAGGCGCTCGCCCAGCCGTTCACGCGCCGCGGCCACCGCGGCCACGGTGGCGTCGATCTGCGCGCGGCTGGGCATCAGCGCGGCGCGGTTGCGCAGGCCCCAGCCGTAGTACTGGGTGTGCGCCACTTCCAGGCGTTCGGCGCCCAGCTCCAGCGCCAGCTCGATCATCGCCGGCACCCGTTCGGCGTTGTGGCGGTGGATCACCGCATTGATCGTCAGCGGCAGGCCGAGCGCGGTGACCGCGGCGGCGAACGCGCGCTTCTTGGCCAGGCTGTCGCGGTAGCCGGCGATGAAGTCGGCGCCGGCGGCGTCGGCATCCTGCACGCTCAGTTGCACGTGTTCCAGCCCGGCGGCGGCCAGTTGCGCCAGCATCGGTGCGCCGCCGGCCACGCCGGAGGTGATCAGGTTGCTGTACAGGCCCAGTGCGCGCGCATGCGCGACCAGCTCGGGCAGGTCCTTGCGCAGCATCGGTTCGCCGCCGGAAAAATGCGCCTGCAGCACGCCCATCGCCGCGGCCTGGTCCAGCGCCGAGCGCCAGCCGGCGGTGTCCATCTCCTCGCGCAGGCCGGCCAGGGCGATCGGGTTGGAGCAGTAGGGGCAGGCCAGCGGGCAGCGGTGAGTCAGCTCGAGTAGCAGCGACAGCGGCGGCGGCACGGTCGCGTTCATGCGCGCAGCAGGCGCTTGCCGTGCAGGTCCGCGGCCAGCTCGAGCACGTCGCGCTCGACCTCGGCCGGATCGGCGTCGAACGCCGCGGCCAGTTCCGCGGCGATCGCCGCCAGCGAGCGTGCGCCATCGCAGCGCGACACGATCGCATGCGCGATCTCGTCAAGCTCAATCACCCGTTCCGGCGCCAGCAGCACCCATTGCGCGCGGGCGCGGTCGTGCTGCAGACGCACGCCGGCCGCCAGCCGCGGGCAGCTGTCGGGCGCCAAGGCGCTCATGCCGCCGCCTGCGCAGGTGTGGCGACGAACGCGTCCGGCCAGGCCACGCCGGGGTGCACGTAGGCGAAATGCAGCGCATCGAGCTGCGACCACAGCACGCCGCACTTGAAGCGCAGCGCGTCCTGCACCAGTTGCTGCTTTTCCAGCGTGTCGGCGTGGCGCTTGACGTAGTCCAGGGCGAAGTCCGAATCGCGCGGCGCCTCGTGCAGGCGGTGCTCGAAATACGCCAGCGCCTCGCGCGAGACGAAATCGTAGTGCTGCAGCATGCCGGCGACGCGGCGGCCGATGATGCCCGGCGCGAACAGTTCGGTCAGCGACGAGGCGATCGCCTCCAGCAGGCTCTTCTCGCGCACGAACTGCAGGTAGGCCTGCACCGCGAAGCGGGTGCCGGGCAGCAAGGCGCGGCCGGACTGCACCAGCGCGCGGTCCAGGCCCAGCGCGTCGGTCAGGTGCAGCCAGCGCGCGATGCCGCCTTCGCCGTCGGCGCTGCCGTCGTGGTCGACGATGCGCTGGCGCCAGATCCGGCGCAGCGCCGGATCGTCCATCCGCGCCAGGATCGCTGCGTCCTTCAACGGGATGCAGCGCTGGTATTCGTAGCGGTTCAGCGCCCAGGCCTGCACCTGGCCGCGTTCGAGCCGGCCGCTGTGCAGCAGCGCGTGGAACGGATGCTGGTCGTGGTAAAGGCGCGCGCCGATCGCGCGCAATTCCGCTTCCAGCTGTTCGGGGCTCAGCAATGCGCTCACAGGCGGGTGCTCACAGGCGGGTTTTTCACAGCGTGATGTCCATGCCGTCGTGGGCGACGTCCCAGCCGTGCGCGGCCACCGCCGCGCGTTCGGCCGAGCCGGCGTCGAGGATCGGGTTAGTGGTGTTGATGTGGATGAAGACCTTGCGCGCCACGTCCAGGTCGGCGAACGCGCGCAGGGTGCCGGCCTCGCCGTCGATGCTGAGGTGGCCCATGCGCTGGCCGGTCTTGGTGCTGACCCCGAGCTGCACCAGTTCGTCGTCGCGCCACAGGGTGCCGTCGAAGAACACAAGTTCGGCGCCGCGCAGGCGCGTGCGCAGCGCGTCGGTCATGGCGGCGCAGCCGGGAATGTAGTGCAGGCGATGGCGGCCGTCGTCGATGGTCAGGCCCAGAGTTTCCCCGTCGGAACCGGCCAGGTCGCCGCTGTGGCGGCTCTCCATGAACAACGGTACCTTGCCCGGCACCGCGAACGGCGTCACCTGCAGGCCGAGTAGCGACAGCGGCGTGTCCAGGGTGAAGGCATGGCGCTGCACGTGGGCCGGGTGCAGCGCGTCGAAGATCGGGTTCTGCGCCAGCAGGTCGAGCACGCGTCCGCTGGCGTACAGATCGAAGCGCTGGCTTTCGCGCATCGACAGCAAGCCGGCGATATGGTCGATCTCGCCGCTGGTCAGCAGCACGGCCTCGATCGGCGAATGGCGCAGGTCGCGTTGTGGCCATAACGCGGGGGTCGCCAGCAACTGCTGGCGGAAATCGGGAGAGGCGTTGATGAGCAGCCAGCGCTGGTTGTCGGCGCTGACCGCGATGCTGGCCTGGGTGCGACGTTGGGCACCCGCACGCTGTTGCCATGCCCGCAGGCTCGCGGGCGTATGGCAGTTCCATTGCGGGTGCCCTCCGCCGGCCGCCGAGCCCAATACGATGAGGTGCATCCGGTCTCCGTCTATGGCGCCTGGCCGGTCACGCATTGTCTCGGCAACGGGGCTGACACGCGGTCAAAGCTCGCCGGAAACGTAAGCGTTGATTTCCGCACCGACGCAGATCTCGCGGATCACGGGCTTGTTCCATGTCTTCATTGCAATGCCTCTGGAAGGTTCGAGCAGCTCACGAACGACGCTCGACACTCGTCGCAAATGACGAGTGCGCGCCATGCTCAGAATAGGCACTGACTTGACGGGTGTTGTGAATTTCAAGTGAAACGGTCGACAAATGTAAGCCCGATCACACTGGGCTAAAAGTGCGTCAGAAACGCGGCGTCGCGGTGGCCGCGGGTTGCTTTTGGCGGCCGCGTCGCCGGGCGGCCCGGCGGCATCAGGAAACCGCGGCCGCCGAAGAGGACGCGGCCGCCGTGTCGGAGCTCGCGTCCGCGCGGCGCACCTGCCTGGCAAGTTCGATCGGTTTCTTCTGGACCCACTGGGTTTCCACGTGCAAGCCAAGTTCCTGGAACAGCGCCGCGACATTGGCCAGATGCGACCGGGTACGGTCCGCGTATTCGCTGAACCGGCCGGAGTCGTTGTCGATGCACAGCCGGTCGTTTTCGTCGTAGTACAGCCTGCCGCAGATCCTCGATTCGGGAAGGAAGCGATTGCTTTCCCACGGGGTGTTCCATTGTTGGCCACCGACCAGGGTGACATGCCCTTGCGCGAACGGCTGTGCGGCCTTGCGTACCTCCTTATCCGTCATGTCGCCGGTGAGCGGGTGATTCGGATGGGTCTCGCCCACGATCAGGCTGCCATTGCGGCTGATGTTCCATTTGTATTCGAGGCTGCGCTTGCTCAGCGCGTCCAGGTTCAGGCATTGCGCCAGCTGCGCGCCTGGCGTAGGAGGCTGCATTTTCTCGATCTGTTCCTGGGTAACCAGGGTGGGCGGCTGGCTGGCGATTTGATGCAGTTCTGCCTCGCTCAGTTGCAATGCTTTGGCCGTCGTTCTGGAAGCGGCCGGGGCGGTCGCTGCCCGGCCGAGCTTGCGCAACGGCTTTGCAGTGGCGACAACCACCCGGCTCGGATTGATCCTGACCCGCCCCAAGCCCTTGCCGAGCTTCTCGACTTCCTGCTTCTGGATCGGCGTTCTCTTGACCAGCCCGCCCTCTGTTTCCATCACCTTGCCGCGGGCGGGCTGGCAACTGCCGAACAGCGTATCCAGCCGTGCGGAGGGCAAGGGCGTGCCGAGCGCCATGGCCGGCAGCGAACGCGTGCGGCGTAGCGACGGTGCTTTCGGCAGCGGCGACAAGGCGGCGTCCATCCCCGATCGCGGGGATGCCTGCGGATGCGGGATGCTGCCGTCGCTGTGACCGCCGGCGACCGCAGGCTCCGAACGTGATGGGCTGACCGCGCTAGTTGTGTTGATCTTCATGGCAGTTTCGACCGAAACACGGCGCCTGAGCTTAGACATCCGTGTTGCCCGATCGCGCGACAGGTGCGAAATGTCATCGGTGCCGGCGAAAAGGCGCCGCCGCCCTGCGCGCCCGGCCGCCATCCAGGGGCGATTGTGACGTGCAGCGCAAGCGGGTTAGTGTATCGGCACCCCTCTTCGCGACCGCCGCTCCTTGACTGTCTTCGCTCATCCCGGCCTGGAGGCGCTGCTGCAGCGTCCGGCTGCCGCCGCGCTGGCGCCCGCGTTGCGCGAAGCGCTGTTGCAGGCCTGGCACGCGCAGCCGGAACAGACCGCGCGCGCAGCGTGGCCGGTGTTGGCCGATACGCTGGACGCACTGGCGCTGCTGTCTGCCGACGAAGCGGCGTTGCTGGCCGCGCTGCTGTTCGACCTGCCCGGCTTGCGCGCGCAGCTGGCGCAGTTGCCGGTCGCGCCGCTGGCGCGGGCGCAGGCGGTGGTCGGCCTGCTCGACGGCCAGGACGCAGCCGATCAGGTCTGGGCGCTGCACGCCGGGCGCGAGGCCGGGCGCAACAGCGAAGGCCTGCGCCGGCTGCTGCTGTCGATCGTGCAGGACCTGCGCGTGGTGCCGATCTTGCTGGCGCGGCAGCTGGCGAAGATGCGCGTGGCCGACAAGCTGCCCGAAGCGCAGCGCCGCGCGCTGGCGCAGCTGACCCGCGACATCCACGCGCCGCTGGCCAACCGGCTGGGCATCTGGCAGCTGAAGTGGGAGCTGGAGGACCTGGCGTTCCGCCATCTTGAACCGGACACCTACCGGCGCATCGCGCGCGAGGTGGACGAGAGCCGGGTGGCCCGCGAGCGCTACATCGAAGCGGTCAAGAAGATCCTGTCCAAGGCGCTGGGCGAGCAGGGCCTGCGTGCGGAGATCAGCGGCCGGCCCAAGCACATCTATAGCATCTGGCGGAAGATGCAGAAGAAGCGGCTGGCCTTCGACCAGCTGTACGACCTGCGCGCGGTGCGGGTGATGGTCGACGACGTCGCCGCCTGCTACGCCGCGCTGGGCGTGGTGCACGCGCTGTGGGCGCCGGTGCCGAGCGAGTTCGACGACTACATCGCCCGGCCCAAGGCCAACGACTACCGCTCGCTGCACACTGCCGTGGTCGGCCCGGAAGGGCGCACGATCGAGGTGCAGATCCGTACCCACGAGATGCACGCGCAGGCCGAACTGGGCGTGGCCGCGCACTGGAAATACAAGGAAGGCGGCAAGGGCGCGGAGAAGGCGTTCGACCGCAAGATCACCTGGATGCGGCAATTGCTGGAACAGTCGCAAGACGGCGAGCAGGGCGGGCTGGCCGGCGCGCTCGACGCCGAACTGGTCGAGGACCGGGTGTATGCGCTGACCCCGATGGGCGAGGTGATCGACCTGCCGCAGGGCGCCACGCCGCTGGATTTCGCTTACCACGTACACACCATGGTCGGGCACCGCTGCCGCGGCGCCAAGGTCAACAACCGCATCGTGCCGCTGACCCACAAGCTGCGCAGCGGCGATCGCGTCGAGATCCTCACCGGCAAGGAGGCCGAGCCGCGCCGCGACTGGCTGCTGCCGGCCAACGGTTACCTGGCCAGCGGCCGCTCGCGCGACAAGGTGCGCGCCTGGTTCCACAAGCTCGACCGCGCGCGCAACGTGCAGGCCGGCAAGGATCTGCTCGAGCGCGAGCTCAAGCGCCTGGGCCTGCAGCACGCCGACCTGCTGCAGGCGGCGAAGAAATTCCATGCCGACGGTATCGAGGAGCTGTACATCCAGGTCGCGCTGGGCGATGTCGGCCCCAGCCAGGTCGGCCGCGTCCTGCACGAGGCCGAGCGTGCTGCGACGCAGCCGGCGGCGCCGGCACTGCCGCGGCCGACCGTACGCCGCAGCGGATTGGCCAAGTCAAAGTTCACCGTGCAGGGCGTGGGCAATCTGCTGGTACAACTGGCGCGCTGCTGCCAGCCGGTCGCCGGCGAGCCGATCGCCGGCTACCTGACCCGCAGCCGTGGCGTCACCGTGCACCGGGTCGATTGCGCGTCCTTCGCCCGGCTCGCCGCCAGCAACCCGCAACGGGTGCTGCCAGTGGAGTGGGGCCAGGCCGGCGGCGGCTACGAGGTGGACGTGCTGGTGCGGGCGATGGACCGGCGTTGGCTGCTCAAGGACATCACCAACCTGATCGCGCAGGAGGAGGCGCACGTGCTGGAGATCAACAGCGACAACGTGCGCGACAGCGGCCGCACCCAGTTGCGGCTGCGCTTGAAGGTCGGCGACTACGGGCAGTTGTCCACGCTGCTCGGCAAGCTCGACGCATTGCCTGGGGTGGACGAGGCGCGGCGCCTGGGTTGACCGCAGGCCGTGCGCGGCCGGCGCATGCATGGTCTTGCCATGCACGCGCGCTAAGCTTGCGCGGTGAGTAAGCCGCCAGACCAGGTCAGGGACGAACGCCGGCGCCCGCCGCGGTCGGTGCCACTGTGGCGGGACCGCCGTGTCTGGCGCTGGGCGTTGGCGGCGCTGCTGCTGGCGGCGCTGGCGCTGGTGATGTTCCGCCGCCCGTTGGCCGATCTGTTGTGGCCGGAAACGCGCATCCAGCAACTGCTCGATCAGGGCAATGCCGCCTTGCGCGCCGGCCGCCTCAGCGCGGCCGACGGCAGCGGCGCGCGCGAGCGTTTCGAGGCCGCGCTGGCGCTGGACGGCGACCGCCTGCAGGCCCGCGCCGGGCTGGCGGCCACCGGTCGCGCCGCGCTCGGCCAGGCGCGTGCGGCGCTGGCCGCCGGGCGCTATGCGCAGGTGCGCTCGGCGTTGGCGCTGGCGCGCGCGCTGCAGGTGCCGCGCGCCGATGCCGATCGGATCGACGCCGCCTTGCGCCAGCGCGAGGCCGCGCATGCCGGGCTCGACCAATTGCTGCAACGGGCGGCGCAGGCCCAGCGCGAGGGCCGCCTGGACGGGGCGCCCGACGCCGCGCTGCCGCTGTACCGGCAGGTGCTGGAGTTCGCCCCGGAACGCACTCAAGCGCTGGAAGGTCGCGAGGATGCGCTGTCGGAATTGCTGCAGCGCGCACAGGCGGCGCTGGCGCGCGGCGACGTGGCGGCGGCCGCGGCGCTGGTGGACAGCGCCCGCGACTACGATCCCGGGCATGTCGATCTACCGGCCGCGCAGGCGGCGCTGAATCGCACGCTGGAAGCCTTGCAGCGCGATGCCGATGCGGCGCTGCGTCGGCAGCGGCTGGACGCAGCGGCGCGGGCGCTAGGCAAGCTGCGCGCGGCCGCACCCGATGCCGCCGGCGCGCGCGACAGCGCCGAACGCGTGGCTGCAGCCTATGCGGCGCAGGCCGCGCGCGCGGCCGCCGACTTCCGTTTCACCGAAGCCGAGCGCGCGTTGCACAAGGGCCAGGCGCTGGCGCCCGACAGCCGCGCGCTGGCCGACGCGCGGCAGGCGCTGCTGCGGGCGCAACAGCGCCAGGCCACGCTGCATTCGCCGCTGTCGCCGGCGGCGCGCGCACGCCGCCTGCAGGCAGCGCTGAGCGAGCTGCAGGCGGCCGAGGCGCGCGGCGACTGGCTGACCCCGCCCGGCAGCAGCGCCTACGACGCGCTGCAGGCGGCGCAGGTGCTGGCGCCGCGCGATGCGCGCGTGCGCAATGCCGAGCAGCGCGTGCTGGCGGCGCTGCGGCGCTGCTTCGACGACGAATTGCGCGGCAACCGGGTGCTGGCGGCGAGCGCGTGCTACGACGCCTGGCGCGCGCTGGCGCCGGGCGGCAACGGCGTGGCCGCGGCGCGGCGGCGGCTGGCGCAGCGCTGGCTCGCGGTCGGCGATGAGCGCCTGAGCGCCGGCGATGCCGACTTCGCGCGCGAAGCCCTGCGCCACGCCCGCGCGATCGATCCTGGCACGCCGGAACTGGCCGCGTTCGCGCGTCGCCTGCGCAGTCTGTCGCCTGGGCGTTGAGCGGCGTTGCGGCGCATCCGACCTTGCAGACGGGCTCCAGTCCCCGTGACTTCAGCCCCGGTAGCGACTGAAGCCGTCGCGGTTCCATGCTCCGATCGTCGCGGCTGCAGCCGCACTTGCAGGCAATGCGCCTGGGCTTGTCAACGGGTCTTCGGCCGCACGTTCAAGGTGTTCTCAGCGGTATTGGCAGGGGTTGTACGTCAATCCGCGATCAGTTCGACCTGCGTCTGCACGCGCACCCAGGCGTCCTGGCTGGGATCGTTGAGCGTGGCGTGCAGGACATAGGTACCGAGCGGATCCTCGGGTTCGAAACGCAGCTGCAGCGACAGCGGCGCCAGTTCCAGCATGCCCGCTGCGGCCGGTTTGCCGCCGGTGGTCAGCGGTCGCGCAGGCTCCTGCAGCGCGACCTGGCCATCCGGCCCGAGCATGCGCAGGCTCAGTTGCGCGTCGCAGGCGCCGTCGTTGTTGGGACTGGGCGCGCAGCCCGAATACAGCACGACCACGCGCAGCGGTTCGCCGCGGCGCACACGTGCGGTCGTACGCAACTGCGGGCCGTGGCTGCTGTCGGTTTCGGTCCACTCTTTCCCGAAGCGCGCGAACGCGGCTTCGTCGGCAACGTGGACGGCTGCTGCGAATGTCTTGTCGTGCGCGCGCTCGGCGCTGTCGGCGACCGGCTTGCCCTGACGATCGTGCCACTGTGCGCAGGCGGCAAACGGCAGGGCCAGCAACCCCAGGACGCAACACGCCAGGCCGCCGCACAGCAGGCGCCCTGCACGTTGCTGCATGCCGACCTTCATGCCGGCGCTCCCGCATGCCAGCGCCAATGCCAGGGTTCGTAGACGATGCCGTGCGGATTGTCGCGCGGATAGCTCATCCGGTAGCCGAAGCCGGCGGCATGCGCGCGCAGCCAGGCGAAGGCCGCGGTGCGCTCGAAGCTCTCCTCGGCCGGCGGCTCGCCGGGCGTGCCGATGTCCAGCGCGTCGCCGCTGTGGTGCTCGCTGTAGCCGGGCGCGGCATTGACCTGCAGGATCTGCTGCAGGATCTGCCCGCGCGCGAACTTGCGCGCGAAGATGCCCAGTTGGTAATCGTGGCTGCGGTAGCCGGAGATCGCCTCCAGCACCACGCCGTCGCGCGCGGCGGCGCGCTGCAGCGCGTGCCAGGCGCGCGCAGCGCCTGCGCTCAGCCACAGCGGGCGCCGGTAGCGGTCGCGGCCGGCGGCATGCAGGGTGGCGGGTTCGGCCTGCAGCGGTAGGCCGGTGCTGCGCGCGTAGTCCTCGGCGTCCAGGCCGAGGCCGCCCAGGCGTTCGTGCAGCGCGCTCAGCGGCAGCAGTGCGGCGGCATCGGGTTGCCGGCGCGCGGGCAGGGCGTCGAGGCGATCCAGCGCCGCATCGATGCCGGGTTCGTGCATCAGCCGCGGCAGCAGCGCGTGCAGGCCGTGCGCGGAGGCGGCCGCCAGATAGCGGCCGTCGCACTTGCGCCGCAATAGCCAGGTCGCCTGCGCGAGCAAACGCGCATCGAGGTTGCTGCGCGCGCGCAGCAACCTGGCCGGCAGCAGTTCGATGCATTGGGTATTGAGCAGCAGGGCGTGAGCGGGGCGCATCCGCACAGGGTAGGGCTAAGCGCGGTGCGCGGCCAGCCGTTGCAGGTCCTGCAGCAGTTGCCGCGGCTGTTCGGGGCTCAGCAGCAGCCAGCGCCCGTCGCGCAACGGCAGCGCCAGCACGCGGCTGGCATCGGTGAGCAGGCAGAACGCGCGCTGGCCGTTACGCATGCGGAAATAGCCGGATTTGAAGCCAGGCAAGGTGTAAGCGATGGTCTTGCGGGTCGGCGCGAATTCGCCGTGCTCGGTCAGGTCCACTGCGCCAGATCGATCTGGGCGATATCGGTGCGCGCGGCGAACATGCTGCAGCGGACCAGCAGCGTCCGTTCCTGCAGGCGGATGCCGCGCCGCAGGTAGAACAGGCTCAGCACGGTGCTGGTCGTGGGCAGCAGCGCTAGCGTGGCCCAGTGCAGGCGATGGCCGCGGTCCGGGCTGGACAGGCCCACGGCGGCGACCAGCCCGGCGGCGAGCAGCAGCGGCAGCCACAGGCCCAGCAGCGGCAGGCGCCCGGGCGTGGCGACGCGGTAGTCGCGGCAGGTCGGTGCGGCGCGGGAATGGCTGTGCATGGCGGTCACGGGTGTGCGCGGATCCGTTGTGCGCGGATCCACTGCGCGGTATCGGCGATCAGCTGCGGGTCGACATGCCCGGGTTGCGCGTACTCGGCCGGCGACGGCGCGCCGCGGCCGGCGATGCCGAGATGGTTGAGCTGCGCATAGCGATGCAGGGTCGCGCGCGGTTTGTCGCCCAGCGCCTGCTGCCAGCGCTGCCAGTCCGGCGCGGTGACCTGGAAGTCGCGTTCGCCCTGCAGCCACAGCACCGGCTGGCGCAGGGCGAGGACGTCGGCTACCGGATCCACCTTGTCGAACGCGCGCCAGTACGCGGCCGGCAGGTCCTGCGGCGAATCGGTCCGCGCCACCGCACCGTCGCCGCGGACCTTGGCCACGCGCCGCTCGATCTCGGCCACGCGTGCCTTGCCCTCGGCGGATGGCGTGCCTTGCAGGCCGAGCAGATAGCGGTTCTGGTCGAGCAGCAGGTCCAGCAGCGCGCGCGCCGGTGCCGCCCACAGGACGATGCCGGCGGTTTTGCCGGACATGCGCGCGATGCGCGCGGCGAGCATGCCGCCCTGGCTGTGGCCCATCACGAAGATGCGCCTGGGGTCGATGCACGGCGTGCGCGCCAGCGCCGCGACCGCGGCGACGGCATCGTCGGTGGTTTCGTCGTCCATAGTGAAGCCGTCTTCCATGCGCCCGGCGAAGCGTTCCGGCAGCGCGAAGGTGCGCTTGTCGTAGCGCAGCACCGCGATGCCCTGCGCGGCGAGGCCACGCGCGACATCGAGGAACGGCCGGTTCGGGCCGATGCTCTCGTCGCGGTCCAGCGGGCCGGAGCCCTGCACCAGCACCACGGCCGGGAACGGGCCCTTGCCGGCCGGCAAGGCCAGGGTGCCGGGCAGCGGACCGACCGCGAACGCCTGTTCGGCGAAGCCGGCATCGGCGGCGGGCGGCGGCGGGGCCGGTGGCGCCGCCGGGGTCAGCAGCAGGCCGGCGATCTTGCCGTCGGCGTTCACCGAGACATGCAACAGCATCGCCCCGCGTTCGAACTGCAGGCGTTGCTCGATCAGGCTCAGACCCTGTTGCTGGCGTTCGCTGGCGGTGCCGCGCTGCTGCAACGCGCCCATCTGCGCGGACACCATGTGCCAGGCCTCGGCCAGTTTCTCGGCCGGCACCGCTTGCGCCATCGCCGGCGTGAAGTCGCGTTCGGCCGCAGCGATGTCGCCGGCCTGCAGGCGATCCAGCAGCGTATCGGCGGCCTGTTGCGGCGAGGCGGCCAGGGCGGCTGCCGGGGACAGCAGCAATGCCAGTAACGGGATGAAGGAGCGGCGCCCGCGCATGTCAGCTCTGCTTCTTGAAGACCAGCAGTATCGGCTGCAGACGTGGCGAGTTGATCACGCTGACCAGTTCCCAGCCCAGGGCGCCGTGCTTGTTCAGTTCGGCCTGGATCGGTTCGGGGTCCGCTCTGCCGAGGAAGGTGAGCTTGAACTTCACTTCGACGGTGAGGTAGGTCCAGCGTGTGCTCATGGCTTGGGTTCCTTGTCGTCGCCGGGCTTGGGCAGCCGGCCGGCCTTGCGCAGCGCGTCGCGCAACACGTATTCGATCTGCGCGTTGAGGCTGCGCAGCTCGTCGTCGGCCCAGCGCTGCACCGCCGCCAGCACGTCGGCGTTGATGCGCAGCGGATAGGCCTTCTTCTCGCTCATGCCGGGGTCCGGGGCTCGCGCATCAGTACAGCGAGCCGGCGTTGACGATCGGTTGCGCGCCGCGGTCCGAGCACAACACGGTCAGCAGGTTGCTGACCATGTGCGCCTTGCGTTCCTCGTCCAGCTGCACGGTGCCGTTCTTCTCCAGTTCGGCCAGCGCCATTTCGACCATGCCCACCGCACCGGCGACGATGCGCGTGCGTGCGGCGATCACCGCATTGGCTTGCTGTCGCTGCAGCATCGCCTGGGCGATTTCTGGCGCGTAGGCGAGGTGGCTGATGCGCGCCTCGATCACGTCCACGCCGGCCTGGGTCAGGCGCTCGTCGAGGTGGCGTTTGAGCTGCTCGCTGATTTCGGTGGGGTGGCTGCGCAGCGAGATCTGGTTGTCCTCGTGCTGGTCGTAGGGATAGCTGGTGGCCATCGCGCGCAGCGCCGATTCGGACTGGATGTGCACGAAGCTCTCGTAGTCGTCGACGTTGTACACCGCCTCGGACGCATCGATCACCTGCCACACGATCACCGCGGCGATCTCGATCGGGCTGCCGTCCAGTTCGTTGACCTTGAGCCGGCCGCTCTCGAAGTTGCGCACGCGCTGGCTGACCTTCTTCTTGGAATAGAAGGGGTTGTTCCAGCGCAGGCCGTTGTCCTTGACCGTGCCCACGTACTTGCCGAACAGGCTCAGCACCGCGGCCTGGTTCGGCTGCACCGTGTACAGGCCGCACAGGCTGGACATGGCGGCAGCGCCGAGCAGCAGCGACAGCAGCACCAGCGGCAGCGAGCTCGGCCCGTCGCCGACCGTGTCCTTGGTGATGCCGATCGTGAACAGCCACAGCGCCAGTCCGGCCAGGACCAGGATGCCGAGCAGGAGCGGAATGCCGGGCAGCGAGCGAAGCGTGCGTTCTTTCATGGCGGGGTTCCCAAAGGGGTGTGGTGGAAAGATATCACTTTGATATCTATTTGCAAGAGGAGCGCCATGCCGCTGCGGCGCCGATCGAGCGGCGGCCCTGGGCGAAGGGATTGCCGTCATGGCTGCCGCGGAGTGCGCTGCGCTGGTGGCTGCTGCCGCAGGCACGATGCCTCGCCCGCACGCGCGCGGCGTTGCTGCCCGGCACCGGTGCGTGCAGCGGACACGGCGTGCGCTACGGCAGACGCGGCGATCAGCCGTCGATGATGACCACGGGCGTGCGCAGCGTGGCCAGGTGATGGGTGCCGACGGCGATGTCGCTGCGGTAGCAACCGGGGACATCGACGGTGCAGCGTTTGCCGACGCGCACGCCTGCGGCGATGTCCACGCGCCGGCCCAGCGTCGCGTGGCTGCCGATCACGGCTTGCGCACCGATGAAAACCCCGGCGTCGATCCATGCCGACGCGCCGATCTTTACGCCATGCTCCAGCACGGCCGCCGTTCCGATCCAGGCGTTGTAGGCGATATCGCAGTGCGCGCCGACGATCGCAGCGGCGCCGATCAGGCAGTTCTCGCCGATCTTCGCGGTGGGCGCGACTGTGGCGCCACGGCAGATCAGCGGCGGCAGCTTGATCCCGCGCGATTTCAGTTCGCCCATCAGCTCCAGGCGGCGGAAATTGAGGAATTGCGGTCCCCAGGCGACGAAGGCGGTGGTGTCGGCGCCGGCCAGCGCAGGCAGTGCGCCCAGGTCGAAGCGGTAGTCCTGGTCCTGGCCGACGTCCACCGGATGCAGCACGGTCTCCGGCGCCGCTTCGGCCCAGGCGGCGAGCGCCCACTGCAGCAGCGCGCCGGAGCCGATCAGGTATTTTTCAGAGGACATGGCGGCCCTCCATGACATCCATGTACCAGCGCTCGACCTGCATGTTGGCGTGTTCGTAATCGCCCAGCATCGCGCGCGGCGCAGCGCAATGCAGGCCCGATTGCACGCTTTCCATGATCTCGATGTCCTCGCGCAGCACGCTCTCGGCACCTTGCAGATGCGCCAGCAGCACCGCGTCGGAGGTCGCGTAACGCTGCTTCTTGCGGGCGGTGACGTAATACACCGTGAGGTCGGTCCGCTGTGCGCTGACCGGCTGATGATGCTCGATGATGAAGGAATAGCCGCCCGACCCCGAGGCGATGTGCAGATTGGGGTACAGCAGCCAGTTCAGGTACCAGTCGTCGTTGCCGAAGCGCTCGACCTTGTCGTGCCAGGCGTAGTGCGGCAGCGACTGCAGCGGTTCGTTCAAGCCGCCGTTGCTGAAACTGCGCAGGCGCGCCAGGTGTTCGGCCTGCGCGGCGCTGCCTTGCGCGTGATAGCGGTGCGCGTCGGCGATGCCCGCGTCGTCCATCTGCACCTGGAACTTCACCTGCCGGGCCAGGGTGCGCGCATGCACGAAGCGCGGGTGCAGCGCATCGCGCAGGTTTTCGTAGGCCAGCTTCCAGTTGAAGTTGGCCTCGAAGGTCGCGACCAGCACCTCGCTGTCGAACTGTTCGGACGCCCGCCGCAGCATGTCCAGTGCCGCCAGCGAAAACTGCGCTTCCAGCGGCAGCGGATCTGCGGAAACATTCACGAACACCAGATTGCCGATGCAGGCCACGGCGAAGCGCTGGAGCCGCAGGCAGGCGCGCTGCTGCGGCGGCAGGCGATAGGCGTCGTCGTGGAACGGGATGTTCTCGACCCCGCCCTCGGCGCCGTAGCGCCAGCCGTGATAGCCGCAGACCAGCGGCCGCACGCCCTGCGGCTGTTGCTGCAGCGGGTTCTGCCGATGCAGGCACAGGTTGTGGAACGCGCGCAGCTCGCCATCGAAGTTCTGCACCACCACATCCACCCCGCACACCGAGCGGCGCACGAAGGCGTTGTGCTTGTCCAGCAGCATGCGCGGGGCGACGAACTGCCACAGCGGCCGCATCAGCCGCTCGCGCTCGCGGGCGAACCAGGCATCGTCGATGTAGGCCTCGGCCGGTATCAGCGAGTGCATGGGCGGGGCGCTGCGGCGTGGAGGTTTGCGGAGACGGCGGCCGGCAGCGCTGCCGGCGCATGGCGGCACGCGTCTGCAGGTGTCGCGCTGGTGCGCGACGATCGGTAGATGCACTCGGCAGTGCGTCGCTTCATGGCAGCGTCCCAGGCGTGGACGATGAAGATAGCATCCCGTCCTGCGCGCGCGTGGCGCCGGCGCAGGACTGCCGGCAGCGGGCGGCAGCTAGAATGGTGCCCTCTCTCTTTCGCGCAGGCACCGCCGCCATGACCACCCTGGGAACCCCGCTGTCCGCTTCCGCCACCCGCGTGCTGCTGCTGGGCTCGGGCGAACTGGGCAAGGAAGTGGCGATCGAGCTGCAGCGCTTCGGCGTGGAAGTGATCGCCGCCGATCGCTACGCCGATGCGCCGGCGATGCAGGTGGCGCACCGCTCGCACGTGCTGGACATGCTCGATGCGATGGCGCTGCGCGAGCTGATCGCGCGCGAGCAGCCGCACCTGATCGTGCCGGAGATCGAGGCGATCCATACCGAGACGCTGCTGGCGCTGGAACGCGAGCACGGCCAGCGGGTGATCCCCACCGCGCGCGCGGCACGGCTGACCATGGACCGCGAAGGCATCCGCCGCCTGGCCGCCGAAACCCTGGGCCTGCCAACCTCGCCGTACCGCTTCGTCGATACGCTCGAGGAATACCGCGCGGCGATCGCCGCGGTCGGCCTGCCGTGCGTCGTCAAGCCGGTGATGTCGTCCTCGGGCAAGGGCCAGAGCACGCTGCGCAGCGAGGCCGACATCGACGCGGCCTGGGACTACGCGCAGACCGGCGGCCGCGCCGGCGCCGGCCGCTGCATCGTCGAAGGCTTCATCGACTTCGATTACGAAATCACCCTGCTGACCGTGCGCCATGCCGCCGGTACGGCGTTCTGCGATCCGATCGGGCACTGGCAGAAGGACGGCGACTACCGCGAGAGCTGGCAGCCGCAGCCGATGTCGGCGCTGGCGCTGCAGCGCGCGCAGCAGATCGCGCGCGCGGTCACCGACGACCTCGGCGGCTGGGGCCTGTTCGGCGTGGAACTGTTCGTCAAGGGCGACGCGGTCTGGTTCAGCGAAGTGTCGCCGCGGCCGCACGACACCGGCCTGGTCACCCTGGTGTCGCAGGAACTGAGCGAGTTCGCGCTGCATGCGCGCGCGATCCTGGGCCTGCCGATCCCGGTCATCCGCCAGAGCGGGCCGTCGGCCTCGTGCGCGTTGCTGGCGCACGGCGAAGGCGTGCCGCTGTTCGGCAACGTCGCCGCCGCGCTGCAGGCCCCGGACACCGCACTGCGCCTGTTCGGCAAGCCCGGCGTGCACGGCCACCGCCGCGTCGGCGTGACCCTGGCGCGCGGCGCCAGCATCGACGAAGCGCGGCAAATCGCCCGCGCCGCCGCCGCCGCATTGACCATCGAATTGCAGGCCTGAGCGGACTGCCTTTCCGACTCGCTAATCCCGACTTCCCGATCGCGGCTGCAGCGCCACATCCACCCATACCAGGTGATGGTCGCTGCCGTCGGCGATCGCCGCGGCCGGCACGCTGGAGGCTGGCCAGAACACGCCGCTGTCCAGGTAGCGGAAATCGTTCGACGGCAACACGTAGTCCAGCCGCATCGCACCGGCCCTCGGCCCGAAATCGCCGGTCACCTGCTGCGGCGGGCCGCGGTGGGCGATGCCGTGTGCGGCGTAGGCGCGCGCGGTTTCTTCGCCGCCGGCGCTGTGCGGGGTCGGGTAGTGCAGCACGCGCGGGTGTTCGACAAGGGCGCGGATCGCGTCATGGCGGCCATCGCCGTCGATGACGTCGTTGTTGAGATCGCCGAGGATCACGAAGCGCGCATCGGCGGCGAGGCCGCCGCAGCGGCCGGCGTCGTCGCACAGCCATGCCGTGCCGGCCCGGTTGTCCAGATACTCGCGCCACAGCCGCAGCTCGTCGTGGTTGCGCGCCAGGTTGCGCTTCTCGGGGCCGTCGAACACCGGCGGCGTGGGATGCGCGACCAAAGCATGGACCAGGCCCAGCGGCGTGCGGACCGGCACGTCCCAGTGCGATTTCGACGACAGCCGCAGTTGCGCCCAGACCGCGTCGCTGTGGAACGGGTGGCCGCTGGCCGGATCGATCGGTCGCAGCGCGCCGGGCAGCGCGCTCCACTTCAGCAGGCGGAAGCTGCGTATCGCCGCGGCGTCGATCGGGTACCTGGATAGCAGCAGCATGCCGTACTGGCCCGGATGCAGGCCGTAGCCCCAGGCGTCGTTGCCGCGCGCGCGGCCGTCGTTGCCGACGCTGCCGTTGTTGTCCAGATCCAGGCCGCTGGGTACGCCGGTGTTGACCGGCGCCAGGTAGCGGTATGGGTAGTGCAATGCGGCGCCGCCGAGCGGCTGGGCGACGCCCAGGTAGCGTTGCTGGAACAGGTCGGCGGCGCGGTGCGCGTCGTCGTAGTCGAATTCGTTGAGCAGCACCAGGTCCGGGCGCACCTGCTGCAGCACCGCGGCGATCTTGCGCGCCTGCGCGCTGTCCCCCTGCAGGGCGGCGATCAGGCCGCCGTCCTCGTCCGAATTCAGCGCGGTGTTGTAGGTGGCCACGCGCAGCGCCGCGCGGGTGGGCGCCGCTGGCGTGGCCGCGGTCGGGGCGGAGCCGGTGTGCGAGCAGGCGCCGCACAGCACGGTCATGGCAAGCAACAGGGCGCGTGGGTTCATGCGCGCATGTTCGCATGCGGCGCATGTCCGAACGATGGCGCCGTGGCGGCGCGCGGAGCGCGGCGGATCGAGCGGGAGCGCAGCGCAGGGTTTCGGTGCCGCGCGGCGGCGCACGCGGGCCGCAGGCGAGCGCCGTCGGGCTAGTCGGCGAGGCGGCCCGCGTCGTCGTCGAAATCGCGCCAGCTGCGCCCGTCGTAGCCCTGCAATGGCCGGAAGCGGCGCTTGTAGTCCATCTTCTGGTGGCCGCGGATCCAGTAGCCCAGGTACAGATGGCTCAGGCCTTCGCGTCTGGCCCAGGCGATCTGCTGCAGGATCGCCAGCGTGCCCAGCCCGCGCGCGGCGACGTCGGGATCGTAGAAGGTGTAGACCGCCGACAATGCATGCTCGGCGATATCGGTGACCGCCACCCCGAGCAGCGGCCCGCGCTGTCCGTCCGTGCTCTTCTGCCGCATCTCCAGGAAACGCCCATGCGACCAACCCCCGATCAGGAACTGGTCGAACTCGTGCGCGCCATGCGTGTCCATGCCGCCGCCGGGATGGCGCATGCGCAGGTAGCGCTGGTACAGCGCCAGCTGCTCCTCGTTGCGTTCGGCGGCGACGATGCGTATGTCGATATCGGCGTTGCGCGCCAGGCAGCGGCGCTGGCTGCGGTCGGGCACGAACTCGGCGACCGGAATGCGCACCGCAACGCAGGCGCGGCAGTGGTCGCAATGCGGCCGGTAGACCAGATCGCCGGAGCGGCGGAAGCCCCAGCTCAGCGCCAGCGGATACAGCGCGCCCAGGCGCGGATCGTGCGGGTCCAGCACCAGGTCGCGCGCCTGCCGCTCGGGCCAATAGCCGCAGGCGTGCTGGCCGGTCTGGAACAGGCGCAGGTCGTCGCTGGCGTCGGTGTGGATGGCCATGCACCGAGCATAGCGCTTCGCGATCGCATCGGCCGCGACTGTCCGCCGCATGAATGCGCCCCGGCGCGGGTCAACCGCGCCCGCAACGGGGCGTTGATTGCAGTGAAGGCGCCGCTGCGCCGGCCCGCCTGGCGGTCCGTTCCTGCTGCGCTGGTGACTGCCGCACGCGCTTGCCGCGCCGGCAGGTGTCTTCCTTTCACTCAGGGAGTTTTCCATGAATTACCGCAACCCGCTGCTCGCCCTGGCCATGCTCGCCGTGCTGTCCGGCGGTGCCTATGCCGCCAATCCGCCGCCGTCGGATCCGGCCGCGCCGGCTGCTGCCGGCGGCGTCGCCAGGCTGGACAAGAACGGCGACGGTGTCATCGATCGCAGCGAAGCCGCGGCCAATCCGCGCCTGGCCCAGCACTTCGACCCGCTGGACAAGAATCACGACGGCAAGCTGAGCCCCGACGAGTTCCCGCGCCATGGCCGTCGCGGCGAGCGTGGCGGACGCGGCGAGCATGGCGCCATGCTCGCCAAGCTGGATACCAACAAGGACGGCCGCATCAGCCGCGACGAGGCCAAGGCCGATCCGACGTTCGCCGCGCGCTTTGACAAGATGGACGCGAACAAGGACGGCTTCGTCGATCGCGCCGACTTCGAGCTGCGCGCCAAGCAGCATCGCGACGCATGGTTCGCCACCGCCGACACCAACAAGGACGGCATGCTCAGCCGCGCCGAGTTCGACGCAGCGCAGTCGATGTGGATGCACAAGCCCGGCCGGAAGCATGGCGCCAAGCCGATGCCGGCCGCACCCGACGCGAACTGATCGTTCCACCCCGCAACAGGCAACACGCAACAAGGCGCCGATCGACAGCCGTCCCTGCGCAGCGATGCGCAGGGGCGTTTTTATTTGGCCAAGCAGCGCTCCCGGCCAACCGCTACGCCCGCTGCAGGAGCGGTTTCGACCGCGACAGGCACATTGGCGAAGTGGCGAACGTCGGCAGCCTGTCGGGGCTGAAGCCCTTCCTGCAGTGCAGACAGTCAGCAGTGCAGCCAGTCGATCGCGAACGTTTCAACCGCCACAGGCGCGGTGACGAAATCTCCGGCTTTGGCTGCCGTCAACGGCCACCCCAAACCCTGCAAGAAACAGCATGTCTTTACCGATGCCGGCTCAGTTGCCGCGTTGCGCCGGTTGCACGCGCACCCGCACTTCGTCGCTGTCCTGCGCCGGTTGCGGCGCCGGTGCGGCGGCTGGCGCCACCGCCGGAGTGGGGACGGCGGCCTGATTGCTGCGATGGCGCAGCACCGTCACCAGCGCCACCGCGCCGATCGCCAGCAACAGCGCGACACGCAGCCGCCAGGCCCAACGCTTGCCGCTGTCCGGCACCGCCTGCGAGCGGAATTCGCTCAGGTACGGCAGTGTCTGCGCCGGGTCCTGGCGGGTGCTGTCGATCAGGCCGGACTCGCGCAGCACGGCGCGTGCACGCGGCTGGTCGTCGGCATGCACCACCCACACGGTCGGCTGCACCTGCGTCGCCACCGGGTCGATGTAGCTGAACTGGCCGCTGCGCCGACTGCGGTAGGAGCGGCCGTTGCTCAGCCGCACCTCGATGCCTTGCTCGCGCAACAGCTTGGCCACGCCTTCGGCGGTTTCCACGCGTTGGCTGCTGAAGATCTGCCGCATCGTCGCCGCCTCAGTGCTTGGCCGGGACCTGCGCCGCGGCGCCGGCATCGGGCACCACGCGGATCAGGCCTTCCTGCACGGTGCTGGCGACGAGCACCCCGTCGCGGGTGAAGAACTGGCCGCGCGCCAGGCCGCGCGAGCCCTGCGCGCTGGGGCTGTCCAGCGAGTACAGCAGCCAGTCGTCGGCGCGGAACGGGCGGTGGAACCACAGCGCGTGGTCGAGCGAGGCCATCTGCACGTTCGGCGTGTAGTAGCTGATCCCGTGCGGGAAGGTCGCGGTGCCGAGCAGGTGGAAATCCGAGGCATAGGCCAGCAGGGCCTGATGCAGCTCCGGCGCGTCGCCGACCGGTTCGCTCAGGCGCAGCCACATCTGCTGGAACGGCGGGCGCTTGGGCGGGTTCAGTTCGTCGCGCGGGTAGACGTGGCGGAACTCGAACGGGCCGCCGCGCGAGAGCCAGCGCTGCACCTTGGTCGGCAGCGTCGCCAGCACGTCCGGGCGCGCGGCCGGGGTCGGCTCGATATCCTCCGGCTGCGGCACCTCCGGCATCTTCAGCTGGTGGGTGGCACCCTCTTCCTGCTCCTGGAACGAGGCGGCGCAGAAGAAGATCACCTTGCCGTGCTGGACCGCGGTGACCCGGCGCACCGAAAAGCTGCCGCCGTCGCGGGTACGGTCCACGTCGTAGACGAGGGGGTGGTCGATGTCGCCGGCGCGCAGGAAATAGGCATGCAGCGAATGCGCGCGGCGGCCGTTGTCCACCGTCGCCTGCGCCGCAGACAACGCCTGCCCCAGCACCTGCCCGCCGAACACGTACTTGGTGCCGATGTCGCGGCTCTTGCCGCGGAACAGGTTGTCCTCCAGCCGTTCCAGCGACAGCAGTTCGATCAGTTCGGAGACGACGGGGGCGGGCGGCGTGGCGGACAAGAGGCGAGGCCTGGACGAGGACTGTCCGCGATTATAGCGGGCCGCCCGCGCCGGCCTGCGTGCCGGCGCCGCTCAGCGCTTGTCCAGCCTGGCCACCAGCGCGTGCAGCGCGGCCTGGGTGTCCGGCGCCTGCCAGCCGTCGACCAAGCGCTCGAGCTGGATGTGCTCGTCGGCCAGCGCGGCGCGCAGGTCGGCGCGGGCGATCGCGCGGGTCTGCAGCATCGGCTGCCGCGGCAGCTTCAGCAGCTCGTGCAGCCAGGCCAGCGCACGCGTGACCACCTGTTCGGCGTCCACCAGTTCGTCGACCAGGCCGATCTGCAGCGCACGCTCGGCGCTGACCAGTTCACCGCCGACCAGCAGCCGCTCGGCGCGGTGCGCGCCGACCACGCGCCGCAGCAGGCGCTGGATGCCTTCCGGCGCGGCCAGGCCGACCTGGGTCTCGTTGAGTCCGATGGTGACCGAATGCGCCGGTTCCGGGCTGCGTGCCATCACCCGGTAGTCGCAGCACAGCGCCAGCACGCAGCCGCCTGCCGGCGCATGGCCGGTCAGCGCCGCCACCACCGGGATCGCGCTGTCGGCCAGCGCGCGCGCCGCGGCGAAGAACGCCTGCCAGCTGCCGAGCAGCTTGGCGCGGTCGCTGCCGTGCCCGAGCAGGTGCGGCACGTCCATGCCGGCGGAGAAGATGCGTTCGCTGCCGGACAGGACCAGCGCGGACACCGCGTCGGCCTGCGCCTGCGCGATCGCCGCGGCCAGTTCGGCGCACAGGGTGGTGTCGAGCGCGTTGACCGGCGCGCGTGCCAGGCGCAGCTGGCGTATGGGGCCGTGGCCGAGAACCTGGATCAGCGAGGTCATGCAAAAGCTTCCGAAGGCGGCGCGGTGCGGGACCGCTATCATAGAGCCATGAAGCTCAAACCATCCGCATGCGTACGGGGGCTGGCCATCGGGCTGGCGTGTTTGGCCGGGCTGGCGCCGGTGGCCGTCCTCGCGGCGCCGGCCGCGAGCAAGGCCGCTGGCTGTTTGCCGCAATGGCAGGCCGGCTGGGTGCGGCTGCCGCCGAACGCGGCGATGCCCATGGCCGCCGGCTTCGGCCGCCTGCACAACCCGTGCGCGCAGGCGCTGGCGGTGGTGGCGGTGCGCAGCCCGGCGTTCGCTCAGGTGAGCCTGCACCAGACCACGCAGGTGGATGGGGTCAGCAAGATGCGCGAAATCGAGCGCCTGCCGCTGGCCGCCGGCGCCGACGCGGTGCTGCAGCCCGGCGGCCTGCACCTGATGTTGATGCAGCCTGCGCAGCCGCTGCGCGAGGGGGCGAGCGTGCCGATCGCTTTCGTGCTGGAGGACGGGCGCGAAGTGCGGAGCGCATTGAAGGTGAGTGCTGGCAAGCCGTAGTTTTGGTGGGGCTCGGGACTCGGGACTTTCCCATATCTGCAGCAATGCTGCGCTTTTTGTGGGAGAGGCTTCAGCCCCGACGCCTTACCGATAACGCGTCGTGGCTGAAGCCCCTCCCACAGAAAAGCGGCTGCGCCGCAGCTGAAAAAAATGGCCACTTTCTTAAAAAAAAGCGGCCATTTTTGCATCAAATCGCTAAATCGCTTGACATCGATTCACTCCGGGACACCATCCTGCCTTCCCGAGTCCCCGACCTTTCAGCCGCAGGCCGCGCGGATCTCGGCCGGCAGTGGCGCGCTCTTGCCGGTTTTGGTGTCGATCCATACCACCACCACGTTGCCGTCCGAATGCAGCACGCTGTCGTCCTTTTGGTCGACGATGCGGTGGCCGACGGTGATGCTGCTGCTGCCCATGCGCTCGACGAACAGCTCCACCACGATGTCGTTCGGCCACACGATCGGGCGCCGGTAGTTGACGTTGGTCGCCGCCACCACCGGGGCGATGCGGTTGCGCATCGAGAAGCCGTCCACCTGCAGCAGCCAGCGCACGCGCGCCTCTTCCAGGTAGGAGATGTACTTGGCGTTGTTGACGTGGCCCATGCTGTCCATGTCGCGCCAGCGCACGCTGATCGGCACGCGCGCCAGCGGCTTGCGCGAGGGGGATGAGTCGGCTGGGGATGCGCTCATCGTGCGGCCTTCTTCTTGGTCGTGGTCTGCTTGGCCGCCTTCTTGGCGGCGGCCTTCTCGGCTTTGCTCTTGCGCGGCGGCAGCGCGTCGGGCTTGTTGGCTATCGCTGCCGGTTTGGTCGGCTTGGCCACGGTGCCGACGGGCAGCAGCCTGGCCAGGAACTGGCCGGTATAGGAATCCGGATGCGCGGCGATGTCCTCCGGGGTGCCGGTGGCGAGGATGGTGCCGCCGCGATGGCCGCCTTCCGGGCCCAGGTCCACCACCCAGTCCGCGGTCTTGATCACGTCCAGGTTGTGCTCGATCACGACCACGGTGTTGCCTTCGTCGCGCAGCTTGTGCAGCACGCCCAGCAGCGCTTCGATATCGTGGAAGTGCAGGCCGGTGGTCGGCTCGTCGAGGATGTACAGGGTGCGGCCGGTATCGCGCCGCGACAGTTCCTTGGACAGCTTCACCCGCTGCGCTTCGCCGCCCGAAAGCGTGGTCGCGCTCTGCCCGAGCTTGATGTAGCTCAGGCCAACATCGACCAGCGTCTCCAGCTTGCGCGCGATGGTCGGCACCGGCTCGAACAGGCGCAGCGCGTCCTCCACGGTCATCTGCAGCACGTCGTTGATGTTGAAGCCCTTGTACAGGATCTCCAGCGTCTCGCGGTTATAGCGCTTGCCATGGCACACGTCGCACGGCACGTACACGTCGGGCAGGAAATGCATCTCGACCTTGATCAGGCCATCGCCCTGGCACGCCTCGCAGCGGCCGCCGCGCACGTTGAAGCTGAAACGGCCCGGCGAATAGCCGCGTGCGCGCGATTCGGGCACCTGCGCGAACAGCTCGCGCAGCGGCGTGAACAGGCCGGTATAGGTGGCCGGGTTGGAGCGCGGGGTGCGCCCGATCGGCGACTGGTCGATGTCCACCACCTTGTCGAACAGGTCCAGGTGTTCGATCTCGCGGTACGGCGCCACCGCATGCGAGGCGCCGTTGATCTCGTTGGCGGCCAGGGTGAACAAGGTGTCGTTGATCAGTGTCGACTTGCCCGAACCGGACACGCCGGTGACGCAGGTCAGCAGCCCGGCCGGGATGTCCAGGTCCACGTTCTTGAGGTTGTTGCCGGTGGCCCCGCGCAGGTGCAGGGTCATCTTCGGATTGGCCTTGTGCCGCTTGGCGGGGATCTCGATGCGGCGCTTGCCCGACAGGTACTGGCCGGTCAGCGAGCGCGGCGCCTTCAGCAGGTCCGCCACCGTGCCCTGGCCGACGATCTCGCCGCCGTGCACGCCGGCGCCGGGGCCGATGTCCAGCACGTAGTCGGCCAGGCGGATCGCGTCCTCGTCGTGTTCGACCACGATCACCGTGTTGCCCAGGTCGCGCAGCCGCGTGAGCGTGCCGAGCAGGCGTTCGTTGTCGCGCTGGTGCAGGCCGATCGACGGTTCGTCGAGCACGTACATCACCCCGACCAGGCCGGCTCCGATCTGGCTGGCCAGGCGGATGCGCTGCGCCTCGCCGCCGGACAGGGTGTCCGCCTTGCGTTCCAGGGTCAGGTAATCCAGGCCGACATCGACCAGGAAGCCGAGCCGCTCGCCAATCTCCTTGACGATCTTGCTGGCGATCTCGCCGCGCCAGCCGGGCAGATCGAGCTGGCGGAAGAAGTGCAGCGCGTCGTCGATCGGCAGCACCACCAGGTCCGGCAGCGGGCGGTCGGCGACGAACACGTTGCGCGCGGCCTTGTTCAGGCGCGCGCCCTTGCAGTCCGGGCACGGTCGCTGGCTGATGTACTTGGCCAGTTCCTCGCGCACCGCCGGCGATTCGGTCTCGCGGTAGCGGCGCTCCAGGTTGGGGATGATGCCTTCGAAGCGGTGCTTGCGCTGGCTGCGGCCGCCGGCGTCGGTGAAGTAGGTGAAGGTGATGCTTTCGTCGCCGCTGCCGTACAGCACCGCCTGGCGCACGCTCGCCCGCAGCGATTGCCACGGCGCGTCCACGTCGAACTTGTAGTGCTTGGCCAGCGAGGCGATCAGCTGGAAGTAGTAGGCGTTGCGCCGGTCCCAGCCGCGCACCGCGCCGGCCGACAGCGACAGTTCCGGATGCACCACCACGCGCTCGGGATCGAAGAACTCGGCCACGCCCAGGCCGTCGCAGCTCGGGCAGGCGCCCATCGGCGCGTTGAACGAGAACAGCCGCGGTTCCAGCTCCGGCAGCGAGTAGTCGCAGACCGGGCAGCTGTATTTGGAGGAGAACAGGTGCGGCGCGGCCGCGGTGTCGTCCAGCGACTGCACCGAAACCATGCCGTCGGCCAGCTTCAGCGCGGTCTCGAAGCTCTCGGCCAGGCGCTGCTTGATGTCCGCGCGCGGGCGGAAGCGGTCGATCACCGCCTCGATGGTGTGCTTCTGGCGCAGCGCCAGCGCCGGCACCGCGTCGATTTCGTACAGCGCGCCGTCCACGCGCACGCGCACGAAGCCCTGCGCGCGCAGCTGTTCGAACACCTGCGCATGCTCGCCCTTGCGCTCGCGGATCACCGGCGCCAGCAGCATGTAGCGCTGCTCCGGGTCCAGGCTCAGGATGTGGTCCACCATCTGGCTGACGGTCTGCGCCTCCAGCGGATAGCCGTGGTCGGGGCAGCGCGGCTGGCCGACGCGCGCGTACAGCAGGCGCAGGTAATCGTAGATCTCAGTGATGGTGCCGACCGTGGAGCGTGGGTTGTGCGAGGTCGATTTCTGCTCGATCGCGATCGCCGGCGACAGCCCTTCGATGTGGTCGATGTCGGGCTTTTCCATCACGCTGAGGAATTGCCGCGCGTACGCCGACAGCGACTCCACGTAGCGGCGCTGGCCTTCGGCGTAGATGGTGTCGAACGCCAGCGACGACTTGCCCGAGCCGGACAGGCCGGTGATCACGATCAGCTTGTCGCGCGGCAGGTCGAGGTCGAGGTTCTTGAGGTTGTGCGTCCGCGCGCCGCGGATGCGGATGAAATCCATCGCCATGAGAAGTCCGTGTTGTGCCGGCCGGGCGTCAGCCCAGGGCCAGCGTGGGGGCGGAGAGGGGACGGCAATCGATCAGCCTACCCAGCTTGTCAGGTGGGGGCAATTGCCGGATTTGCCAGGATTCGTGCCGCGCCGCGGCTGGCTGGTTCAGCCAATCGCGGCGGGGCGCCGGGGCCGCATCCGCGCCGGGGTCGGGGCTTGACCCTAACCCGCTGAAGCCATTAAAATTCCGCTCCTGTCTGCCCGAAGAGGCACGGCAGGGGCGACCACAATAACTACAGAGGAAGTCTGGTCATGTACGCAGTACTGGTAACTGGCGGTAAGCAATACCGCGTCGCGCAGGGCGAAACGCTCCGCGTGGAAAAGCTCGAAGTCGAAGCCGGCAACGAGATCAAGTTCGACAACATCCTGATGCTGGGCGACAGCGACGGCATCAAGCTCGGTGACGCGCTGAACGGCGCCACCGTGACTGCGAAGGTCGTGGCCCATGGTCGTGCCGACAAGGTGCGCATCATCAAGTTCCGCCGCCGCAAGCACCACATGAAGCGTCAGGGGCACCGGCAGCATTACACCGAAATCGAGATCACCGGCATCGCCGGTGGCGACAAGAAGTAAGGAGCAGCAGTCATGGCACATAAAAAAGGCGTAGGTTCCTCGCGCAACGGCCGCGACTCCAACCCGAAATACCTGGGCGTGAAGATCTTCGGCGGCCAGGCGATCGAGGCCGGCAACATCATCGTGCGTCAGCGCGGCACCCAGTTCCACCCGGGTTCGGGCGTCGGCCTGGGCCGCGACCACACCTTGTTCGCGCTGGTCAACGGCAAGGTCGAGTTCTCGGTGAAGGGCGCCAAGAAGCGTCGCACCGTGAGCGTGGTTGCCGAAGCGGCCACCGCCGAGGCGTAAGCGTTTCGCCTCCAGGGCCTGCGCCACGGCGCGGGCTTGCTGACGAAAGCCCCGCTTCGGCGGGGTTTTTCGTTGATGGAGCCGGGGCCGGGGACCAGGTCCCGGAAATCGCTTGACAGCAATTTTTGCTGGGACGCCATCTTGCCGGTCCCCGGTCCCCGGTCCCCCGCTACACTTTTCACTCTCTATCAGGCCGTACCCCATGAAACTCGTAGACGAAGCAGAAATCCAGGTCAGTGCCGGCAATGGCGGCAACGGCTGCATCGGCTTCCGCCGCGAGAAGTTCATCCCGCTGGGCGGGCCGGACGGTGGCGATGGCGGCAACGGCGGCAGCGTGTGGCTGGTCGCCGACGAGAACCTCAATACCCTGGTCGATTTCCGCCATCAGCGCGCATTCCGTGCGCAGCGCGGCGAGAACGGCATGGGCCGGCAGATGTACGGCAAGGGCGGCGAAGACCTGGTCATCACCGTGCCGGTCGGCACCGTGGTGATCAATGTCGATACCGACGAGACCATCGGCGACTTGGTCGCGCACGGCGACAGGCTGCTGGTCGCGCAAGGCGGCAAGGGCGGCCTGGGCAACATGCATTTCAAAAGCTCGGTGACGCGCGCGCCGCGCAAGGCGACGCCGGGCGAGGAGGGTGAGGAGCGCACGCTGAAGCTGGAACTGAAGCTGCTCGCCGATGTCGGTCTGCTCGGTTTTCCCAATGCCGGCAAGAGCACCTTCATCCGCGCGGTGTCTGCGGCCACGCCGAAGGTCGCCGACTATCCGTTCACCACGCTGTATCCGAATCTGGGCGTGGTCAGCGTCGAGGCCTACCGCAGCTTCGTGATCGCCGACATCCCCGGCCTGATCGAAGGTGCGGCCGACGGCGCCGGCCTGGGTGCGCAGTTCCTGCGCCATCTGCAGCGCACGCGTTTGCTGCTGCACCTGGTGGATCTGGCGCCGATGGAAGGCGGCGTGGATGGCGTATCGCCGGTCGAGCAGGTGCGCGCGATCGAGCGCGAGCTGGAAAAGCACGACCCGGCGCTGCTGGCCAAGCCGCGCTGGCTGGTGCTGAACAAGGCCGACCTGCTGTTCGAGGGCGAGGCGCGCACGCTGGCCCAGCAGGTCGTGGCCGAACTCGGCTGGACCCAGCCGTGGTACCTGGTCTCGGCGCTGAGCCGCGACGGCACCTGGCCGATCATGAAGGATGTGATGGCGTTCTTCGACCGCCAGCGCGAGGATGCGCTGGAAGCGGCCGCCAATGCCTCCGCCGCCGATGCGCTCTGAGCGCGGCGGCCGGTCCGCCGTGCGCTTGTCGCCAGCGGATCACACGCACACGAAAAACCCGGCCGAAGCCGGGCTTTTTCGTAGTGCCGGAAGCGCGGGCGCTTCCGGCAACAACCGCAGCCGGTTAGGCGGCGGTCTTGATCGCCTTGATGCGGGCGGTCAGGCGGCTCTTGTGGCGCGCCGCCTTGTTCTTGTGGATCAGACCGCGCGAGCTGAAACGGTCGAGGATCGGCTGGGCAACGGCGAAAGCGGCTTCGGCGCCTGCGGCGTCGTTGGCGTCCAGGGCCTTGATGACCTTCTTGACGGCGGTGCGCAGCATCGAACGCTGAGCCGTGTTGCGCGCGTTGCGCACGACGGTCTGCTTGGCGCGCTTCTTGGCGGACTTGATATTGGCCACGGTGGTGGTTTCCTGGAAAGCTGTGTGGTGGATAAAAACAAGCGGGAGAGTATGAAGGTTCTAAACAACTGCGTCAAGCCAATTGTCAAGAGGGTCGCTGCATGAGTACGCCGCGCATGCTCCGCGGGCTGCTCTCGTTCAGCAGCATGACCATGGTCTCGCGCGTGCTGGGGCTGGTACGCGATCAGGCTATCACCATTTCGTTCGGCGCCAACGCGACCACCGACGCTTTCTGGGTCGCCTTCCGCATTCCGAACTTCCTGCGTCGGCTGTTCGCGGAAGGCTCGTTCGCCACCGCCTTCGTGCCGGTGTTCACTGAGGTCAAGGAAACCCGGCCGCATGCCGACCTGCGCACGCTGATGTCGCGGGTGTCCGGCACCCTGGGCGGGATTTTGCTGCTGGTCACCGCGCTGGGGCTGATCTTCACCCCGCAGGTGGCGCTGCTGTTCAATCCCGGCTCCAGCGACGATCCGGCCAAGTTCGGCCTGATCGTTCACCTGCTGCGGCTGACCTTCCCGTTCCTGCTGTTCGTGTCGCTGACCGCGCTGGCCGGCGGCGCCTTGAACAGCTTCCATCGCTTCGGTCTGCCGGCGCTGACCCCGGTGATCCTCAACCTGTGCATGATCGCCGGCGCGCTGTGGCTGGCGCCGAAGCTGGAGGTGCCGATCCTGGCGCTGGGTTGGGCGGTGCTGGTCGCCGGCCTGCTGCAGCTGCTGTTCCAGTTGCCGGCGCTGCGCGGCATCGACCTGCTGACCCTGCCGCGCTGGGGCTGGAGCCATCCGGACGTGCGCCGGGTGCTGACGCTGATGGTGCCGACCCTGTTCGGCTCCTCGATCGCGCAGATCAACCTGCTGTTGGACACGGTGATCGCCTCGTTCCTATACGCCGGTTCGCAGAGCTGGCTGTCGCAGGCCGACCGCTTCCTGGAACTGCCGCTGGGTGTGTTCGGCGTGGCGCTGGGCACGGTGATCCTGCCGGCGCTGTCGCGGCACCACGTCAAGACCGACCATGCCGGCTTCTCCAACGCGCTGGACTGGGGCCTGCGCACCACGCTGCTGATCGCGGTACCGGCGATGCTGGGGCTGATGCTGCTGAGCCAACCGCTGGTGGCCACGCTGTTCCAGTACGGCAAGTTCACCGCGTTCGACACGCGCATGGCGGCGATGTCGGTGTTCGGGCTGAGCTTCGGCCTGCCCGCGTTCGCACTGTTGAAGGTGCTGCTGCCGGCGTTCTACTCGCGCCAGGACACGCGTACTCCGGTGCGCGCCGGGGTGGTCGCGCTGGTCGCCAACATGCTGCTGAACCTGCTGTTCCTGGCGATCCTGTACCAGCTGTGGGTGCCGGCTGAGCTGCGTGCGCAGGGCGTGCGCGCGGCATTGGAGGCGGTGCCGGGCCTGCACCTGGCACTGGGCCTGGCCAGCGCGGTGGCCAGCTACATCAACCTGTCGCTGCTGTGGCGCTGGCTGCGCCGCGCCGAGGTATACCGGCCGCGGCCGGGCTGGGCCGGCTACCTGCTGCGGCTGGGCGTGGCCTGCGCGGCGATGGCCGCGGTGCTGGGGCTGGGCCTGCACTGGCTGCCGGGGTTCACCACGATGGACAAGTGGCACCGCATTGGCAGCCTGCTGGCGCTGGTCGGCGGCGGCGGGGCGGTGTACCTGCTGGCGTTGCTGGTGTTGGGGTTCAGGCCGCGGGATTTGCGCGAGCAGTGAGGACTCGGGACTCGGGACTCGGGACTCGGGACTCGGGACTCGGGACTCGGGACTCGGGACTCGGGACTCGGGACTCGGGATGGGTCTCATGGGTGAATGAGCCGAATCCAAAGTCTGCTGGATCGCATTGGTGCGAGCAGCATCTGCTTTTACGTGTCCCGAGTCCCGTGCCACCCAAGCTATACTTAACGGTTAAGCATTATCGGCCGACGCACCCGCGCCGACGCTTCTTTCGGAAGGAGCTCTCTTCACAGCTATCGACACACACTCGATCAGCGTTGCTCTAAGGCTCTTTGTGCGTCTCGGATGGCCTTTATAAATCCTTGTTTGTCCTTAGGGGAAATCAGGATTCTCTTCTGGCCATAGTGTATTTCAAGGCGATCAAGAGAGAGGGCCGGGCTGGAAATTGGATTTGATGAAGGCCTTATGTCACTAATCTGATCTAGTGGTATACGTTGCCTGATCGGGCCGCTGCGAACGATGAGGACTTCTGATTCAATGGTGTATGCCGTGGAAAGCAGGAGCCAGGCGGGCAATACGGTACCTATAACAAAGACGGCTGCCGCGGTTAGCAAGCCTCCATTGGATCGCCCATGCGACGCAGCTACGACAGTTACGAGAGAGACCGCGATCACTAACAACATGATAGCCGCTAACCACCAGTCGATCTTCGATCTGAACGTCATAACTTGCTCCGACTCTCACTCTGAGGTGCTAGGCCAGAGATCCTGAGTGAATAGGCCTGAACCGCGGATATGGCTGTGCTGAGTTGGGTCTCGTCGAATTGGAAGAGGCCTGCACTGGCCATGGCGCGCATGAATGCATCCACTTCACGTGAGATCAGGTCTCGATACACCTGTGTTTGAAGTTCTGAGCTACCAAGGATGGCTCCAAGCCGCAGCGCGCGCTGGCTGTTCCTAACCAAGAGCGGATCAAGTTTTGTCATGCTTCCATTGAACGCACCTCCGCGGTCCTCAACTAATTGTGGGGGTTGTGGCGAACTGCCAGAGGTGCTGACCTGAGTAAGAACGGCAGCTGCAGAAACGACCGCGACCATTAGATAGACCACTGCTGTAACCGCGGCGCCAGCTGTCACGGCTGCGACACAAACGGTCACAGTTGTGCAGAACATCGGTGTGACGCGACCAGGGGAGGTCAGGTGGTAGAGCGCTGCCAAGTCATCTTCGGTCGGGGTGCCAGCGGTGTGGGTGACTAGCTCCAGAAGTGCCTGGTCTTGGTCGTTTTGCGTGACCATTCCTTCTGATCGAAGAATCTTGGCAATTTCATCGTAGTTCCCTTGCAGCGCAGTCGCGATTCGGTTTGTCAGTACCGACGTCTCGGGCTGCTCGAAGAGCCCTGCTGCCTTAAAGAGTGTGATTGCGCCATCCCAGTCTGAATTCTCTAACGTCTGCCGAACAGCTGGGTCGCTTGCGCAGGCGAGCATTCTGGTGACTTCGCTATTGAGTATCCTGTCAGAGCCGTCGAGCCCATGGGATCGAAGGAATTTCTCTGGGGACGCACGGAACAGGGTCGACTCTTCGCTAGAGGTCAATACGCGATCAACGACTTGCGCGACTCGTGCCAACTCCGCCCACGAATCAGCTGGAAGGCCAGTCTGCGACAGCGGAAGCATGAATTTCGCTGCCGCTTGGCCCCCGTCGGCCTGAACGCTTAGTGGGGTTCCGTAGAGCCTTTCAGAGCTGGCGCCGCTAGCGGTGGCTGTGGCAGCTGCTGGGGCAACCAGGGCAGCCTGTATGAATTTCCTTCTCTTCATGTGGTCTCTTCTTCCTTGTTTAGGGTAGGTGAAATTTTTTTGCTCGAAACTTCCAAGGCTCGCTTCAGGTAGAACCTTGTCATGACCTCCGGCGCAAGCTGCTGATAACGGGATAACACTGCGCGCTTTACCTCGTCATCTTTATGGAGGATTGCGCAGGCTTGGCATATATGGACTACGCCATCAAGGATCTTGGCAGATTCCTTGCCTAGAACACTTTCAATGATCGCGTATGGGCCGTCCGTGTGTATCCAGAATTTTAGGAAGTCTTGAGACTGGCTGTAGTAGAGTGCATCCATATTGCTGCCATCACAACGACCAAGGCGCATCTCTGGAATATGCTCGAGTGTCAACCCGCAGCACGCGGACAGGTTGTCGTGAGGGGTGACAACGACGTTTGAGAAGATCTGGTCGCAGCCATTTCTCAAGCTTTCGTGGTCGATTTCCTGGCCGCGCTCGTCGGCATCGTTGTGAAAGGGCATCCAACTGTTGGACTGAATGCGTAGAAATCCCTCCCTGAGTAACTTCTGTACACGCGGATCCGACGCAAGGTGGCGATAGTGCCTGTTTTTTTCTTCATCAGCCTCGACGGTGATCAGTGTCGGAATCATGCAGCCGGTAACCGCTTGGGCCGCGTTGATGACGCAATCCTGAGAGACAAATTCCTGATGATCTTTTCCGGTGCTGATGTTGAGTTCTGAGAGGCGTGAAGCAGCCAGCTTTGAGGCAACATGATTGGCAGATCGTTCTGTCTTACCCCAGGAGCCGTTCGATACAATGCGTGTCAAGAGCCCTAAGCTCGTACACAAAGCAACGGCTTCATAGAGGTCCTCTTTCAGAAGAGTAGCCTCGCCACCGCTGAATACAACTATCTTGAGGTTCTGAAACTTGCTCTTGGCTTCCTTGATGCGATCCAGGAGCGCTTCACGCTCGAGCCTTCCTACGACTTTGGGACTTGATTCGAAACAGCATTGCCTGCATGCAGCGGTGCAAGTATATGTGCACAAAATCGTCAAAGTCTGCGGATCAATCAAGCGAGCGTGATAAGCCTTTGCCTCATTCATGAGATTTCTACTCCTTTGCTATGAGATTCCATTTCTTTAGCGTTCGATTTTTTTTAGCATTGGGTTGCGTCGTTGTCAAGTTTGCCGAGCGCGATAGAGAGACGCTGATCATGGAGTCGAACTGGGCGGTGATCCTGAGTGTCCGGGCCGGGACGTCTTTGGGTCAGCGATTGACAGTGGTTACCGACTGTTTTCGGGCGCTCCGGTCCTCGCCAGTAACACGTCTCGGCGCGTCGGCCGGCGATACTGCTCGAATCCGGCGCATGATCGGCAACCATCGCCGACGTCTGCTGTTTTATCGGTCGATTCCGGTCTTGAGGAGGGGGTCATCTTCCTTCTCCGCGACCCCGACCCCGACCCCGAACCCCGAACCCCGAACCCCGAACCCCGAACCCGCCCCTCAGTCGCTATACTCGCCGGTTACGCATCATCATCGACCGGCGCCCCAGCGCCGACGCTTCGGACCGAGGAATGAGCAGGCTGTTTAGAGACGTCGAGGGCGGGACCCTGTTCCCGCAGGGAAGCGTGGTCTGCATCGGCGCCTTCGATGGCCTGCACCTTGGCCACCGCGCGCTGGTGCGGCAGGCATCGGCGCGCGCGTGCGCCGTCGGCGTGCCGGCGGTGGCGTTGAGCTTCGAGCCGCTGCCGCGCGAGTTCTTCGCGCCGGCCGCGCCGCCGCCGCGGCTGACCCTGGCACGGACCAAGGTCGAAGGCCTGCAGCAGCTGGGCGCGGACAGCGTGGGCCTGCTGCGCTTCGATCGGCGCCTGTCGTCGATGAGCGCGCAGGATTTCGTGCGGCGCACCCTGGTCGATCGGCTGCAGGCGCGCGAGGTGTGGATCGGCCCGGCGTTCCGTTTCGGCCACAAGCGCGGCGGCGACATCGCGCTGCTGCGCGAGATGGGCGCGCAACTGGGCTTTTCCGCCGGCGAGATCGAGCCGGTGCACCTGCGCGACGAACGCATCTCCAGCACCCGCATCCGCGAATTGCTGGTGGCCGGCGCATTCGCGCATGCCGCCGAACTGCTCGGCCGCCCGTACGCGATCGACGGCCGCGTGGTGCGCGGCAAGCAGCTCGGGCGCACCCTCGGCTATCCCACCGCCAACCTGCGTTTCCCGCGCACCCCGGCGCTGTCGGGCATCTACGCGAGCTGGGTGCACGGGGTGACCGCGCAGCCGTGGCCGGCGGTGTCCAGCTTCGGCACGCGGCCGACGGTGCAGGGCGTGGAGCCGCTGCTGGAAGCGCACCTGTTCGATTTCCACGGCGACCTGTACGGGCGCCACATCGCCGTGGAATTCGTCGCCAAGTTGCGCGACGAAGAAACGTTCTCCGATCTGCCGGCGCTGACCGAACAGATGCACCGCGACGCCGCCCTGGCCCGCCGCCTGCTCGCGTCCGCGCCGCCGCGCGCGCACGCCGAGGGCGCGGGCCACGCGCACCAGCCCGCGCCTTCGCGCGCGGACTCCCCCATGAAGACCACCGACCGGTAAATCCCAGTGACCCAGGACTACAAAGCCACCCTCCATCTGCCGGCGACGGACTTCCCGATGCGCGGCGATCTGCCCAAGCGCGAGCCGGATACGCTGGCCCGCTGGGAGAGCGAGGGGCTGTACGCGCAGCTGCGCGACAACGCCCAGGGCCGGCCGCTGTTCGTGCTGCACGACGGCCCGCCGTACGCCAACGGCGCGATCCACCTCGGTCACGCGGTCAACAAGATCCTCAAGGACATCATCGTCAAGTCCAAGTACCTGGCCGGCTTCGATGCGCCGTACATCCCGGGCTGGGACTGCCATGGCCTGCCGATCGAGATCGCGATCGAGAAGAAGTACGGCAAGGTCGGGGTCAAGCTGGATGCGGCGCAGTTCCGGCAGAAATGCCGCGAATACGCCAACGAGCAGATCGACATCCAGCGCCGCGATTTCAAGCGCCTGGGCGTGATCGGCGACTGGGACAACCCGTACCGCACGCTGGATTTCCATTTCGAAGCCAACGAGATACGCGCGCTGGCCAGGATCATCGACAACGGCCACCTGACCCGCGGGGTGAAGCCGGTGCACTGGTGCTTCGATTGCGGCTCGGCGCTGGCCGAGGCGGAGATCGAATACGCCGACAAGCAGTCGCCGACCGTGGACGTGGCCTACGCCGCGCGCGACGGCGCGGCGCTGGCGGCGGCGTTCGGCGTCGCGCTGCCGGACGGCGTCGAAGTCGCGGTGCCGATCTGGACCACCACGCCGTGGACGCTGCCGGCCTCGCTGGCGGTGTCGCTGGGGCCGGACCTGAGCTACGCCCTGGTCGAAGGCCCGGCACGCGACGGTCGCCGCCGCTGGCTGGTGCTGGCCGATGCGCTGGCCGAGCGCGCGCTGCAACGCTACGGCGTGAGCGACGTGGTGGTGCACGGCCGCGTCGCCGGCGCGGCGCTGGAAAACCAGGTGCTGGCGCATCCCTTCTACGACGAGCGCGACATTCCACTGATCCTTGGCGACCATGTGTCCGACGAGGAGGGCACCGGCGCGGTGCACACCGCCCCCGGGCACGGCCAGGAAGACTATGTGGCGGCCAGGCAGTACGGCCTGATCGATCGCTATGGCGCCGCGCAGATCAATCCGATCGATGGCCGCGGCGTGTACCTGCCTTCGACCCCGCCGGCCGACGGTGTGGCGCTGGCCGGGCTGCACATCTGGAAGGCCAACGACACCATCGCCGAGGTGCTGGCCGCGCGCGGCGTGCTGCTGGCGCACGCGAGCATGGTCCACAGCTACCCGCACTGCTGGCGGCACAAGACCCCGATCGCGTTCCGCGCCACCCCGCAGTGGTTCATCTCGATGGAGCAGGCCAGGCTGCGCGCCGATGCGCTGCAGGCGATCGAGGGCGTGCACTGGTATCCGTCCTGGGGCCAGGCGCGCATCGCCGGCATGATCGCCGGGCGTCCGGACTGGACCATCTCGCGGCAGCGCACCTGGGGCGTGCCGATCGCGCTGTTCGTGCATCGCGAGACCGGCGAGCCGCATCCGCGCAGCACCGAGCTGATGCGCCAGGTCGCCGACCGCGTCGAGGAGAGCGGGGTGGACGTGTGGTACACGCTCGACGCCGCCGAACTGCTCGGCGACGAAGACGCCGACTACGACAAGATCACCGACATCCTCGACGTGTGGTTCGACTCGGGCGTCACCCACGAGACGGTGCTGGCCGAGCGCGGCTTCCCCAAGCCGGCGGACCTGTACCTGGAAGGCTCGGACCAGCACCGCGGCTGGTTCCAGTCCTCGTTGCTGACTGGCGTGGCCATGGACCAGGCGGCGCCGTACCGGCAGTGCCTGACCCACGGCTTCACCGTGGACGAGCACGGCCGCAAGATGTCCAAGTCGCTGGGCAACGGCATCGAGCCGCAGGACATCATGAAGACCCTGGGCGCGGACATCCTGCGCCTGTGGATCGCCTCCAGCGACTACAGCAACGAGATGTCGCTGTCGCAGGAGATCCTCAAGCGCAACTCCGACGCCTACCGGCGCCTGCGCAACACCGCGCGCTTCCTGCTCGGCAACCTGCACGGCTTCAACCCGGCCGTGCATCTGCGCACCTTGCCGGAACTGGTGGCACTGGACCGCTGGATCGTGCATCGCGCCTACGAGGTGCAGGAGCAGATCAAGGCCGCCTACGCGCGCTACGACTTCGCCGCGATCGTGCAGGCGCTGCTGAACTTCTGCAGCGTGGACCTGGGTTCGCTGTACCTGGACGTGACCAAGGACCGTCTGTACACGATGCCGGAGGACTCGCACGGCAGGCGTTCGGCGCAGAGCGCGATGTTCCATGTCGCCGAAGCGTTCGTGCGCTGGATCGCGCCGATTCTGAGCTTCACCGCCGACGAACTGTGGGGCTACCTGCCCGGCGCGCACGTCGGCAACGTGCTGTTCGCGACCTGGTACGAAGGCCTGGCGCCGATGCCGGACGATGCGCCGCTGAGCGCGGCCGATTTCGAGCAATTGCTGGCGCTGCGCGAGCAGGTGGCCAAGGTGCTGGAGCCGATGCGCAGCAACGGCGTCATCGGCGCGGCGCTGGAGGCGGAGATCACCGTCGCCGCCGACGCGGCCACGGCCGCCAAGCTGCAGCCGCTGCAGGAGGAATTGCGCTTCCTGTTCATCAGCGGCGACGTGGTGGTGCGCGAGGCCAGCACCGACGAGATCTTCGTCAGCGCTCAGGCGACCAGCAAGCAGAAGTGCGTGCGTTGCTGGCACCACCGCGCTGACGTGGGCGTGGATCCGGCGCACCCGGAACTGTGCGGCCGCTGCGTCGGCAACATCGGCGGACCGGGCGAGGAGCGCACCTGGTTCTGATCCGCCCCTGTGCGGCAGCGGCGGCGGCGACCCATTCGCCGTCGCCGTCGTGATTTTCGCCGCGTCGCCGTCTTTCACATCCAACCTTCGCCCGAGCCGGACTCCGCGCATGACCGTACGATCCAAACCCTCCGCCCTGAGCTGGCTGCTGCTGTCCGTGCTGGTGATCGGCCTGGACCAGTGGAGCAAGGCCTGGGTGCTGTCCAGCCTGCCCGAGTTCACCGCGGTGCCGGTGATCCCCGGCTTCTGGAACTGGTACCGCACCTACAACACCGGCGCTGCGTTCAGCTTCCTGAGCCATGCCGGCGGGTGGCAGCTGTGGTTCTTCACCGCGCTGGCGGTGGGCATCAGCGCCCTGTTGGCCTGGTGGCTGGCGCGCACCCCGCGCGGCGACTGGCGCGGCGCCATGCCGTACGCCCTGGTCATCGGCGGCGCGATCGGCAATGTGATCGACCGGCTGATGCATGGCCACGTGGTCGATTTCATCCAGTGGTACGTGGGCGACCATTACTGGCCCTCGTTCAACATCGCCGACTCGGCGATCGTCGCCGGCGCCGTGGGCATCGCCGTGTTCGGCGTGTTCGACGGCAAGTCGAAGCGAAAAGCGGGATAATCGGGCAATGGACGTTCTGCTCGCCAATCCCCGTGGTTTCTGCGCCGGCGTCGACCGTGCGATCGAGATCGTCAAGCGCGCCATCGAGACCCTGGGCGCGCCGATCTACGTGCGCCACGAGGTGGTGCACAACCGCTTCGTGGTCGACGACCTGAAGCAGCGCGGCGCGATCTTCGTCGAGGAACTGGACGAGGTGCCCGACGGCAACACGGTCATCTTCAGCGCCCACGGCGTGTCCCAGGCGGTCCGCCAGGAGGCCGAGCGGCGCGGGCTGAAGGTGTTCGACGCGACCTGCCCGCTGGTCACCAAAGTCCATTTCGAAGTGGCCCGGCACTGCCGCGCAGGCCGCGACGTGGTGCTGATCGGCCATGCCGGCCACCCCGAGGTGGAGGGCACGATGGGCCAGTGGAACCGCGAACGCGGCGCCGGGCGCATCTATCTGGTCGAGGACATCGAGCAAGTCGCCACGCTGGACATCCAGCAGCCGGAGAACCTGGCCTACACCACCCAGACCACGCTGTCGGTGGACGATACCCGCGGCATCATCGACGCGCTGCGCGCGCGCTACCCGGCGATGCAGGGGCCGAAGAACGACGACATCTGCTACGCCACCCAGAACCGCCAGGACGCGGTGCGCGACCTGGCCCGGCAGTGCGACCTGGTGCTGGTGGTCGGCTCGCCGAACAGCTCCAATTCCAACCGGCTCAGCGAGCTGGCGCGACGCGATGGGGTGGAGTCCTACCTGATCGACGGCGCCGACGAGATCGACCCGGCCTGGATCGCCGGCAAGCGCCGCATCGGCCTGACCGCCGGCGCCTCGGCGCCGCAGGTGCTGGTGGACGGCGTCATCGCGCGGCTGCGCGAACTGGGCGCCGATGGCGTGGGCGAACTGGCCGGCGAACCGGAGTCGATGGTGTTCGCCCTGCCCAAGGAACTGCGCCTGCGCCTGGTCAATTGACCGGCGGCCGGCGCCCCCCTAGAATTGGCGGTTCAGCCGGAATAGCTCAGTTGGTAGAGCGGCGCATTCGTAATGCGTAGGTCGTAGGTTCGATTCCTATTTCCGGCACCAGATGCAGCGAAGAACCCTGGCCTCGGTCGGGGTTTTTTGTTAGTGGAGTTTGTAAAGAACCAGAAACCGGCCAACGGGCCACTTCCACAGCGCTCTCGCACTACTTTTCTCCGCCGTACTCAGCCATAAAGGCCGACAGCGACATCCCGGATTGGAACTGGATACGGTTCATTGCCATGCTCTGACTGCTGCACGAATGACTTGCCGTCAATGTGCGGGGCGGTTGGCGCCCAGGCTGCGACCGGGCTGAAGTGGCGTGCTAGTCAGGTACATTTTTGGGTACGTAATGAAACGGGCCATGAACCTGGTCTCGCTGCCCTATCAAATTCAGCTCGACCCTGTTCCATGTGGCTTCGTATCAGGCACCAGCCATTCGCCTAGCATGCGAACGGCGCAGCATTCGGTGGTTTACTTAGGCATCGGCTTGGCGCCCATCCGACCAGTGAGTGAGTAGCGAACTGCTTGCGTTGAAACGGCGATCACAGGCACCACAGAGGTATCGCTGCGGATGCGTCAGCCACGATCGCATGTTGAAGAAGGGCAGGGCTGATCCAACATCGCGCGATGCAGGTGCTGCGACATGCAGCGTGATCCGGCAAGCGTACTGAGCTCTATGACGCACGTAAAACAAGTATTGCACCACGCCGCGGCACCGGGCGTTTTCGCTGACTTGCCAGGCCTTTCCGTGCCACACCCCCAAGATCCACGCACATCCCGAGAACGGGCGCATCTGGACGTCATGCGCGTGGCAATTGAATGGCAATATCAGAGGATGCACCGTGCCTAAAGTCAGAACGACCAATCAGACCCCACTGGATCCCTCGCAATCCACGCAACCTGCACCGACGCGCCCGGATCCGGGGGTAACGGCAAGTGCGTCTGCCGACGTTGTGGCGACCTCCGCGCAACTCAGCGGGCTTGCCATCAGGCCGCGGAGGCCGATCAGAGCGTCCAGAGCCAATGCCCAAGCGGCATCGTCCGCCAACGCCAGGGACGTCAGTGCGGCGCTCTTTGCCCCGACGCCTGCCTCGCAAGGATCAGATCCTTGCGTCGTATTGAACAATGCCTTGTCCAGGCTGCAACAGTTCAACCGCTTGGCAAACATAGCGCCGGCGGATCCGGGGAACATAAAGGGCCTTGAAGCAAGACTCAGGTCCGGCGCGTTAGCCATCGAATCCGCTCGACAAGGGTTGCAGGCGCTGGCCGAGCTGAAGATGCGACAACAGTTGCCGCTCGACCAAGTCGAATGCCACGAGAGTAAGTTGCTTTCGCAGCTCGCACAAGCCGCAGCGCTGAACTATAATTCGTGCCAAAATATAATCTGTGAAAAGATGGTCAAGGAATTGGGCTATGTGCACACGGAAGGGGTCGTTATGTTGGCGTTGCCCGCCGAAGCCATCCTTCTGCAACAGCCGGAATCATGGCTTGCGTTACGCACTCATCTTCTTGATGCCATTGCAGCGTTGGAGGAAGTTTGCCGACGCATCAAGTCGCCGATGACAGATAAAGCGCCGCCCGACTGGCTCAAGGACCAACTGCAGCTCTTCAGGGCGATGATAGGAGGTTGCCACACTCTGATGCAGACCGTCCGCGGAGTGATCTTCGACATACATGCAAAGAAACTCTGCGTTCAGGCCAGCGATTGCGGCCTACCACAGGTGCTGGACCGACTGAGTGAGCTCGTAGAAGTCGGCAACTATATGGACGCCGATTTGAGTGTAGCGCTCGTAAAATTGATGAATTTCCATGTCGAACGCCTGTCCTCAACCGAGTGTTCGCTTACACCGGAGGAGCTGGCCATGTACAAAGGCGTCGTTATCGAATACGCCGAGATTCGTGGCCGAGTGGGGATGAAGCTGTGTCTAGATGCTGCCGCTCTCATTGAGGAAGGGGATCATTCCAGAGATCATCTATGGCCGACCATGCTCGAAATCGCAACGGCGCTCACCGATCAACGCCAGGCGTTTCTTGATCTGTGTCAGTCCGCTGTCCATGACAGGCAGTTGATTGGCGCAGCGAAGGCCCCGACCGAAAAAACATCCGCATCAGTGACGCCACGATTAGCGATAACGACATCAGGCGAATCGGCCAAGTCACGCAAGGTCCGCAAGGAGACGCCCGCTGCCTCCAGCTCGACGGCAGTGCCCGCACGGCTGGCAAACGATGATCGCAGCGCAGCGCAGAAACAGGCCGACGAGGTGCTGAGGGGTACCCCCTTGGAGCCGTCACTTGTGGCCGAACTCGGGGGAGATTTCATCAAGATCGCCAAACGCCTTGGCAAGGACACCACAAACGTAGAGCGACTGATCGGCGATTCCAGGCATGACGCTGCGACGGCCTTCGATTTTGCCAGGACCTCCATGCAGGGCTGGTTCGGATCGAGAGAGCGTCTGCTGCAACTCAAAAGCAAGCTTCCCAGGCAAGACCAACGCCTCGCGCAACTCGACACGCGGTTGCATCTTCTCCAGATGATCGAGCACGATTTCGATCGGCGCGAAGCCGATGCGCTCAAGACCGATCCGCAGCCGCGCGCGCCGCATTTGCAGCGCTTGTTGGCAATGAAGGGACTGGCACGCGTCGCGACTCCGAACCGCCTTCCCTCGGAGGGCGACCGCGGCAACCGTGGCAGGCTGTTCGAAGTGCGTATCGACCACATGCCGCAGTCGAATGGCAGCCTCCCTGCGCCCTGGTTCGTACACCTGCATACCGAAAACCTGGTAACCCCCGCTGCGCTGCGCTCGCTTCCCTATAAGGACTTTACCGCTGTCCACCTCAAGACGGCGAGGGAGGTGAACTTGGGCTCACGTTGGGAAGAAGTGATGCGCGCACTCGGGAACACCGATGCCAAGGTGCACCGGGCAACGATTGGCGTCAAGCTGCTCGGCCAGCTTTGGGCGGCTGGCTCTGGTGGACAGAGGTAACTGGCTTGACCAACTCTATTGCCCTCCGGGACACTATTTAATCTCTTTCACAAATGTGATTCGCGCTCTGGTAGCTGTGGTTTTGCAAGCGCTGATAAGCATGGGGCGCATCGAGCCGCCTTCTTCTGCTTCCGGCTCTTCGTTGCATGCTTTTTCACGCTCGGCTTCCCAAGCGGCTTGAGCACCATCTATCTGGGCGCGACATTGTGGCAAGGATTCCCGCTTGGCCTTGAGTGCAGCATCGAGGTCGAGGTCTGATGCGACAAAATCTCGAAAAGCGCAGATGTTCATGCTGCGCTGTGTTCGATCACAGTCATTCAGTAGCTGCTGCAGTTCTGTTGGGGGAATTCGGCTGCGGCTGGAGAGCTCCTCCACAATCGTGGATTGGTGGGTCGCGCACGCAACCAACCCAGAACACATCGCCAGGAACAGACCTGCGAGTGCAGCGTATGTTCGTTTCGGGCAAGTTCCGACTGCCATGGAAACCTCCATCTTCATGGTCCTATGCAGGCAGTCTAGTCAGAGATGGACTCCGGTTCCACAGCCTACCGGTCATTGCGCCTGGGCGGTGGCAGGCAGCGAGCACGTGGCTTCCGCAACGCCCTGTTTGCGCTTCCACTGCCAGGTCCCACAGTCTCGCCACGCGGCTTGTACGAGATCGTCAACGGCTTGCCATCGCGTAGCAACTGCAAAGTGAGGATGCCATCCTGCTCCCCCTGCAACTGATCCTGGCCCACCGGGTGGGTGATCTCATCGCCGTTTTGCACGCCGGCCTTGGCGGCGGCCGAGTCGGGGATCAGGTCGCGGACGATGCGGGGGGATTCGGTCAGCACGGCGGGGACGAAGCCGAGTTCGTAGCGGTGCATGGGTTGGGAGATGCGTTCGAAGCAGGGGCCGAAGGCGTCGCTAGCCGATAGCGGTGCGGCGCCGTCGAGCATGGCGTGCAGCTGGCGGACCGCGTCTTCGTCGAGGTTGTCGCAGCATCGCTTCCCAGTCGGCGATGCCGAGCGGCTTGTCGCGTTGCCGACGATGCAGTATCGCCAGGATCAGATCGTCCAGCGATTTGCGGCCGCCGCTGGCCTTGCGCAGGGCGTTGTCGACGGTGACGAAGTACAGGAAGCCGCGGTCGTAGGGCAGGGTGCGGATGCGGGTGTCCTGCCAGAACCGCGTGGCCACATGCCGTGCCGAAGCGGTGCCGGTGGCGCCCGATGTCATCTCAGGCTGTAACGAGATCGAAGGCGCCGACCGCGCGTCGCGGGCAGGCTGCGGCGATCCGTCGCACGCAGGTGCGGCAATGTGTCGCACATAAAAGCACGCCTGCGCGCACGCTCGGTCTTGTCAATGGCTTTCGGAGATGCCGCACGGCAGCATAAAATACATGGTCGATCGCGCATGCCGGCCAGGATGCCGCAGGAAACGCGGAAACGCCCATGGGGCCGCTCCCGTTCGCCACTGCGCGGTCCGCCTCCCTTATGCAATTGGATCGTTCGATGATTCCGTTGAAACAACTCCGGCGCTCGCTGCGCTCCGGTCTGTCGCTTCTGCCCGCGCTGCTGCTGGCCGGGTGCGATGCGGCCATCCTCAATCCCAAGGGACAGATCGGCCACGACGAAAAGACGTTGCTGATCACCTCGGTGGTGCTGATGCTGCTGGTGGTGATCCCGGTCATCGTGATGACCCTGGCCTTCGCCTGGCGCTATCGCGCGTCCAACACCACGGCCCGCTACGAGCCGAACTGGTCGCATTCCACCGCGATCGAGGTGGTGGTGTGGTCGATCCCGTGCATGATCATCCTGGTGCTGGCGGTGCTGACCTGGCGCTCCTCGCATGCGCTTGACCCGTACAAGCCGCTGGATTCCAAGGTCAAGCCGATCACCATCGAGGCGGTGGCGCTGGACTGGAAGTGGATGTTCATCTACCCCGAGCAGGGCATCGCCACGGTCAACGAGATCGCGTTCCCAGTGGATACGCCGCTGAATTTCAGGATCACCTCCGACACGGTGATGAACTCTTTCTTCATCCCGCACCTGGGCACGCAGATCTACGCGATGGCCGGCATGGAGACCAAGCTGCACCTGATCGCCAACGAGCCTGGCGACTACTTCGGCCTGTCGGCGAACTACAGCGGCCACGGCTTCTCGAAGATGGGCTTCACCGCGCATGCCACCAACCGCGCCGGTTTCGAGGCGTGGGTGGCCAAGGTCAAGGCCGCGCCGAAGGCGCTGGACCAGGCCGAGTTCCAGATCCTGGCGGCCAACCGCAACGACAAGGCGCCGTACCCGGTGACCTACTACGCGTCGGTGCAGGACGGCATGTTCAAGTCGTTGATTCACAAATACATGATGGGCAAGGGTCAGCATATGGAAGGCCACGATGACCATCCGGCATCGGCTGCTGAGCCGGTCGCCATGTGCACTTCTGGAGACAAGTGATGCTAGGCAAACTCACGCTCGAGGCGATTCCGTTCCACGAGCCGATCGTCATGGGCGCCCTCGGCGGCGCCGGCCTGCTCGGCCTGCTGGTCGTGGCGGCGGTCACCAAGTACAAGCAGTGGGGCTACCTGTGGCGCGAGTGGCTGACCTCGGTCGACCACAAGCGCATCGGCGTCATGTACATCGTGGTGGCGCTGGTCATGCTGCTGCGCGGCTTCGCCGACGCGGCGATGATGCGCACCCAGCAGGCGATGGCGCACGGCGGCAATGAGGGCATCTTCCCGCCGCATCACTACGACCAGATCTTCACCGCGCACGGCGTGATCATGATCTTCTTCATGGCCATGCCGTTCATGACCGGCCTGCTGAACCTGATCGTGCCGCTGCAGATCGGCGCGCGCGACGTGGCCTTCCCGTTCCTGAACTCGCTGAGCTTCTGGCTGTTCGTGGCCGGTGCGGCGCTGGTCAACATCTCGCTGGGCGTGGGCGAATTCGCCCAGACCGGCTGGCTGGCGTATCCGCCGCTGTCGGGGCTGGAATACAGTCCCGGGGTCGGCGTCGATTACTACATCTGGGCCTTGCAGATCTCCGGCCTGGGGACATTGCTGACCGGCATCAACTTCTTCGTGACGATTCTGCGCATGCGCACGCCAGGCATGACCCTGATGCGCATGCCGATCTTCACCTGGACCGCGCTGATCACCAACATCCTGATCATCGCCGCATTCCCGATCCTGACCGTGGCGCTGGCGCTGCTGGGCGCGGACCGCTACCTGGGCACGCACTTCTTCACCAACGACGGCGGCGGCAACGCCATGATGTACGTCAACCTGATCTGGATCTGGGGCCATCCGGAGGTGTACATCCTGATCCTGCCGGCGTTCGGCATCTTTTCCGAGCTGGTCGCCACTTTCAGCAGCAAGCGCCTGTTCGGCTACACCTCGATGGTTTACGCCACCTCGTGCATCGGCGTGCTGTCGTTCGTGGTGTGGCTGCACCACTTCTTCACCATGGGCTCGGGCGCCAACGTCAACGCGTTCTTCGGCATCACCACGATGATCATCTCCATTCCCACCGGGGTGAAGATCTTCAATTGGCTGTTCACCATGTTCCGCGGCCGCGTGCGCATGACCGCGCCGGTGCTGTGGACGATCGGCTTCATGATCACCTTCACCATCGGCGGCATGACCGGGGTGATGCTGGCGATCCCGGCGGTGGACTTCGTGCTGCACAACAGCTTGTTCCTGATCGCGCACTTCCATAACGTGATCATCGGCGGCGTGGTGTTCGGCTACCTGGCCGGCTTGACCTACTGGTTCCCGAAGGCGTTCGGTTTCAAGCTCAACGAGACGCTGGGCAAGGCCTCGTTCTGGTGCTGGATCGTCGGCTTCTTCGTCGCCTTCATGCCGCTGTACGTGCTCGGCTTCATGGGCATGACCCGGCGCATGAACAGCTACAACCATCCGGAGTGGGCGCCGTGGCTGATGGTGGCCGCGGCCGGCGCGGCGATCGTCGGCATGGGCATCTTCCTGAACCTGGTGCAGATCGGCTACAGCATCTGGAAGCGCAAGGACAACCTGGACCTGACCGGCGACCCGTGGGGCGGGCGCACGCTGGAGTGGGCCACGTCCTCGCCGCCGCCGTTCTACAACTTCGCAGTGCTGCCGCACATCGACGACCGCGACCAGTTCTGGGAGGACAAGCTCAAGGGCAAGGGTTGGACGCGTCCGGCCAGGTACGAACCGATCCACATGCCGCGCAACACCGCGGCCGGGGTCTGGATCGGCGCCTTCAGCGTGGTGCTGGGCTTCGGCTTGATCTGGCACATCTGGTGGATGGCGATCATCGGCCTGGTCGGCATGATCGGCAGCTTCATCGCGCGGACGTTCGACGACGACGTCGATTACTGGGTCCCGGCGGAGGAGGTGGAGCGCATCGAGAACGCGCGTTTCGCCCTGCTGGAACAGCAACAGGCGGCGCATGCCGCAAAGGCGCTCTGAACCATGTCCTCCACGACGCTCGACAACCACCACGCCGTCCACGCCGACGGCCACGACGATCACGCCCACCACGACAGCGGCGGCAACACCGTGTTCGGGTTCTGGGTCTACCTGATGAGCGACTGCCTCATCTTCGCCGGCCTGTTCGCGACTTACGCGGTGCTGGCCGGCGCGACCGTGGACGGACCCACCGCCAAGGAACTGTTCGACCTGAAGTTCGTGCTGGTGGAAACCTTCCTGCTGCTGTTCAGCAGCCTGAGCTTCGGCTTGGCGATGATCTCCGCGCACAAGCGCAGCCTGGGCGGTCTGTATGGCTGGCTGGCGGTCACCGCGGCGCTGGGCCTGGGCTTTCTGGGCATGGAAATCTACGAGTTCCACCATCTGATCGAAGAGGGCGCCGGTCCCGGCCGCAGCGCGTTCCTGTCCGCGTTCTTCACCCTGGTCGGCACCCACGGTCTGCACGTGGCCTCGGGCCTGCTGTGGATGACGGTGCTGGTGATCCAGATCGCCAAGAACGGCCTGACCCCGCGCACCACCACCCGCCTGGCGTGCCTGAGCCTGTTCTGGCACTTCCTGGACGTGATCTGGATCGGCGTGTTCACCATCGTCTACCTGCTGGGAGCGCTGTAATGGCCAACCATTCTCCTTCCGACGCACACGCCGAGTCGCACGGCAGCGGCCTAAAGTCCTACCTGATCGGCTTCGTGATGGCGGTGGTACTCACCGTGATCCCGTTCGGCATGGTCATGAGCGGCGCGTTCCCCAAGGGCGTGACCGTCATCGTCATCGCGGTGCTGGCCGCGGTGCAGATGGTGGTGCACCTCATCTACTTCCTGCACATGGACCGCTCCGCCGAGCAGCGCTCCAACGTGCACGTCGGCCTGTTCTCGCTACTGATCATCGGCATCGTGGTGGTCGGCTCGCTGTGGGTCATGCACAACCTCAACGTCAACATGATGCATTGAGGTCGCGTACCGCCGCGCGCTCGCGAAGGCCGCCTGCGGGCGGTCTTTTGCGTTGCGGCGCTCGCATCGGCGCGTAATGTCGGCCGCTGTCGCCGGCGATGGCGCCGATGCATGACCAATGGCATGCAACGCCACGCCAGCAGCCGGCATAGCATCGCCGATTGCCCGTCCACCGTACTACTGGAGACCCCATGACCAAGTCCACCGCCTGGATGGCGCCGCTGTTGCTGGCCGCCACTGCCGCGTTCCAGGCCGCGGCGCAGACCGCGCCGCCGCAGGACGTGCCATTCGCCGGCACGCTGAAGATCGATGTCGACGCCACCGACCTGGCGCATCGCATCTTCCACGTGCGCACCACGATCCCGGCCACGCCGGGACCGATGACCCTGTTGTACCCGCAGTGGATTCCCGGCAACCATTCGCCGACCGGGCCGATCGACAAGCTGGCCGGGCTGGTGGTCAAGGCCAACGGCCAGGTGCTGCCGTGGAAGCGCGACCAGTTCGACGTGTACGCGTTCAAGGTCGAGGTGCCGCCGGGCGTCAGCGAGATCGTCGCCGAGTTCCAGTTCCTTTCCTCGCAGGGCGACGGCCAGGGCCGGGTGATGATGACCCCGGAGATGCTCAACCTGCAGTGGAACACCACCGCGCTGTACCCGGCCGGCATCTACGCGCGCAACATCAAGGCCCAGGCCAGCGTGACCCTGCCGCCGGGCTGGAGCTATGCCACCGCGCTGGAGACCGCCACGCGGGTCGGCGACACGGTGACTTTCAAGCCGATCGACTTCGACGACCTTGTCGATTCGCCGATGTTCGCCGGCAAGTACTACAAGCGCATCGCGCTGGATGCCGGCGGCAAGGCGCCGGTGTATCTGAACGTGTTCGCCGACGAGGCCAAGTCGCTGGATGCCAGGCCCGAGCAGATCAAGGCGCACGCGGCGCTGGTGCGGCAGATGGACAAGCTGTACGGCGCGCGTCATTTCGATCACTACGAATTCCTGCTGGCCCTGACCGAGAAGCTCGGCGGGATCGGCCTGGAGCATCACCGTTCCAGCGAGAACAGCGGCCCGCTCAACTACTTCACCGAGTGGGACAAGAGCTGGGACCGGCGCGACCTGCTTTCGCACGAGTTCAACCATTCCTGGAACGGCAAGTACCGCCGCGGCGCCGACCTGGCCACGCCGAACTTCAATGTGCCGATGGGCGACAGCCTGCTGTGGCTGTACGAGGGCCAGACCCAGTTCTGGGGCGAAGTGCTGGCCGCGCGCTCCGGGCTGTGGACGCAGCCCCAGGCGCGCGACGTGCTCGCCGACGTCGCTGCCACCTACCAGCGCGGCCGTCCCGGCATGGCCTGGCGCGCGCTGCAGGACACCACCAACGACCCGACCATGTCGCTGCGCCGGCCGCGCGCCTACCGCAGCTACCAGATGAGCGAGGACTATTATTCCGGCGGGCAGATGCTGTGGCTGGAGGTCGATGCCAAGCTGCGCGAGCTCAGTGGCAACAAGCGCTCGATCGACGACTTCGCCAAGGCCTTCTTCGGCATGCACGACGGCGCCTGGGACGTGAATCCGTATACCTTCGAGGACATTGTCGCCACCCTCGACGGCGTGGCCAGGTACGACTGGGCGAGCTTCCTGCGCAGCCGCGTCGACGGCCACGGCCCGCTGATCGGCGGCATCGAGGCCAGCGGCTGGAAGGTGGTCTACAGCGACCAGCCGAACGAGGCGATCAAGACCTACGAGGCGACCAAGAACGGCGTCGGCCTGAGCTATTCGCTGGGCCTGAGCCTGGACGACAAGGGCAGCGTGCAGGACGTGCTGTGGGACGGCCCGGCGTTCGACGCCGGCATCATCGCCGGCAACAGCATCGTCGCGGTCAACGGCCGCGAGTACAGTGCCGACGCGATCAAGGAGGCGATCACCGCGGCCAAGGGCGCCGCCGCGCCGATCGAACTGCTGGTCAAGCGCGGCAACCGCTACGACACGCTGCGCATCGCCTACCACGGCGGCCTGCAGTATCCGCACCTGGAACGCATCGCCGGCAAGCCGGACCGGTTGAGCGAGTTGTACAAGGCCCGATAAGCCGTCGGAGCGCTGCTGCGCGGCGGTGCGTGGACCGCGCAGCGGTGGCTGGGGGCGAGGGCGTCGGGCGGCGTAGCGCATGCGCGGTTACGCAAGTTTTATCCCGCCGGCCCGGTTGTTTACGCGCACAGGCATGGCGCCTTTACGGGGGCGCGCGCGATCGTAGGTGGGCCGCTAGCCAGCGGCCTTTCGACCCTCGATCAACCTGCCACGGCCCCCACGATGAAGCCTTCTTTGCCTACTGTTTCTCTCGCGGCCGACGCCGTTGGTCAATGCGATCCCCTGCCCCAAAGCGGGGAGAACTTCGATCCGGCGTTGCTGTTCGACAACCGCGGCATGCGGCTGCGGCAGCGGGCGCAGTATGTCGCGACGCTGGTTGCGCATGACCGCGAGCAAGGGCGCATGCCGTACCACCGGCAGATTTGCTCTCCGGCCGATCGCCAAGTGCTGCTGCGCGATGACGCCGGTGGCGCGGCGCGTCCAGTGCTGATGTTCGGTTCCAACAATTATCTGGGCCTGGCCAATCACCCGCACGTGCGCGAGCGGGTAGGGCGTGCCATCGCCGAATACGGCACGGGTATCGGCGGGCCGCCGTTCCTCAATGGCTACCTGCGCATCACCCGCGAACTGGAAGAGCGTCTGGCCGCGCACAAGGGCCAGGAGGACGCGATGATCTTCCCAAGTGGGTTTTCCGCGAACCTGGCGTTGCCCGGCGCGTTGGCGCGCAACGGCGACCGCATCTACTACGACGCCTATTCGCATGCGTCCTGGTTCGACGGGCTGAAACTGGCCGGGCTCTCCTCGCGCCGGTTCCCGCACAACGATCTGCAGCGTCTGGCGCATTGGCTGGAGCGCAGCGGCCGCTGCGAGCAGGACACCTTCGTCGCGGTGGAAGGGGTGTACTCGATGGATGGCGACCTGGCGCCGCTGGATCAGCTGGTGCCGCTATGCAAGCGCCATTCGGCGCTGCTGGTGGTCGACGATGCGCACGGCAGCGGGGTGCTCGGCGCGCATGGCGGCGGCAGCGGCGAGCACTTCGGCGTGGCGCAGGAGATCGACGTATTGATGGGTACCTTCAGCAAGACCTTGGCGGTCAATGGCGGCTTCGTGTGCGCTTCGCGTCCGCTGATCGAGTATCTGCGCTGGATCTCGCGCTCGTACATGTTCTCCGCCGCATTGCCGCCGGCCACGATCGCGGCGGCGCATGGCGCATTGGACGTCATCGCCGCCGAGCCTGAGCGGATGCGCCAGCTGCACGCCAATGCCGCCGGCCTGTGCGCGCGGCTCAATGCGCTGTCCTGGGGACTGGACGTGTCCACGCCTTCGGCGATCCTGATCGTGCATACCCCGCCGGGCATGGATGCCAAGGCGGCGGCGATGCGCCTGGAGCAGTTGGGGCTGTTCGTCAATCCGGTGCACTTCCCGGCGGTGCCGCGCGGCCAGGAGCGTCTGCGTATCAGTGTGATGGCCACGCATACCGAGCAGGACCTGGATCGGCTGGCCGAGGGCATCGACCGGATCTGGGGCGAGCACGCGCATGGCGATGCGCGCCTGCGCGCGCAGGCATAGCGCCGCGGCAGCTGCGCACGGCGCGGTTCTCGCCCGGCGAGACGCCGCGCGGCTACAGTAGCGCTCCCACCGCTTTTCCGGATGTTCCGATGGCCAAGAGCGCCGCAAGCAAAGCCAGAACCGCCTACGTCTGCGGCGACTGCGGCGCCGAGTACAGCAAATGGCAAGGCCAGTGCGCCGAGTGCGGAGCGTGGAATTCCCTGAGCGAGATCGTGCTGGAGAGCGCGGCGGCGCCCAAGGCGCCGGCCGCCGCGCGGCGCAGCGGCTGGGCCGGCAAGACCGAGGCGCCGAAGATCACTGCGCTCAAGGACGTAGAGCATCGCGACCAGGCGCGCGTGTCCACCGGCATCGGCGAGTTCGACCGGGTGCTCGGCGGCGGCCTGGTCGAAGGCGCGGTGGTGCTGATCGGCGGCGACCCGGGCATCGGCAAGTCGACGCTGCTGCTGCAGGCGTTGGCGAAGATGGCCAGCACGCTGCCGGTGCTGTACGTGACCGGCGAGGAATCGCTGGCCCAGGTCGCCGGCCGCGCGGTACGCCTGGACCTGCCGCTGGACGGTCTCAACGCATTGGCCGAGACCGGCATCGAGCAGATCCTGCAGCAGGCCAGCGCAGCGCGGCCCAAGCTGATCGTGGCCGACTCGGTGCAGACCCTGTGGACCGAGTCGCTGACCGCCGCGCCCGGTTCGGTCAGCCAGGTGCGCGAGAGCGCGGCGCGTTTGGTGCGCTACGCCAAGGAGACCGGCACCGCGGTGTTCCTGGTCGGCCACGTGACCAAGGAAGGCGGGATTGCCGGGCCGCGCGTGCTCGAGCACATGGTCGATGCGGTGCTGTATTTCGAGGGCGAGAGCGGCAGCCGCTTCCGCCTGCTGCGCGCGTTCAAGAACCGCTTCGGCGCGGTCAACGAGCTGGGCGTGTTCGCGATGGGCGAGAAGGGACTGAAGGAAGTCTCCAATCCGTCGGCGATCTTCCTGTCCGGCAGCAGCGCCAACCAGCCCGGCAGCTGCGTGATGGTCACGCGCGAGGGCACGCGGCCGCTGATGGTGGAAGTGCAGGCGCTGGTCGATGCCTCGCCGCTGTCCAATCCGCGTCGCGTGGCGGTGGGCCTGGAACAGAACCGCCTGGCGATGCTGCTGGCGGTGCTGCATCGGCACGGCGGCATCGTGGTCGGCGACCAGGACGTGTTCGTCAACGTGGTCGGCGGCATCCGCGTGCAGGAGACCGCGGCCGACCTGCCGGTGCTGCTGGCGGTGCTGTCCTCGCTGCGCGACAAGCCGCTGGCGGAGAAGACCATCGCCTTTGGCGAGGTCGGTCTGTCCGGCGAGATCCGCCCGGTGCCCAACGGCGAGGACCGATTGCGCGAGGCGGCCACGCATGGCTTCAAGCGCGCCATCGTGCCCAAGGCCAATGCGCCCAAGACCGGCGTGGTCAAGGGCATGGAGGTGATCGCGGTGGAGCGCCTGTCGCAGGCGCTGGAGGCGGCGAGCGAGTAGCTGCAAGCGTTTCCCTGCGGCAGGGTTTATGCCACCATGCCGCCGCTGCAGTGACGCAGCGGTTCGAAAAAAGGAAACACAATGGAATGGATGTTGATGCCGCTCAAGCGCTACGCGGATTTTTCCGGGCGTTCGCGGCGCAAGGAGTACTGGATGTTCACGCTGTTGAACATCATCGTGATCACGGTGTTGATGGTGCTGGTCGGCATCGGCGGTGGCTTCGGCGGCCAGAACGGGACCAGTGCGTTGTCGATGGCTGCGTTCGTGCTGGTATGCCTGTATTCGCTCGCCATGCTGGTGCCGTCGTTTGCTGTGCAGGTGCGCCGTTTCCACGATCAGGGCAAGTCCGGCTGGTACGTGCTGCTGGGCCTGATCCCCTGGCTGGGCGGTGTCGTGGTGCTGGTCTTCATGTTGATGGAGGGCGCCAGGGGCGCCAACGTTTACGGCCCGGATCCGAAGCAGGCCTGAGCCGCGTCCGATCCTGTAGCGGCCGGGTCCCGCGACCCGGCCGCTGCCGATCGATGCATTGGCGTGCATGCGCTGCTTGCGGTGATGCCGGGCATCGACGCTGCAAATCGCGGCACCCCGATCCGGAGCGTAGCGGTGGGACGCAGCGGCGCAGCGGCGTTCGCCGGCGTGCAGCGCGCAGAGACAATCCGCGTAGCTGAAACGGCGCTCGCTTTTGCGAGCGCCGTTCTCGTTTGTGCGCGAACGCGCGCGCCGCTGCGATGCGTCAGTCCTTCTTGGGAGCGGAAGGTGCGGGCGCAGCGCTGCCGCGAAGGGCCCAATGCTGCGTTGTGCCTGGACTACGAGGATCGACAGCGACGATCGGGCACCGGTTTTCGATGAATTTTCTGTGACAGGTGTGGTGGGCGAGCGCGGGTGGAGGTTGTTCGCTGCGGTCCACGCCTGCGCGATCGGAACGGCGCGGCGTGATCGGGGCGCGCGCCGATCGTGCGGCGCGCAGTGCGTCGTCGGCAGCAGTATGCGAGCGCTTGCCATTGCACGCAGCGTTCGCCATCGGCGTGGCAGTGCTGATCGCCGTGTCTGGCACCGGCGATGTGGCTAGTTGAAATCTTCGGCCACGTTGGCCAGCGGTTCGTCGCGGAACACGATGCGGCCGCTGCCACCAGGCATGCATCGGCAGGTCTCCTGCACCATGTCCTCAGCGTCCTCGCTGGCGCCGCGGCGCACGAAGAAGCCGCGCAACACCGGACCGTGCTGGGCGACCATCTGCGTTCACGCGCGTCTGGCGTTGCCGGTCATCGCCTGCGTTCGGCGCACGGTGGGCCAGCCTCGCTGGCGCAGATGACATGACGATGACGTGGCGGTGCGGGCCGGCCCCGCCGTCCGCAAGCCCGCTGGCCTGTCGCCTGTTTTCGGTTTGCTTTTCGGAAATTCGTGGTTCATGGCCCGCGCGGTTTCACGCCGATCCAAAATGGACGTCCTGTTTCGATTTCTACGAAGGAGACAATGATGGGAAATATAAATCGCTGTTTTCGTTCCGGTGAGTCCAGTGCGCGTTACCAGCAAGATGAGCACGCACACGGGTCTGCCACGCCGGGCTCGCCACATGAGCGCGATCCCTACCAGCCGGTTGCATCGAACAATCCGGCGCTTGCCGGCCTGCGACCCCGCGTCTCGAACGCGCCGGTACATCAGAGGGGCGTGGCAACTAACGAGGCCGGTCTGCAGGCGGTGCTTCGCGAGGCGCAACAATTGAGTCGTGAGATCGCTGAACAGGCCGAGCATGGGGATCCGGGTCTGCAACCGATCCTGGAGTCATTGAATAAAACTATCCGTAAAATCAACGGCAAGTTGAATGGCTCGCTTGGGAGCCGCGGTCCTGACGAGTATCGTTCAGAAATCCAACAAGTGCGCCGGGATTTCAACGCGTTCAATGAAGCAGCGGGCGGTTATCAAGGGGCGAACTTCGGATACAGCGGTGTGCTGCACTCGGGTTCTTTCGGGGGGGGCGCTGAGTCGTTCTGCCGCCGCCGAGCTTCGGTGGCGGTCGGCGCTGCCGATCGCGCTGGCTGCCCAGCGCGGTCCAGCGCGCCACGACACGCCAGGCGCATGATGCGGCGGTCGGCCTTGCGCCTTTCCCTTCAGTGGGTGGAATCACCGCTTCCGGCGGAAGTTTGCGCAGGGCGGCGAACAGCGCCTCGCCGCTGATTTCGCGCAGGAAGGTGATGGGGCCGGCCGAAGATTGCACGCGCTGCCCCGACGATGCGGGCGCGTTAGAGGGCGTGTTCAACGGCGCATAGGCCTTTCTTTTAGGAAACACAACGTAGTGTGGCAGGGCGCTCCAGGGCGATCGGCGCTGGGCCTACGTGCTGGTCCGCGGCCGCCCGTTGCGCCAATCGAGCAGCGCTTGGCGCTGCATCAGCAGCCCACGCACGTCGGTGACCTGGTCTTGCAGTGTGCGCAGCCGATTCAGGGTCTGCTGCTCGATGCCGTCCGGCGCGTCGAGCACCTGGCCGATGGTGGCGAGGGCTGTCTCGAATCTGCTTCGTTCGAGCACGCCCGTCCCATGCTGCAGCGACTGCTCCAGCGCGGCAGCGACCTGCTGCAGGCGCGCATTCTGGGTCTGCTCGGCTGCATTGCGAATGAGGTCGATCTCCGGCTGCAACCCGGCCTGGATGGTCAATGCCCTCGACCTCAGCCTGGCCTGTTTGTTGTCGCGATGCCCGTCCAGGTTGACGGCCAGGTCGTGCTTGGTATCGCTCAGTGCGCTGTTGGTCGCATTCCAGACCGCGTCGTTGGAGAAGGACTGGCCGAATTGCTGGACGACGCTGCCGGGCGAGGACAGGGATTCATTGGTGCCAGGCGTGCCGTAGCTGCCGCGCACCAGCGACGCCAGGACCATGCCTCCGCCGGTGGCGACCCAACTGGTCAAGATATTACCGCCCATATGGCGCAGCAGCAGGTCGCGTACGCTGCGCACCGCCATCAGCGGCGACGTGAACGGTAGCGTTGCCAGGGCGCCTGCTTCCTGCGCGATCTCCACAAGCGTGTGATGCAACCGCCGCGCGTCGCTCCAGCGCAGCGCCGGCGCCGATTCGTCGTGGCGGGCGAGCCGGAACAGATTGACCGTCTGGGTGCCGCCGACCAGATTGTCCACCTGGGTCTGGCCGACCCGAGGTAGCGCCTTGCCGGTTTCGAGGATGGCCTTGCCGAGCGCACCGGAGGTGCCGGAGCCGATCATCGATGTGCCCAACACAAGGGGCGGTGACAGCAGGGTTGCGGTGCTGCTCAGGCTGCGCCGTACCCCGTTGAGCGTGCCGCTCAGCACCGGTTTCAGGAAGGTTGCCTCGGCCTTGCCGTCCATCAACTTCTGTCGCTCCAACAGCTGCCGTTGCCGGTCGCGCGCGATGCTCTGCAGTTTCCCGAAGGTCGGTCGGTCGCCTTCGTGTTCGAGGTGCGAGACCTCCTCGTCGCGCAGTGGCCGCCAAAAGTGCTTGTTCCCCTCCGCGGTGATCTCCATTTGCACCGGTCCGGGCTCCGGGCTGAGAATGGACGGCGCAATGGGCTTGAACGCGGGCATGTTGGCCAGGCGCGCGCGGCGTTCGATGGCGCTCAACAGGATCTGCTCTGTGAAGTAGGAGGTGATTCCGGAGGTGGCCCCGCCGACCGCCGTCGGGCCGACCTTGGTGGTGAGGCTGCCGTCTTGCTGGTCGTACTTGGTCGCAGTGGCGCTGCCGGGAGGCGTTCGCAGTGCGGAGGAGAGAAATCCCTTCAGCGTTTCATAGGCTGCCGGCAACGCCGCCGCGGTGCCCGCCGCGCTCATGTTTTCGTTGAAGCGATAGCCGCCGTTCGGGCCGTACGCTTCGTGCCGCTGCTGCAATCGGTCGGCCGCCCACTCCACGTATTCCTCTTCCAGTTGCTCCTGGGTTTCCGGCGCATCGTCTGTGTCCGCGGTTGCGGGGTACTCGTTCAGGTAAATACGCAATTGGTTGACGAACGCCCGACGCTGCAATGCAGGGGGCGGCTGGCTGCGGCTGGCGCCCGAAGCCTGCGTCGAAGCGGGGCGCTGCAGCTGCGACAGCGACGCGACGTCGGAACGAGAGGACGGTTCCGGCTGCTCTTGAAGACGGCCTGCAACAGGCAGCGTGGCGGCGCGATCTGGGTCCTGCGATCCGATCCACAGGCGAATCTCTGGGACGGAGCTGCTTGCGGTTGACGGCGTCGCACCCTCCGCCGTGGGCGAACCGCCTGTCTGAAGGCGGCCGCTGCGCTGCGACCCTGGGCGCGGTGCGCGCTGCGAGAGCGCCTCGGTCTGGATGTCGGCGGGCGGTGAGGGCTGGATCGATTCCTGCGGGGGCGTGGACGCCATCTCGTGCGCAACGCGCGTCGGCGAGGTGGTGGCGGAGATGGGTGACGACGCTCTCATTGCGTCGCCTCCTGCGCGTGCGCGGCCGGGGCGTCGTCCAGCAGCGCGAACAGGATCGCCCGGCCCAGCGCCTGGACCTGATCCAGCTGCGTGGCCACCTGGTCGATGCCGTCCGCATAAAGCAGCGGGCGCAGCGACAACATGCCTTCATCGGCCAGGCCCAGGCGCAGGCCATGCTCGGTCAGCATGAGGTCCTGGATCGCCAGCAGACGGACGACGTCCGCGCCGCCCAGTTCGGCTCCGGTCAGCGGCAGCAGCGCTTCGGGATAAACGCGCCACGCCGCCCCGTGCGGTTCGCTGTGCAGCCGGCACAGCAATCCGGACGGAGCGACGAACGGCTCGCCGCCTGCGGCCGCCTGCATGAGCTTTGCATCGATGCCAAGGTGCAAACCGATTTGCGCGAACACAACATGCAGCGGAACGGATGGCGGGGGTACTTCGCTTTCACTCGACATGGAAAGTTAACCTGGTGGAAAGTTCACCTGGGATGGAGAGGGTGTGCAGTCACCAGTTGGTCGTGACCTGATGTTGGGTGCATGCCTTGCAGCCGCGAAGAACATTTGAGTCGTGTGCTCAAGGGGCCGAGCCGCTGCAGACGAAGCCGCTGTCGGACAAGCGAAGCGAACCGCGCGGCGACGGCCGGCGCTGGCAAAAAGTGTGAAATTCACCACATTTGCAATGCCGGCGTTTTGCGCTCGGATCGCGCTGCACGCTAGCGATCGGCTGCGGCGCGCGCCAGGCGCCGGTGCGTACACGTGCTGGCCGACAGCGGGCGGGCCGGCCGCTGGCGGGCGTGAGCCGCTCGTGCGCGGGCCGCCGCCGTCAGCGAAGGCGCGGCCCGCGCAGAGCGTGGTGCACGGGTTGGGGCAGGCCGTTGCCGGTCAAGCATGGCTGCAGCCGCGCTGGATGCTGAGGCGTCCAGCGTGGGGGCTTACGCGCTGGCCAGTGTTGCCGGCAGCGGCGCCAAGGGCGGCAAGGGCGGCTCGCAGGGGCGCTCGCCTTCGATCAGCTCGAGCTGGTAGCCATGCGAATAGATGGTGCGGATGCGCACGCTGCCGGTACTGCATAGCCGCAATTTCTTGCGCAACTTGTAGATGTGCTGCTCCAGGGTGCGGTCGGTGAAGTCGCTGACGCTGCCCCAGATGGTCTTGGCCAGCTGGCAGCGACGCAGGCATACGCCAGCATTGGAGAACAGCAGCCACGCGATGCAGAACTCGCGCGCGGTGAGCTTGATCGGCTCATCGTTCAGATAGGCCGTGCTGCTGGGGCGATCCAGCAGATAGGCTCCCACGCGGATGCGCTGGTCGTCGTTGGCGGCCGGCTCCAGCATGCGCGTGGCCAGAGCGGCTCGTACGTGCAGTTCGTTGGTGTTGAACGGAATGCTGAGCACATCCAGCGCGCCGGCACGATACCAGTCGAAGATCGCCGTGCACGTCGGAAAGCGGCCCATTACGATCAGCGGGATTGGCCGGCCCTGATGGCAGTGCTGCCAGGCTAGCACCGCGCTGTCCAGCGGCGAGGCGCAGTTCGCGTCGAACAGGATCAATTCGCACGGAGACTGGCGCAGGGCGCGCAACACTTCGAGCTCTTCGCTGAAGACCTGAAGTTCCGGACGCAGGCAGCGCAGGCTTTCGGAGACCTGGGCGATCAGCGCCGGGTCGCGGCTCAGTAGTGCGTAGTGCTGTCCCCGGGGTGCCCAATCCGGACTCATCATGGCGTTCTCCAATGTGCGCCGGCAGCGGCGCTGCGGTGTGGGCAAGTGGCCATTACGGTGGCAGGGGGAGCGGCGAAAGAGCGGGTCGTGATGAGGGCAGGGTGCATAAAAATATCGCGAAGTCGCTATCGGGGGGAGGTGGACAATGGAGCGTCCTAGCAACACTGCCCTGACATAATCGCGAGAAAGATAAGAAATAAGCAACACTCTGTCTCAAATTACGGCTGATGACATCGTTTGCTTTAGCTTGCGGTCAGCCTCAGACTGTGGTTCAGCTTTTCGAGAAGCGCGGATTCATCCGGCGGTGCGCTGGGTGTGCTGTGCGGCCAGGCCGTATCGGTAGCGGGAGGCCGCTGGGATCGTCTCCCGGGCCGGCGGTCGCGGCGCCGGCGTGCCGTGGAGCTTTTTTAGCGGTGGGTGAAGCGTCGGCGACCGGCGAACGCATTGCGCGCCATGGGCGATTCAACCGCGGATGTAGCCCGGCGGCACCGGTCATGCGAATGGGTCAGGCGCGGATCCAGAGATAGTCTCCGGTGCACAGCGCCGAGTACATCTCGTCGGTACAGGCGAAGATGGTGTCGCGCCAGTAGCGGCCGTGTTGCACATAGTGGTTGACCAGATCGGCGAGCCAGCCGCCATGGATGTCGGCGTCCAGACCCACCCGGGCGATCAGCACGACTTCACCGCTGGCCGGCTCCAGCCCCAACTGCGCCTGGTCTTGCGCATAGACGGAAAGATTGGCCTCCAGCATGAGCCGGAACACCTGCAGGGTACGCCCCGGGGGCATTACCCCGAAACCGATCAGCAAGTACATCGCCGCATCGGGCTCGGCCAGAGCGGCGTCGTCCGGATAGCGCAGGGTGACCTGGAAACCGTCGTTCTCGAACGAAAAATGGGTCCCCGCCACATTGGCCGGGACCATGCCTAATTCCGCGCAAAGATCGTCTATCAGCCTGGAAAAAGCTGGTTGGTTCATCGTTGCGCTAACCGATTTTCAGATTCAGGCTGATTGACGGCGAGGCCTCCGGTGGAGGTCTCGCCGCCGTTTGCACCGCGCAGCGCGGCTACCGCTCATCAACCCTGCGTCAGCGACTTTGCGTTTGCGCCGGCCTGCTTCGAGAGCTGGCACATCGCCATGTGCATATTCAATTCGTTCTGCATCTGGGTGACTTGATCCATCATTGCTTCCTGGTTGCTGACGTCTGTGCGCATGTTTCCGACCATGCAGCCCATCTGGCCTGCGCCGATGGCGTTGTTGGCCATGCCGGAGGCGCCATTGATGCCAAGGCCCGCAAGCCCATTACGAAAGGAGCCGAAAGCAGTGGATGCGCTGCCTGCGTTCGCGAGGGCGCTAAAGGGAAGTGCCATAAGTTTTTTCTCCTCGAAATTATCGCTGTTTAATGAACACGCTTTCGCGTGGGTACCGGCGGCTCCTGCCGCACGGATCGTGGCTGGCCTGTTGGGGCCAAAGAGCGGATACAAGTCGCTTGGGAGCGCTGTTTCCGGCTGTACTCGTCACAGCGTCCATGCAGCGATCCCAAACGGCTTCACGTTACAGTTACCGCGCAGTCTTTAGACGTCGGATTCACGCACCTGGGTCACCACCTCGGCGGCTGCGAGGAGTCCCTCGTGCAGTACCTGCGCCTGACTGCGCTCGTGGGCGTCTACCGCCGAGATCCTGTATTGGTTCGCTTGTTCTGCGGCGTCGCGCAGTGCGGCGATGGCCCGCTCCAGGCGCTGTCCTGACGGATCCTCGCGGCGCGTATCCAGCAGTTTGTTCAGATCGTTGCCGATGCTGCTATCGAATGTCTCGAACATGGCGGTGTCATCCGGTGTTAGGGGGAGATGTCGGTGAAATGTTTGGAGCCGTCGGGCGTCTCCACGTAGTGCAATTCGTCCACGGACAGGGCCGTGTCGTAGGTGTTGGGCAACGCGTCGCGCGGGTCCAGCGCGCGCAGTCTTGCGTCGATCCGCACCACGCGCGGACCCATGTCGTGGCGCAGTTGCTCCAGTCGCTGCGTCACTGTGTCGGGGTGTTCGCTGGCGCCGCTGACTTCGTACACGCCATGCCCGCGATAGCGGATCGTCAGGTTCGGCTCGTGCAGCGATTCGTTCATCGATTCGATCAGCGTCTGGGCGACGCCGAAATGCGTCTGCCATGGACCTGGATGCCGTTCCAGCCAATGCTCGACGCACTGCGCGTCGGTCACGTTGCGCACCATGCCTTCGATCTCCACGCGATCATCGACAGTACGCAGGCGCAGTTCCGTCTGCCCCAGCCGCGCGAAGGCCTTCTTCGCCTGCGCCATCTGGGTCTGGGCTGCGGACATGGCATGCGCTCTTGGTGCGTCGTAGCGCCAGGCCGTCAAGGTCAGGGCCAGCACGGTCACTGCCGCGATCCAGGCGAAGCGTCGCTTGCGCTGCGACGGCGGCGGCGTGGCGGGAGCGCTAGCAGATGGGCTGGCCTGATGCGGTTGCAGCGCATCGCGAAGCAGTTGCAACTCGTCCGGCCATTGCTGGTCCGCCGGTCCCATGCACAACACGATGGCGTCGAAGCACACCGGCACGAATGGCTGCAGCGCTTGCTCCACATCCGCCTGGGTGTTGTCGGCATAGCGTACGTTTGCATCTGCGTCGATCTCCAAGGTCAGCGAGGGGCCGGTCCAATCGGTGAGTTGCAGGTCGGCGTCCTCTTCCCGGCCCAGCTGGTAGCGTCCTGGAGACAACGTTATCCGCGCGCCTGCGTGGCGCCCGGTCAGGATGCGAATCTCGGCGTTCATGCGCGAACTCCCCCCATACCGATACAGGCGATGTCAAGCATTGCGATGGCCCGTTGGCTGTGGCTTGCGTTACGCGGTCGGTTCGCATGCAGCAGCATCAGCGGCAGCAGCAGGTGCAAGGTCTGCGTGCCCTGCTCCGGCATGTTCGGGGTGGGCTTTACCAGCTCCCTCAGCTGCGTGCGCACCTGTTCCAGCGACTGGCTCGGCGTCGCGGTCGCCCGCGCGGTGCGGGCGATGTGTTCGCGCAGCAGGATCCAGCTGGCGATGTTGAAGGACGTCGGCAACGAGCGATCGAGGACGCGATCGCGTACCTGCAGCAGCGCGCGTGCCAGCGCCGGCTGCGCCTGATCGCCGGCGGCGCTGCGGTAACCATGCAGGATCTGCTCGAAGGCCGCATCGCTCTCGGAAAGTTGCGCCGCTGCCGCTGGCACCGGCGCGTCGCCGGCCTGTGAGGACGGTGCGGCTGCTGAGGACGGTGCGGCCGCGGGTGTTGCGTCGTGCGCAGATCCGCCGTGCGCAGCTCCGCCGCCAGGGTTTTGGTGTTGGCCCGATTCCTGGTTCTTTTGCTGCTGGGCGCCGGCATGGACCTTGAGCGATGCGGCTTCGGCGTCGCGTTCGGTTTCGAGCGCCAGCGATGGCGGTTCGGGCAATTCGCCTTCTTCGTCGACATGACGGCCGCCGACCAGGCGCCTGCGCTTGCGCCAGCTCGGCGGAAACCGCGCCGAGGCGACGGCGCCCGGCCAAGTGCTCTGGCTTTCGCCGGATTCTTGCGCATGCGCGTCGGACGTGGGGCACTCTGGCGGCGTCCCGTCCGCTGAGACGATCTGCGTGCCGGATCTGGTGAGGCGGCCTACACGGGGTATGATCATGGGAAGGCTGCTCCGAACATGGTCTTGGCGAACTGCAGCACTGCGCCGGCGCCCCATGGCGCGGCGATGAGCAAACTGACGACGACCACGATCAACTTCAATGCGAAGGAGATCGATGCGTCCTGCAGCGACAGCACGGCTTGAAAAAAGGCGATCACCAGGCCGGAGGCCGCGGCGACCAGAACCACCGGCAGCGAAACCATCAGGCACAGCATCAACGCATCGGAAGTGAAGCGGACCAGATCGTCGGCACCCATGGCATCACCTGTAGGTCAGGACCAGGCCGTGCAGCAGCGTGGACCAGCCGTCCAGTGCTACGAACAACAGCAGTTTGAAGGGAATCGCCACGTTGGTCGGGGTGACTTGGTTCAACCCGAGCGCCATCAGCGCATTGGCGATGACCAGATCGACCACGATGAAGGCCAGGTAGATCAGGAAGCCGATCCTGAAGGCATCGGTGAGCTCGGTCAGGGTAAAGGCGGGGGCCAGTACGATCAGGTCGTCCGGCTTGAGCGCGTCGGCCTGGTCCTTGGGCCATATCTGCCGCGCCGAGTGCATGAAAAAGGCCTTTTCGCGCTCGCGGGTATGCGCCAACAGGAAGCGTTTGAATGGTTGCCGCGCCGCGTCCATCATGACCACCACCTCGCTGGTGCCCGGTGCGGTGCCGCCGCCGGCGCGGGCGATTCGCATCGCCTCCATGCCTACCGGCGCCATCACGAAGCAGGACATGATCAGGGCCACGCCGTTGAGCACCATGTTCGGCGGTACCTGCTGCACGCCGATGGCGTTGCGCAGCAGGCCCAGGACCACCACGATCTTCGTGTAGGAGGTGATCACCATGGCTGCGAACGGCAGCATCGCCAGCAGTACCACCAACAGCAGCAGCGAGCCGAAGTCAGGCGTCTGCATGCGGGTGTCCGTTCACGCTGACCAGTTGCACGCCGAGATGGTCGCCAATGGCGATCAGGCGTCCGTTGCCGATGCTCTGCCCGTAGACCATCAAGTGCACACAGGCGTCTTCCAGCAAGGTGTTCAACTCGAGCACGTGGCCAGGATGCAGCGTGCCCAGTTCGGCCAGCGGTAGCACCAACGGATCCAGCTCCAGCTGTACCGGAACGTCCACCTGTTCGACCGGCACGGGCGCGGACGGCGGGACGGATTGCCCGGGTTCGGCGGCCGTGGTGGCGTCGCTCATCTCTGCCATGTCTGCGCTGTCCTCTATATGGAAGGTGTTGCGTTCGATATGGCCGGGCAGCCGCCACTGCCGGCCGGTGGCCACGCCGCAGCGCAGCCAGGCGCGATAGCCGCCATGGCGGCGTTGCAGAGGCGCGATCAGCACATCGCCGGGGCGCAGCGAGGCCAGCCGCTCGCTGCGATAGCGGCGCTCGCCGAGGCACGGGTATGCGCACAGCCGAAGCGACCGCAGCATTGCGTCGGTCGGCGCCCCTGGGTCGATGTTGCCGCATGCCGTCTCCAGCGCCTGGATGGCGCCGGCGCACGCGTCCACCGGCATGCACGGCAGTGGCAACGCCGTATCGCCCAGGACCAGGAGGGGGCCGCATGCGCTGGGCAAGGGCGCCGGCCAGGGGGCGAAGTCGACGACCCGCGGCTGGCCCAGGCCAAGCCGAGCCAGCGCCGCCAACGGCGCGTCCAGCAACAGCGCCGCCACGGCGGTTTGCGTCACCCCGCCATCGACCAGCAGCGCGCGCAAGGCGGGGTCGGCAGCGACATCCATGCACAGCGTCAAGCGGCCTGCGCTGCCAAGCTCCACGCCCACCCGTGCGTAGATCCTCGACTCGGGCAAGCCGTGCTGCAGTGTCAGCGCCGCCGCGTCGGCCAGCGGTTGGCGACACAACAAGCGTCCCAACCGGACCGCAGAGCGTGCGATGCGCGGCAAACGGGTCTGCAGCTGCGAGATGGGGGCGATCGCTGGGCTGGACATGGGCATCGACAGGGGGAGGGGGTTCAAACGACTTCTATATCCACGTCGCAAGGCTCATCCAACACGGCATCCAGCGCTTTGTGCAGGCTTTGCCGACCAGTGCACACTAGCTGCTGCGCGAGCGGCGTACCGCAGCGGAAGCGAAGTAACAGCGAGCCAGGCGAAAGGCGCATCCACAGGTGGGTGGCCGGCAGCACGTCCTCGCGCAGGTCCAGCTGCGCTTCCCATAGGCCGCCTTCGCGTACCGGTGCGGCATTGCAGAACTCGCTCACGTGAGCGGCCACCCGTTGCATCGCCAGGCGCGCGTGGCTGTCGTGCAGCACGGCGTTGGCGATGCGGCGTTCGATGGCTGCGGGCGTGGTCGGCGGCGGGAGGACTGGCTGGACGGGATCGTAGCGATCCGGTGCCGCGGCATCGGGCGATGCCTGCTCCGGCGTATCTGTCTGCACGCGTTCTTCGGCCGTTTCTGGCTCCGGCGCAAGCATGGACAGGATGGTGTGCGCATCCTCGTCCTCGCATTCCGGATCTTCCTGGTCACTGCGGCATGCCCCGCGGTAGCGCGTGCCATACAGCGACCAGCGCGCGCGCGTGGCCGATGGCGGCGGACACTTGCCGCCTGGTGCGGCCAGCGGCGCGTTGCCGATGATGGTGGGGCGTAGCGGCCGGCGCATCGCTACAAGCCGATGCGCCCGATCGGCGCCAGTTCGATGTGGCCATTCAACTCCTGGTAGGAGTGGACCGGAAGCCAGTCGATCCGCGGTTCGATCATTCGCCGAATGTAGCGGCGAATGTCCATGGACGTGATCAGCGCCAGCGGTGCGTTCGGCGTGTCTCCGGCCATGGCGATGATGCGGTCGGTGACCATTCGCGCGTCTTCGGGCGGCATGGTCAGGAAATTGCCGGCCGGGGTCGGCTTGATCGCCTGGCGGATCATCTGCTCGAGCGCCTGCTCCAGCAACAGTGCCGGCAACTGCGGGGCGCCACCGCTGACCCGGTGCGCCAGGAACGCGCCCAGATCGCCGCGGACGTACTCGGTCAGCATCACCGGATCCTTCTCCTTCGGGCCCCAGATCACCAGGCTTTCCAGGATCAGCTTGATGTTGCGGATCGGAACCCGCTCCTCGAGCAGGCGCCGCAACACATCGGCGGTGCGTTGCAGCGGCACGACCTTCTGCACTTCCGCGACCAGGCCCGGGTAGTCGCCATTGATCTGTTCCAGCACCCACTGGGTTTCCTGCAGGCCGAGGAACTGGTGCGCGCGATCGCGCAGCGGACGCGTCGCCTGCTGCGCCAGTTCCTTTTCCGGTTGCGCGCTAGGCGGCAGGCATGCGCGCTGCACCGGCACGTCGTGCACCAGCACCTCGAACTCATGCTCCTGCAGGTCCGGCGCGCGCCACAGGCTCACTCCGGGGAACGGCAGCCCCAGTTCCTCTACCAGTAGCGTGCGTTCATGCTCAATGGCGCGACTGAGCGTCTCCGCTTGCAGGCGGTCGGCCAGGTCCGGCGCGAGCCTGACCGACAAGGCCGCGGCGAAGTCCGGTGCATGATCGGCGATCGTCGGCGTCTGCCCCTTGCTGCCGCGGCGCGCGGCGCCGGTCACCGGCGCGCGCACCGGGCCTGTGGTGGCACGGCGCTGGTGTCGCAGCCAGAAGCCGCCGCCGGCGATGGCCGTGGCCAGCAGCAGGAACAGCATCGCCGGGAAGCCCGGCACCAGCGCGAAACAGGCCAGCATGCCGGCGGCGCAGAACAGCGCCTGCGTGCTGCGGGTGAGCTGCTTGCCGATTTCGTTGCCGAGCGAGCTGTCGTCGTCTTCGCCGCTGGCGCGGGTGATCATGATGCCGGCCGAGACCGAGATCAGCAGCGACGCGATCTGCGACACCATCGCATCGCCGATGGACAGGATCGCAAAGCGGTTGGCGGCTTCGGCCGCGCTCATGCCGTGGTAGGTGACGCCGATGATGATGCCGGCCACGATGTTGACCAGAGTGATGACCAAGCCGGCGATGGCATCGCCCTTGACGAACTTCATCGCGCCATCCATGCCGCCGTGCAACTGGCTCTCCATGGCCAGCCGCGCGCGCTTGACGCGCGCATCGTCGGCGTTGAGGCTGCCGTTGCGCAGGTCCGCGTCAATGCTCATCTGCTTGCCGGGCATCGCGTCCAGGGTGAAGCGCGCACCGACTTCGGCGACGCGTTCGGAGCCCTTGGCGATGACGATGAACTGTACCGTCGTGATGATCAGGAAGATCACCATGCCCACCACAAGGTTGCCGCCGACCACCAGTTTGCCGAAGCTGTCGATGATGTGGCCTGCGTTGGCGTGCAGCAGGATCGACTTGGTGGAGGCGATGTTCAGCGACAACCGCAACAAGGTGGTGAACAGCAGCAGAGAAGGGAAGGAGGACAGTGCCAGCGAGTCCGGCACATACATGGTGGCCATCAACAACACCACGCTGAGTCCGATGTTGACGGCGAGCAGCGCATCGATCAGCGCGGTGGGCAGCGGCAATATCATCAGCGCCACCACCGCCACGACCAACAGCGCAATCGCCGCCTCGCCGCCGTAGCGCAGTCCACGAGTCAGTCGCATTCGGAAGGTCCTGTGTGATTAGTGAAGGTCTGGCGCTGCATCGGGCGGCGTCTGCACCAGGCCATCGACCCAGCGCAGGACGGCCGCCACGACCGCGAACAGTTCGTCGGGAATGGCCGCGTCCAGCTCCACCTTGTAGAGCGCACGCGCCAACGGTGGATTGGCGATGATCGGCAAGCCCTGCGCCATTGCCGCTTCGCGTAGCGCCAGCGCTGCCTCGTCCTGGCCTTTGGCGACAACCTGCGGCACGCCGAACTCCTGCGAATAGGCGATCGCCACCGCGTAATGGGTAGGGTTGACCACCACCGCCTTGGCCTTGGACAGGCGTTGGCGCGGGTCGGAGAACAGCAGCTCTTGCGCGAACTGCTTGCGCTGGCCTTTGATCTCCGGGTCGCCTTCCACATCCTTGTTCTCGCGCTTGACCTCGTCCTTGCTCATGCGGTGATCGCGGATGAACAGCCAATGCTGGAGTCCCACGTCGATGCCGGCGACGATCAGCAGGATCACGCAGGTGATGGCGAGCAGGCGCACCAGCACTTCCCAACCGATCTGGGCGATGTCCAGTAGCGGGAGGTAGGCGGTGCCCAACAGCAGCGGCATCAGCGCTTCCACGCCTTTCCACAGGACCACGCCGATCGCCACCGCCTTGACCAGCATCTTGATCAAGTCGGTCAGCGTGCGCGCGGAAAAGATGCGTTTGAGTCCGGTGACCGGATTCAGCGCGTCCAGTTTCGGTTCGAGCTTCTTGAACGACAAGTTGAAGCGCGTTTGCAACAGGCCGACGAACAGCGGTCCTGCGACGATTGCCAGCATCAGTGGCAGCGCCAGCCATGCGGCTTCCACGCCCATGCGCAGCATGCCCTGGCGCATGGCGGTATTGTCGCGGCTGTTGCCCATGTCCAGCGCCAGATGCAGCAAGGCGCGCAGATGCGCACCAAGGAAGCTTGAGGAAACCTGCATGGCCAGCACTGCACAGATCGCGCCGGCGGCCATACCTACATCCTGGCTGAACGCGATCTCGCCGTCGCGCCGAGCATCCTGCAGTTTTTTTTCTGTCGGTTGTTCGGTCTTCTCGTCGGACATTGCCTTGAGGCCAAGCTGGGACAATGCATTGTGCGGCGCTCTCGGCGGCCTGGGCTCGCATGCCGCGAACGCGCTGACGCACACGCGAAGCCGGAATGCGGCCGTGGTCGGAAAACGTTTCGCCAACGTGTCGTGGATTTCGCCTGGCCGGGAAGGTACCGGGGGTGGTCACGCTAGGCTGCAAGCTCGAAGCATCCTGCAGGAAACACTGACCATGAGTACGTTCAAAGCCAACGACCAGCTCACCAACGGTCTGATCGAAATCATTACCGTGGCAATGCAACGGAACCAAGTGGAAGAAGCCGAGGCGGTACTGGGCGCTGTACGCCTGCTGCGCCCCAATGTCACGGCACTGGACAGCTTCGACGCCTGGCTGGCGATCAAGCGCGGCCGCTTCGCCGACGCGGCGCGCTTGCTGCGCAGTCTCGACGTAGACAAGGACGCGCCGCCCATCAGCAAGGCGCTGCGCGCGTGTTGCCTGTTCGCGATCGGCGATTCCGACTGGACCATCAGCGCTAACGAGGTGATTCTGGAAAACCGCGACCCCGATGCGGTGGCGCTGGTCAAGATGCTCAGTGGGCAGCCGGTTGAGCAGCGCGAGCCCAGTGCGGCCGACGGCGAGGCCGCTGCCAGTCCCGCCGTGGACATCGCAACGCTCGGCTATGTTCGTGCCTGAGGAGAAACCAGATGACGCCTATCGCGCCAATCAGTCCAGTGACTGCCGCCACGACGGGCAGCGCTGCCGCGCCTGTCCCGGCGGCGCCGTCGGCCGCTTCCGTCCATAACTTTCAAGCGTTGATGCAGCAAGGCCATCGGGTCGCGCCGGATCTGCAGATCTCCCAGCACCCGACCGCCATCGGACGGCTGGTCGGTGCTGAAGACAAAGCAATGAAAACCGTGATGGACCAAGCCGAGGATTTCGCTGCGCGCGCACCGACCATGGACATGGCCCAGTTGGCCGCCGGGCAGGTGCAGATGATGGACCGCATGACTGTGACGATGCTGCAGCTCAACATCGGCACTGCCGTGGCACAGGGCGGCAAGTCCGCGGTGCAGACCCTCTTCAAGAACCAATGATGGGTGCGGCTGTGCCCTGCCGGGGCTTGTGCCGGTGGCTGTGCGTCGCGCTGCTGGCGTTGTGCCTGAGCGGTTGCAGTTCTGCGCTGTACAGCGGCCTGAGCGAGAACGACGCCAACGAAATGCTGGTGGTGCTGCTGCGCAAGGGCGTCCAAGCCGACAAGGAAAGTCCCGATGATGGCAAGACCTGGACGGTGTCGGCGCCGCAGGAGCAAATGGCCGACGCGCTGGAAGTCTTGCGCGCACACGGGTTGCCGCGGGAAAAGCACGCCAACCTCGGCGAAATGTTCAAGAAGGACGGCCTGATCTCCACGCCTACCGAGGAGCGGGTGCGGTTCATCTACGGCGTCTCCCAGCAGCTGTCGCAGACGCTGTCGGAAATCGACGGCGTGGTCGTGGCTGATGTGCAGATCGTGCTGCCCAACAACGATCCGCTGTCTAGCGTGGTCAAGCCTTCAAGCGCCGCAGTGTTCGTCAAGTATCGGCCCGGGACCGACGTGGCGCCGCTGGTGCCGAGCATCAAGAATCTGGTGGTGCATAGCGTCGAGGGACTCAGCTACGACAACGTCAGTGTCACCATGGTGCCGTCGCAATTGTTGGATACGACGCAAACCACGACGATCCATGGCGCATGGTGGTTGCCGCTGGGCCTGGGCGCGCTGTTGCTGGCCGCCGCCGCTGCCGCCGCGTTCTGGCTGGCCCGTCGCGATGGCGGCTGGCGCGCGCTGCTGCAGCGGCTGCAGCGGCTGCGGCCGCCCAGGTCCGGGGACGCGGCGCAATGAGCACGCTGGCGGCGCCGGCGTCGGCGCAGCGTCTGCTGCGCTACCGCACGCGGGTACAGGCGCTGGCGGGACAGGCGTCTCCGCCGCCGCTATGCGATCAGGTGGCGTTGCGACGCGCATGGGCTGGCGCGGCGCCATTGCGTCGGCAGGATCTGGTGATCGCCGCCCTGCAGCTGGATGGGCTGTCGGCGGCGTGCTTCGACGCGGCGGACAGCGAGCTGGCGCTACTGGAACCGGCGCCGTTGCAGCAACTGCTGTTCGCGCGCGCGCTGTATGCGCGGTCGGACGCGTTGCGCCACTGCATCGAGCGCGCCCCGCGGCAGTGGCTCGCCGAGCGTCTGGGTGCCTCGTTGTGGCAGTGGTTGCGCGGCTGCCCGGCCTCGCCCACATGGGTGCCGTTGCTGGCATGCGGCAACGAGGCCCACGCGCAGGCGTGGTACCTGGACGGCTGGTGCCGCCTGGTCGCCGACGGCCTGTGGCCGTGGCCTGGCCTGGCGCGTCTGGCGGCCGCCAGCGCCGGCCTGGACCCGGGCGATGCGGCATTGCCAGGCGATGGTGGCAGCCGCGATTTCATTGCCCAATGGCGCCTTTGCACGCAGGAGAACACAAGATGGGAGAACGCGGCATGATGCGGTTGCGTACAGAAAGCCACGTCGTGATAGACGACGACATTGTGCGGCGTGAGGAATTGTCCACGGTGCTCGAGCTGGACCGCGCCGAGGACCAGCACCGGCAGCGATTGCTGGAAGACGCCGAGCGCGCGCACAACCAGGCGCAGGCCTTGGTGCACAACGCGCAGCGCGAAGCCGAACGCCTGCGCAGCGCGGCGCGCGCGCGCTTCCAGCGCGTTGCGCGGCTTGGCTATGCCGCCGGCAGGCGTGGCGCGTTGCGCGACTGGAACATGCGCTCGGTACGCGCGATGCACGATGAGCGCCAGCAATGGCTGCGTAACCGCGAGCGGCTGCTGCAGGTCGTCGTCGATGCGTGCGCCGCGATGCTGGGCGAAGACCGCGGTGCGCTGTATCGACGGGCGGCGCATGCCCTGGAGCAGGCTTGCGCCGAGGCGAAATTCCTGCATGTGCAGGTTGCGCCCGGCGAACTCGCGTCGGCGCAGCAGGCATTCGCCCGGTTCGCCGCGCAGTCCGGCGGGTTGCGCGTGGAGGTGGCCGAATGCACGACGCTTGCACAGGGCGAATGCCGCTGCGAGTGGGACAGCGGCGTATTCGAAACCGGATTGCAATTGCAACTGGACAGCTTGCGCGATGTGCTGCACAAAGTGCTGGGCAACGACGCGGCGGTGGAATGCGCAGCGGCCGAGGAGGCTGACGCAGAGGCGGTCACGTGCTGAACCTGGACCGCAGCGTGCTGCAGCGCGAGCTGGAGACGCTGGCGCCGGGTGTGCGCTACGGCAAGGTGGTGGAATTGGTCGGCACCCTGCTGCGCGTGGAGGGGTTGGCCGTCACCGTGGGCGAAGTGTGCGAATTGCGCAATCCCGATGGCCGTTTGCTGCAACGCGCCGAGGTAGTGGGTTTCGCGCGCGATCAGGCGGTGCTGGCGCCATTCGGGGCGATGCTCGGATTGTCCGCGAGCACCCGGGTGATCGGCCAGGGGCGGCCGTTGTCGGTGCCGGTGGGAGAACAGTTGTTGGGGCGGGTGCTGGATGGCCTGGGCGAGCCGGCCGATGGGCGTGGCCCGGTGCAGTGCGACGCGCAGGTGCCGATCCATGCCTCAGCGCCGGACCCGATGCGGCGGCGCCTGATCGATGCGCCGCTGTCCACCGGCATCCGCCTGGTGGACGCGCTGACCACGCTGGGCGAGGGCCAGCGCCTGGGCATCTTCGCGCCGGCCGGGGTCGGCAAGAGCACCTTGTTGGGCATGTTCGCGCGCGGCACCAGCTGCGACGTCAACGTCATCGTGCTGATCGGCGAGCGCGGCCGCGAAGTGCGCGAGTTCATCGAGTTCATCCTGGGCGAGCAGGGCATGGCACGCAGCGTCATTGTCTGCGCCACCTCCGATCGTTCGGCGGTGGAGCGCGCCAAAGCCGCCTATGTCGGTACCGCGATCGCCGAGCATTTCCGCGACCAGGGCCTGCGCGTGTTGCTGATGATGGATTCGCTCACCCGCTTCGCACGCGCGCAGCGCGAGATCGGCCTGGCCAGCGGAGAGCCGCCAACGCGGCGCGGCTTCCCGCCGTCGGTGTTCGCCGAATTGCCGCGTCTGGTGGAACGCGCCGGGATGGGCGACAGCGGGTCCATCACCGCGTTGTATACCGTCCTGGCCGAAGACGAGTCGGGGGCCGATCCCGTCGCCGAGGAGGTGCGCGGTTTGCTCGACGGCCACTTGCTGCTGTCGCGCGAATTGGCCGCGCGCAACCAGTATCCGGCAGTGGACGTGCTGAACAGCCTGAGCCGGGTGATGACCCAGATCGTCGGCCGCGAGCATCTCGATCTGGCCGGCCAGCTGCGTCGGCTGCTGGCCAAATACCAGGAGATCGAACCGCTGCTGCAGGTCGGCGAATACCGTGCCGGCAGCGACGCGGTGGCCGACGAGGCGGTGTCGCGCATCGATGCGATCCGTGCCTTCCTTGCCCAGGAAACCGCCGATGTGACCGATTTCCAGCAGTCGCTGTGGCATTTGCAGCAGGCGCTGTATGAGTGAGAAGCGTGCGCCGTGGCGGTTGCTGGCGGGGTTGCATCGTCGCCGTGGCGAGGCGGTGGAGGTGGAGTTGCGCCAGGCCTTGCGCGAACTGCAATCGCTCGAGGATGCGCTGCAGGCGCAACGCGAACAGCGCGCGCAGCGACAGCTGCAGTGCGAGCAGCGGGCGCAGCAACAGGCGCAGCTGAGCGCCGCGCCGCGCCTGTGCATCGCGTCGTGGCTGGAGGGCGAGCGCCATCGCGAGGAGCTTGCCCGCCAACTGCAGGCTGCCGAGCAGGCGCTGCAGCAAGCGCAGGACGCATGCGACGCGCAACAGGAGCAGATTGCGAGCGTGCGCACGCGGCTGGCGCGCCACAATTCCCAGGCAGAGCAATACCAGCAGCGCGCCGATCGCCTGGCGCGGCAATGCGCCGAACAACGCGAACTCGCCGAGGACGAGGAAATCGCCGAGACCGTGGTGGCGCGTGCGCGCCTGCACCCGGGCATGCGTGCGGGGCGCCGATGAATGTGTCCGATGCCGGCCAGGCGCTGGTCTGGCTGCACTCGCAGGGCCTCGGGCTGGTGCTCTTGCTGGCTCTGGCGAGCGTGCGTTGCTTCGTGCTGTTCATGGTGCTGCCGGCGACCGGAGAAGAGGCCATTCCGGGAGCCGCACGCAATGGCGTGGTGTACCTGCTGGGAGGCTTCGTCGCCTATGGCCAGCCGCCCGATCTGGTGGCGCGGATGGATCCGCTGAGCATGTTCGCGCTGGTCGGCAAGGAGGCCTTCGTCGGCCTGATGATCGGCTATGCCGCATCAACCATCTTCTGGGTGGCGCAGAACGTAGGCACGGTGATCGATGACCTGGCCGGTTTCAACAACGTGCAGATGAGCAATCCGCTGCGCGGAGACCAGAGCACCCCGGTGTCCAATACGATCCTGCAGACCGCCATCACGCTGTTCTATGTGCTCGGTGGAATGAGCATGCTGCTGGGCACCGTGTTCGAATCCTACCGTTGGTGGCCGCTGGCAACGCTGCAGCCGGATACGAGCCAGATTGCTACCCAGTTCGTGCTGCAGACTACCGACAACCTGATGACGGCGACGGTCAAGCTATCTGCACCGGTGATGCTGGTCCTGGTGCTTGTGGACCTGGGTTTCGGCCTGGTCGCGCGCAGTGCCGACAAGCTCGAGCCGTCCAACCTGAGCCAGCCGGTGCGCGGGGCGTTGGCGTTGCTGATGCTGGCCTTGCTGATGCAAGTATTCGTTTCGCAGTTGCTGGACGAACTGTCCTTCGTTCACTTTCAGGCCAAGATCGGCCAGTTCCTGAGCGGGTCTCCTGCTACCCACTGAGCGCCCGTCGCCGCGCGTTTGCCTCGTTTTCGCTGCCGCCTTCGCCTTCGCAGCCACTGCGCCGGCGTTGTTGGTCTGCGCTCGCTGCCGGCGTGCCGAGGTCGACGGGCCGAATTTGTATTTTCGAATATTATTCAATTATTGACCATCGTGCACTGTATGAGTTGCGCTGTCTATCGCTGGCAGCCCCGCAGAATCAATAGGTTGAAGGTGTTTGTCTGCGAAAGGCGACAGAATGAGACTTTTTGATCATCGTCCTGGGGTTATTTGCGGGATTCTGTTGCGGCGTCTACCTACAATGCATTGCGCCATCGCACCGCATGTGCTGCAGACGTTTCTTGCGGTTCTTCCTCTCACTCCCCCGGAGAGAAAACGTTATGTTTCTGACCACCTATCTTGCTGCGATCTCTGCATTAACCCATAACGAAACTTTGCCGAATTATTCGAAGAAGATTCTAGACGGAGCTTGGCCGCAGGCACTGCAATACCTGCATCATCGTCGCGATCAGGAGCATGAGGACGGCGTCGGCGAGGCGAGTCTGTTATGCGCCATCGGCGATGGGTTGTTGATGATGGAATACGAAGAGGAGGCTGAGGAGTCCTATCGCCTGGCGCAGAAGCGGATGCGCAACGGCGGCGCGGACCTGCGTCTGCTCTCCTGTCGCAATACCGCCTGGCAGATGCTTCAGCAGCGCAGGCTCAGCGCCGCCTTGAACTGTTTCGGCCAATTGGCGGTGGATCGCGATGCCGATCAGCTGCTGCGGACGGAAAGCCTGATGGGCAAGGCGCTGTCGCACTTCCACCTGGGCCAGAGCATGCAGGCGCTGCAGGTCGTGGATCGCGCACAGGAAGCGGCGGCGGAGACCGAGACCGCCAAGCTGCTGGTGCCGGTCGTTCATGCCATGCGCCTGGACATGCTCGCGCAGTTGAGCATCCGCCGCTCCGAGCGGCTGATCGATCATGTCTTCTGGCAGGCTGCGGCATGCAACGAGAGATGGACCGGCACCTTCGATGCCGACGAGATCGACCGTTGCGTCGCCCAGGTCGCCGCGGCGATGCCGATCCTGGCGCGGCGGCTGCAGTTCGTGCGCGCCTTGTTGCGGATCGCCAGCGAAGATGTCAGCGCTTTCGATGCGGTTTACGACGCGATTCCGCAGCCTGCTGCGGCGTGTGGCCGCAACTCGCGGCATGGCCCCAAGCTGGAGCTGGCCCTGGCGGCGCTGGCCGCCGGTCGCGTCGACCTGGCCGAGCGCGCATTGGCCGGCGTGGTCAGGCAGGTATCGATGCGCTGGGATCTGGAACTGGAGTATTGCCAGGCCAAGATCTGCCATGCGTCCGGACGTACCGAGCAAGCCCTGCGCCTGTATAACCGCTATGCGCTGGATGCGGTGCAATGCCTGCGCAGCGAAGTGCAGATTGCGCGATCGCTGGAAGACCGCCCTGCGGCGCAGCTCAGCGACGACATTTCGGCGCGCTTGCCGGCAAAGTACCGTCGTGCCTATGCTTACATGCTGGAAAACGTGCATCGTCCCGACCTGTCGATCAACGAAGTGGCAGCGCAGATCGGGGTGACTGGGCGCGCCTTGCAGTTGGCGTTCAAAGCCGCCACTGGCATGTCGCCTACCCAGGTGCTGCGCCGTTACCGCATGCAGGGCATTCGCGATGAGCTGCTGTCCGAATCCGGCTGCGGCGGAGTGCTGCAGGCGGCCGAGCATTGGGGCGTGGTCAGCCGTTCGGCGCTGGTCAAGTGCTATCGGCGGCAGTTCGACGAAGTTCCGGCCGAAACCTTGCAGCGCTAACAGGAGGATTAATGAAACAGCAACGTTCGCGATCGTCGGCAGTGCCACGCGCGTGTTTGACAGTGGCGTTGGCGATCGCGGTGCACGCCGCCGCCGCTCCGGCGACGGCGGCCGAGGTGCCCTGGCATCGCGGCAACTTCCAGTACGTGGTCGAAAACAAGGATTTGAAGGATGTCTTGCGCGACTTCGCCTCCAGCCAGGGGGTGATGACCTGGATTTCGCCTGAGGTCAGCGGCACGGTCAGCGGCAAGTTCGCTACCCCGCCGCAGAAGTTCCTGGACACGTTGGCGTCCAGCTACGGATTCGTCTGGTATTACGACGGTACGGTGTTGCGCGTGTGGGGCGGCAACGAAGTCACCAGCGCGACCTTGACCCTGTCCGCTGCCACCACCGACCAGGTGAAGTCGGCGCTGGAGCGGATGAGCGTGGCCGATCGGCGCTTTCCGATCCGCTATGACGACAAAGCGCGAACGCTGCTCGTCTCCGGCCCGCCCGGCTATGTGGAAACGGTGTCGGCGGTGGTGCGCTCGGTGGATCACAGCAGTGCGTTGCACGACGGTACGGAGATGCGCGTCTTCCCGTTGCATTATGCCCGTGCCGCCGATCGCACCGTTCAGATGGACGGGCAAAGCGTACAGATCCCCGGGATGGTCACCTTGCTGCGCGGCATGTACACACATGCCTCGCAGAGCTCCAGCGGGCTGCCGTTCTCGACCAACCTCATCGAGCGCGCGCTCGCCAACAAGGAACGCTTGCGCTCGTTGGAAGAGAGTATCAATAACGGGACGCGCAGCGATCCCGGCGGTGGAGCATCGGGCGTGGGGCTGCCAAACAACTGGTTCGGTCTGGGCGGCGCTCAGGCGCCGGTGCGGCCACCGTTGCCTAGCGGCGGGCCGGCTGCCGATACCACTGCCGCACCTGCGCCGGCTGGCGCGGACTATGGTGCCGGTGCCGGTGCCGGTGCCGGCGCTGGCGCCGCTGCGCGTAGCGCGGGGCAGGGCGCCGGGGGCAGCTCGGATCTGCCCTTCATCCAGGCCGATCCGCGCGTTAACGCCGTGGTGATCCGCGATCGCCCGGAACGCATGGACGGTTACGCATCGCTGATCCAGCAACTGGACGCGCGTCCGATGCTGCTGCAGATCGACGCGACGATCATCGAGGTACAGGACGGCGCCCTGCGCGATCTCGGCGTGGACTGGCGATTGCACAACCGCCATCTGGACCTGCAGAACGGCGACGCAAAGGGCGCTGCGCTGGGCTACCGCGCTCCCGGCGCCAACCCGGGGCTGGGCGACAGTGCCGACGGGCTGACGCCTGGCGGCGGCATGCTCACGGCCGTGCTCGGCGATGCCGGTCGTTTTCTGATGACGCGGGTGTCGGCGCTGGAGCAGAGCAATCGCGCCAAGATCGTCTCTACGCCGAAAGTGGCGACGCTGGACAACGTCGAGGCCATCATGGACCAGCGGCAACGCTTCTTCGTGCGCGTGGCAGGCTATCAGAGCGCGGATCTGTACGGGCTGTCGGCCGGCGTTTCGCTGCGGGTGTTGCCCACGGTGATACCCGATTCAGAGGCCAAGCAGATTCGCCTCGACGTGCATATCGAGGATGGGCAGTTGACATCGAAGACGGTGGACCAGATTCCGGTGATCTCTTCCAGTCAGATCAATACCGAGGCCTTCGTCAACGACGGCGAGAGCCTGCTGATCGCCGGCTACGAGAGCAACGACGACGAGAATAGCGTGACCGGCGTTCCGGGATTGTCCAAGGTGCCGGTGTTGGGCCGCCTGTTCCAGCATCGCTCCAAGCAGCGCAGCAGCGTGCAGCGTTTGTTCCTGCTGACGCCCCACGTGGTCTCGCCCTGAGTGTGGCGCCTCGCTCGCAGTCGCGAGCGAGGCGCAGTGGCACTCCTCAATTGATCTGGGGGCCAGGGCCTTGCTCGAAGCTGTTGTTGCCGAAGCCGCCGCTCATGCCGCCGCCGAAGCCGCCGCCCATGCCGCCGCCCATGCCGCCGCCCTGCAACTGCTGCAGGAGCGTCGACAGTACAGCCATCAGCACCTGGCCAACGCCGTCAATGCCCTGGCCACCCTGCTGGCCACCCTGGCCGCCGCCCTGACCGGGACCCTGCCCGCCGCCGCTCTGGTCGGGACCCTGAGCGCCCTGGCCCTGCTGGCCCTGCTGGCCCTGCTGGCAATCCTGGCCCTGCTGCGGGCCCTGCAATTGCTTAAGCAGCGTCTCGATCAGCTTAAGCATCAACTGGTCGATCTGCGCGGAGGAGTTGCCACCGTCGCAGTTGTTGGAGGGGGATTGGGTGTTGGCGGTTTCGGTATTGACGTTCTGAGCAGAGGCAGCGAAGTTTCCACCGATGTTTAGAAGGCTCATAGTGACTATCTCAATGTCTATGGTTGAGTGATATCGACCACGATGGTCCGGGCATCTAGCCCGGGCCTAAGGTAGACGCCCGATCCGCAGCGGTACCGTCGATCCACGAAATTGGACCGCCGTGAGCGAAGAAAGAGCGTGCCAGCGGGGGTGATGCGCGGATCTTTTCGCCTTGTTTCGCAGAGGGAGCGATCGGTTCGGTTGAAGCGGCAAGTGTACGCGCGCCTGCACTTAGTGTTGGATCGCGGCCGTCTGATCGGTCGCTGGTCCGGGCCGGAACCGGTTCACTTCGACAAAAAATGAGGACTTTTCGATGAGCCTTAAAAGTTTCTTCAAAAGTATCGGGCATGGCATCACCAATGCGGTAGAAGATGTCGCACACGGCGTCGAGCAGGGGGCGAAAGACATAGCCAAAGGCGTGGAAGGTGCCGTAGAGCATGGCGTCCATGCTTTCGGCGACGTCCTGCAGGGGGATTTCAGGGGCGGGCTTCATGAATTGGGGCAGGCTGGCAAGGCCGTGGGCGACACCGCCAAGGCCGAGTTCAAGCTGGGCTTGACCGTTGGCGGGGCGATGACCGATCTGGCCCTGGGTACTGTGGCCGATGCGCATCTGAGCAAGGGCCTCACCAAGCTCGCCGAGACCGCCAAGGGCGGGCTGGACAAGGCCCGCGACGCCGTCGATAAAAGCCTGAATCAAGTCGTCGATTCCGCCGAAGGCGCGGTGGCCGGCGGCATGCGTTGCGTCGATGACGTGGCACATGGCCGTTTCGACCGCCTGGGCAAGGATAGCCTGTCCGTGGCGGGCAATGCGTTCAACCTGTGCACCTCGCTGACGCCGGAAGGCATGGTCGCCAATGTCGGCGCCAATCTCACCCGTTCGTTTATGGATGGCACGCCCCTGTCCAAGTACGCCAATGTCATCGGCGATACGATGGCGCGCAAGCCGCTGTGGATGCTGCGCGACGGCGCCAAGGACGTGGCCGAGCCGTTTCTGGATCCGCTGAAAAAGGATCTGGCCTCGGCCGACGCCGCCGTCAACCGTACTTTGGACAAAGCGGAGAACGGCATCAGCGGCACTTTGGACAAAGCGGAGAACGGCATCAGCCGCACGTTGGCCGAAGCGGCCGTTGCCTCGGGCTTGGCGGTCCAGGGCGGCATGACGGCGCAATCGCAGACGCCGCCGCTGTCCGAGGCTCAGGAGGATGCGATTGCGCGCCAGTTGGCGGATGCCATGGAAAGGAAGGACACGCAATTCGGCGGGCAGGACAATCTGTCTATGCAGGACGGGCGCGGCGATACGCCGTTGCTGTCCAAGGCTCAGGAGGATGCGATTGCGGGCCAGTTGGCGGATGCCCTGAATGACAATCTGTCGACACAGGACGGGCGCGGCGATACGCCGCAGCTGTCCGAGGCTCAGGAGGATGCGATTGCGGGCCAGTTGGCGGATGCCCTGAATGACAATCTGTCGACACAGGACGGGCGCGGCGATACGCCGCAGCTGTCCGAGGCTCAGGAGGATGCGATTGCGCGCCAGTTGGCGGATGCCATGGAAGGGAAGGACAAGCAATCCGGCCGGGAAGAAGGCTTGCTGGCTTCACTCTTCGGCGAACCGGCGCTTTCCGCCTCGGCGGACGTGTCGTTCCAGCTCCATACGGTGTAGCCCGTATGCGACGGATAGGATGGCTGCTTGCGGCGTGGCTAGCCACGCCGCTGGCACATGCCGGTTGCTTTGAGCAGGCCGCGGCCTATCAGCAGGTCAATGCGCGCGTGCTCAAGGCCATCGCCTGGCAGGAGTCGCGCGCCCGGCCGCAGACGGTGCATCGCAACGCCAACGGCAGCATCGACTATGGGCAGATGCAGATCAATTCGATCCATCTGCGGCGCCTGTCGCAGTACGGGGTCTCGGTGCGCGAGCTGATGGATCCCTGCGAAAGTACCTATGTGGCGGCCTGGCATCTGCGGCAGATGATGAACAAGTACGGCAATAGCTGGGCGGCGGTGGGCGCCTATCACTCGGAGACGCCGGCCGAGCGCGATCGCTACGCGCGTTCGGTACGCCAGATCCTGGAATCGGACCAGCGGTTCGCGCGCTTCGAACAGTCGTCGGGGCCGCTGCCGCAAGGACAGGACATGCGCACGGCGCGTGCGGATGTCCAGCCTGATCGTGCGCAGGCGCAGTCGCAGGCGCAGGCGCTGCAGCAGGCGCCTGCGCGGCGTCAGTCGGCGGTCGGGAGCGATCCGGTGCAGATCGCCGAACAGATGCTACGCAAGCGTCCGCCTCCGGAGGACGATCGCTGCCTGTTCGAGGATCTGGCTGCGTGTTGAACGGCGCGCGCCGGGGCATGCCCTGGCGCGTAAGCAGGCACCGGCGCGCTGTCGGCCGTGTCCAGCGGTACCGCAGGTAGCGCATCGGCTTGCGGTACCGGTTTCAGTCTCTTGCCGTGCGAGCGTCCGCGCCGGGCGCCGGCGCGTTGCGATTCGGATTCAATGCGAGTCGCGGGCCACGTCGGCGCCGCTGCCGCCGACCAGGAAATCCAGGTCCGCGCCCAGGTGCGCCTGCTGCACATGCTCCACGTACAGTTTGGCCCAGCCGCGCAGCGGCGTCGGCAGCGGCGTCCATTCGCTGCGCCGGCGCAGCAGTTCCGCGTCGCTGACTTCCAGGTGCAGCGAGCGCCCGGGTACGTCCAGTTCGATGATGTCGCCGTCGCGCACCAGCGCCAGGGTGCCGCCGGTGGCGGCTTCGGGCGAGGCGTGCAGGACCACAGTGCCGTAGGCGGTGCCGCTCATGCGCGCGTCGGAGATGCGCACCATGTCGGTGACGCCGGCGCGCAGCAGCTTAGGCGGCAGCGGCATGTTGCCGACCTCGGCCATCCCAGGGTAGCCGCGAGGGCCGCAGTTCTTCAGCACCATGATGCAGTCGGCGTCGATGTCCAGCGCCTCGTCGTCGATGCGCGCCTTCATGTCCTCGATGCTCTCGAACACCACCGCGCGGCCACGGTGGCGCAGCAGGTGCGGCGAGGCCGCCGAAGGCTTGATCACCGCGCCGTCCGGGGCCAGGTTGCCGCGCAGCACGGCGATGCCGGCCTGTTCGCGGAACGGCGTGTCCAGCGCGTGGATCACCTCGCGGTTCCAGCACGGCGCGTCGGCCACGTTCTCGCCCAGGGTGCGGCCGTTGACGGTGAGCGCGTCCAGGTCCAGCTCGGCGCCGAGTTCGCGCATCACTGCCGGCAATCCGCCAGCGTAGTAGAAATCTTCCATCAGGTACTGGCCGGACGGTTTCAGGTTGACCAGGCACGGCAGCCGCGAGCCCAGCTGGTCCCAGTCGTCCAGGCTCAGCGGCACGCCCAGGCGCCCGGCGATGGCCAGCAGGTGGATCACCGCATTGGTGGAGCCGCCGATCGCCGCATTGACCTTGATCGCGTTCGCGAACGCGGACCGGGTCAGCACCTGTGACATGCGCAGGTCGTCCTCCACCATCTGCACGATGCGCCGGCCGCTGAGCCGCGCCAGCCGCGCGCGGCGCGCATCGACCGCAGGGATCGCCGCGTTTTCCGGCAAGGAAATGCCCAGCGCTTCGACCATGCTGGCCATCGTCGAGGCGGTGCCCATGGTCATGCAGCTGCCCTTGGAGCGCTGCATGCAGGCCTCGGCCTCGACGAACTCGTCCTGGCTCAGAGTGCCGGCGCGAACCATCTCCGACATCTGGATCACCCCGGTGCCCGAGCCCAGCGGCTGCCCGCGCCAGTTGCCGGACAGCGACGGGCCGCCGGATAAACCGATCGTCGGCAGGTCCACGCTGGCCGCGCCCATCAGCAGCGACGGGGTGGTCTTGTCGCAGCCCATCAGCAGCACCACGCCGTCCAGCGGATTGGCGCGGATCGATTCCTCCACGTCCATGCTGGCCAGATTGCGGAACAGCATCGCGGTGGGCAGCATCTGCGTCTCGCCCAGCGACATCACCGGGAATTCCAGCGGGAAGCCGCCGGCCTCGTAGACGCCGCGTTTGACGTGCTCGGCCAGCTCGCGCAGGTGGCCGTTGCACGGGGTCAGTTCGGACCAGGTGTTGCAGATGCCGATCACCGGGCGCCCGTCGAACATGTCGTGCGGGTGGCCCGCGCTCTTGAGCCAGCTGCGGTAGTAGAAACCCTGCTTGCCTTCGCGACCGAACCACGCCTGGCTGCGGCGGACCGGTTTGGTGGGTGAGCCCATGCTGGCGGAATCCTCGAGACCTGATTGGCCCGGATCGGTGCCTGCGCGGCGTCGCCCGGGGTGCTTTACGTCGGGGATGCTAGCGGGCATATTGATACATGAAAAATAACAAATATCTGCATTCAGATATTTTTTTTTGTATATCAAAATCCTATCCACCTAGAGCGAAACGGCATGGACAACACGGCAAGCGCGGCGTCTCCCGGCATCGGCAACGCAACCTACGGCAGCCTGCACGGGCGCCGCGTCTTCATCACCGGCGGCGGGTCGGGCATCGGCGCGGCCCTGGTCGAGGCCTTCGCCGGGCAGGGCGCGCAGGTCGCCTTCGTCGACGTGGCCGCCGAGGCCAGCGCGGCGTTGGCCGAGCGCCTGGCCGCGGCCGGCCTGGCCAGGCCGTGGTGGCGCCGTTGCGACGTCACCGACGTGGCCGCGCTGCAGGCGGCGCTGGGCGAGGCTGCCGCCGAGCTGGGCGATTTCCACGTGCTGCTCAACAACGTGGGCAGCGACGACCGGCACGCGCTGGACGCGGTAACCCCGGCGTACTGGGAGCGCTGCGTGGCGATCAACCAGCGCGCCGCGTTCTTCGCCATCCAGGCGGCGGTGCCGGGCATGAAGCGGCTCGGCGGCGGTTCGATCGTCAATCTCGGTTCCACCGGCTGGCAGACCAAGACCGGCGGCTATCCGGTCTACGCCACCGCCAAGTCGTCGGTGAACGGGCTGACCCGCGGCCTGGCGCGCGAGCTGGGCGCGGCGCGGATCCGGGTCAATGTGCTGACCCCGGGCTGGGTGATGACCGAACGCCAGGTCACGCTGTGGTTGGACGAGGCCGGCGAGCGCGAACTGGCGCGCAACCAGTGCCTGCCGGACAAGGTGATGCCCGAGGACATCGCGCGCATGGCGCTGTTCCTGGCCTCGGACGAGTCGCGCGCGATCACCGCGCAGGAATTCGTGGTGGATGCGGGCTGGACCTGAGCGGCGGATGCGGATGCGTCGCCGACAGGTAGGAGGGGCTTCAGCCCCGGCCGATCACTGAAACGATCGCGATTCCAGGCTCCGCTCGTCGCGATTGAAGTCGCTCCCACAAGATGGTCGCGATTGGCTGGCGGGTTGCACTGTGGGAGGGGCTTCAGCCCCGACGGTGTCCGAAGACGGAATGTTTATCGCTGCGTTCGGTCGCGGCTGAAGCCGCCTACAAGGGGCTTGCGGTTGGCCGGCTGGGTGCACTCTGGGAGGGGTTTCGGCCCCGGCATCAGCCTTCGGTTCGCGCCTCCGCCGGCGCCGGCGCATCCTCGGCCGGCGCGACATGGCCGTACACCGGCCCGGCCGCCGCCTGCAGCGCCTGCAGCATGATCCGCGCGCCCGGCGACAGTAGCCAGTCGGTGCGGGTGACGATGCCGAAGGCGTCCATCCGGCACGACAGGTCCACCGGCACGATCGCCACGCTGCCGTGGTCGGCGAAATGCCGGGCCACGTCCACCGGCACCACCGCCAGGTAATCGCCCAGGCGCAGCAGTTGCGGCAGCACCACCAGCGCCGAGGTCTCCACCACCCGCCTCGGCGGTTCCAGCCCGGCGTTCTGGAACATCAGCTCGAAGCGGTGGCGTAGCACGCTGCCGTCCGGCGGCACGATCCAGCCGGCCGCGGCCAGTTCGCGCAGCGCCGGTTGCGGCATCGCCAGCAGCGGGTGGCCGGGACGAGCAATGGCGCAGACCTCTTCCTCGGCCAGCGCCTGGTAGTGCAGGTTGCGCTTGTCGTGGCGCGCGAACAGCCGCGCCACCACGATGTCGAGCTTGTTCTGCGCCAGCTGCTCCAGCAACACGTCGCTGCCGTCCACGCGCAGCACCACCCGCAGCAGCGGATGCTGTTCGGTGACCTGGGCCAGCGCGGCCGGCAGCAGGGTCATCGCCGGCCCGGCGATGGCGCCGACGCTGACGCTGCCGAAATAGCCGGCCTTCAACGCCTCGATCTCGGCGCCGGCCTCGCCCAGGCTGGACAGGGCGATGCGCGCGTGGCGGATCATCGCCTCGCCGTACCAGGTCGGGCGCATGCCGCGCGGCAGCCGCTCGAACAGCGGCACCTCCATCATGTCCTCCAGGTCCTTCAGCAGCTTGGACGCGGCCGGCTGCGACATGTTCAAGGTCTCGGCGGCGCGGTGGATGTTACCTTCCTCCTCGATCGCCAGCAGCAGCATCAGCTGCCGGGTCTTCAGGCGGGCGCGGACGAACCAGGGCGTGGCGGCAGGCATGGCGGGCCAATACATATGAATGTTCGTATACATTAAGCCAAAAACGATATTTGTTGCATATAGGTCATCCGGCCAGAATAGAACCGCATCCGCGGCACCGGCGGTCTGTGCTGCCGCGCCGCTCTTTCGTATTCCGACAGGCGACCGATTCATGCGATTGATCCAACTGCTCGACGAGTCCGGCATCCCCAGCGTGGGGGCAGTGGTGGCGGACGGCACCCAGGTGCGCCTGCTGCGCGAAGTCGGCTCGACCTATGCGCTGGCCAACGCCGCGCTCGCCGCCGGCCTCGGCCTGGACGCCTACGCCACGCATCAGCTCGGCGACATCGTGCTCGACTACGCCGAGCTGCTGGCCAACCACCGCGTGCTGTCGCCGCTGACCCATCCGGACCCGGCGCATTGCCGCGTCACCGGCACCGGCCTGACCCACCTGGGCAGCGCCGCCACCCGCGATGCGATGCATCAGAACCTGCAGCAGCAGGCCGACCAGGGCACACTCACCGATTCGATGAAGATCTTCCAGCTCGGCGTGGAAGGCGGCATCCCGCGCGATGGCCAGCCCGGCGCGCAGCCGGAATGGTTCTACAAGGGCGATGGCAGCATCCTGGTCGCGCCGGGCGCACCGTTGCCGTCGCCGGACTTCGCGCTGGACGGCGGCGAGGAGCCGGAGCTGGTCGGGCTGTACGTGATCGGCGCCGACGGGGTGCCGTACCGGCTCGGCTTCGCGCTCGGCAACGAGTTCTCCGACCACATCACCGAACGCCAGAACTATCTGTACCTGGCCCATTCCAAGCTGCGCGCCTGCGCGGTCGGGCCGGAGCTGCGCAGCGGCGAACTGCCGCGCGACCTGCGCGGCAGCAGCCGCATCCGCCGCGGCGATGCGCTGATCTGGGAAAAGCCCTTCGTCACCGGCGAGGCCAACATGTGCCACTCGCTGGCCAATCTGGAATACCACCACTTCAAGTACGCCGCGCATCGCGTGCCCGGCGACGTGCACCTGCACTTCTTCGGCACTGCCACACTGAGCTTCGCCGACGGCGTGCAGGCCGAGCCGGGCGACCGCTTCGAGATCGAACTGCCGGAACTGGGCGCGGCCCTGGTCAATCCGTTGCAGCGGGTGTCGGCCGGGTTCGAACTGGGTGGCGTGCGCGCGCTGTAACCGAACAGGAGAACGGCATGAGCCAACGTTTCCAGAGTTATATCGACGGCCAGTGGCTGGCCGGCAGCGATATCGCGGCGGACGAGAATCCGTCCGACCTGTCCGCGCCGGTGGGCGAGGTCGGCAGCGTCGATGCGGACGCGGTGCGCGGCGCGATCGCCGCGGCCAACGCGGCGCAGGCCAGGTGGGCGGCGAGCACGCCGCAGCAGCGCGCCGACGCGCTGGACTTCGTCGGCACCGAGATCCTGGCGCGCAAGCAGGAACTGGGCACGCTGCTGGCGTCCGAAGAGGGCAAGACCCTGCCGGAGAGCATCGGCGAGGCCGCCCGCGCCGGGCAGATCTTCAAGTTCTTCGCCGGCGAGGCGCTGCGCATTCCCGGCGAGAAACTCGCCTCCACCCGCCCCGGCGTGGACGTGGAGATCACCCGCGAGCCGGTCGGCACGGTCGGCATCATCGCGCCGTGGAATTTCCCGCTGGCGATCCCGGCGTGGAAGATCGCCCCGGCGCTGGCCTACGGCAACACCGTGGTGTTCAAGCCGGCCGAGATCGTGCCCGGCTGCGCCTGGGCGCTGGCCGAGATCCTCAGCCGCGCCGGCCTGCCCAGCGGCGCGTTCAATCTGGTGATCGGCAGCGGCCGCACGGTCGGCCAGGCGCTGGTCGAGGACCGCGGCATCGACGCGCTGAGCTTCACCGGCTCGGTGCCCACCGGCAACCATCTGCTCAAGCAGGCCGCCGCGCGCGGGCTGAAGATCCAGCTGGAACTGGGCGGCAAGAATCCGCTGGTGGTGCTGGCCGATGCGGACCTGGACCTGGCGGTGGAGATCGCGGTCAACGGTGCGTACTTCTCCACCGGCCAGCGCTGCACTGCGTCGAGCCGCTTGATCGTGGAGCGCGCGGTGTACGACGAGTTCGTCGCGCGGGTGAGCAAGCGCCTGGCCACGCTGAAGATCGGCCATGCGCTGAGCTCCGGCATCGACATCGGCCCGGTCGCCAGCGCCAGCCAGTTCGCGCAGGACCGCGACTACGTGCGCATCGCCCAGGAAGAAGGCGCCGAGCTGGTGTACGGCGGCGAGGCGCTGGAGTGCGAGCACCAGGGCTACTACATGCGCCCGGCGCTGATCGCCGCGCAGCCGCAGCACCGCATCGCGCGCGAGGAAGTGTTCGGCCCGGTCGCGGCGGTGATGCCGGCCGACGATTACGAACATGCGCTGGCGCTGGCCAGCGACACCGAATTCGGCCTGTGCGCCGGCATCGCCACGCGCTCGCTGCAGCACGCCACGCATTTCAAGCGGCATGCGCAGGCCGGCATGGTCATGGTCAACCTGCCCACCGCCGGGGTCGATCCGCACGTGCCGTTCGGCGGGCGCAAGGCGTCCAGCTACGGCCCGCGCGAGCAGGGCCGCTATGCGGTGGAGTTCTACACGACGGTCAAGACGGCCTATACATTCGCGGGATGAACTGATCGATCCATTCGCGCGCCTGCCTGGGAGGGTGGGCGGCCGCCGCGGCACTAGCGCCGCGCGACCGCCAGCGTGCAACCAACGAGGAGGGGTTATGCAGAAGTCAGGTATGCGTGCGGCGGTGCTGGGAATGGCGGTCCTGCTGGGTGCGGCGTTGAGCGCGTGTTCCGGCGGCGGCAAGGACGCGGCCGCCAAGCCGGGCCAGATCACGGTCGGCTTCAGCCAGGTCGGCGCCGAGAGCGAGTGGCGCACCGCCAACACCGCCTCGGTCAAGCAGGCGATCGAGCAGGCGGGGATGAAGCTGAAATTCTCCGACGCGCAGCAGAAACAGGAAAATCAGATCAAGGCGCTGCGCTCGTTCATCGCCCAGCGCGTGGACGTGATCGCGTTCTCGCCGGTGGTCGAATCCGGCTGGGAAACCGTGCTGCGCGAGGCCAAGGCGGCCAACATCCCGGTGGTGCTGACCGACCGCGCGGTCAAGGTTTCCGACGACAGCCTGTACACCACGCTGATCGGCTCGGACTTCGTCGAGGAAGGGCGCAAGGCCGGGCGCTGGCTGCTCGAACAGTCGCCGCTGAAGGACGGCGACAAGCGGGTGCGCATCGTCGAGCTGCAGGGCACAGTTGGCTCGGCGCCGGCCATCGACCGCATGCAGGGCTTCAAGGAGATCATCGCGGCCAACCCGCGCTTCCAGGTGGTGCGCTCGCAGAGCGGCGACTTCACCCGCGCCAAGGGCAAGGAAGTGATGGAGGCGTTCCTGAAGTCGGAAGGGCGCAACATCGACGTGCTGTACGCGCACAACGACGACATGGCGATCGGCGCGATCCAGGCGATCGAGGAAGCCGGGCTGAAGCCGGGCAAGGACATCCTGGTGATTTCGATCGACGGGGTGAAGGGCGCGTTCGAGGCGATGCAGGCCGGCAAGCTCAACGTCACCGTGGAATGCAATCCGCTGCTCGGCCCGCAACTGGTGCAGGTGATCCGCGATGCCAAGGCCGGCAAGCCGCTGCCCAAGCGCATCGTGGTCGAGGAATCGGTGTACACCCAGGCGCAGGCCGCCGCCGAGCTGCCCAAGCGCAAGTACTGACGGGGCCTGCCGATGACGCCGGTGGTGCTGCATGCGCAGGGACTGAGCAAGGCCTACGCCGGCGTCGCCGCGCTGGACGACGTAGCGCTGTGCCTGCGCCGCGGCGAGATTCACGCGCTGATGGGCCAGAACGGCGCCGGCAAATCCACCCTGATCAAGTTGCTGACCGGCGCGGTCGCCGCCGATGCCGGGCGCATGGCGCTGGACGGCGACGCCATTGCGCCGAGCTCGCCGCTGCAGGCGCAGCAGCTGGGCATCAGCACCGTGTACCAGGAAGTGAACCTGTGCCCGAACCTGTCGGTGGCCGAGAACATCTTCGCCGGCCGCTATCCGCTGAAAGGTTGGCCGCGGCGCATCGACTGGCGCCGGGTCGAGCGCGAAGCGCGTGCGTGCCTGCAGCGGCTGGGCGTGGACATCGACGTGCGCCGCGCGCTGTGCGCCTATCCGGTGGCGGTGCAGCAGATGGTGGCGATCGCGCGCGCGCTGAGCGTGTCGGCGCGCGTGCTGATCCTCGACGAACCCACCTCCAGCCTCGACGAAGGCGAGGTCGCCGAACTGTTCCGGGTGATGCGCGGCCTGCGCGAGCAGGGCATGGCGATCCTGTTCGTGACCCATTTCCTCGACCAGGTGTACGCGGTGTCCGACCGCATCAGCGTGCTGCGCAACGGGCGCCTGGTCGGCGAATACCTGGCCGCGGACCTGCCGGCGCCGCGGCTGATCGCGGCGATGGTCGGGCGCGAACTGGACGTGGCTGCCGCGGCCGCCACGGCGGTGGACGCCGCGCCGCCCGAAGCCGCGCCGGTGCTGCTGCAGGCGCAGGGCCTGGGCCGGCGCGGCCAGTTGCATCCGATCGACCTGCAACTGCGCCGCGGCCAGGTGCTGGGCCTGGCCGGCCTGCTCGGCGCCGGCCGCACCGAGTTGGCGCGGCTGCTGTTCGGCCTGGACCGCGCCGATTGCGGCCGTGTGTCCATCGACGGTCATGACGTGGCGCTGCGCGGCCCGCCCGACGCGATCCGCCATGGCCTGGCGCTGTGCCCGGAAGAGCGCAAGACCGACGGCATCGTCGCCGAGCTGTCGGTGCGCGAGAACATCGTGCTGGCGCTGCAGGCGCGCATGGGCCTGCGCCGGTTCCTGCCGCTGGCCGAACAACTGCGCATCGCGCAGGGCTACGTGGACGCGCTGGGCATCAAGACCGCCAGCGTGGAAACGCCGGTCGGCCTGCTGTCCGGCGGCAACCAGCAGAAAGTGGTGCTGGCGCGCTGGCTGGCGACGCGGCCACGGTTGCTGATCCTCGACGAACCCACCCGCGGCATCGACATCGCCGCCAAGCAGGACATCATGACCCGTATCCTGGCGCTGGCCCGCGAGGGCATGGCGGTGTTGTTCATTTCCGCCGAGGTCGCCGAGATCGAGCGCATCGCCGACCGCATCGCGGTGTTGCGCGAACGGCGCCTGGTCGGCGAACTGCCGGGCGGCTGCGGCGAACGCGCGGTGTTCGAGCTGATCGCCGGGAGCGCGGCGGCATGAGCGCGGCGGCCACGCAATCGCCGAGCGCGCCGCGGCTGCCGGCGCGCATCATCGCCCACCCGCTGTTCTGGCCGCTGGCGACGCTGGCGCTGCTGCTGCTCGGCAACGGCCTGTGGAATCCCGGCTTCCTGGCGCTGCAATGGCGCGACGGGCACCTGTACGGCAACCTGGTGGACATCGGCAATCGCGCCGCACCGCTGGCGCTGGTCGCGCTGGGCATGACCCTGGTGATCGCGGTGCGCGGCCTGGACATCTCGGTCGGCGCGGTGGTGGCGATCGCCGCGACGGTGGCGGCATGGATGATCGGCGGCGGCGAACACAGCCGCTTCCCGCTGTGGGCGGTGATCGTAGCGCCGCTGCTGGTCGCCGCGGCGTGCGGACTGTGGAACGGGTTGCTGGTGGTCAAGGTCGGCATGCAGCCGATCATCGCCACGCTGATTCTGATGGTGGCCGGGCGCGGCGTGGCGCAGCTGATCGGCGACGGCCAGATCCTGACCATCTACCACCCGCCGTATTTCTATCTCGGCAACGGCTTCCTGCTCGGCCTGCCGTTCGCGCTGTTCGTGGTCGCGGCGGTGTTCGTGGCGTTGCAGCTGCTGCTCGGGCGCACCGCGCTGGGCCTGTTCGTGCGCGCGATCGGGCACAACCCGCGCGCGGCGCGGGTGGCCGGGATCAAGGCGCGGCTGATCACGGTGCTGCTGTACGTGTTCTGCGCGTTCAGCGCCGGCCTGGCCGGGTTGCTGATCAGCTCCAACGTCAAGAGCGCCGACGCCAACAACGCCGGCCAGCTGATGGAGCTGGACGCGATCCTGGCGGTCACCCTCGGCGGCACCCTGCTCGACGGCGGCCGCTTCAGCCTGGCCGGCAGCCTGATCGGCGCGCTGATCATCCAGACCCTGACCGCGACGATCTACGCGATCGGCGTGCCGGCGCAGGTCAACATGCTGATCAAGGCGCTGCTGGTGTTCGCGGTGATGCTGCTGCAGTCGCCGCAGTTCCGCGCCAGTGTGCGCGGCTGGGTGCGGCGTGCCGAGCCGGGAGCGCGGCGATGAGCGCGGCCGGGGCGCCGATCCAGACCGCGCGCGGCCTGCGCCGCGTCGGCACGCTGCTGCACGGCGCGCGCCTGCCGCTGGCGATCACCGTGGCCCTGTTCATGGCCATGCTCGGCGCCGGCGGCGTGCTCTACGACGGCTTCCTGTCGCCGCAGGTGTTCGCCAATCTGCTGATCGACAACGCCTTCCTGTGCATCGCCGCGGTCGGCATGACGTTCGTGATCCTCAGCGGCGGCATCGACCTGTCGGTGGGCGCGGTGATCGCGTTCAGCACCGTGCTGTCGGCGTCGCTGGTGCAGCGCCATGACTGGTCGCCGCTGGCGGCGATCCCGCTGCTGCTGCTGCTCGGGGCGCTGTTCGGCGCGTTCATGGGCACGCTGATCCAGCGCTACCGGCTGCAGCCGTTCGTGGTGACCCTGGCCGGCATGTTCCTGGCGCGCGGCGCCAGCTACCTGATCAGCGTCGATTCGATCCCGATCGACGATGCGTTGTACGTGGCCATCGCCCAGTTCCGCGTGCCGATCGGCGCCGGCGCCTCGCTGTCGATCGGCGCGCTGATCGCGCTGGCCACGGTGGCGCTGGGCATGTGGCTGGCGCACTGTACGCGCTTCGGCCGCTGCGTGTACGCGCTGGGCGGGAGCGAAGCTTCGGCGCGGCTGATGGGCCTGCCGGTGGCCGCCACCCAGGTCAAGGTCTACGCCTTCAGCGGCTTCTGTTCGGCGCTGGCCGGGGTGGTGTGCACGTTCTACATGCTGTCCGGCTACAGCCTGCATGCGCTCGGCCTGGAGCTGGACGCGATCGCCGCGGTGGTGATCGGCGGCAGCTTGCTGGCCGGCGGCAGCGGCTACGTGATCGGCACGCTGTTCGGCGTGCTGATGCTGGGCGTGATCCAGACCCTGATCGTGTTCGACGGCACGCTCAGCTCGTGGTGGACGCGCATCGTGATCGGCGCGCTGCTGCTGTTGTTCTGCCTGCTGCAGCGCGTGTTGACCCGGCGCATGCCGGATGCGGGAGCGGACGCATGACGGAGCATGAAGAGGCAGCCCTGGCCTGCACACGGCGCGATTTCCTGCACTACGGCGGCGCCTCGCTGGCCGCGCTGGGCCTGTTGACGCAGGGCGATGCGCTGGGCGCGGCAGTATCGGCGGTCATGCCGGAGCAGGCTAAACGGCAGCCGGCAGTGCAACTGCGCGAGCAGCCGTTCGCACTGGGCCAGGTGCAATTGCTCGACGGTCCGTTCCTGCAGGCACGCGAGCGCGACCGCCGCTACCTGATGTCGATTCCCAATGCGCGCCTGCTGCACAACTTCCGGCTTGTCGCGGGCCTGGCCTCGGATGCCGAACCGTTGAGTGGTTGGGAATCACCGAAGTGCGAACTGCGCGGGCATTTCGCCGGCGGCCATTACCTGTCCGCCTGCGCGCTGCTGTACGCCGCCACTGGCGATGCCGCGCTGAAGGACAAGGCCGATGCGCTGGTCGCCGAACTGGCGCGTTGCCAGCGCGAGGACGGTTATCTCGGTGCGTATCCGGCCGCGTTCTACGCGCGGCTGCGCCGCGGCGAGGACGTGTGGGTGCCGCTCTACACCGCGCACAAGATCCTGGCCGGGCACCTGGACATGGCCCGCCATGCCGGCAATGCGCAGGCGCTGCGCAGCGCGCAGCGCTTCGCCGACTGGCTGGGCGCGTGGATGGACGGCTGCGACGCCGCGCAGTGGCAGCACATCCTCGGCGTGGAGTTCGGCGGCGTGCACGAGTCGCTGCTGGAGCTGTCCCTGCTCAGCGGCGACGCCAGGTACCAGCGCTGGGCTACGCGCTACGAGCAGGCCTCGCTGCTGGAACCGCTGGCGCAGCAGCGCGACGCACTGGCCGGCCTGCACGCCAACACCCAGATCCCGAAGATCGTCGCTGCCGCGCGCGCCTACGAGATCGACGGCGAGCCGCGCCAGCGCCAGATCGCCGAATTCTTCTGGCGCACGGTCAGCGGCCACCATGCCTACTGCACCGGCGGCGTCAGCGACTTCGAGATGTTCGGCAAGCCCGACCACTTCGCCGGGCGCCTGAGCGGGCACAGCCACGAGTGCTGCTGCAGCTACAACATGCTCAAGCTGACCCGGCACCTGTACACCTGGCAGCCGGACGCGGCGCTGATGGATTACTACGAGCGCGTGCTGTTCAACGCGCGCCTGGGCACCCAGGACGAAGCCGGCATGATGATGTATTTCGTGCCGATGGATGCCGGTTACTGGAAGCTCTACAACACGCCGTTCGCCTCGTTCTGGTGCTGCACCGGTACCGGCGTGGAAGAGTTCGCCAAGAGCAACGACAGCATCTATTTTCGCGACGATGCCGGCCTCACCGTCAACCTGTTCATCGCCTCGCAGCTGGATTGGCCCGAGCGCGGCCTGCGCGTGGTGCAGCGCACCCGGTTCCCGCAGCAGGAAGGCACCGCGCTGGAGTTCCAGTGCAAGCGCCCGCAGCAGATGACGCTGCGCCTGCGCATCCCGTATTGGGCCACCCAGGGCGTGCGCCTGCGCATCAACGGCAAGGCGCAGGCGGTCAAGGCGACACCTGGCAGCTATCTGGCGCTGCAGCGCCGTTTCGCCGACGGCGACCGCATCGAACTGGACCTGCCGATGGCGCTGCACGCCGCGCCGCTGCCCGACGAACCCAGCCTGCAGGCGATGATGTACGGCCCGCTGGTGCTGGCCGCGCAGCTGGGCAGCGACGGCATCGATCCGGCGCAGCTGCACGTGTCCGACCAGCGGCCGTCGTTGAACAGGATCGTCGGCCGCCAGCTGCCGGCGGTGTATTTCGCGCCAGAACAATTGTGGGCGCGCAAGCGTGAAGGCATGGAGCAGGTGTTCGAGGCCGACGGCATCGAAGGCCCGATCACTCTGGTGCCGTTCTACCGCATCGCCCACGAGCGCTATGCGGTCTATTGCCGAGCGAGGCCGGCATGGGAAAAGAACCCGCAATTTTGAGCCGCCGGTGCTGGGGCGCGGCGATGATCGCCGCGGCCTGGGTGTTGCTGCTGTGCGCGCTGCCGGCGCTGGCCGCCGAGCGCATGGTCGGCGACGTGCTCAGCCCGGACGCCATGCTGCGCGCGCAAGTGAGCGTGGACGCGGCCGGCAGCGCGCACTACCGCGTGCTGCGCGACGGGCGCGAGGTACTGCTGCGCTCGCGGCTGGGCCTGGTCCGCGACGATGCCGATTTCTCCAAGGGCCTGCGCCTGCGCGCGGTGTCGCCGGTCGAGCCGGTGCACGATCGCTACGCACTGCTGACCGGCAAGCGGCGCATCAACGACTACTGCGCCAACCGCCGCGTGTTCTCCTGGCGCGGCGCCAACGGCGAGCGCCTGCAGATCGAATTCCAGGTCTCCGACGATGGCGTCGCGTTCCGCTACGCCTTTCCGCAGCGCGATCCGAACATCCGTGAGCTGCGCGAGGACGCCACCACGTTTCGCTTCGCCGCCGCCACTCGCGCCTGGCTGCAGCCGATGTCGCCGGCCAAGACCGGCTTCGGCAGGACCAATCCCTCGTACGAGGAGTACTACCTGCAGGACATCGGCGTCGGCACGCCGTCGCCGCTCGTCGCCGGCTGGGTGTATCCGGCCTTGTTCCGTCATGAGGCGGACTGGGTCCTGCTCAGCGAGGGCTCGCTCGGCCGCGGCCACGCCGGCAGTCGCCTGCGCGAGGTCGCCGACGCGCCCGGCGAGTACGCGATCGGCATGCCCGACCCGCGCGAGGCGCTGCCCGGCGGCGCCGCCAATCCGCGCTTCGCGCTGCCGTGGCGCTCGCCGTGGCGCATCGTCGCGGTCGGCAGCCTGAAGACCATCGCCGAGTCCACGCTCGGTACCGACCTGGCCGACCCGCCCGCGGCAGCGCAGGCCGCGCCGCCGCAGCCGGGCAAGGCGGCGTGGAGCTGGCCGCTGCTCGGCGATGGCGCCACCACCTTCGCCGTGCAGAAGCGCTACATCGACTTCGCTGCGCGCATGGGCTGGCGCTATACCTTGATCGACGCCTTGTGGGACACCCAGATCGGTGAGGACAAGCTGCGCGAACTGATCGACTACGCGCGCGGCAAGCAGGTCGCGATCCTGCTCTGGTACAACTCGGCCGGCAGCTGGAACGAAGCGCCGCAGACCCCGCGCGACCGCATGCTGACCCACGCCAGCCGCATCCGCGAGTTCGCGCGGCTCAAGGCGATGGGCGTGGCCGGGGTGAAGATCGACTTCTTCGGTGGCGACGGGCAGTCGATGATCGGCTATTACCTGGACATCATGCAGGACGCCGCGCCGTACGGGCTGATGCTCAACTTCCATGGTGCCACCTTGCCGCGCGGCTGGCAGCGCACCTGGCCGGACCTGATGACGATGGAGGCGGTGCGCGGCCTGGAATTCGCCACCTTCGAGCAGGCCAATGCCGACCAGGTGCCGGCGCATGCGGCGATGCTGCCGTTCGCGCGCAACGTGTTCGACCCGATGGACTTCACCCCGCTGGCCCTGGTCAAGCTCAACGACAAGGTGCAGCGCCGCACCACGCCGGGCTTCGAGCTGGCCGAGACGGTGCTGTTCGTGTCCGGCATCCAGCATTACGCCGAGACCCCGGAGAATCTGGAGAAGGCCGCGCCGGAGGTGCAGGCGCTGCTGCGCGAGCTGCCCTCGGTGTGGGACGACAGCCGCTATGTGGACGGCTATCCCGGCCGCTTCGCGGTGTTCGCGCGGCGCGGCGGCACGCGCTGGTACGTGGCCGGCGTCAACGCCGATGCGCAGCCGCGCACGCTGCGCCTGAACCTGGCGGAGCTGGGCGTGGCCGGCCGTGGCGCCCGCCTGATCGCCGATGGCGACGGCCCGCTGGGGCTGGCCAGCCGTCGCATCGAGGTAGGGCCGGCGCAGATCGTGGACGTGGCAGTGCCGGCGCGCGGCGGCTTCGTGCTGCAGTTCGACTGAGCGCGCTCGCCGCTGCCGGCGGCGCAGGCCGGCATGCGCCAGCATAGAATTGGCGCTCGCGACAGGAGCGCTGCCATGCTGACGATCTGGGGCCGACACAATTCGAGCAATGTGCGCAAGGTGCTGTGGTGCGCCGAGGAAATCGGCGTGGCCTATGAATCGATCGAGGCCGGCGGCGCGTTCGGCAAGACCGCCGATCCGGCCTACCGCGCATTGAATCCCAACGGCCTGGTGCCGGCGATCGAGGACGACGGCCTGGCGCTGTGGGAATCCAACGCCATCGTGCGCTACCTGGCCGCGCGCTATGCGCCGGACACGCTGTATCCGCAGCATCCGGCCACGCGCGCGCGTGGCGACAAGTGGATGGACTGGACCACCTCCAGCTTCGCCGGCGCGTTCCGCGACCTGTTCTGGGGCACGCTGCGCACCGCGCCCGAGGCGCGCGACGAGGCCAGGATCGCCGCGGCGCTGGCGCGATCTGGCCAATTGCTGGGCATGGCCGATGCGGCGCTGGCGCAGCAACCCTGGCTGTCGGGCGCGCAGTTCGCGATGGGCGACATCCCGCTGGGCAGCTTCGCCTACGCCTGGTTCGAGATGCCGATCGAACGGCCGGCGCTGCCGCATCTGCAGGACTGGTACGCACGCCTGCAGCAGCGTCCGGCTTACCGCAAGGGCGTGATGACGGCGCTGACCTGAGGATGGTTTGTCCCCGGCCAGCGCTGCCGTGCCTGTTTCGCTGCGGCGGCCATTCCGCTCAAGCGCATCCGATACCTGACGGCAAGGAGCCGCCACCGTGATCGAAACCCCCAAAATCGTGCTGTGCATTCCCGGCCCATGGCCGGACCGCCCGGATCTGCTCGCGCGCATCGTCCGCGACAGCGGTGGCTATCTGTTCGCCGGGCAGGTTCTGCTGCATCTGCAAAGCGGCGACGCATTCGAACTGCAATACGAGCCGCGCGACCCGCGCATGGCGGCCGCGTTCGCTGCCGCCGGGCCGCATTGGCTCGACTCCGACGACATGGCGCGCATCCACGCGCATGCCTCGGTCGTGTATCTGATCGGCGATGGCGGTTCCCGGGCGCGCGCCGAGGCGATGATGCTGGCGGCCGCGGCGCTGCTGGATGCCGGCGGCCTGGGGGTGAAGGTCGAGAGCAGCGGCGTGGCGCACGGCCCGGGCGCGTGGCGCCAGCTGTGCGCAGACCTGGCCTTGTTCAGCGCCCATCGTGCGTATGTGTTGAACCTCACCGGCGAGCAGGTGCATTCCTGCGGCATGCACCAGTTCGGCATGAAGGACGCGATCGTCGCGGCGCAGGCGGCAGACGACCCGGTCGCGCTGCTGCACACCTTCACCTGGTATCTGTTCACCGAAGCGCCGCCGATGCGCGAGGGCCACACCTTCGCCGTCGCGGAGGATGCGCCGCGCTACCGGCTCGATGCCGAACCCAGCGCCCAGTTCCAGCCCGGCGACCTGTTCGCCAATCCTTACGGGCTATGGCGGCTGACGCCGTTGTGAGCCGGCAATTCAAGCTGCACGTGTAGGAGGCTTCAGCCTCGACAGGGCTTCACCGGCACCCCGTCACCGTCGCGACGGCCGCATGACACGCGGCCGACTGCAAAGACAGCAGGCGAACCCGCTCAACGCGGCGCATGCACCGTCGCCGCCACCAGGCGCATCACCAGCGGCCGCACCAACAGAATGCAGCAGAACGCGGTCGGCATCGCCAGTCGGTACGCCCCGAGCACGCGCTGCAGATAGCCGTCGCCGAGGCCGGCATCGGCTGCGGTGATCACCAGGCACATCAGCATGGCCATGATCGCGGCCATGTAGAAGGCGAACACGAACGGGGCGGCGCGCAGGCCCAGTTTCAGGCGGCGTGGCGCGGCGATATCGAAATCCTGCATGGGCGATGCCTCGGTGGTCGTTGCGGGCCGGACGGCTCGGGACGCGGCACGTTAGCAAGCTGATCGCAATGCCAGTAGGCGAGGGCGGCTTGCGACTTTGTAAACTGTAACTTACGAATGCATCGCGTATAGCTGTTTGCGTAGTGAACCTTCTCCAGTCCATCCGCAGCTTCATCCATACCGTCGAGGCCGGCAGCGTCGCCGGCGGCGCCAAGGCATTGGGCGTGAGCCCGGCGGCGGTGAGCCAGAACATCGCGCGGCTGGAGGCGCACCTGGGCGTGCGCCTGCTCAACCGCAGCACGCGCAGCCTGGCGCTGACCGAGCGCGGCGCGCTGTATCTGCAGCAGGTGCGGCGGGTGGAACTGGATCTGGAGCGCGCGCGGCAATCGGTGGCCGATCCGCATGCCGAGCCGGAAGGGCGGTTGCGCGTCGCCAGCACCGCCGCGTTCGGCCGGCATGTGCTGGCGCCGCTGTTGCCTGCGTTGGCGGCGCGGTATCCGCGCCTGTCGATCGAACTGCTGAGCGCTGATCATCGCGTCGACCACGCGCAGGAAGGCGTGGACGTCAGCATCCGTATTGAATCGCAATTGCAGGACGGCCTGGTCGCGCGTTGCATCGCCGCGGTGCCGTTCGTGTTCTGCGCGGCGCCGGAGTACCTGGTGCGTGCCGGCACCCCGGCGACGCCGGAGCAATTGAAGGGCCACGCCTGCCTGTTGCTGCGCTGGGCTGTGGACGGCCGCTGCCTGCGCTGGGGTTTCGTCCGCGACGGGTTGCGCTTCGATGTCGATGTGACGCCGGCGCTGGTCGGCGACGACATCGACGCGCTCGCCGGCATGGCGGCGGCCGGTGGCGGCATCACCCGGCTGGCCGCGTTCGTGGCCCAGCCTTACCTGCAGCGCGGCGCGTTGCGCGCCTTGTTCGAAGACGACGCAGCTGGCGCGGCCGACGCCGCGCCCGAACCGATGCGGCTGTACCTGTGCGTGGTCGACCGCCGCGATTTCACGCCGAAAGTGCGCGCCTTGCAGGAGCAGCTGGTCGCCGGCCTGCCGCCGGCGTGGCGCGTGCCCGCGGCATAGGCGCGGGCACGCGCCGCGCTACAGCCTGCCGTCGGCCACCGCCGGCGCCGCATCGCGCGCGGCGGCGCGGCGCATCACCCAGTTGAACAGCGGCGTGGCCAGCAACGTGGACACGATCGCCATCAGCACCAGGATCGAGAACAGGCCCTGCTCGATGACCCCGGCCTGCAGGCCGATGTTGATGATGATCAGCTCCATCAGCCCGCGTGCGTTCATCAGCGCGCCGATCGCCATCGCGTCGCGGTTGTTCTCGCCGCTGATGCGCGCCGCGGCCCAGCAGGCGATGCCCTTGCCCAGGAACGAAGCGAGCAGGATCGCCACCGCGGCGATCAGGATCTGCGGGTCCAGCAGCACGCTGAGCTGGGTCTTGAGCCCGGAGAAGGTGAAGAACATCGGCAACAGGAACACCACCACGAACGGCTGCAATTGCTCGCGCAGCTTCTCGGTCAGCGCGCCCTTGGGCAGGCAGGCGCCGAGCAGGAAGCCGCCGAACACCGCGTGGATGCCGATCGCGTCCATCGCCCAGGCGCTCGTGCAGAACAGCATCAGCACCACCGCCAGCACGCTGGCGCTGAGCGGCTGGTCGGGACGCACGTGGTCGGCCAGGCGCCGCAGCCAATGGCGGCCGACCAGCAGCATGAACAGCGCGTAGCCCACACCGCCGCCAATCGCCAGATAGGCGCTGTTCCAGCTGCCGCCGAAGCTGGCCAGCACGATGGCCAGGATGCACCACGCCGCGGCGTCGTCCACCGCACCGGCGGTGAGCGCCAGGGTGCCGAGCGAACTGCCGGTGAGGCCGCGCTCGTGGATGATCCGCGCCAGCATCGGGAACGCGGTGATGGCGATGGCCGCGCCCAGGAACAGCGAGGCTTCCAGGATCTTGGCCTTGGCCGAGAACAGGCCCGGGGTGTGCAGCAGCCACGGCACCAGCGCGAACGCGAGCACGAACGGCACCGCGATGCCTGCCAGCGACACGCTCATCGCGCTGCGGTAACGCGCACGGAAATGCTCGCTGCGAAAGTCGGTGCCGACCAGGAACATGTACAGGCCCACGCCGAACTGCGCGACCACGTACAGCATGTCCAGGGTCTGCTTGGGGAACAGCGCCTGCTGCAGCTCCGGCAGGACCAGGCCGAACAGCGATGGCCCCAGGGCGACGCCGGCGATCATCTCGCCCACCACCTGCGGCTGGCCCACGCGCTTGGCGAGCAGGCCGACCAGGCGGCATGTCAACAGGATCGCCGCCGCCTGCAGAAAAAAATACACCGACATCTGCGGGGTGGTCATTGAGCACGCATTCTTGATAGGTCGGTGGATGATAGGAGGGCAGTGCGCAGAAATCCACGGATGCCGGCCGCCCCGCCATGTGCGCCGGCCGCTGCGGCGAACCGCTGCTGGTACTTTCGGCAATGACCGCTGCGCGCCGGATGCAGTGCCATGCGCAGCGGCGTGGCGGGCTGTTGGCGGCCGCCGGGGGCGTTACCGCCAGGCCGGATCGCGGGAGGTCGAGGTGCCGGTTCGCCGGCGCCGGTTTTTTGCCCGGCGCTTGCGCGCGCCGCGATCCGGGCTTGATAGGCGTCCCGACCCCGGTGCCGTGCACGCGTCGATTCGTTGCCATTCTCGCATTGCTGCCTGCGCTCGCCGCGGCGCAGGCGCCGCCATGCGCGACGCCGCTGCAGGTGGCGCAACGGCTGTACCAGGCGCGCGATTTCTAGTGGCGGCCGCAGAACCTGGACGGGCTGCTGACCCCGTCCTTCGCCCACGCGATCAAGACCGAACTCGCCTGCGCCGAGCGCGTGGGCATCTGCCGCCTGCACGACGACCCGTGGACCCATGCGCAGGATGGCGACATCAGGGCGCGCCGCGTTTCACCCTGGTGTCCGGCGGCTTCCTGGCGACCGTGCTCGAGGTGCGGGTGGGCTACCGGCTGGCGCTGGATGGCGCGGCCACCAAGCCAGGCTTGGTAAAGATCGCACTGCAGCGCCGCGGCAACGGCTGCTGGCCGATCAGCGACCTGTTCTCGCCGGACGGCGACGCGTTGTTCGCGCGTCTGTCCGACACGCCGGAGTAAGCGCGGCGCATAAAAAAACCACGCCGACCTGCACCGGCGTGGTTCGGACGACCTGCCCGCGCCCTGCAGCGGGAGGGTAGGCGCGAAGGCGTCCGCGACTATCGCGTCTATTGCAGCTTGAGCATCACGATCGCCTTGGCCGGCAGCGCCACCTTCAGCGTGCCGCCCTGCAGGCTGGCGCCGTTGAACGCGGCCGGCTGCACCGCCTGCGGTTGCTCGAAGGTGTTGAGCGCGGTGATCTTCGGCGCGGTGAGGATCTGCCCGCTGACGCCGCCGGCCTGCACGCCGCCGACCTGCACCACGACCTCGGCGCTGCGGTTCGGATCCAGGTTGGTCAGCGCCACATAGACGTGGCCGTCCTTGGCCTTGACCGCCGAACCGTGCACCGACGGCACCGTGTACTCGCCATGCGTGTAGGCGGGCGCCTTGATCTGCAGCGGCAGCGCGGTCGCGTCCTGGTACGGCTTGTACATCGCGAACACGTGGTAGGTCGGGGTCAGCAGCATTTTCTCGCCGTCGGTGAGGATCATCGCCTGCAGCACGTTGACCATCTGCGCGATGTTGGCCATGCGCACGCGGTCGGCGTGCTGGACGAAGATGTCCAGGTTGAGCGAAGCCACCAGCGCATCGCGCAAGGTGTTCTGCTGGCGCAGGAAGCCCGGATTGACGTCGGGCAGGCCCTTGTACCAGGTGCCCCATTCGTCGACCACCAGCGCGACCTTCTTGTCGGGGTCGTACTTGTCCATGATCGCGCTGTGCTTGGTCAGCAGCTCGTCCATCACCAGCGTGCGCGACAGGGTCTCGATCCAGTCGTTCTCGTTGAAATCGGTGGACGAGGCGCGCGGCGGCCAGCCGCCGGGGAAGGTGTAGTAATGCAGGCTCAGGCCGTCCATGAACTTGGTGGCCTCGCGCATCATCACTTCGGTCCAGTGATAGTCCGAATCGTTGGGGCCGGGCGCGATCTTCATGATCTTCTGGTCGGCCGGCGACTTGACGAAGGTCTGGTAGCGGCGATACACGTCGGCGGCGTATTCCACGCGCATGTTGCCGCCGCAGCCCCACAGCTCGTTGCCGACACCGAAGTACGGCACCTTCCACGGCGCCTGGCGGCCGTTGCCGCGGCGCTGGTTGGCCAGCGTGGACTTGGTCGGCGCGGTCATGTACTCCACCCATTGCGCCATTTCGTCCGGCGCGGCGTCGCCGACGTTGCCGGCCACGTAGGCCTGGGTGCCGAGCAGCTCGGTGAAGTCCATGAACTCATGGGTGCCGAAGCTGTTCGGTTCCTCGACGCCGCCCCAGTGCGTGTTGATGCTGGTCGGGCGCTTGGCGCGCGGGCCGATGCCGTCGCGCCAGTGGTATTCGTCGGCGAAGCAGCCGCCGGGCCAGCGGATGTTGGGCACGTCCAGCGCCTTCAGCGCCGCGACCACGTCGTTGCGGTAACCGCGGGTGTTGGGGATCTTCGAGTCCGGTCCGACCCACACGCCGCCGTAGATGCCGTTGCCCAGGTGTTCGGCGAACTGCCCGAACAGATTGCGCGAGACCTGCGCGCCCGGCTGGTCGGCGCGCAGCGTGCCGCGCACTTCCACGTCGGCGGCCTGCGCCAGTCCGGCACCGAGCGTCAGCGTGGCCACCGCGGCGGCCAGTGGCAGGCGTCGCCGCCAGCGCAGCGCGGCGTTCTTCAGTGAGCGGGTCGAGAGCATCGTGGGTCTCCTGGGGCGTTGGGGCGGCGGCTGCCCGCTAGGGCGCCGCGTCGGTGAAGGGCGGCACTCGCCGCGTGCGGCGCATGCAATCGGATGATGGCGGCTGGCGCACGCACGGCGAACGGCGGCGGCAGCTGGCAGTGCGTGGCAGGGTGTCGGTAGCGGTGCAGATCGCAATCCTTGTGACCGGTGAGGGTGCGACAGCACGGCAGCGGATCCCGGCCGCGGTTCGAGCATAGGCAGGTCAGCGCGTTGCGACCAATCATTTAAATCCTCGCTGCTATAGCCGATTCGCATTGCTGCGGCGACGGTCCAGCGTCGTGCGTTGCCGTTGCGCTCCCGATGCGCGGATCGAGGATAGGCGTGCGATAGATCGCCGACCAATGATTTAAATCGGCGTAGCGATATGGGGATTGCAATGATGCGATGCCGCAGATTACGTGCGTGGATTGCGCCTTGTGTTGGTATGCAATCGCAGCGGCAAGCGCGTGGCGCGGTGCATCGCTGCGCCAGTGTGCGCGACGATGGCTTGCGGGCGGCCGCGCTGGTTATGCTGCGCGGCACGCGTGAACGCGCCCACTCAAAGGACACCTGCATGTCATCGATCTTCGGCCAGCTTCCGGACGGTACCGCCATCCAACGTGTGGTGCTGGACAGCGGCGCAGGCCTGCGCGCGGAGCTGCTGACCTACGGCGGCCTGTTGCGCAGCCTCAGCCTGGACACCGCGCGCGGCCACACCGAGCTGGTGCTCGGCCTGCCGACGCTGGACGCCTACCTGCACGATCCGGCGTATCTCGGCGTGCTGGTCGGCCGCTTCGGCAACCGCATCGCCGGCGCGGCCTTCGACCTGGACGGGCAGCGCCACGCGGTCGCCGCCAACGAGGGCGCCAATCATCTGCATGGCGGCACGCGCGGATTCGGGCGCCGGGTGTGGTCGGTGCAGGTGCAGTCCGAGCACCGCCTGCAACTGCACTACGACTCGCCGGCCGGCGAGGAAGGCTATCCGGGCAACGTGCAGGTCAGCGCCGAGTTCAACGTGCACGGGCGCACCCTGGAACTGGAGTTCGCTGCGCAGACCGACGCGCCGACCCCGCTCAATCTCACCCATCATCCGTATTTCAACCTGGCCGGCGACGCCGGTGTGGCCGCCGCCGCGCAATGGCTGCGGGTGCCTGCCGACCGCTACCTGCCGGTGGCCGACGCCGCGTTGCTGCCGACCGGCGAGGTCGCCGCGGTGGCCGGTACGCCGTTCGACTTCCGCAGCCCGCGCGCGATCGCCGACAAGGACAGCGCCGCCGATCCGCAGTTGCGCCTGAGCGGCGGCTACGACCATTGCCTGGTGCTGGCCGAACCGCGCGACTGCAGCGCCATCCTGTATTCGCCGCACAGCGGCGTGGCCATGCGCATCGCCAGCGCGATGCCGGCGCTGCAGCTGTACGAAGGGCATTGGCTGGACCGCCAGCATCCCGGCCTGGGCCGCGGCGTGTGCCTGGAGCCGCAGGGCTATCCGGATGCGCCGAACCAGCCGGGCTTCCCCGACACCATCCTGCGCCCCGGTCAGGTCTACCGGCACCGCATCCAATACCGCTTCGCCGAGGTCGGCGCGCATGCCGATTGGACCGCGGTGGAGGCGGCGCTGGCCGATTGAGGCGCGTTACCGGCCTGCCGGCAGACAGCGTCTCCCGGGGCTGCCCTGCAGCCGCTACTGCGGGTGGCCCAGCACCAGTTCGATGACGAACTTGCTGCCGAAGAACGCCAGCAGCAGCAACAGCATCGCCGCCAGCGTCCAGTGCACCGCCTTGATCCCGCGCCAGCCGTAGCGCCAGCGGCCGAACAGCAGTGCGCCGAAGACGATCCACGACAGCACGCTGAGCACGGTCTTCTGCACCAGCCGCTGCGCCAGGAAATCCTGCACGAACAGCACCCCGGTCAGCAGGGTCAGGGTCAGCAGGATGAAGCCGACCACGATGGTGCGGAACAGCAGCGTCTCCAGCGCGGTCAGCGGCGGCAGCGCGCGCAGCCACGGGTGGAAGTCGCGGCGCCGCAGCGCGCGCTCCTGCAGCCACAGCATCACCGCCAGCAGCGCGGCGATGCCCAGCGTGGCGTAGGCCAGCAGCGCCATCCACGCGTGCAGCTGCAGCCGCCAGTCCAGCACCGGCGCCGGTTCGTGGCCGTGCGAGTGGTAGGCCAGCAGCAGCGCCGCCGACAGCGGGAACACCACCACCCCCAACGCGGCCATGCGCCCGCTGGCGCCGACCAGCGTGGTCATCAGCGCCATGCCCAGGCTGACCAGCGACAGCGCGGCAAAGAAGTGCATGTCCGGCCCGCCGGCGGTGTGCAGCGCCACCTGCACGTGATAGCCGGCATGCAGCGCCACCGCCGGCAGCGCCGCCCACAGCCAGACGCGGCTGCGCTCGACCCGGTCGCGCACCACCGAGCCGACCAGCAGGCCGGTGGCGCTCAGGTACAGCAGGGTCGCGACGAGGATCAGGAACATCGCGCCAGTTTCGCATATCGGGCCGGCACTGGTGGCGCGGGTGCCGTGCTGCGCGCGCGGCGGCGGCCCCGAGGCGGCGGCGTCTCCGCGATCGCCGGCGGGCGCGGCTACAACGGGCGCGGCTATAATCGGCTACCGTTTCCCGTCTGCGACCCACCCGCATGTTCGAATCCCTCACCCAACGCCTCTCCGGCACCATGCAGCGTCTGCGCGGCCGCGGCCGCCTGACCGAGGAGAACATCCGCGAAGCCACCCGCGAGGTGCGCATCGCGCTGCTCGAGGCCGACGTCGCGCTGCCGGTGGTGCAGGCGCTGATCGAACGCATCAAGGTGCGCGCGGTCGGCCAGGAAGTGCTCAAGAGCCTGACCCCGGGCCAGGCGCTGATCAAGGTCGTGCGCGACGAGCTGACCACGGTGATGGGTTCGGCCGCCAGCGACCTCAACCTCAACGTGCCGGCGCCGGCGATCGTGCTGATGGCCGGCCTGCAGGGCGCGGGCAAGACCACCACGGTCGGCAAGCTGGCCAAGCACCTGAAGGAAAAGCGCAAGAAGAAGGTGATGGTGGTCTCGGCCGACGTCTACCGTCCGGCCGCGATCGAGCAGCTCAAGACCCTGGCCGAGCAGGTCGGGGTGCTGTTCTTCCCGTCCGAGGCGGCGCAGCAGCCGGTGGATATCGTCCGCGCGGCGATCGCCGACGCGCGCAAGTCCTTCGTCGACGTGTTGCTGGTGGATACCGCCGGCCGCCTCGCCATCGATGAAGCGATGATGGCCGAGATCAAGGCGCTGCACGCCGCGATCACCCCGGCCGAGACCCTGTTCGTGGTCGATGCGATGACCGGCCAGGACGCGGCCAACACCGCCAAGGCGTTCAGCGAGGCGCTGCCGCTGACCGGCGTGGTGCTGACCAAGACCGACGGCGACGCCCGCGGCGGCGCCGCGCTGAGCGTGCGCTACATCACCGGCAAGCCGATCAAGTTCATCGGCGTAGGCGAGAAGCCCGACGGCCTGGATGTGTTCCATCCCGACCGCCTGGCCAGCCGCATCCTGGACATGGGCGACGTGCTGTCGCTGGTCGAGCAGGTCGAGCACCAGGTCGACAAGGACAAGGCGCAGAAGCTCGCCGAGAAGGTCGCCAAGGGCAAGAAGTTCGACCTCAACGACATGCGCGACCAGCTCGAGCAGATGCAGAACATGGGCGGCATTTCCGGGCTGATGGACAAGCTGCCAGGCATGGGCCAGATCCCTGAGCATCTCAAGCAGCAGGTCGCCGGCAACAAGGACGTGCCGCGCATGATCGCGATCATCGGCTCGATGACCAAGAAGGAGCGGCGCAATCCGACCCTGCTCAACGGTTCGCGCCGCGCCCGCATCGCGCGCGGCTCCGGCACCCAGCCGGCCGACGTCAACAAGCTGATGAAGCAATACCAGCAGATGGAAAAGATGATGTCGAAGATGGCTGGCGGCGGTATGAAGGGCCTGATGCGCGGCATGAAGGGCATGATGGGCGGCATGGGCGGCATGGGCGGCCGCGGCGGTCTGCCGTTCCGCTGAGCCTCCCCGCAGCGCTCGGAAAGTAGCCCTTCTCCCCCGGGAGAGGGGGTGGGGTGAGGGTCCGGCGCGAAAGCGTCTCGCGGAGTTTGGGGGGGGGGGGGGGGCGAGGCGCCCGTACCCTCATCCGCCCCTGTGGGGCACCTTCCCCGAAAAGGGGGGGGCATGGTCCCGACGGGAGAAGGAACAGCCATCTCGCGATGCATGGAGAGGCGAGGGTGAGGATGAAGCCGCCTCGTCAGCACGCAGCGCGCCGCGCAGAAACTGGCATCATCCGCTGCGCCATCCGCCACCGCCACCGCGGCATCGACCCGCCATGAACGATTCGCTGCACCACCGCGTCACCGCGTTCCGCACGCGCTTCGCCCTGCGCATGCCGATTCTGCTGTCGCCGATGGCCGGCGCCTGTCCGGTGCCGTTGTCGGTGGCGGTCGCGCAGGCAGGTGGCATGGGCGCGATGGGCGCGGTGCTGTCCTCGGCCGCGGACATCGGCACCTGGATGCAGGCGTTCCGCCACGGCAGCGACGGGCCGGCGCAGGTCAACCTGTGGGTGCCCGATCCGCCGCCGCTGCGCGATGCCGCCGCCGAGGCCGCCACCCGCGCATTCCTCGCGCAATGGGGACCGCCGGTCGAGACCGCGGCCGGCGACGCCGGCATGGCCGATTTCGCTGCGCAATGCGCCGCACTGCTGAACGCGCGCCCGGCAGTGGCGTCCTCGATCATGGGCCTGTTCCCGCCCGCCTTCGTCGCCCAGCTGAAGCAGGCCGGCATCGCCTGGTTCGCCTGCGCCACCACGCTGGACGAAGCGTTGGCGGCGCAGGCGGCCGGGGCCGATGCGGTGGTCGCGCAAGGCGCCGAGGCCGGCGGCCACCGCGGCGCATTCGATGCGGCGCGCGCCGGGCAGCAGCTGAGCGGTCTGTTCGCGCTGCTGCCGCGGCTGGCCGACCGGCTCGACGTGCCGGTGATCGCCGCTGGCGGCATCGGCGATGGCCGCGGTATCGCCGCGGCGCTGACCCTGGGCGCCAGCGCGGTACAGATCGGCACCGCCTTCCTGCGCACCCCGGAGGCGGCGCTAGCGCCCGCCTGGGCCGAGGCGCTGGCGGGCGCCGAACCGGAACAGACCGCGCTGACCTGCGCTTTTTCCGGCCGCCTCGGCCGCGCGCTGGTCACCGACTACGTGCGCGCCGCGGCCGAACCGACCGCGCCGCCGCCGCGCCCATACCCGGTGCAGCGCGGGCTGACCGCGCCGATGCGCCAGACCGCCGCGCACGAAGACCGGCTGGCGGCGATGCAGGCATGGGCTGGGCAATCGGCGTGGCTGGCGCCGGCGCAGCCGGCGGCGGCATTGGTCGAAACCTGGTGGGATCAGGCGCAGGCGCTGCTGTGAGCGCGAGGCTGTTCTGCGAAGGCCGGCCGGCGAGCGCGGCGGCATTGGCCGCGCCGGCGCTGGTCAACTACGGCCACTTCAGCACGATGCAGGTACGCGACGGCGCAGTGCGCGGCTTCGGCCTGCATCTGCAGCGGCTCGATGAGGCTACCCGCACGCTGTTCGGCAGCGACCTGCCGGCCGATCGGATTCGCGCCGAGTTGCGCGCTGCGCTGCAGGCATTCGGCAGCGGCGATGCGTCGCTGCGCGCCAGCGTATTCGCGCGCGACTTCGATTTCCGCCGCGCCGATGCGGCCTGTACGCCGCAGCTGCTGGTGTCGCTGGCTGCGCCCGCGCAGGCGGACGCCACGCCCTTGCGGCTGCGCAGCGCGGTGTTCGCGCGCGAACTGCCGCAGATCAAGCACGCCGGCACCTTCGCCCTGTTCCACCAGCGCCGGCTGGCGCTGCAGGCCGGCTTCGACGACGCGCTGTTCATCGATGCGCAGGGCCTGATCGCTGAGGGTTCGACCTGGAACTTGGGTGCCTGGGACGGGCAGGGCGTGCTGTGGCCGCAGGCGCCGGCCTTGCGCGGCACCCAGGAGCGGCTGCTGCAGGCCGGCCTGGCTGCGCTTGGCATCGCCCAGCAGGTGCGGCCGCTGCATCTGCGCGAACTGGCTGGGTATGCCGCCGCCTTCGCCTGCAATGCGCGCGGCCAGCAGGCCATCGCCGCGGTGGACGGGCAGGCGCTGGGGCCGGCCGCGGAGCTGTTGCGAATACTGAACGCGGCCGTCGAGACCCAAGCCTGGCAAGCCATCTGACCGGTCTGGGGATGACTTGGCAGCGTTCCGGCCGCCCGCTATAATCGCTGGCTTACCGCGCCATCCTGGCGACTGGGCAACACCGGAAACTCAACCATGGTCAAGATTCGCCTTACCCGTGGCGGCGCCAAGAAGCGTCCCTTCTACCACATCATCGTCACCGACGTGCGCAGCGCGCGCGACGGCCGCAACATCGAGCGCCTTGGCTACTACAATCCGGTCGCGCAGGGCGCCGAGCCGCGCATCGTGCTCGACCTGCCGCGCGTGGACCATTGGGTGTCCAACGGCGCGCAGCTGACCGACAAGGTGCGCAACCTGTATCGCGAAGCGACCAAGGCCCAGGCCGCCGCGGCCTGATCCTGCGGGCCGCGCCTGGCGCGGCCCTTCGGTTTTTGCACCTATGAAAGACAGCCAGCGCCGCGTCCTGCTGGGCAGGATCCTGGGCGCATTCGGCGTACGTGGCGAGGCCAAGCTCGAGTCGTGGACCGAGCCGCGCCTGGCCATTTTTCGCTACCAGCCCTGGATCGTGCGCAAGCCCGACGGCAGCGAAAGCAGCCTCAGTGGTGTGCGCGGCCGCGAATCCAGCAAGCACCTGGTGGTCACCTTTCCCGACGTCACCGATCGCGATGCGGTCGAGGCGCTGCGCGGCACCGAGATCTACGTGGCGCGCGATACCCTGCCGTCGCCCAAGCCCGACGAATACTACTGGGTGGACCTGGAAGGTCTGGACGTGCGCACCGTCGACGGCGTGGCCCTGGGGCAGGTCTCGCACCTGTTCTCCAACGGTGCCAACGACGTGCTGGTGGTGCGCGGCGACCGCGAGCGACTGCTGCCGTTCGTGCAGCCGGACTACGTCAAGTCGGTGGATTTCGACACCAACCTGATCGTGGTCGACTGGGACCCGGAATTCTGAGGGTGCCGGGGGCTTGCGCCGGTCCAGCGGCCGCCCAGGCTCTGCGAGTCCCGAGTCCCGAGTCCCGAGTCCCGAGTCCACCCATGCGCATCGACGTCATCAGCCTGTTTCCCGAGTTCGTCGCCCAGTGCGCCGCGTTCGGCGTGGTCGGCCGTGCGCAGGAGCGCGCACTGTTGGCGCTGCATGGCTGGAATCCGCGCGATTACGCCACGGGCGGCTACCGCAAGGTGGACGACCGCCCGTTCGGCGGCGGCCCGGGCATGGTGATGATGATCGAGCCGCTGCAGGCCTGTCTGCAGGCGGTGCGCGATGCCGACGCGCAACCGGCGCCGGTGATCTACCTGAGCCCGCAGGGCGTGCCGCTGACCCAGGCCAAGGCCCGCCAGCTGGCGGCGCTGCCGCGGCTGGTGCTGCTGTGCGGGCGTTACGAAGGCGTGGACGAGCGTTTTGTCGCCGCCGCGGTGGACGAGGAGATCTCGATCGGCGACTACGTGCTGTCCGGCGGTGAGCTGGCCGCGGCGGTGCTGGTCGATGCGGTGACCCGGCTGCAGGAGGGCGCGCTGAACGATGCCGAGTCCGCCGCCCAGGACAGCTTCGAAGGCCCGGACGGGCTGCTCGACTGCCCCCACTACACCCATCCGCGCGAACACGCGCTTGGCGAGGCGCCGGCCATTCTGCGCTCCGGCAACCATGCCGCGATCGCGCGCTGGCGGCGCATGCAGGCGCTGGGCCGGACCTGGCTGCGGCGCCCGGAGCTGTTGGACGAAGCGGCGCTGAGCGCGGCCGACCGCCGCCTGCTGCAGGAATTCCGCCAGGGCCTGCGGGCCGATCCGGTGCGCCAGCAGGAAAATCCATCCAAGCCCTAGCCATGGCGGCACGACTGGGTTAAAATGCCCGGCTTTCCGGTCAAGCCATCTGCGTCTTGGCCCGTTCCCCGATATCGCGTAATCGCCTCGCGCAATCGCCGTGCGGCGACTGCCGGACCACCTCACCAGACACAAGCGGTGCCCACCATGAGCAAGCTCAACAAGACCATCCTGGCCGACTTCGAAGCCGCCCAGATCCAGCGCAAGCTGCCGGAGTTCAACCAGGGCGACACCATCGTCGTCAACGTCAAGGTGAAGGAAGGCAACCGCGAGCGCGTGCAGGCCTACGAAGGCGTGGTGATCGGCACCAAGAACGCCGGCCTGAACTCCTCGTTCACCGTGCGCAAGATTTCCCACGGCTTCGGTGTGGAGCGCGTGTTTCAGAGCCACAGCGCGATCATCGACTCGGTCGAAGTGAAGCGCCGCGGCAAGGTCCGCGCCGGCAAGCTGTACTACCTGCGTGGTCTGGAAGGCAAGGCCGCCCGCATCAAGGAAGATCTGGCCGCCGCTGCGCAGGCCAAGGTCGCGCGCCAGGCCGCTGCGGCCGCCGCCAAGGCCGAGTAATCCCCCGGCGACTCCGGTCGCTGCCGCGACGGCCGCCTTCGGGCGGCCGTTTGCGTTTGTGGGGCCGGATGCGGTGATTTCGCGGTGGCTGCGCCGCTGCGCTCGATGTGCCGGGCTTGCGTTGGGCATGACATGGGCGGGAGGTTCCGGTCGGGGCTGAAGCCCCTCCTACAGTGCACCCAGACAGCTCGCCGCAGGTCCCTGTAGGGCTTCAACCGCGACCGAGCGAAGCCGCGGACCATCCGCGCCGCTAGAGCGTCGGGTGCTCCAGTAGTGCCGACCGCGTTCCCTCGATGCCGCTTCGGCCGAAACGAAGCGAGAGCGCTTTCCCGGAGTCGCCCGCAGGCTGTATGTGGGAGCGACTTCAGTCGCGACGGGACTTCCCGAGAGAGTCCGTCGCCATTGAAGCCGCTCCCACAGGCGACTGCCTCTTGATCGAAACGCGGGCGCCAGCGCTCAGCGCGCCGGATCCTGCACGATCGACACGTCCGCGACCGCGGCCGGCGGCGCCGCCGGCACTTCCGCCGGATGCGCCATTTCCTCCGCACGCGGCTGGCTCAGCATGCGCGCCTTGCGCCAGTTGCCCCAGCGGTAATAGGCCAGCGACAAGGACATCGCGCAGATCGAACTGGTTGGAAAGCTCCACCACACCGCATCGGCGCCGAACTGCGGCTGCAGCAGGTGTGCGAACGGCACGCGGATGCCCCACAGCGACAGCGCCAGGATCAGCAGCGGCGGGAGCACTGCGCCGGTGGCGCGGACCACGCCGGAGATCACGAAGGTCACGCCGAAGAACAGGAACGACCACACCGCGATGTGGTTGAGATGGCGCGCGATGTCCAGCGCGGCGCTGTGCGGCGGCAGGAACAGGGACAGGGTCCAGCGGTCGAGCAGGATCAGCGGCGCGATCAGCGCGCCGGTCAGCAGGAAGTTGAACAGCACGCCCTGCCGCGCGGACGCCGCGACCCGGTCCCAGTGCTGCGCGCCGACGTTCTGCGCGGCCATCGACGAGCACGCCGCGCCGATCGCCATCGCCGGCATCTGCACGTAGGTCCACAACTGCATCGCCGCGCCATAGGCGGCCGAGGTATCGGTGCCGTAGCCGTTGACCATCGAAATCATCACGATCATCGCCAGCGAGATCAGCACCATCTGCAGGCCCATCGGCACGCCCTTGACCACCAGCGCGCGCAGGATCGTCGTATCGATGCGGAACAGCTGTGCATCCTGCCGGCCCAGCCACAGCACATGGCGCTTGTGCCGCAGGTACAGCAGCAGGCCGCTCAGGGCGATGGCCTGGGCGATCAGCGTGGCCCAGGCGGCGCCGGCGATGCCCAGCTTCGGGAACGGCCCCAGCCCGAACAGCAGCAACGGATTGAAGCCGATGTCCAGCGCCACCGACAGCAGCAGGAAGCGGAACGGCGTGCGCGAGTCGCCGGTGCCGCGCAGCGCCGCCGACAGGAACGCGAACGCGTACAGCAGCGGCATCGCCAGGAAGATCACCCGCAGATAGGCCTCTGCCAGCGGCAGCGAGGCGGCCGGGGTGCCCATCGCGGCGAGCAGGTGCCGCGCCAGCCACCAGCCTCCGGCCGCGATCAACACCGAGATGCCGAGGAAGAACGTGGCGCTGGTGCCCATCACCCGCCGCGCCTGCAGCACGTCGCCGCGGCCCATTGCCTGGCCGATCAGGATGGTGGCGGCCATGCCGATGCCGAACACCGAGCCGATCAGGAAGAACATGATGCTGTTGGCGTTGGCCGCTGCGGTCAGCGCCGCCTCCCCGAGGTAGCGGCCCACCCAGATCGCGTTGACCGAACCGTTCAGCGACTGCGCGATGTTGCCGGCCAGGATCGGCAGCGCGAACAGCAGCAACTGCCGGCCGATCGGGCCTTCGGTGAGCGCGGCGGACTTGGGCATCGCGTGCCTGCGGGACGGGAACGGGAAGCAGCGCACACTAACACCTGCACGCAAAGCCCGGGAGGCAACGCATGGCAGGTGTGGCGCGGCGGGCAACGTCCTAGGCTGAATGCGTCGATGCGCGGGCCGGCTTGCAGCGGCTGGAACAGTTGTCGGCACACATAAACAACCAGAGGAACTTGCAATGCCGAAATCGCGCCGCAATCTGCAGTGGATCGGATGCAGCGCGCTGGCACTGGTTCTGGCCGGCTGCGCCGACAGCGCGCGCTGGGGCGATGCCACCGTGCGGCCCGGCGAGCGACCGGAATGCCTGGTCGGCGAGGACGACAGCGCGCTCCCGCCGCGCGCTGACGGCCTGGCGCTCAGCCAGCGCCGGCAGCGCTGCCATCCAGAACCGTGGCTGCAGTGGTCCAGCGAGCGACCCGTCACCCAACCCATGCAGGTGGATTTCCATAAGCACGATGAATGAACCGCTAGCGCAACCGAGCGTGGTCCGGCTGGATGTCTGGCTGTGGGCCGCGCGCTTCTTCAAGACCCGCAGCGGGGCCAAGCAGGCGGTGGAAACCGGCAAGGTCGACGTGGCCGGGCAGCGGCCGAAATCCTCGCGCGCGGTGCGCGTGGGCGAACAGTTGCGCGTGGAGCGCGGCGAGGAAGTGTTCGAGATCCGGGTGCTGGCGCTCAGCGACGACCGCGGCCCGGCCAGCGTCGCGCAGACGCTGTACCTGGAGAGCGACGCCTCGCGCGAGCGGCGCGTGCAGCAACGCGCGCAACGCAACGCCGAACGCAACGGCTACCGGGCACCCGACGGCAAGCCGGACAAGCGCGCACGGCGCCTGATTCGCGCGCTGGGCGACCTGGACACGCTGTAGAGGCGGAGTACGATCGAAAGGCCGCTGCGCCATTGCCGCGCCTAACCCCCTGTGGGAGTCAACTGTCATGCAGAAGCAATGGCAGGAGGTGCGTACGATGCTCGTTCGCGCGTGATCGCATTGAGCCAGCGCAGGTACTTCTGCATGCACGCGACGATGGCGACCTTGGCAGGTTTGCCTGCGGCGGTCAGGCGGGCGTCGGTGTGTGCCAGCCGGGAGCCGGTGTGGGTCGAGGCGAGGCCCAGGTGGCCATGTACAGCACCGCCGCACGTCGACGTGCGCGCCCTGGATGCGGCGTTGGCCGCGCCAGCGGCCACTGTCGCGATTGAATGGCGCCAGCCCGACCAGGGCGACGATCAGCTCGGGCAACCGCGCCGCCAAGGTGGCGCGCAGGATCGGACCGAGCCCAGGCAGTTTGGGCAGATCAGAGCAGGCCGCCCCCGCCTGTGCGATCTGTTGCCAGTTGGCCTCCGTGCTGCGTTGGTTGCCGCTGAAGCCGCTCCTTCAGGAGTTCAGAGAGCTGAGGAGCTTGCTTGCGTGGGCCTCAGGCCTGCTGCGGCAACAGTCCGCGCTGCAGCAGCCAGGCGCGCGCGTCTTCGGCGTCCTGTTCAAACCAGGCGCGGGTGGAACCCAGACGGTAGGTGTAGCCCCACGCGTCCATGTCGGCCATCAGCCGCGCGCTGCCGACGCCGGGCAGCGCGTCGGCCAGCACGATCTGCAGGTAGCAGGTGGCGTCCTCTTCCTCGTCCGAGTCGGTGGCGTCGGTATGCACCAGCGCACGCCGTTCCGGCGGCAGCACGATCAGGTGGCAGGCTTCGTGCAGCAGCGAGTGCACCGGCGTGTCGTCGCGCACGTACACGTCGCTGGCGATCACCCCCGCTTCCGGTTCGCCCCAGTAGCTGCCGGGAATCCTGGCGTCATCGGCGACCCGGTGCAGCATCAGTCCATGCCGGGCCAGCAGCGCGCGCGGCGCGTCTAGGCCGATGGCGCCGACGGTCAGGACCTCGGCAGCGGGTGCGGAGCGGGAGGCGTTGGTCTGCATTGGGAGGTCGGGAAGGAGGAGCGGCGAGAGACGCAATCGGCAACGTATTGGCGGCGGTTGAGCAGGCCGGCAGCTCGACTACCGTGCCGCTCAAGCTGATGCGTTCGGTGAGCGCAGCTGGGGTTGTGCACGCAACCATGGCCCATTGCAGACGCCCTAGTGCATCTTGGTCAGGACGTTACATCGAACACACCACCGAACAACGCGGCGCAGGCAGCGCGCCATGGCCGCTATCTGCGACCGCAGCGCGCTGCGCAACTCAGGGCGTCGGCCCTTCCGGCAATGCCACCGAGATATCGAGCACGTCGTGTTCGCCGTCCTTGACCAGGTCCACCTTGACCGCGTCGGCGTCGATGTTGACGTACTTCTTGATCACTTCCAGCAGTTCGCGTTGCAGCAGCGGCAGGTAATCCGGGCCGCCGCGGTGGTTGCGCTCCTGCGCGATGATGATCTGCAGGCGGTTCTTGGCCGTCTCGGCGGTGTTCTTCTTGGCCTTGAGAAAGTCGAATAGTCCCATGCTCACCCTCCGAACAACTTGGTGAAGAAGCCCTTCTTCTCCACGGAGATGAAGCGCATCGGGCGCTCTTCGCCCATGATCCGGGCCACCGCGTCGTCGTAGGCCTGGCCGGCCGGGGATTCGCCGTCCAGGATCACCGGCTCGCCCTTGTTGGAGGCATTGAGCACGTCGCCGGATTCGGGGATCACGCCGATCGCCTTCAGCCCCAGCACTTCCTCCACGTCGGTAATGCTGAGCATCTCGCCGCCTTCTACCCGGCCCGGGCTGTAGCGGGTCAGCAGCAGGAACGCCGGCACGGTCTGGCCTTGCTCGGCCTTGCGGGTCTTGGAGTCGAGCAGGCCGATGATGCGGTCCGAGTCGCGCACCGAAGAGACTTCCGGATTGACCACGACCACCGCGCGGTCGGCGAAATACATCGCCAGGAACGCGCCCTTCTCGATGCCGGCCGGCGAATCGCAGACGATGTATTCGAAGCCTTCGGCGACCAGGTCCTTTAGCACCTTCTCCACGCCGTCCTGGGTCAGCGCGTCCTTGTCGCGGGTTTGCGAGGCGGCCAGCACGTACAGGTTGTCGAAGCGCTTGTCCTTGATCAGCGACTGCTTGAGCGTGGCCTCGCCGTGCACCACGTTGACGAAGTCGTACACCACCCGGCGCTCGCAGCCCATGATCAGGTCGAGGTTGCGCAGGCCCACGTCGAAGTCGATCACGGCGACCTTCTTGCCGCGTCGCGCCAGCCCGCAGGCCAGGCTCGCGCTGGTGGTGGTCTTGCCGACGCCGCCCTTGCCGGAGGTGACTACGATAATTTCAGCCAAAGGAATGTCTCCTGATACGTTCGGTTGTAGGGCCGCGTCAATCTTGCGCGGCGATCTTGATCTGGTCCTGCTCCAGCCAGACCTGGACGGCCTTGCCACGCAGTTCCTTGGGAATATCGTCCAGCACCTTGTAGTGGCCGGCGATGGCGACCAGTTCGGCGTGGAAGTCGCGGCAGAAGATCCGCGCCTCGGTGTTGCCCTGCGCGCCGGCCAGGGCGCGTCCGCGCAGGCTGCCGTAGATATGGATGCTGCCGTCGGAGATCACCTCGGCGCCAGCGCCGACAGGCGCCACCACGGTCAGGTCGCAGTGTTCCGCATACAGCTGCTGGCCCGAGCGCACCGCGGTCTTGTGCATGCGGCCCGGTTGCGGGCGCGCCGCAGCGGGCGGCGGCGGGGGCGGCGACACCGGGGCGGGCGCCGCAGCGCGGGCGCCGCCGTCGATGCGTTCGTACTGGGCGCGGAACTTGGCCAGCAGCGGCAGGCCCAGCGCCTCGGCCAGCTGCTCGATCTCGCGGGTGCCGTAGGCCAGCGCCACCGGCAGCACACCGGCCGCGCGCAGGCCGTCCAGCAGCGCGCGCGCGGTGGCGATGTCCGGCGCCTGCGCCAGGCCGCCGAAATCGATGATGACCGCGGCGTGGCCGAACAGCTTGGGCGCGCGCTGCACGCGCTCGCGCATCTCCTGCGCCAGGCGCGCCACGTCCAGGGTGCGGATGCGCAGGTTGGCGATGCCGACCTGGCCGATCTTCAGTTCGCCTGCCTGCTCGAAATCCAGATTCACCGACGACACGCTCAGTCCCCGGCCGGGCGCGGGGCCCGTTGCAGGCGGTGGGCATGGCCGACCCAGGGCAGGTCGGGCAACTGCTCGCCGTAGGTCTCGCGGACCCAGGCGTAACTGCACAAATCCTTCAACAGCATGCTCGCACGCACCTCCACCTCGTTCATCGTGTTCTGGCCCACTTCGCGGAAACCGAAGCTGCCATGGAACAGCAGCGCCGCGTCCGCGCCGTGATCCAGGAAAACCTCGCACGCCAGCTGCGGATAGCGTAGTTCGGCATAGCTCTGCACGTCGGCATAGAACGCGCGGCCGACGCCGCCGCCGCGGCGGCGGCTGGCCACCACGATGCGGTCGATATAGAAGAACGCCGGGTAGCGCTCGCGAAACCAGGCGAAATTGCTGCTGTCGTGATCGCTGTCGCCGCCGAAGCCGACCAGGAAGCCGGCCAGGTTGCCGTCGCGCTCAGCGATGCGGAAATAGTCTGCGGTCTCGTAGAAGCGGTGCAGTTTGGCCGAATCCAGGGGCAGGATCGCCAGTCCGGCGTTGTTGTTCAGGGCCAGGACCGAATCGAGCTCGTGCTCGCGCACGTCGCGGATGACGATCGACATTGGGACTCCGTTGCTGATGCGCGCGGCCAGATGCGGACCGCCGCCGGATTATCGCACGCGGGGCGCGGGGCGGCGAGCCGCGCATGCATGACTTCCGTGGGAGTGCATTGCGCGCCGTTCATCCTAATATGCATGCATGTTGGGAAACCTCAGCCATACCCGCGTCCTGCGCTTCGCCGGCCTGTTCACCTGGGCGATGATCGCCATGCCGCTGGTCTACACCTACTGGATCCCGGAAGAGGGCGTGAACCGGCGTGGCGGCTGGGAGGCGGCGATGATGTCCGGCTTCTTCATCGCCTTCGGCGGCAGCTACTACTGGCTGACCCGCGGGCTCGGTAGTGGCGGCCATGCGCATTGGTACGATCGCCTGATCCTGCTGCTGTTGACCGTCTGCGCGCTGGCGGTCAGCTATCTGACAGGAAGCGGGCTGGGCAGCATCCTGATGATGGTGGCGGCGGGGGTGATCCCGTGGCTGCTGCCGGTGCGGATCGGCGTGCTGTGGCTGGTGCTCAGCCAGTTGGCGGTGCTGCCGGTCTACTATCTGTTGGTCGGCTTTCCGATGTTCGACGCGCTGATGCAGTCGCTGCTGTACGGCGGCTTCTCCATGTTCATCTTCGTCACCAGCCTGGTCGCACGGCAGCAGGCCCAGGCCCGCGAGGAGCAGCGCCAACTCAATGCCGAGCTGCGCGCCACCCGCGCGCTGCTGGCCGAAAGCGCCCGGGTCAACGAGCGCACCCGCATCTCGCGCGAACTGCACGACCTGCTCGGCCACCACCTGACCGCGCTGAGCCTGAATCTGGAAGTGGCCGGCCACATCACCGAGGGTCGCGCGCAGGAGCATGTGCACCAGGCGCATACACTGGCCAAGCTGCTGCTGACCGACGTGCGCGAGGCGGTCAGCCATCTGCGCGACAGCGGCGCGATCGACCTGGCCGCGGCGTTGCGGCCGCTGGTCGAGCGGGTGCCGTCGCTGCGGATCCACCTGCAGGTGGACGCGCCGTTGACCGTCGAGGATCCGGAGCGCGCGCATGTCTTGCTGCGCTGCACCCAGGAAATCATCACCAATACGGTGCGCCATGCGCAGGCCGACAACCTGTGGATCCAGGTGCGCCGCGAGGGTCCGCTGGTGCTGATCCAGGCCCGCGACGATGGTCGCGGCTGCGAGACCCTGCTGACCGGCAACGGCCTGCGCGGCATGCGCGAGCGGCTGAGTCAGTATGGTGGCAGCCTGGAGATCGATGCGCCGCAGGGCACGGGCTTTCGCCTGCGCGTCGCGGTCCCGAGCGCGGCCGCGTTGCTGCCGCCTGCCGTTTCACAAGGAGTGCTGTGATGATCCGTGTCTGCCTGGTCGACGACCAAACACTGGTGCGGCAGGGGATCCGCTCGCTGCTGGCGTTGGACGGCGGGATCGAGGTGATCGCCGAGGCCAACGACGGCCGCCAGGCGGTGGAGCTGATCCCGCAGGTGAAGCCGGACGTGGTGCTGATGGACATGCGCATGCCGGCGATGTCCGGGCTGGAGGCGCTGCAGATGCTGTCGCGCAACGGCACGCTGCCGCCGACCATCATTCTGACAACCTTCGACGACGACCAACTGGTGCTGGCCGGACTCAAAGCCGGGGCCAAGGGCTATCTGCTCAAGGATGTGTCGCTGGAACAGCTGGTCGGGGCGATCCGTGCGGTCGCCGCTGGCGGTTCGCTGGTGCAGCCGGCGGTGACCCAGCGCCTGCTGTCGGGCCTGGAGCATATGCGCAACGACTTCGTCAGCCTGGACCGGCCCGACCCGCTGACCGACCGCGAGACCGAGATCCTGCGGCTGATGGCCAGCGGCTTCTCCAACAAGGAGATCGCCAACTCGCTGGGCGTGGCCGAGGGCACGATCAAGAACCACGTGTCCAACATCCTGTCCAAGCTTGGGGTACGCGACCGCACCCGTGCGGTACTGAAGGCGTTCGAGCTGCAGTTGGTCTGACGCGACAGGATGCCCGGCCCTGCGCAGCGCGCCGGGCGTTCGCGGGCGCGCGAGCCAGTGGCGCGCAAGCGGCGCCCGCTCACCCTATCCAAGCTCGGGGTACGCGACCGCACCCGTGCGGTACTGAAGGCGTTCGAACTGCAGTTGGTCTGGGGCAGCTGTCTTCAGCCGCGACGAGCGGAGTGGTGAATGTTCCGAACTGGCATGCAGTCGGGACTGAACCCCCTCTCACAAGAGGTCTCGCCGCTCCAAGGCGCCGGTGGAATTGTTGTGGGAGCGGCTTCAGCCGCGACGAACGCGGCGGCAGGCCTGCCGAACCCTCAGTCGTGCTGGGCCGATGCCACAGCCCCGCCTCGCTCCGGACTCAGTGGTCTGCCCGCCTGTACCGCCGGCGGTCCCCGCGCGCAGCCGCAAACGCCCGACCAGGTCTGGCTTGCCTGCGGCCGCACGGCGGCGCTGCCTGCCTGTCCGCCACTGCCCGGTTGATAATGGTCTGGTCGCCCGTACAGCACGCATGGCGGCGCTGTGCACGGCGCATTCGCAGGGTTTTCGCCACTATGCCGAATTCCGCGTCGTCATGTGCTGACCACGAGCCGCGAAGCCTGCTAGGATGGGCGCTTCGCTTCATTAACCCGGCCGTGGGATCGGCCCCGGAGACCTTCTGAATGACCCGTATTATCGAATTCCTGATCGCGCTGGGGATCGTAGCTGGCCTGTTTGTCATCGTTGGCCTGGTGCTGCCTTCGGAACGTCACATGTCCGAGAGCGTCGAAACCAATCGGCGCATGACCATCGTCTATGACACGGTGAACAGCCTGCGTCGGTTCAAGGACTGGAATCCTCTGGTGCTGCGCGACCCGCGTATCCAGCTGAAGCTTTCCGGTCCCGAAGCCGGCGTCGGCGCCCGCCTCGACTACGCCTCCAACGAGGGCTACATCGGCAAGGGCAGCTGGACCATTACCTCGACCGAGCAGAACAAGCAGGTTGTCGTCGGCATCGAAGACGAGAGCAAGGGCCGCGACAAGACCACGTCGTTCAAGCTCGAGCCGACCGGCAAGAGCGGCCGCAACGTCAAGATCACCCAGGACTACACGGTCAAGTACGGTTGGGACCTGCTCGGTCGCTATGCCGGCCTGTACGTGAGCCGCCATGTCGGCGACGACATCAAGCTGGGCCTGTCGCGGCTGAGCAACGTGCTGGCCACCGTGCCGAACGTCGACTACCGCGCCGAGGAAACTCCGTTGAAGGACCTGAAGGTCGTCGACGTTCCGGCCGAAGATCTGCTGGTGGTCAACGCCGGCAACATCGACCGCGACAACGAGGCCATCAAGAAGTCCATCAAGGACAATCAGGAGTGGATCAAGCGGGTGATGGACGCCAACGGCCTGGAAGCGGCCGGTCCGCTGCGCATCGTCACCACCGACTTCGGTTCCGACAAGTACGCCTTCGACGTGACCCAGCCGGTACGCAAACGTGCCGGTGGCGCGCCGAAGCCGGACGCGGCGGCCAAGCCGGAAGAGAAGAAGGGCGACAAGAAGGACGACGCTGCGGCCGCTCCGGTCGATGCCACCCCGGTCGCCGCCAGCGGCGAGCCGCTGAAGCTGACCATCCCGCAGGGCGCGCCGGTCACCTATCTGCGTACCCAGGCGCACCGTTCCGCGTTCGCCAGCTACACCGGACATATGGCGGGCCTGGATGCGGCACGCAATGCAGTCCGCGCCTGGGCCGCCACCAGCGGCTACGACGTGACCGACCGTCCGTACGAAGCCTGGAAGGGCGGCGTGGACAAGTCGTTCACGCCGGAAGGCACGTACGACATCTACTGGGCGATCAAGTAAGCCTCGCCTGCATGGATGAGTGACACGAAACGCGCCGCTGCTTGCGGCGCGTTTCGTTTATGGGGCCGCAACGGAGCATCGTCATGCTGAATCTCGATCGGCGTTCGCGCAAACGCTCCTGGCTGGCCTGCGCGGGCGGCCTGTTGGCGGCCACCGCGATCGGCCTGTCCGCCTATGCCTCGCACGGCGTGAGCGAGCCGCTGGCGCAATCGCATCTGCAGACCGCGGCGTTGTATGCCTTCGGCCACGGGCTGGCGCTGGCGGCACTGGCCCGACGCAGCGAACGCCTGCTCGCGCGCGCTGCGCTGGCCCTGCTGCTGCTCGGCACGCTGCTGTTTTCCGGCAGCCTGGCCGGCAACGCGCTGGCGCAATGGCCGACACGGCTGGCCCCGGTCGGCGGCACCACGCTGATGCTGGGCTGGCTGCTGTACGCGCTGGACGCGCTGAGGCGTTGAGATGCCCCGTTACTCGCGCGGATTCGACACCCAGGCCGCCTACGACCACCTGAGCCGGCGCGACCGCAAGCTCGGCGCGTGGATGCGCCGGATCGGCCCGATCGCGCCGCAACCGGGCTGGGCCAGGCCGTTCGATCCGGTCGATGCGCTGGCGCGCGCGATCCTGTTCCAGCAACTCAGCGGCAAGGCCGCGGCGACCATCGTCGGCCGCGTCGAGGCGGCGATCGGCAGCACCCGGCTGCATGCCGACACCCTGGCGCGGATCGACGATCCCGACCTGCGTGCCTGCGGCGTGTCCGCCGACGAGGCGCTGGCGCTGCGCGATCTGGCGCTACGCGAGGCGGCCGGCGAGATTCCCTCGTTACGCAACCTCGCCTTCATGGACGACGAGGCGATCGTGCAGGCGCTGCTGCCGGTCCGCGGCATCGGCCGCTGGACGGTGGAGATGATGTTGCTGTTCCGCCTCGGCCGCCCCGATTTGCTGCCGGTGGACGACCTGGGCGTGCGCAAGGGCGTGCAGCGGGTTGACCAGCTGCAGCGGATCCCCGCGCCGCAGTCGCTGGCCGAGCGCGGCGAGCGTTGGGGGCCGTATCGCAGCTATGCCAGCTTCTACCTGTGGAAGATCGCCGATGTCAGCGACGCCGCCAAGCCGCCCACGCCGCGTTCGCAGGCATAGAGCGCGCAGCGGCAGCATGATGCTCCTCTGTAGGAGCAACAGCCGCGACGAGCGAAGTGGTGAATTTTCCGAAGCGGCATGCCGTCGGGACTGAAGTCCCTCCCACAAGAGGCCTCGTCGCTCCCCGCCGGCGGTGGCGCCCCTGTGGGAGCGACTTCAGTCGCGACGAGCGCAGCGGCGGGCCTTCCGGCTTCGGAGGTTGTCGCGGCTGAAGCCGCTCCTACAGTGCACCCAGCAGGCGATCCGCAGGCGGTGTAGGAGCGGCTTCAGCCGCGACGCTTTACCGGTAACGCATCGCGTCGATGGCCCGACGCCAGCCAGCGCCACTTCTGTCCGAAGCTGCCGGTCGCCAACGGGTCGCAGCACTTCGTACTAGTCCAGGAACACCTGCCGCACCGTGGCGCGCGCCGCGTCCAGCGAGAAGTGCGTGGCGATGTTGCGCAGGCCGTTGCCGGCCAGCGTGTTCCACAGCGCCTCGTCGGTGTACAGCTGCGCCAGCGCGGCGACGAACTGCGGCGCGGTCTCGGCGATCAGCACGTCCTCGCCATGGTGCAGGTGCATGCCTTCCACCGCGCACGGCGTGGCCACCACCGGTTGCCCGTGCGCCATGCTCAGGTTGACCTTGCCCTTGACCCCGGCGCCGAAGCGCAACGGCGCCACCGCGATGCGGATCTCGTCCATGTAGGCGACGATGTCCGGCACGTAGCCAAGCAAGTCCACGCCGGGCGTGGCGGCGCCGAGACGGCGGATGTCGTCGGGCATGTCGGCGCCGATGCAGTGGAAGCGCAGCTCCGGCAGCAGTGCGCGCAGCGGCGGGAACACTTCCTGCAGGAACCAGCGCACCGCATCCACGTTGGGCGCATGGCGGAAGCCACCGACGAATACCAGATCGCGGCGCTGCGCCCACGGCAGGCCCGGTCCGGCCACTTCGTGCAGATTGGAAATCAGCGCGGTGCGCACCTGTGGCGCTTCGCGCTGCAACTGCTCGCGTTCGACCCCGCTGACCAGCACGGTGATATCGACCTCGGCCATCACCTCCAGCTCGCGCGCGCGGGTGCGTTCGGCCTCGCGCAGCAGCCGTGCGTCGCCGGCCAGCTCGGCGCCGCGGCGCTCGCGCAGATAGTGCAGGTCCACGGTATCGAACAGCCGCCGCGCCTGCGGCGCGAAGCGGCGCAGCAGCGGCAGGCAGGCGTGGGCGACGTGGTGGCGCACCAGCAGCACCGCGTGGAAGCGCGCGCCGTGCTGCTGCAGGAACCCGCTCACGCTCTTCAGGTACGGCGCATACCACACCTCCACGCCGAGCCGCTGCAGCGTCTCGCTGTGGCGGCTGGCGTATTCGCGGCCGCTGGGCACGAACACCACGTGCGCGCCTTCCTGCAGCAGCAGGCGGATCAGGTTGAACTGGCGCAGCGAGGCCGAGTCGCGGTCCGGCTGCGGCAGCGCCTCGTCGAGGATCAGCACCTGGCGCTGCTGCCGGTGCAGCTGCGCCGGGGTCGGTGTGGTTCCCGGCGGCAATTGCCGCGCCAGTACATCGGCCCATTTGGCCGCGAACACGCCGCGGTTGCGCACCTGGTAGGCCTTGATCCCGCTGTCGGTATCGGTGCCGTTGCTGGTGCCCTCGTCGTGCACCACCTGGCTCGCCGGTTGCAGCAGGGTGCGCAGTCCGGCCTGGCGCACGGCGAAGGCGAGATCGGTGTCTTCGTAGTAGGCCGGCATGTAGCGCGTGTCGAAACCGCCCAGCGCCAGGAAGCGTTCGCGCTCGATCGCCAGCGCCGCGCCGGCGCCGTAGTCGATGTCGCGCAGGTAGGCGTAGCGCGGATCGTCCGGCGATTCGAAGCGGCCGTAGCTCCAGGCGCTGCCGTCGGCGAAGACCACGCCGCCGGCTTCCTGCAGGCGCCCGTCCGGGTACAGCAGTTGCGCGGTGACCAGGCCGGCCTGCGGCACCTGCGCGAAGGTGTCCAGCAGCGCATCCAGCCAGCCCGGTTGCGGCACCGTGTCGTTGTTGAGGAACACCAGATAGCGCGCGCACGCGCGCGCTGCGCCATCGTTGCAGCTGGCGATGAAGCCGCCGTTGTGGCTGCGCACGTGGTAATGCAGGCCCTGGATCTGCGGCAGCCACTGTAGGGTCTCGTCGCTGCTGCCGTCGTCGATCACCAGGATCTCGCAGGCCGCCGCGGGTGGGTGCGCGGCCAACGCGCGCAGGCAGGCGAGGGTATGCGCAACGTGGTTGTAGACCGGGATCACGATGCTCGCCAGCGGCGCGTCGCTGGCCGGCACCGCGAAGGCGGCGAACGGCTGCGGCGCGACCGCGAACAGCGTGCGGCGCGGCGGCGGCAGCGGCTGCGCATGTACCCGCAGCCGCTGCCAGGTGCTGCGCCAGCCGCGCGCGCGCAGGCTGGCCAGGCCGCGCCGCAGCAGGCCGGCAAAACGGTTCAGGGCGTAGCGCAGGTTCGCCCAGGACATCGACATCCGTTGCAACTCCAGCTTAAACAAAGGGACCCCTGCGCCGCGCTGCCTGCTGGCCTGCGCTAGACTCGCCGGAATTTACATTCTCGCATCCCCGTGCCACGACGCTACGACGACAACGACACCGACGATCAGGCCACCGACGATCTCGACAGCGGCGCCTCGCCCTGGCGCCGGCGCCTGCTCACCTGGGGCCTGGCCGCCACCGCGCTGGGCCTGGGCTTCCTGATCCCGTACACGGTTTATCTGAACAAGCAGGTGACGCAGCGCTTCGGCGAACTGCGCTGGCAGATCCCGACCCGGGTCTACGCCCGCCCGCTGGGGCTGGCGGCGGACACGGCGATGGACGCGCAGACGCTGAAGACCGAGCTGGACGCGGCCAGCTACCGCGAGGATGCCGGCGCGCAGCGTCCCGGCACCTATCAGCAGGACGGCAGCCGCTTCGTCATCGCCAGCCGCGGCTATAACGACGTGGATGGCCGGGTCGCGCCCAGGCGGGTGGAAGTGAGCCTGTCCAGCGGCCGCGTGGCGGCGCTGCGCGATGCGCAGACGCGCAAGTCGCTGACGGCCGCGCGGCTGGATCCGGCGCGTATCGCCACCTTGTACGGGCAGAAACAGGAAGAGCGGCGGCTGGTGCGGGTGGACGAAGTGCCCGAGCTGCTGGTCACCGGCCTGCAGGCGGTGGAAGACCGCGACTTCAATTATCACCACGGCGTCGATCTCAGCGGCATGCTGCGCGCGGCGTGGGTGATGGTGCGCTCCGGCGGCAAGAGCCGGCAGGGCGCCAGCACCCTGACCCAGCAGCTGGCGCGCAGCGGCCTGCTCGGCATCGGCAAGGAGCAGACGCTCACCCGCAAGTTCAACGAAATCCTGTACGCGCTGATCATGGAAGCGCGCTACGACAAGCGCACCATCCTCGAGGCCTATCTGAATCAGGTCTACCTGGGCCAGCGCGGCAGCCAGGCGATCCACGGCGTGGCCTCGGGCGCGGAGTTCTGGTTCGGGCGCGAGCTGGATTCGCTGCCGCCGGAACAGGTGGCGTTGCTGATCGGCCTGGTCAAGGGCCCTTCCTACTACGACCCGCGGCGCTTCCCGGAGCGCGCGCTGGACCGGCGCAACTTCGTGCTTGGCAAGCTGCGCGAGAGCGAGCTGATCGACGAGCCCACCTACCGCAAGGCGCTGGCCGCGCCGTTGGGGGTGCCGGCCAATCCGGGCCTGGTCGCGGCCAACCGCTTCCCGGCGTATGTGGATCTGGTGCGCCGCCAGCTGGCGCGCGATTACCCGGAAAGCGCGCTGCAGGGCGCCGGATTGAGCGTGATGACCGGCATGTCGCCGTCGGCGCAGGCCTATGCCGAAGGCGCGGTGACCCGCACCCTCACCGCGCTGGAGACCAACAAGAAGCGCCCGCCGCTGCAGGCCGGGCTGGTGCTGACCGATACCCACAACGGCGACGTGCTGGCGGTGGTCGGCAGCCGCGACGTGGCGCAGCCCGGTTTCAACCGCGCGATCGAGGCGCAGCGCCAGGTCGGCTCGTTGCTCAAGCCGTTCGTGTACCTGCTGGCACTGGCGCAGCCGGACCATTACTCGCTTGCCAGTTGGGTCGACGATGCGCCGGTGACGGTGCAGCTCAGCCGCGGCAAGCGCTGGACCCCGGGCAATTCCGACAACCGCAGCCATGGCATGGTGCGCCTGGTCGATGCGCTGGCGCATTCGTACAACCAGGCCACGGTGCGGATCGGCATGCAGGTCGGGCCGGAGCGGGTAGCGCAGCTGATCAAGGTGCTGGCCGGGCTCGAGGCCGAGAACAATCCGTCGCTGATCCTGGGCGCGACCGACCAGAGTCCGTACGCGATGACCCAGCTGTACCAGTTCCTCGCCTCCGGCGGCGAGATCCAGCCGCTGCACGCGGTGCGCGGCGTGCTCGATCCGCAGGGCAAGCTGCTCAAGCGCTACGACAAGGCCCCGGCGCCGGCGCAGGAAGGCGATTCGGTCGCGGCCAACTTGGTCGGGCTGGCGCTGCAGCAGGTGGTCAGCAACGGCACAGCGCGGCAACTGCTCGGCGACGGTCTGGGCAAGCTGTCCCCGGCCGGCAAGACCGGCACCAGCAACGACGGCGTGGACAGCTGGTACGCCGGCTATACCGGCGATCATCTTGCGGTGATCTGGATCGGCAACGATCAGAACAAGCAGACCGGCCTGTACGGCGCCACCGGCGCGATGCGGGTGTGGTCGGGCATCTTCGCGCGGTTGCCGAGTTCGCCGCTGAAGGTGCAGGGTAAGGGCATCGACTGGCAATGGATGGACCCGGCCGGCAGCAACAGCACCGATCCCAGCTGCCCCGGCGCGCGCCAGTTCCCGTTCGTAGTCGGCTTCGCCCCGGCGTTTGCGCCGTGCGCGCCGCCGCAGGCGCTGCCAGAAGAAGGGCAGGCGCCGCCCGCCCCCGCCGACGGCGAGGAGCGCCATGGCGGCGGCTGGCGCAGCTGGTTCGGCCTGGACAAGAAGAAAGAAACGCCGCCTGCCGACGCGGCGCCCACCTCACCGGCGCACTGATCCACGGATGCCTGCCATGACCCGATACGCCCCCACCGTCGCCATCGCCACGCTCAGCCTGCTGCTGGCCTCCTGCGCCAGCGCGCCGCCGCCGCCGCCACCATCGCCACCGGTGGACACCACCATGCCGGCGCAACGGCTGGCGGCGATCGATGCCAGCGGCGGCGCCGACGACACCGAACTGAGCGTGCAGCCCTTGCGCGACCCGCAGGTCGAGGACCTGCGCGACAGCGCCAAGCGCAAGCGTGCGGCCGGCGACCTGGCCGGCGCGGCGGCGGCGCTGGACCAGGCCCTGCAACTGGTGCCGCAAGACCCGGCGCTGCTGCAGGACCGCGCCGAACTGGCCTTGCTGCTGAAGGACGACGCGGGCGCCGAAGCCTTCGCCAAGCGCGCCATCGACCTGGGCTCGCAGACCGGCCCGCTGTGCCGGCGCCACTGGGCCACCATCGAGCAATCGCGGCTGGCGCGCGGGCAGAAGGAGAACGCGGCGTCCGCGCATGCGCATATCGAGGGTTGTACGGTGGCGGGGATCAAGCGCTACTGAGGCTGAAGCCGGGACCAGGGACCAGGGACCGGGGACCCGGAACAGCGCAAAGCCAGCGGATTGCTTGCAGGCGCGCTGCGCCGGCCGATCGCTGAATCCGCCATCAGATCCTGGCAATCGCTGCTCCGGGTCTCCCTGGTCCCCGGTCCCGAGTAGTCCTCCCAATGTCGCTCGCCCACGCCAGCACCGAAGCCCTCAGCGAAGGCGGTGCGCTCGCCTGCCAGCTCGATGCGTTCGTGCCGCGTGCGGCGCAGCTGCGGCTGACCGCGGCTATCGCCGAAGCGTTCGAGCAGCGCGATGTGCTGCTCGCCGAGGCCGGCACCGGCACCGGCAAGACCTATGCGTATCTGGTGCCGGCGCTGCTGTCTGGATTGAAGACCATCGTCTCCACCGGCACCCGCGCGCTGCAGGACCAGCTCTACCACCGCGACCTGCCGCGGGTGCGCGCGGCGCTGGGCGTGGGCCTCAACAGCGCGCTGCTGAAGGGGCGGGCCAACTACCTGTGCAAGTACCGGCTGGAGCAGGCCAAGGGCGAGCCGCGCTTCACCTCGCGCGAGCAGATCGCGCAGTTCCAGCGCATCGTCGCCTGGGGCGGGCGCACCCGCTTCGGCGACATCGCCGAGCTGGACGCGCTGCCCGACGATTCGCCGCTGCTGCCGCTGGTCACCTCGACCATGGACAACTGCCTGGGCAGCGAATGCCCATTCTGGGGCGAGTGCTTCGTGGTGCAGGCGCGGCAACGCGCGCAGGCCGCCGACGTAGTGGTGGTCAACCATCATCTGCTGCTGGCCGACCTGGCGCTGAAGCAGGAAGGCTTCGGCGAGATCCTGCCCGGCGCGCAGGTCTTCGTCATCGACGAGGCGCACCAGCTGCCGGAACTGGCGGCGAACTTCTTCGGCGAAAGCTTCGGCATGCGTCCGCTGCAGGAGCTGGCGCGCGACTGCCTGGCCGAGAGTCGCCACGTCGCCGGCGCACTGGCCAGCCTGCAGGCGCCGGTGCAGGCGTTGGAGCAGGCCTTGCGCGAACTGCGCGCGGCGATGGAAGGATTGCCCACCCGCGGCACGCAATGGCGGCTGCTGGCCAAGCCGCAGGTACGCGACGGCTTCGATGCGCTGCTGGCGGAACTGGCGCGGCTGCAGGATAGCCTGGCGGCGCTGCGCGAGGCCTCGCCCGGTTTCGACGCGTGCGCCGCGCGCGCGCAGGAGATGCGCGCGCGCCTGGGCCACTGGCTCGGCGACGACGCGCCGATCGCCGATTTCGACGCCGAGCCGGCACCGCCCTCCAACGATGTGCTGTGGTACGAACTGAGCGCGCGCGGCTTCCGCTGCCAGCGCACACCGCTGGATGTGTCCGGCCCGCTGCGCCTGCACCGCGAAAAGTCGCACGCGGCCTGGGTGTTCACCTCGGCGACGCTGGCGGTGAAGGGCGATTTCGAGCATATCGCCACGCGCCTGGGCCTGAGCGATCCGATGACCCTGCTGCAGCCCAGCCCGTTCGACTGGGCGCGGCAGGCGCTGTGTTATCTGCCGGCCCTGCCGGACCCGAACGCGCGCGGCTTCGGCACCGCCTTGATCGCCGCGCTGCATCCGGTGCTGCAGGCCTCGCAGGGCCGCGCCTTCCTGTTGTTCGCCTCGCACCGCGCGTTGCGCGAGGCGGCCGAGGCGCTGCGCGACGGGCCGTGGCCGCTGTTCGTGCAGGGCGAGGCGCCGCGCGCGAGCTTGCTGCAGCGCTTCCGCGAATCGGGCAACGGCGTGCTGCTCGGCTCGGCCAGCTTCCGCGAAGGCGTGGACGTGGTCGGCGATGCGTTGAGCGTGGTGGTGATCGACAAGCTGCCGTTCGCCGCGCCGGACGATCCGGTGTTCGAGGCGCGGCTGGACGCGATCCGCCGCGACGGCGGCAACCCGTTCCGCGACGAACAGCTGCCGCAGGCGGTGATCGCGCTGAAGCAGGGCGTGGGCCGGCTGATCCGCAGCGAGACCGACCGCGGCGTGCTGGTGCTGTGCGATCCGCGGCTGCTGTCCAAATCCTACGGCCGCACCTTCCTGGAGTCCCTGCCGCCGTTCGCACGGACGCGCGATGTGGAGGATGTGCGGGCGTTTTTTGGGGGCCGGGACCAAGGACCAGGGACCGGGGAGCCGATGCGGGACCGGGGACCGGGAACCGGGGACCCGGACGAGCGGTTGGCCGGGGTTTGATGGTGCACTTGGCGATCGACCGTTAGGGCGTGTCAGCGTTGTGGCAATGAACTGCAGGCCTTGTGCTCTTCCGGGTCCCTGGTCCCCGGTCCCGACCTCAATGAATTAAGCTTTGCGCCCTTCCGGGTCCTTGGTCCCCGGTCCCTGGTCCCGGCTCCCCAATGAACCTCCTCGCCTTCGAAACCTCCACAGAAGCCCTCTCTGTCGCCGTGCATGTCGATGGCGAGGTCCTGGAGCGCTTCGAGCTCGCGCCGCGCCGGCACGCCGAGCTGGCGCTGCCGTGGGCCGAGCAGTTGCTGGCCGAAGCCGGCATCGCCCGCCGCCAGCTCGATGCCATCGCCTTCGGCCGCGGCCCCGGCGCCTTCACCGGCGTGCGCCTGGCGATCGCGCTGGCGCAGGGCATTGCGTTGGCGCTGGACCTGCCTGTGTTGCCGGTGTCCACGCTGCATGCGCTGGCCTTGCGCGCGCCAGCCGACGCGCCGCAGGTGCTGGCTGCGATCGATGCGCGCATGGGCGAGATCTACGCGGCGGCCTATGTGCGTGACGCCGACGGCCTGCGCGCGCTGACCCCCGAGCAGGTGCTGATCCCGGATGCGTTCTTGCTGCCGCAGACGGATGCGCCCTGGCACGGCGTCGGCACCGGCTTCGCCGCCATCGACGCGACGCTGCAGCGGCGCCTGCACGTGCAGTTGCACAGCGTCGATGCGCAGGCCCTGCCGCATGCTGCCGACGTGCTGACCCTGGCGCTGGCCGCCCATGCGCGCGGCGAAGCGATCGCGCCGGAACGCGCCGAGCCGGCCTATCTGCGCGACAACGTCGCCCTGACCCTGGTCGAGCAGCAGGCGCAGCGCGCTGCACGATAATCCGGGCAGGCTGGCCTTCCCCGGCCGGCGCTGCGCGCACCGCAACTGCGCTCAGTAGTCGTAGCTGACGCTCAAGCGCAGCGCGCGCGGCGCCTGGCGCAACAACGCCGCGCCATACACCGGATCGCTGTTGCCCGGGTCGGTCTCCGCATATGGGTACTTCCACAACGTGGCCTGGCCGTTGAAGACGTTGAACACGTCCAGGTTGAAGGCGAGTTTGTGGTCGGCGTAAGCCGGCCGCCACGATACCCCGAGATCGAGCTGCTGCAGCCACGGCAGGCGGCCCTGGCTGCCCGGAGGCGCCGCTTGGCCCTGGTAGTAGTGGTAGTCGATGCCGTAGCCGGACGGGTCGCTCTGGTCGGCGCCGTAGGACCCCAGCGCGCTGAACGGGCTGCCGGACACCAGCTTGAGATTGGCCGACACCAGCCATTCGGGGGTGACCTGGTAGTAGCCGTAGAACTTGAACTGGTGGGTATGGTCGTTGCTCTGCGGGCCGTTGGTGTGTTCCATCAGCTGCGCATAGTCCCAGGCCTGGGTGGTGGACACCGCGGTCTGGCCGATGCCCGACAGCAGCTGGCCTTCGGTGGTGCCGTAGCTGCGCGACCAGGTGTAGTCGAGGCGCCCGTACCAGCGCTGGTCGAACGGGTGCTCCAGCGACAGGTTGAGTCCGTAGTAGTTGCGCTTGAGCTCGGGAAAACCGAACTGGGCATTGGTCAGCGGCACGCTGACGTAGTTGCCGGAGGTGTCCACCAGGGTGAAGGTGTTGGTCTTGCCCGGGTTGATCAGCCAGCAGCTGACCGGATTGCTGTCCAGGGTCACCGTCCGCCCTTGCGCGGCCGCGGCGGCGAACACGGTCTCGCTGTCGCAATAGTCGTCCACGCCGCTGCGCAGCACGCGGTAGGTGGCCTTGGCGCCGTAGACCCAGCTGTCGCCCCAGGCCTTGCTGATGCCGAAGATGAACTCATCCTGGAACGAGGGCTTGATACCTTGCGTGGCCACGGTCCTGGCATCGGGCAGGATGCCGTAGTTGTTGTTGGAGGAGACTGCGCTGGAGATCCGGGTCAGGTCGGTGGGGTAGCCGTTGGCGTCGATGCCGCCGTAGGTGTAGTAGGTCGAGGTCGCCAGGGTCGCGCCGGCGGCATTGAATGCCGGATTCAGTGGCAGCGCCAGGTAGTAGCGGCCGGCGTTGCCGTAGACCTTGAAGCGCGCATCGCCGTCGACGTCCCAGCTGAAACCCAGGCGCGGCGCCCACTGCCCGCTGCTCTGCTTGATGTAGGCGTCGCCGTCGCGGTTGTAGTTGGTGAACTGGTCCAGGCGCAGGCCGAGGCTGAGCAGGAAGCGGTCGCTGACCTGCCAGTTGTCCTCGACGTACTGCGCACGCTGCACCGCGCGCACCGAGGCCAGGGCGCTGTAGACGTACCGGCGCACGTAGTAGCCGCCCTCGCCGTTGGCATAGCCGCCAGTGGCCGGCACGCCGAGGCCGGTGTTGATCGGTATGCCTGGGTTGGACTGGCCGTAGATCCAGGAGTAGCCGTCGCCCGAGGCCACCGAGCCGCGATTGAGCGCGCGCGCGTTCTGGTTGTCGATACCGACGGTGATGCTGTGCTCGCCGATGTCGTAGTTCAGGTCCAGCCGCAGGTTGTCGGTGCGGTTGCCGCGGTCGGGATCGACCAGCAAGGACGTGGTCTGCGCGTTGGCGATCGGAGTGCCGCCGGTGTAGGCCGGGTTCTGGAACGAGGTGCCGCTGAGATAGGTCAGCGCACGGTTGTAGTTGGGGTTGCCGGTGTAGTCGTCGCTGCGCTGCTTGCCGTACTGGGCGCTGAAGGTGAGGCGGTCGGTGAGGTAGCCGGTGTACTTGGCGGTCCACAGGCGGCCGCCGGTCTTGCTGGTATCGGCGCTGCCGCGCAGCGCGCCGATGTCGTCGCCGCTGTACTCGTAGTACTTGCCGTGGGTGATGTAGCGGCTCGAGGCGCCGGTGATTTCCAGCAGCTGGTTGTCGCTGATGTTCCAGTCGAGCTTGGCGTACCAATTCGGCCGGCGGTAGCGATAGTCGTAGTAATACTCGCCCGGGGTGGTTTCGCGTGCGCCGTAGAACCTGTCGCCGTCCTGGCGCTGCAGTTCGTAGGAGCCGAAGAAGAACAGCTTGTCCTGGATCAGCGGGCCGCTCGCGTAGAGGCTCTGGGTGCTGAGCGTCGCAGTGTTCTTGCTGTCCGGCCGGTACAGGGCGCCGTTGCCAGGTGCGTAGACGTCCTTCTGCGAGGAGCGCAGGCCGTCCGGTTCCCAGGTCGCCTGGCCGCCGAAATGCCATGCGTTGCTGCCGCGCTTGCCGACCGCATTGATCACGCCGCCGTCGGAACGCCCGTACTTGGCGCTGTAGCCGCCTGTATAGACCTGCAACTGGTCGATGCTGCCGTAGGGCAGGGTCAGGCCGCCCAGTCCGCGCAGCGGGTCGGTAGTGTTGAAACCGTTGATGTAATAGGCATTCTCCGCGGCCGAGGAACCGCCGAAGCTGAGCAGCTGCGCGCCGGTCGGGCCGATATAGGTGCCGCTGCCGCTGTTGCCGGCCACGCCGGGCGCCAGCTGCGCGATCGCCTCGGCCGAGCGTCCCAGCGGCAGCCGCTGCAGCTGTTCGGCGTTGATCATCGTGCGCGAGTCCACGCTGCTCACGTCGATCGCGGTGGCGGCGCGGTCGGCGCTGACGGTGATCCCGGTCAGACTGGTGACCGCGGCGAAGGAAACGTCGGTGACCGCGCCGACGGTCAGGCCCACGCCCTCGCGGCGGCCAAGCACGGCGTCGTCGGCGCCCTTGGCGACGATGGTGTAGGTACCCAGCGGCAGCTGGCCGATGCTGTAGCGGCCGCGCGCATCGACCGCGACGTCGCGGCTGAGGCCGCTGTCGCTGCGCACCTGCACGCGTTGCGCATTGGCCGGCGCCTGGCCGGCGACAGCGCCGGTGGTGGACTGGGCCAGGGCGGGCGGCGCAGCGAGGGCGGCGCTCAGCGCCAGCGTGAGCAGGGCTGGCCTGCGAAGGAGGCGGGGATTTTTCATTGACGAGGCGGCTCGGGTGGTGGGGGCGGGGATGCGCCGCGCCGGCATCCCAGTCACGCGTCCTTGGCGATGCGGTATGCGCGGTAACGTTCCCCGCCACCATTAACCTTAATGTGATGCCTATTCAGAAATTCCGCGTCGTTATGTTGCTGGCACGAATGGTTATCTCGATCGTTGCGGTGGGCGTGCATGCGATGCCATGCGGGGCAACTCCCTTCTTCCGGCGGGACCATGGCCCCTTTTCGGGGGAAGGTGCCCCGCCGGGGCGGATGAGGGGACGGGCGAAGCCTTGAAACGTTCGGTGCCGCCAGGCGGTCCGTGTCGGCCGTACCCTCACCCCAACCCCTCTCTCCCACGGGGACTCCCTTCGGTCGCCGGTGGAGAGGGGCTCGGCGTGGCTTCAGCGGTCGTCGCGCAGCGTGCCGCCGGGCAGGAACACCCAGGTGCGGGTGACCTGCAGGATGTCGATGTTGTCTTCGGTCTGTGGCAGTGGCGGGAACGGTTGCGCCAGTTGCACCACCCGCATCGCCGCGGCGTCGAGCATCGGCACGCCGCTGGAGCGCAGGATGCGGCTGCTCTCGACGCTGCCGTCGCGGCGCACGCCGACGCTGATCACCACCTGGCCGCCCAGCCGCTGCCGGCGCGCCGCGTCGGGGTAGTTGAGGTTGCCGACGCGTTCGGCACGATCCACCCAGGCGCGCAGGTAATTGGCGTAGGCGTATTCGCGGGTGCTGGCCGAGACGAACTTGCGGTTCGGGCGCTTGGCATACTGTTCCGACCGCAGGTGCACTTCGGCGGCCAGGCGCGCCATCTGCGCGTCGCGCTGCTCGCGCTGCGCATCCACCGGCTGGGTCGGTGCGTCGGTGCGCGGTTGGGTCTGCGCTGCCGGCTGCGGCTGCTCGCCGCGCGCGCTGCTGACCACGCGCGGGGTCGGCTCCGGCGCCGCCGCCGCGGTCTGCGCGCGCAGCGCCTGCGGCGCCAGGCCGTCGTGCTGCTGCGGCACGATGCCGGGCTGGCTGTCGCGCGGGCGCTGCGGCTTGTCGTGGTCGCCGCCGCCTTGCTGGTTGGCCTGGGCCAGGAAATCGGCCTGCTTCGGCGTTAGCGGAGTGCTGGTCTGGCTGAAGATCACGTCCAGGGTCGGCACCAGCGGCGCGTCGTCGTCGATCGCGAAGCCCACCCCCAGGATCAGCAGGCCATGCACGATCAGCGACAGCACCAGGGTGGCGCTGAGCCGTTCGCGCTCGCCGATGCGCGGCGCGGGCGTCGCGGCGGCCACGTTCATCGCGCCGGGTGGGCCTCGATGGCGTCGAACAGCAGCCCGGCGATGTTCAGCCCGAACTGCGCGTCCAGTTCGCGCACGCAGGTCGGGCTGGTGACGTTGACCTCGGTCAGGAAATCGCCAATCACGTCCAGGCCGACGAAGCGCATGCCGCGCCGTTGCATCTCCGGGCCGACCTGGGCGGCGATCCAGCGGTCGCGCTCGCTCAGCGGGCGGCCTTCGCCGCGGCCGCCGGCCGCCAGGTTGCCGCGGAATTCGTCGCCCTGCGGGATCCGCGCCAGGCAGTAGTCCACCGGCACGCCATCGACCAGCAGGATGCGCTTGTCGCCAGCGCTGATGTCGGGAATGAAGCGCTGCGCCAGGGCCAACGTGCGGCCGCCGTCGGTCAGCGTCTCCAGGATCACGTTGAGGTTGGGGTCGCCGCTGCCGCTGCGGAAGATCGAGCGCCCGCCCATGCCGTCCAGCGGCTTCAATACCGCCTGGCCGTGTTCGAGCACGAACGCCTTCAGCGCGGCCGCATCGCGGCTGACCAGGGTCGGCGGGCAGCAGTGCGGGAACAACTGCGCGGCCAGCTTCTCGTTGAAGTCGCGCAGGCCCTGCGGGTCGTTGACCACCTGTGCGCCAGCGCGCTGGGCCACGCTGAGCACGTGGGTGTCGTACAGGAATTCCGCGTCGAACGGCGGGTCCTTGCGCATCAGCACCACCTGCCCGCTGCCGAACGCCAGCTCGGCGAACGCGCCCAACTCGAACCAGCCGGTCTTGTCGTCGCGCACCTGCAGCGGCGCCGCCTGGGCCAGCGCGCGGCCTTCGCGCAGCGACAGCCCGCCGGGGCGCACGTAGTGCAATCGGTGCCCGCGGCGCTGCGCTTCCAGCAACATCGCGAAGGTAGTGTCTTTGGCAATCTTGATGCTGGCGATGGGATCCATCACGACAATGACATCGAACGACATGGCGTTACCCGAGGGACTGAACCGAAGATGGTAGCGGGTCGGTGGCGGGGCTGCGCAAGGAGCGTGGCGCGAGGCGGTGCGGCGCCCTGCGGCGGCAATCAAACTGTGACATAGTGAGTGTTGAAAAGTGATCCACTGCAGAGCTGTGGCGGCGGCCTTGACAGTCCGAGCGGGTCTTGGGATACATGTCGTTTCGCAGCGATGCCGGAACAGATGATGCGTCGCGCGCCTGGGGGCAAGTGAATGAGTGAAAACACGACTGCGGGTGGGGAACTCGCAGGACTGAGGGTCATGGTGATCGATGACTCGAAGACGATCCGCCGCACCGCCGAAACGCTGTTGAAGCGCGAAGGCTGCGAGGTGGTCACCGCCACCGACGGCTTCGAGGCCCTGGCCAAGATCGCCGATCAGCAACCGCAGATCATCTTCGTGGACATCATGATGCCGCGGCTGGACGGCTATCAGACCTGCGCGCTGATCAAGGGCAACCAGTTGTTCAAGGCCACGCCGGTGATCATGCTGTCCTCCAAGGACGGCCTGTTCGACAAGGCGCGCGGGCGCATCGTCGGCTCCGAGCAATACCTCACCAAACCGTTCACACGCGAAGAGCTGCTGGGCGCGATCCGCACATACGTCAACGCCTGACCAGGGGCAAAGGCACCATGGCTCGAATCTTGTTGATCGAGGACTCACTGACCGACCGGACGGTGTTCACCCAGTGGCTGGAAAAAGCCGGCCACGAGGTGCTCGCCACCGACAACGCCGAGGACGGGCTGAAGCTCGTGCGCGAGCATGCGCCCAGCCTGGTGCTGATGGACGTGGTGCTGCCGGGGATGAGCGGTTTCCAGGCCACCCGCGCGCTGTCGCGTGACGAGGCCACCAGGCACATCCCGGTGCTGATCATCAGCACCAAGAGCATGGAGACCGACAAGGTCTGGGGCATGCGCCAGGGCGCCACCGACTACATCGTCAAGCCGCCGCGCGAAGACGAGCTGATCGCCCGCATCAACCAGCTGGTGGGCTGACGTGCGTTCGCCCTTCGACATCCTCGAGGCCTATGAGCGGCGCAGCCTGGCGCACGCGGTGCAGATGCCCGAGCGCGAGTTCGACGAGAACATCTGGCGCGGGGTCGGCTTCCGCGTCGGCAACCGCCATCTGGTGTCCGACTTCCGCGAGGTGGTGGAAATCGTGCGCATGCCGCCGATCACCCCGGTGCCGGGCGCGCAGCCGTGGCTGCTGGGCGTGGGCAACCTGCGCGGCAATCTGTTCCCGGTGGTCGATTTGAAGCAGTTCATGGAAGGCCAGCGCACCTCGCTGCTGGAAGGCCAGCGGGTGCTGATCATGCGCCAGAGCGGCGGCGACGTGGCGCTGACCATCGACGAACTGTTCGGCCAGCGCAGCTTCGCCGAGTCGCAGGCGGTGCAACCCGGCGAGTTGGCGCAGGGCCGCTATGCGCATTTCGTAGACCGCGCGTTCCGCGGCGACACCCACGACTGGGGTGTGTTCTCGCTGTCGCTGCTGTCGCGTACACCCGAATTCCGTCAAGCCGCCGCCTGAGCGCGCGGCCTGCCTTCGCATCGAAGATCGAGGTCGAATCATGAGTACTGCAGCGGACGCCCCCAAGGCCAGCAAGCTTGGCAGCGTGGGGACGAGTTTCTGGCTGGGCCTGTTGGCGCTGTCGCTGATCGTGTTCGGCGCCAATACTGGCGTGGCCACCTGGCAGGGCAATCGCCTGGCCGGCGCCAGCACCGGCGCGGCCGACCTGCAGGTGCTGTCGCAGCAGTTGGCCAACCAGGGCCGCGACGCGGTCTCCGGCAACGCGGCCACCTACAAGGAATTCAAGCAGACCAAGGCGCGGGTGGAGAGCACCGTCGCCGGGCTCAACGCGCGCTATGCCAACGAGACCGGCATCGCCGGCCCGCTGGCCGAGCTCAACCGTACCTGGACCCCCCTGGGCAAGAACGCGCAGCAGGTGGTGGACAGCGAACCGGCGGTACTGGCGCTGGCCGGCAACGCCGAGCGCTTCGTCGGCGGCGTGCCGCAGCTGCAGGCGCAGTTGAACGAGGTAGTGCGCGCGATGACCGTCGGCGGCGCCCCCGCCGCGCAGATCTACAACACCCTGCAGCAGGTGGTGGTGGCCGGCACCATGGCCCGCCGCGTCACCGAGATGCGCGCCGGCGGCAGCGGCGCGGCCAGCGCCGGTGATGCGCTGGCGCGCGACTCGGTGGTGTTCGGGCAGATGCTCGAAGGCCTGCGCAACGGCAACCAGGAACTGGGCATCACGCCGGTGCGCAACGCTGCCGCACTTGCCGCGCTGGAGCAGTCGCAGGCGCAATGGGCGGCGATGAAGAAGGACCTGGACACGCTGCTGGCCAGCTCGCGCAGCCTGTTCGCCGCGCAGTCCTCGGCCGCGGCGCTGACCGCCGGCTCGGACAAGATGCTCGACGACAGCAAGAAGCTGTTCGACGCCTTCTCCGCGTTCGGTTCCACCCGCGACACCCGCCTGTTCCCGAACTTCTGGCTGGGCGTGGTGTCCGGCCTGCTGGCGCTGCTGTCGATCATCGGCTTCGTATGGACCTCGGTGCGCAGCCGCACCCGCGACCAGGAAATCCGCTACCAGACCCAGGTCGAATACAACAGCCGCAACCAGCAGGCGATCATGCGCCTGCTCGACGAAATCAGCTCGCTCGGCGAAGGCGACCTGACCGTCAAGGCTTCCGTCACCGAGGACATGACCGGCGCCATCGCCGACGCGATCAACTACGCGGTCGACGAGCTGCGCCACCTGGTCACCACGATCAACGACACCTCGGCCAAGGTCGCCATCTCCACCGAGGAAACCCAGGCCACCGCGCTGCAGCTGGCCGAGGCCGCCGGCCACCAGGCCGAGCAGATCGGTTCGGCGTCCGAGCGCATCAACGAAATCGCCGCCAGCATCGAGCAGGTCTCGCGCAACTCCAGCGAGTCGGCCGAGGTGGCGCAACGCTCGGTGGTGATCGCCGCCGAGGGCGCCGGCGTGGTCCGCGAGACCATCCAGGGCATGGACCAGATCCGCGACCAGATCCAGGAAACCTCCAAGCGCATCAAGCGCCTGGGCGAATCGACCCAGGAAATCGGCTCGATCGTCGAACTGATCAACGACATTTCCGAGCAGACCAACATCCTGGCGCTCAACGCCGCGGTGCAGGCCGCTTCGGCGGGCGAGGCCGGCCGCGGCTTCGCGCTGGTCGCCGACGAAGTGCAGCGCCTGGCCGAACGCACCTCCGGCGCCACGCGCCGCATCGAAGGCCTGGTGCAGACCATTCAAGCCGATACCAACGAAGCGGTCAGTTCGATGGAGCAGACCACCTCCGAAGTGGTGTCCGGCGCGCGCCTGGCCGAAGACGCCGGCACCGCGCTGACCGAGATCGAGCGCGTCTCCAACGCGCTCAACAACCTGATCAAGAACATCTCCATCGCCGCGCACCAGCAGTCCGCCGCGGCGACCGACATCACCCAGACGATGGACGTGATCCGTCGCATCACCGGCCAGACCTCGCAGGGCGCCGGCCAGACCGCCGAATCGATCGGGCGCCTGGCGCAACTGGCAGCGGACCTGCGGCGCTCGGTCGCCGACTTCAAGCTGCCGGCGTGAGCGGATCGGAACAGGGCGGAAGGACAGCGCACATGACGTACCGTGAACATTTCCAGCACACCGCCGCCGCGCTGACGACGCGTGGCGCGTGGCCGTCCGCGGGAGCGCGGCGATGAGCGCGCTGCGCGATGCGATGAGTCATGCCGCGCTGGGCTGGGTCAAGCCGGAGCTGGACGAGACCCTGCGGCAGGTGCGCGGGGAGATCGAATACTTCGTCGAAGACCCGGCAGACACCAGCCGCATGCGGTTCTGCGCCGGCTACCTGCATCAGGTGCAGGGTACCTTGCGCATGGTCGAGCTGTACGCCCCGGCAATGGTCGCCGAGGAACTGGAACTGCTGGCCATCGCCGTGCAGAACGCTCAGGTACCCGATCGCGACGAAGCCTGCGCCACGCTGATGCGCGGCACCGTGCTGTTGCCCGACTACCTGGAGCGCCTGCAGGACGGCCACCGCGACATCCCCATCGTGTTGCTGCCGCTGCTCAACGAGATCCGTGCCGCGCGTGGTGAGCCTGGCCTGAGCGAAAGCGCGCTGTTGGCGCTATCGCCCGACGCCAGCGCCGCCACCGAGGCCGAGCTCGACCATGCCCGCGGCAGCCTCAGCGGCCGCAACCGCGAACTGCTCGACACCGTCGGCACCGCGATCAAGGAAGAACTGCTGCGGGTCAAGGACGCGCTCGACCTGCACCTGCGCACCGGCGGCGATGTCGCCGCGCTGCAGACCCTGGTGGACGAACTGGGCAGCGTCGCCGACACGCTCGGGGTAATGGGTCTGGGCGTGGCCCGCGGCGTGGTGGTACAGCAGCGCGATGCGCTGCGCGGCATCGTCGACGGCGAGCGCCAGGCCGACGAGGGCCTGTTGCTGGATATCGCCGGCGCGCTGCTGTACGTGGACGCCTCGCTCGACGATCAAGTCGCCTATCTCGGCGCCAGCGCCGGCATCCACGACGACGCCAGCGCCGCCGAGGCGCGGCGCACGGTGGAAGTGCTGGCGCACGAGGCGATCGCCAATTTCGCCGCCGCGCGCGAGCATTTCGTCGCCTTCATCGAGACCAATTGGGAACACGAGCGCCTGAGCGACGTGCCGCGCCTGCTCGGCGAGGTCGCTGGTGCGCTGCGCATGCTGGAACTGCCGCAGCCGGCCGATTACCTGGAAGGCGTGCGCCGCTACGTCGCCACCGAATTGATCGGCAAACGCCGCGTGCCCAGTGGGCGCCAGCTGGATACCCTTGCCGATGCGATGGCCAGCCTGGAGTACTACCTGGAAGCGCTGCGCGAGCGCCGCCCAGGCCGCGAGGAAATCCTCGACATCACCCGCACCAGCCTGGAAACGCTGCGCTACTGGCCGCTACCCAGCGCTGTGCCGGCGCCGCAGGGCGTGGTACCGAACGGGGCCCACGCGCCCTTGCTCGCCGAGCCAGGTGCCGCGCCTGCCGACAGCGTCGCCGCAGCGCCGGGCGCGGTTGTCGCGCCGCCGCTGGCGCCATCCTGGGATCTGGCGCCGGTCGCGGACGCGCCGATCGCTGCCAGCATGCCGCCGCCGCTGCCGGGCGAGGCGCCGCAGTGGACGTTGCACGAAGACACCGACGTCATGGCGAACGCCGAGGCTGCCGAGCGCATCGACGCCGACGCCGACCCGTCCGCCGCGGCGGTCAGCGCTGCGGGCAACGAGGCTGCGTCCGTCGTCGTGTCGTCGTCGATCAGTTTCGATCCTGTCGCCGCCGAACAGGACGAATGGCCGGTCGCCGCCGAGCCGCTGCAGATCACGACCGACACCCTGGCGTTGGAAGGCGATGCGTTCCGCACCAGGCACGCCGCTGCCGCGCCCGCGATCGACGAAGCGGCACCGGCCAACTACGGTTTCGACCCGGTGGCCGCCGAATACGCCGAACGCGACGCCAATGCCGGGCACGACGACCCGGCCCTGGTCATCGTCGATGCCCCGGCCGCCGCACCCACCAACAACGCCCACGACGCGGTGCTGGTGATGGAGCTGGAGGATGCGCCGGCCTTCGCCGATAGCGCGTCCGACGAGGTCCACAGCATCGTCTGGAACGATACGCCGGCGACCCTGGCCGAGGACGACAGCGACGACGACGCCTTCGCCGCGCCCACCATCGACCTTTCCTCCAGCGATACCGTGTTCGTGGCCGAGCCCCAGGTCGATCGCGGCCAGGCGCCGCACGCGCATGCCGGCGAGGCAGAGCATGCCGACGCCGATGCAGGCGCCGAACACAGTCCGTTCGTCGATCTGACCTGGCCCGAGCCGACCCCGGCGCAGGAAGCGCCGGTGCCTGGCGTGCACCAGGCCAGCATCCAGCCGATCGAGCTGGATCCAGCCTCGGCGGCCTTCCTCGCCGAACTCGACGCCGCCGCCAGCCGATTCGATGTCGACGCTGCGCCTGCCGCGGCCAACACACCCAGCGCCACCGATGCAGTCGAAGACGTCGAGTCGCCTGCGCCCGTGGTCGCCATCGATGGCGGCTTCGTCGACGACGGCGGCGACATCGACGCCGACATCCGCGAAGTGTTTCTCGAGGAATTCGACGAGGAACTGGTCAACCTCGGCAATCTGTTGCCGGCATGGCGCGCCGTGCCGAACCAGCTGGAAAGCCTGCGCCCGATCCGCCGCGTGTTTCACACCTTGAAGGGCAGTGGCCGCCTGGTCGGCGCGCGTGTGCTCGGCGAGTTCAGCTGGAAGATCGAGGGCATGCTCAATCGCGTGCTCGACGGCACCCGCGCGGCCAGCCCGGCGGTGCTGACCATGGTCGAACTGGCCCACGAGGTGTTGCCGCAGCTCAACGCCGCGCTGCGCGGGCATGGCGTCATCCACGCCGACCTGGACGCGATCCAGGCGGTCGCCGACCGCGTCGCCGCCGGCGAGGACGCCTACTATTTCGCCGCCGTGCCCGCCATTACCGGGGCCGCGCCGCGCGCCGGCACGCCGGCGTCGGTGGACAGCGTGCTGCGCGAGATCCTCGAAGCCGAGGTCGGCACCCATCTGGAGACGGTCCGCGACTGGCTGCAGCATGCGCCGCAGCCGGCCACCGAGGCGCTGCTGCGCGCGGTGCATACGATGAGCGGTGCGTTCGCGATGACCGACGTGCCGGAAATCACCGCAGTCACCGGCCCGGCGGAGAGCTACGTCAAACGCCTGCTGGCCGCTGCCGTGGTGCCCGGCGCCGACGGCGTGCGCGCGCTCGACGATGCCGCGCAGGCCATCGCCGCCACCATCGAGGAATTGCAGGCGCCGTCGCCGGTGATCCCGCCGTTCACCGCGCTGGCGCAGCGCCTGCAGGCGCTGGTCGCCACGCTGCCGGACGTGCAGTGGTCCGCGCTTGCGCACGACGAAGACGAAGAAGACGACGCACCGCAGGCGCACGCCGATGCGGCGCTGGACCCGCAGTTGCTGCAGGCGGTCGAACTCACCGCAGCCGACGACCTGTCGGCGTACCTGGGCGACGCCAGGCATCTCGACGCGGCCGGCGCGGATGCCGAGCATGCCGACGCGGCGCATGTTGCCGAGAACGCCGATGCCGACCCATCCGCGGCGCAGGCGACCCATGCGCCGGAGCCGCCGCCGCTTGCCGACGACGCCCACATGCCGGCTCCTGCCGACGACGCCGCCGCAGCGACGCCTGCGCTGGACGGCAGCGCTGCGGCGTTCGCTGCGGAACACGCCAGCGCCGGCGCCAACCTCGTGCAGGACGATCACGCTGCACAACAAGCGAGCACGCCGGTTGCGCCGCCGGCCGACAGCGACAGCGCGTCCGCCGTGATCGACGCCGACGCGCGGGCACTGCTGGCCCAGCACGGCAAGCGCGACGAATCGACCGTCGATGCGCCGCTGGCCGATGCAGGTGCGCCCGCCGACAGCGAACTGCCGCCACCAGCGGAAGAGCTGCTCGCAGCGCAGCAGCAGGATGCGACCGCCGTCGCTGGCGCCACGCACGGCGAACCGCATCAGGACGGTGACCAGGAAGCATCGCAGCGGGACGCGCACGACCAGGACCAGCACATCGAAAGCGGCCACGCCGGGAGCGGGCACGACCAGCACGAGCACGACCAGCGGCACGATTCGCACGGCTATGCATTCAACGCCGAGCCGGTGCCGCCGTCCACGCAGTGGCACGGCAGCGAGCCGGTCTCGGCGAACGACGATGCCGAACCGCTGCCCGTGGCGGACGACACGGCGGCGCATGCCGACACCGCCCCGCACGCGCACGACGACGTGGAGTCCGCAGCGCAATCGCAGCACCATGCCGTTGATCACGACGTCGCTGCCCACGCCGCGCAGACCGACATCGAAACGCATCCGGCCGACGCCGCAGCAGTCGAAGCGAACGACGCGCACGATCACGTGCCGACGCCGCACACCGAAGACGGCGCGCATGCCGAACCCGAACCTGCCGATGCCGATGCCGATGCCGATGCGGACGCAGCGCTCGGCGCAACAGCTGACCTCGAACAGACGCATTCGACCGACACGGCCGACGCGCCAGCGCACCACGCCGGGCACGAGGACGACGCCGGTTCCGATCCGGCAACGGTCGAAGCGCCGTCTGCCCATGCGACGCCCGCCGACGAAACGCAAGCGAGCGACGTTGCCGACATCACGCCGGACTACGCCGAACATGCGGGCGACTCCGTGCACCCCGCGGACACGGATGCCGAGCAGCCCGCACACGCGCAAACCGACGCGCCTGCCGACACCATGAGCGACGACGCGCAGCACGCGCGCGCCGATGTTGCCGACGCGCCGTCCTTCGCCGAATCCGCCCAGCACGCCGCCGCCCCGCACGCCGCCGCCGCGGCCGACGCCATCGCGCTGGCCGCCGTCGATCTCGGCCCGCTGGACTTCGCCGACCTCGACCGCGAGCTGGTCGATATCTTCGTCGAGGAAGGCAAGGACCTGCTCGACCATTGCGACCGCCTGGTCGCCGAACTGCGCGCGGCGCCGCAGGACCGCGACGCGCTCGCCGGCCTGCAGCGCGACCTGCATACGCTCAAAGGCGGCGCGCGCATGGCCGGAGTCAATCCGATCGGCGACCTCGGCCACGGCATCGAATCGCTGCTGGAGGCGGTGGCCGCCAACCGCACCGAACTCGATCGCGGCGACGTGCAGTTGCTCGAGCGCGGCTTCGACCGCCTGCACCAGTTGCTCACCCTCACCGGCAACCACCGTGCGCTGGCGATGCCGGCCGACCTGATCAGCCGCTTCGACGCGCGTACCCATGGCCGCAGCCTGCCGCTCGCCGCTGACGGTATCGACGCGGCCGCCGACACCCAGACCGATGCCGGCGTCGTGGCGACGATCCAGGCCGCGGTCGATCCGGAGTCCATATCCACGGCCGCGCCGGCGCCGCTGTCGGCACCGTTGCCGGTGGATGGCACGCTCGACGAGCAGCCGATGATCGGGCGGCCGATGCAGGAACAGGTGCGCGTGCGCGCCGATTTGCTGGATCGCCTGGTCAACCACGCCGGCGAAGTGGCGATCTATCGCTCGCGCCTGGAACAGCAGCTTGGCGCGTTCCGTGGCGCGATGTCCGAACTGGACCGCACCAATGCGCGACTGCGCGACCAGTTGCGCCGCCTGGACCTGGAAACCGAAGCGCAGATCGTCGCCCGCTACCAGCGCGAACAGGACCAGAGCGAGCAGAGCTTCGATCCGCTGGAACTGGACCGCTTCTCCACGCTGCAGCAGCTCAGCCGTGCGCTGAACGAATCGGCGGCCGACCTGGGCGGCCTGCAAGGCGTGCTCGACGAGCTGGCGCGGCAGTACGACGGCCTGCTGCAACAGCAGTCGCGGGTCAGCTCGGAACTGCAGGAAGGCCTCATGCGCGCGCGCATGGTGCCGTTCGACGGCCTGGTGCCGCGGCTGCGCCGGGTGGTGCGCCAGGCCGCCAGCGAAACCGGCAAGCAGGTGCACCTGACCCTGGAAGGCACCCACGGCGAACTCGACCGCAACGTGCTCGACCGGATGATCGCGCCGCTGGAGCACATGCTGCGCAACTCGGTCGCGCACGGCCTGGAAACGCCCGAGCAGCGCCGCGCCGCCGGCAAGCCGGAGGAGGGCAGCATCGCCATCCGCCTGCGCCGCGAAGGCTCGGAAATCGTGCTGGAAGTGGCCGACGATGGCGCCGGCCTCAACCGCGACGCGATCCGCCACCGTGCCGAACAGCGCGGCTTGATTGCGAGCGGCGCCGCGCTGTCCGAGGAAGAACTCGATTCGCTGATCTTCGCTCCCGGCTTCAGCACCTACGACCAGGTCAGCCAGCTGGCCGGCCGCGGCGTGGGCATGGACGTGGTGCGCAACGAAGTGCGCCAGCTCGGCGGCTCGGTGGACATCCACTCGGTGTGGGGCCAGGGCGTCACCTTCACCCTGCGCCTGCCGCAGACGCTGGCGGTGACCCAGGCGGTGTTCGTGCAGATCGGCGAGACCACCTTCGCCGTGCCGGTGGCCTCGGTCAGCGGCATCGGCCGCATCAGCCGCGAGCGCTTCGACGCGGCCGACGGCGGCTACCACTACAGCGGCGAGCAATTCGCGCTGCACGACCTCGGCTCGCTGGTCGGCCAGGCGCCGGCACGGGCCGAAGGGCAGATGCAGGTGCCGCTGCTGCTGGTGCGCGCCGGCGACCTGCGCGCCGCGGTGGCGATCGACCAGGTACTCGGCAACCGCGAAATCGTGGTCAAGCCGGTCGGCCTGCAGATCGCCTCGCTGCCAGGCATCTACGGCGCCACCATCACCGGCGATGGCCGCGTGGTGGTGATCCTGGACGTCGCCCCGCTGGTGCGCCGCTATCTGGCGCAGCCGGCGCGGCCGGTGGTGGAAGCGGCACCGACCGAACAGCGGCGCGTGCCGCTGGTGATGGTGGTCGACGATTCGCTGACCATGCGCAAGGTCACCGGCCGCGTGCTGGAACGCCACAACTTCGACGTGATCGTCGCCCGCGACGGCATCGAGGCGCTGGAGCGCCTGGACGAACGCGTTCCCGACCTGATGCTGCTGGATATCGAGATGCCGCGCATGGATGGCTACGAACTGGCGACCGCGATGCGCGCCGACCCGCGCTACAGAGCGGTGCCGATCGTGATGATCACCTCGCGCAGCGGCGAAAAGCACCGCCAGCGCGCCTTCGAGATTGGCGTGCAGCGCTACCTGGGCAAGCCTTACCAAGAGCTGGATCTGATGCGCAACGTGTACGACCTGCTGGGGATCGCCCGTGTTCGCGAATGACGGCACCGCCAGCGGGACCGCGGTCGCGTTGCTGGCGCGCCCCGGCCAGGCGCGCGAGCGCCTGCGCGAGGCGCTGCACCAGGTGGGCGCGTCGATCGTGCTGGAGGACGACCCCACCGCGATCGATGCGCAGACCCTGGTCGACGCTGCACCCGACGCGGTGCTGATCGCGCTGGAGCCGGCGATCGAGGACGCCGTGGAGCGGCTGGATTCCGCGCTCGACCTGCCCGGCCTCACCGTGATCTTCGACGAAGCCGAACTGGCTGCGCGCCGCGAAGGCTGGGAAGCGCAGCGCTGGGCAAGGCACCTGGCGGCCAAGCTGCAAGGCCACCAGGACGTGCTGCCGCCGGGGCGCGAAACCGACACCGGCCTGCAGCCCGAACCCGGCCTGCCGGCGACCCCGGCGCAACTGCACGCAGGCGCGCCGATCGGATTCCATGTCGAGGAAGCGGCCAGCTTCTCCACCACCGTACCCGGCGACAGCTTCTACGCCTGGCAGCCGCCGGCCGATGTCGCGCCCGGGTTCGAGGACCTGCAGTTCGCAAGCGCCGAAGCCGCCGCCGCCGCTGGCGAGGCCGCGGCCATGCCGCCGCTGGCCATGCCGGCGCAGGCGCCGGCCACCAGCGCTGCGCCGGCCAGCACGCCGCCGCCGTTGCCGGCCAGCGCCTGGTCGCTGGTGGACGACGACGCGCCGCTGCTCGTGCAGGCACGCGCGCCGCTGAGCCAGATGCAGATTTCCACCGAAGGCCTGTCGCTGGTCGCGCTGGAGTCCGAGCAGGAGTCCGCCATCGATAACCTCGCTGCCGCCGCTGCCGCCAAGGTCGCGCAGGGCGCGGTGCTGGTCATGGCCGGCATCGGCGGTCCCGATGCCATCCGCCGCCTGCTCGCCGCCTTGCCGGCGGACTTCCCGCAGCCGCTGCTGGTGCAGTTGCGCCTGGACGGCGGCCGCTACGGCAACCTGGTCAAACAGATCGCGCGCGTGTCTGCGCTGCCGGTGCTGCTGGCCGAAGCCGGCCAGACGGTCGGCGTCGGCAACGTCTACATCCTGCCCGACGACATCGGCGTGCGCAGCGGCGACACCGCCGGCCTGCGTTTCGTCGTCCAGCAGGCCGGCGCCTCGGTGGTCGGCGGCTTGCCTGCCGCGCACAGCGCCGTGCTGCTGCTCAGCGGCAGCGATCCGCACCAGGTCGAGGACGTGCTGGCCCTGGCCGCGCAAGGCGCCTGGGTCGCCGGCCAGACCGGCGACGGCTGCTACGACCCGGCCGCCGCCGCACAGCTGATCGGCCGCGGCCATCCCGGCGGCGACCCCGTGCAGCTGGCGCAGGCCCTGTCCGCGCGATGGGGCGGCTGAGCCGTCGCCCGCGCGTTTTCTCCGGTTCCAGGACGACGTAATCCATGAACAGCTACGCCAGCAACGACGCAATCCGCGGAGTCCTGATCCAGGCCGGCAGCGAGCGCGCGCTGTTGCCCAACGCCACCGTCGCCGAAGTGATGTCGCGCGTGCCGGTCGAACCGCTGCCCGACGCCCCGCACTGGCTGCTCGGCCAGATCGCCTGGTACGGCTGGAACGTGCCGCTGCTCTCGTTCGCCCGCCTGACCGGCCTTGGCAGCGAAACCGTCGCCTCCAACAACAAGATCGTCGTGCTGAAGGCGCTGGGCGGCAACCCCGACCTGCCGTACTTCGCCCTGATCACCCAATCCTTTCCGCAGTTGATCTCGGTCCCGCGCGACGGCTTGCTTGCCGACGCCTCCGAAGAAACGTTGCCGGCTGGCGTGCATATGCGCGTGTTGCTGGGTGAGCAAAGTGCGTTGCTGCCGGATATGGAGGCGATCGAGGGGATGATTGGGGAGCGGTTTTTGGCTGTGGGGTGAGGCGCAACTCCGTACCCGCATGGGTGTGCAACGCTTTGCGCATTGAGCTGGTGTGGGACTTGTGCCTGAAATAGATGCGTAAAAGTGGTGTGTGGCTTGATTTCATATATGGACATGATGGCAGCTGATTATAAGCTGCTGAGTTCAAAGGAGGCGGTGATGCATCTGTTTTTGCGGGGTGGGAACGCAGCTCGAAGGATTTCAGTAGTCCTATATGTAGAGACCGCAAGAATCCTTCTACTTATAGTTGTTGCGTTATCTCTTCTTTTTTTGGGGCGCGCGCACGCTGAAGATGTCCCGATTTTGGGCTATGGTTGGTCAACTCTTCAGCCCGTCGATTGGGGGAATGCCTGTTTTTCCTCGCCCGCAGAAGCATGCCGGTATCAGATGGATCATGGTTACAGTGGTTTGACGTTGACTGGAGTGAGTGCGCCGCAAATTCCCGTTTCGGCATGGGCTGGTATGGAGTGTCCAACACAAAGCCCAGTCGCCACTGCCAGGAATTCTGCGCTCCAGAGTCAAGGGGGCGGGCTCTTCTAGAAGTTGTATGTTATGCGACTGGCGATAGTGGAAATATAACATGGAATCAATATGGCCATGCTGTTTGTCCAGATGGCTACTCGATTGCAGAGAATGCGGTTGGTGGAATGGTTTGTCGAAAGCCTGGCGAGGATCATATCAGCGATCTTGGACCAGTCTGCTGCTCGGCTTCTCCATCTGTGGGTGATCCAATCAATCCTTCGATTGGCAACAGCTATCAGGTCGAAACGGACTACAAGTCCGCCGACGGATTTCTGGATTTTTCCAGGTACTACAATAGCTATGGTGGTTCGCCTTCGGGAGCGTTTGGAGTCCACTGGCTTCATTCTTTTGAAGGATACATCGAGGTAGCGAATGGGACGAAAGCCGATGATGGCTCGATAGCTCCGACGGATGTTAACTTAGTCAGCAATACCGGACGGATTGTCAGATTTACTCTGAATGCTGGTGTCTGGCTGTCCAATGTCGAAGCGGGATTGGCCTTGTTCAAGGATAGCGATGGATGGACGTTAGGCAGGAAGAGTGGTGTGTCTGAAAAGTATGATGTAAATGGTAGGTTAGTTGCTGTCTTCGATCGTGAAGGGAATCGTAAAGAACTGCACTATCGAATGGAGGGGCTTCTTGAGCGCGTAGTGGATCAGAAGGGGCGGGAAATAAAATTCACTTATAGAAAAATCGTAAATTCTGATTATTTTATTTCAAGAGTTGAATTTTCTGATGGGTCGTCAGTTTCTTATGATTATGATAATCATGGGAATTTGATAAAATCCAAGTATTCGGACGGATTTCAGCGACTCTATCATTACGGTGAGGATGACCACATTTCTAGTGGTGGGTCTACGTCAAAATGGAAGTTCAGCGCCATGACGGGCATTTCTGAGGCAGATCTCAGTGTGTCGGAAACAAGGTTGGCGGACTTCCACTACGATGGGCTTGGCAGGGCAACTGCCACATCGTTGTCAGGAGGGGTTGAAGCCTTTTCAATCCAGTACGATGACGATGGTCTTGGCGCTACCATCACATCACCCCTAATGTCGTCGGCCCGATATGGGTACGTTAAAGTAAAAGCCGGTAGAAAAATTTCCTCTGCGTCTGTCGCAGACATTGCCTGTAGCTCATGCTTCGCGAGTGTTGAATACGATCAATATGGGATGATGGGGAAGTCCGTGGATTTCCTAGGAGGGCAAACCTACTACACAAATGATGAGAGGGGGCTTGAGACGAGTCGCACCATCGCAGTAAACGACACCAGTGGCCGTAAGAAAAAAATCAAAACAACTTGGCATGCAAGTTTTGCTGTTCCAACGCAGCGGCAGGTGTACAACGCTGCGGATGTCTTGGTCGCCCAGTCTTCTTGGGCCTACAACGTCCGCGGCCAAGCGCTAACGGCGTCTCGCACCGATCCGGTGGCTGGCACGACCCGCACTTCTACCACGACGTACTGTGAGCAGTCCGACATCGACGCCGGAAACTGCCCCTTGTTGGGTTTGGTGACCTCGGTCGATGGCCCGCGCAGCGACGTATCGGATCTGCAGCACTACACCTACTACTTCTACGACGACAGCACCTGCGCCAGCGCTCCGACCACCTGCCCCCACCGCAAAGGCGATCTCTGGAAAGTTACCAGCGCCCTGGGCCAGGTCACCGAGTACCTGTCCTACGACGGCGCCGGCCGCGTACTGTCGGTGAAGGATGCCAACGGCACCATCACCGACTACACTTACCACCCGCGCGGCTGGCTCACGGCCAGCAAGGTGCGCGGTGCCGATAGCACCACGGAGAGCGATGATCGCATCACCCTGATCGACTACTGGCCGACCGGCCTGGTCAAGCAGGTGACGCAGCCGGACGGCGCCTTCACCGCCTTCACCTACGACGCAGCGCACCGCCTGACCGATATCGCCGACAATGCCGGCAACGCGCTGCACTACACGCTGGACAACGCCGGCAACCGGGTCAAGGAAGACACCAAGGACGCGTCGGGCACGCTCAAGCGCACGCTGTCGCGTGTCTACAACCAGCTCGGCCAGCTGGCAACGCAGGCCACCGCCAGCGGCGACCCGACCGACTTCGGCTACGACACCAACGGCAACACCGCCGGCGTCACCGATGCGCTCGGGCACAAGACGCAAAACGACTACGACCCGCTCAACCGCCTGGCGCGCACGCTGCAGGACGTGGGCGGCATCGCCGCGGAGACCAAGTTCGGCTACGACGCGCTCGATAACCTGACAAAGGTCACAGACCCCAAGGGCCTGGATACCACCTACGCCTACAACGGCCTGGGCGACCTGACCAAGCTCACCAGCCCGGATACCGGCGTCACCACATACACCTACGACACCGCCGGCAACCGCGCCACGCAGATCGATGCGCGCAACATCAAGACCACCTACAGCTACGACGCCCTCAACCGGCTGACCAAGCTGGCCTATCCGACCACCAGCCTCAACGTCAGCTACACCTACGACGTCAGCCAGACCACGTGCGCCAGCGGCGAAACCTCCGCCATCGGCCGCCTGGCCCGGATGCAGGACGGCAGCGGCAGCACCGACTACTGCTACGACCGCTTCGGCGATCTGGTGCGCAAGGTGCAGACCACCAACGGCAAGGTGTTCGTGCTGCGCTACGCGTATACCAAGGCGGGCCAGCTCAGCCGGCTGACCTACCCAGATGGTGCCGCCGTGGATTACGTGCGCAATGCCCAGGGCCAGACCACGGAAGTGGGCGTGACCCCGGCCGGCGGCACACGCCAGGTGCTGTTGAACAACGCGACCTACTACCCGTTCGGCCCGGTCGCGAGCTGGTCCTACGGCAACGGCCGCCCGATGCAGCGCGTGCTGGACCAGGACTACCGCCCACTGGCGATCAACGACACCCGCAGCGACGGCCTGAGCACCGGCTTCGCGTTCGATCCAGCCGGCAACCTCAGCGCCCTGACCGCCGCGGGCAACACCGCACCCGTGGTCAGCCTGGACTACGACGCCCTGGGCCGATTGACCGCGTTCAAGGACGGCCCGACCGGCACGGTGATCGACGGCTACAGCTACGACGCCACCGGCAACCGGCTCAGCGCTAAGGTCAACACCGTCACGCAGAGCTACACCTACCCAACCACCAACCACCGCCTGAGCGCGGTGGCCGGCACCGCGCGTACCTACGACGCGATCGGCAACACGCTTTCCATCGGCGGCACCGCGCAGGAGTTCGCGTACGACGCCACGGGTAGGATGAGCCAGGCCAAGCGCGCGGGCACGGTCGTGATGAAGTACGGCTACAACGGCCGCGGCGAGCAGGTGCTACGGGTGGACAAGACCAACACCTACACCCTGTACGACGAGAGCGGGCACTGGCTGGGCACCTACGACGCCAACGGCACCGCGCTGCAGCAGGCGATCTGGCTGGACGACCTGCCGGTCGGCGTGCTGGCCAAGAACAGCCTGCGCTACGTACAGCCCGACCACCTGGGCACCCCTCGCGCGGTGATCGACCCGAGCCGCGATGTGGCGATTTGGAAATGGGATCTGAAGGGCGAAGCCTTCGGCAATACCCCGCCGGACCAGGACCCGGACAAGGACGGCACCGCGTTCGTATTCGATATGCGCTTCCCCGGGCAGCGCTACGATGCGGCGACGGGACTCAATCAGAACTACTTCCGAGATTACGATGCCGGCACCGGGCGGTATGGGCAGAGTGATCCGATTGGGTTAGGTGGTGGCCTAAATACCTATGGTTACTCTTTGCAGGCGCCTTTGGATCATGGCGATGATTTGGGCTTAGCAACATGGAAAGGAAATAGCTACGGTGTAGGTGGAGGTGCGGGCCGGTATGGCGGTTTCATTGATTTTTATCAACTTACCTCGCCATGCCCTGATGGGGGTCTTGCGTATGTATACATCATGGCTTTTGGAGGGAGTGGCGGTATCGGCTATCCAATATCTATGACTGGATCATCTGTGGAGCTTTCGGACGCCAATGGTATGCCTGATCCAAATATTTTTAATGGCCCATATGCTAAATTTTCGGTGGGATCCGTATCTTTCGGCCCTGGCTACCAGCTTTATCAGAAAATTATGATAGGCGGAGCTTGGAAGTCGATCGATACAGGAGCAAAAAGCTCGGGTTGGCATCAATCTCAAGGAGGTTTTGATGGTTCCCTTTATTCTGTCGGGGTTGGAAAAGCCATTGTTATAGAGAAAAAAGAATGCAGCAAATGTGGGGGTGGGTGATGAACGGTGTTTACATCGTGTTGATGCTTTCTTGCGTTTTTTGCTTGATGGTTGGTGGTGGGATGCGTTGGATTGCCTATATGAATTCTCCTAAAAGAAAGCCTTTCCGTTCTGTTGGGGATAGATGGGGGTTCTGGTTATCTTTGTGTGGCGTAGTAGGCATGGTTGTACTAACGATTGCGTACGAGAATTTCAGCAGGAACACGTAGTTTTTGGAAAAATGGACCAGGGGAAATATCTTTTTGAACCGGATATTTCTCCTGGCTCATTTTATGCCATGCATTTTATGCCGCAGCCTTGTGGGTGCGCCCCCATCGCGATAGCGGCTGGCGGACTGCGTCAACGCGATGATCCTGGCCGTGGCCGGGCGTCGTCGTCATCGCCACCCATTCACTCCACTTCCGCTCTGCCGCATGATGCAAGGCCAGCCGCGCATGCTTTTTGCGCCGCACCCATCCTTCCGCGCCGGAGCCCCACCCATGCACGAACGCCGCCATTTCCTCAAAACCGCCGCCTTCGGCGCTCTCGCCACCGGCCTGGCCGCGGCGTTGCCGCGCGCCCGGGCCGCGGCCAGCAACGGGGTCGCGCCGCTGCCGCGGGGTGCGGCGCGGGTGATCTCGACCTGGGATTTCGGGGTCGCGGCCAACCAGGCGGCGTGGCAGGTGCTGGCGCGCGGTGGCGCGGCGCTGGATGCGGTGGAGGCCGGGGTGAAGGTGCCGGAGGCCGATCCGAACAATCCCACCGTCGGGCTGGGCGGCTATCCCGATCGCGATGGGCGGGTCACGCTCGATGCCTGCATCATGGATCACACCGGTGGCTGCGGGTCGGTCGCGGCGCTGGAGGACATCGTGCATGCGATCTCGGTGGCGCGGCGGGTGATGGAGAAGACGCCGCACGTGATGCTGGTCGGCGACGGCGCGCTGCAGTTCGCGCTGGCGCAGGGCTTCGAGCGCACCAAGTTGCTGACGCCGTCGTCGGAAAAAGCGTGGAAGGCGTGGCTGAAGACGTCCAAGTACGCGCCGGAGGCGAACATCGAAAACCGCGCCTACCAGCAGGGCACGCTGCCCGGGGGGAAGGACAACCACGACACCATCGGCATGCTGGCGCTGGATGCGCACGGCAATCTGTCCGGCGCCTGCACCACTAGCGGCATGGCGTGGAAGATGCACGGGCGGGTGGGCGACAGTCCGATCATCGGCGCCGGTCTTTACGTGGACAACGAGGTCGGTGGGGCGACCTCCACCGGCGTTGGCGAGGAAGTGATCCGCAATGTCGGCAGTTTCGCGGTGGTGGAGAGGATGCGCCAGGGCAAGAGCCCGGCCGAGGCCTGCCGCGAGGTGGTGATGCGCATCGTGCGACGCAAGCCGCAGTTGACCCGCGACCTGCAGGTCGGCTTTCTGGCAATGAACAGGCGCGGCGAGGTCGGTGCGTTCGCGATCCAGCCCGGTTTCAGTTACGCGGTCTGCGACGCGCAGCGGCAGGATCTGCTGCTGCCGGGGCAGAGCCATTTCGCGACGTCGGCCGCATGAGCCGGGTCGTGCCGATGGGGCTGGAAGTGGCCGCCGATTCGATCGGTTCGGCGCTGGCGGCGCAGGCCGGCGGGGCGATGCGGGTGGAACTGTGCGGCGGCCTGGACGGCGGCGGGCTGACGCCGTCGTTCGGCACGCTGGCGGTGCTGCGCGATCGCCTGACCATTCCGCTGTACGTGCTGATCCGCCCGCGCGTGGGCGATTTCGTGTTCGACGCCGCGGAGGTGGAGGCGATGCGCCGCGACGTGGAGCAGTGCGTACGGCTCGGCTGCGACGGGGTGGTGCTGGGCGCGCTGGATCCGGCCGGGGAAGTGGATATGGCGACGATGCGGGTGCTGATCGCGGCGGCCGGCCGCTTGGGCGTGACCTTCCACCGGGCGATCGATGTCAGCGCCGATCCATCGCGGGCGCTGGAGGATGCGATCGCGCTTGGGTGCGAGCGGGTGCTGACCTCGGGCGCGCGGGCGACCGCACTGGACGGCATGGGCACCATCGCCGCGCTGCTGCGCCAGGCCGACGGGCGCATCGGCGTGATGCCGGGAGCCGGTGTGTCCGAGCAGAATGTGCGTGCCTTGCGGGTGGGTACCGGGGCGCGTGAGTTCCATGCCTCGGCGCGCAGTCCGGTCGTCGCGCAGGTGCATGCCCGGCATGCGTACATTCGCGATCTGGGCGGCGATTATCAGCGCACCGACGTTGCGCGCGTGCGCCGCATCGTGGCGGCGTTGCAGGAACCGTAGCGGCACTGGTGCACGCCGCGCGGAGGCGCCGGCCAACGTCACGGACGCCATGACTGGCATCACGCGCTGCGCAGGATCGCTATGGCCGGTCCGCAGAAGCGCGCCCGAGCTGCGGGCGCGAACCTAGTTCTGTGCCGGCTGTGGGTGGGCATGCGCATCGGCTTGCTTGGGGACATATAGCTCCACTTCCGGGAAGCAGTCGCGGTAATTTGCCTTGGCGAGCACGGCGTATTCGCGTGCTTGCCACATTCTCATGCATGCAACGAGGTTGTCCCTGTCTATTTCATCGGTGTTTTCGCAAATTTTTCCGGAAGGTGTTTGTATGGGTGTTTCCACGTGAAGAAAATCTGCGTTCGCATAGTCCTTGCTTTCCTGGAGCATCTGCCTGAGTGTTCCGATCTCACCCAGCGTCATTGGGCGATTCCTTTTTTCTGATGTCGGCCCGAAGGAGGGGTTGCCAGGTACGAATGGATTCTTGCCTTCATCGATCAGGGCCAGTGCAGCGCGCGCGCGGGTTTGGATGCTTTTCGTGCGTTGTGCCAGGGGCCCGTTGTCAGGTAGCTTGCTTGGGCCTGCGGCGTTAGTCGACGCGGAGGCGCCTGGCGCTGCTGGGCGTGCTTGATGCCGCATCGCCAGAGTTGCCGTTGCGCCGGTTGCCAGCGCTGGCCGGGCTGGAGCGCCGAATCCAACAGAATATGCTGTGTTATTTCTACGCCTCGCTGCCGCGGCGCGGTCGGCGTTAGGCTGTCGCAAATTGGCGAGCTGGGCCTCAAGACGTTGCGGCACCTTGATGTCGCAGTTGTCAGGCAACTGTTTAATCGATACAGGGAGGGCGTTCAGGTTGGTGCAGCCGCGCAGATTGAGACTCTCAAGTTTCCGCAGCTGCCCCAGTTCTTTCGGAAGCGCACGCAATTCCACGCAATTCTCCAAATTGAGATTCTTCAGCGCCGGCAAGTGGCAAAGTGTCCGCGGCAACCCTTCGATCGGGGTGTTTTCCAGATTGAGTTCCCGCAAATTCTGCATTTTCTCTATTCCGTCAGGGAGAGACAGCACGGGCGATTTGCTGAGATTCAATTGCCGGAGTTCGCGCATGAGCGTCACAGAGGACGGAAGAGACCTGACATTGCTACCGTGCAGGTTCAGGATTTTGAGTCTGGTCAGGCCGCACGTTCCACCGGAAGCGCGACGGCCAACCAAGTTATGGGGAAGCTCCCTGAGATTCTTGCTGTCTGTAACGGCGAGTGTCTGCAGCTGGGCAAGTTCGCCAAGCGACTCAGGCAGCGCCTTGAGCGGGTTGTTCGATAGCGTCAGTTCGCGAAGGTTGTGTAGTTTTCCGATGGAGTCCGGCAGCGATTGTAGTGCCGCGGCGTTGATCTCGATCTTGCTTAGGTGAGTGAATTGCGATACATCGCTGGGAAGGTGCGGGAGCGGAGTGTAATGAACTTTCAATGCGTCTTTGCCCGGCTCGGCCGCCGTTCTAAGCGCGTTTGCCGTTTCCTGCAGAAGCGTGGGCATGGAACTATGTTCATCGGCACCTTTGATGCGCGCGATCTCGATATCCCAATCTTTCTGCCACGAGGGGCAGGTTTGCTTGCACTCATCTAGCCATTGATTCAGCAGTGCCTGCAGTGCAGGTTTTTGTCTCTGCGCCAGCTGCGGAGAATCGTCAGCGTCGAAGTGGAATCGCCCACGTTCGGTGTCGTTCAGGCATGGTGGCGTCAAGCTGGCAGCACGCTCCAAGGCCGCCATCGCGGATATGGCGAGCGAGGGTTGGCTCCTGTCCATTTGCATCGACCTGTGCAGCATAGGCGCGCTGGAGGAGGAAGCGCCTGCCTGCGGCAGGTTGTGTTGCCTGCTCGGTGCGTGCAGGGGAAGGCCCGCGCGTTCCATTGCCGCACCGGTCGGATCGGACGCCTCTGCGGCAGGAGCTGCCAGCGTTCGCGTCGGCGTAGCGTGTCTGCGAGGATCGGTGCTGTTGGTTTGCCGACCTGATGAGGTGGCGATGGGATTCAAGGGTTTCATACGGTCTGCGGGTGCGCGTTTAGTCCCGTGCAGGCTGCGGATCGGCATTGGCATCCGTTTGCGTTTGCTCGGAGATATGAAGTTCCAATTCTGGGAAGCGGTTGCGAAAAGACGATTCGGAGATGGCGATCATCTCGCGTGATCGCCACATGTTCACGGCGCTGCTGAGGTTGATATTGGTTACCTTTTCATTTTCTCGGTAGTACGAGTCTTTGCCTTTTTCCATGACCTTTCCATTTTTTCCTTTGATTATATTTCTCAGCTCGCGATTGTTGCTTTCCTGGATCATCGTGGCGACTGCGGGGATCTCGCCCAGCTGCATTCGGTCGTCATTGGATTCTGATGGCGGATCGATGGGTGGGTTATCAGCCATGAATGGGTTTTTGTTATTGTCGATCAGGTACAATGCGGCGTATGCAAGATTTGTAATTTTTTTCCTTGAAGCTTCGTTGCTCGCGGCTTGTGGAGCCAGCGCTTGTGGCCGGCTTGGACCAGCGGCGCCCGTCGAGGAGGATGCGGCATACCGTGTCGTCGCCCTTGCTGCACGTCCCGCCTGCGGTCGCAACGGGTCGAGCTGATTCTGGAGATGTTGCGGAACCCTGATGGTGCAATTGCCAGGCAGTTCCCTGATCGATTGAGGAAGCGTGTCCAGATTGTTGCAGCCGCGCAGGTCGAGTTCCTCCAAATGCCGAAGCTGTCCCAAGTTTGACGGAAGCGCACGCAATTCCGCGCAATTCTTCAAATGCAACTTCTTCAGGCTCGGCAGCTCGCACACTTCCGGCTGCAGGACTTGGATCCGAGTCCTTTCCAGATTCAGTTCCTGCAATTTTCCCAGGTGCTTTATGCCGGGAGGCAGCATCCGCAAGCGGGTGCCTTTGAGGTCCAGTTGCTCAAGATGGGGCATATACGTTACGCAGTCGGGAACGCGCGTCAAGCGGCTCCCGCGCACGCTCAGGTTTTTGAGTCCGGTCAATCCTTGCGCTCCACCGCGGCCGACGTTCACCAGTAAGGATGGAAGCGTTTCGAACTGCTTGCAGTCTATGATTTCCAGCGACTGCAGTTGGCTAAGATTGCGAAGCGAATGAGGCAGATCCTTCACTGGGTTGTTGATGAGGGTCAGTTCACGAAGGTTGTGTATTTGTCCAATGGAGTCCGGTAGTGATTGTAGTCCGGTGCACCGAATGTCGATCTTGTTCAGGTGGGTGAAATGGGATAAATCGCTGGGTAAATGCGGGAGCGCACTATATTCGACCCGCAATGAATTGCTGCCTGGTCTTGCGGCCGCTTTGAGTATATGTTTCGTAGACTGCACAGCGGCGGCTGGATTTGTCTCAACTTCTCCTATACGCCGGATTGATTCTTGCCATTCTTGCGCCCATGAGTTCGTATTTTGTAGGCACTTGTTTTCCCATTCATCCAGATGTCGCTCGAGTTGCCGGTTTCGTCCCCGCATCAGTTGCGGAGAATCGCTAGCGTGGAGTTGGAGCCGCTCGCGTTCGACGGTGTTCAGGCGCGGTGGCGAGAGGTTGGCAGCAGGCTCGGAGGTCTCTGTCGCGGATGCAAAGCGCGGCACTGTGTCTCTGTCGATTTGCGTTGTCCTGCGCAGTGTTCTAGCGGGGCGCGGCCCGCTCGAGGACGAAGCGCCGGAGTGCGACGGGGACTGCTGCCGGCTCGGCGCATGCAGGGAAAGGCCGGCGAGTTCCATTGCCGCGCTGGCCGGAGTGGACGCATCCGGCGCAGGAGTCGCAGGTACCCGCGCCGGCGTTCCTTGGCTGCGAGGGTCGGCGTTGTTACGTTGCTCGTCGGAGGCGGCTCTGCTGCGAAGCATACGGCGAAACATATCGGCTGGAATCCCTGTGCTGGTGGATTGCGAGATCAGCGAAGATCATCCGGCTTCTGCGGGTCCTTGCCAAAGCCGAGGGACGAAGCGTCCATGCCTGAAACGAAATTTCCGCTCGTCGCGCGTGGCGTGCAGCGCCAGCCGGTCGTGGCATTCAGTGCGCCGAGGGCGTGGTCGCGCCGCGGCCAAGCCGCGCCGGGTTCAGCACCACGTGCTTGATGCGGATGCGCTTTCAGGTGTAGCTGATGTGTACCAGGCCATCGCCGGTCTGGATCACCACCGGATAGGAGAATTCGTCCTTGGCGCTGTCTTCCAGGGTCAGCACGCGGCCCAGTGGTTGCCGTCGGCGGACAGCGCCACCGCCAGGGTCCGCGGCCGCCGCACCAGTCCTTGCCGGCTTCGGTGGGGTTGTAGACCAGCAGCCAGCGGCCATTTCGTGTTCGACGCAGCGGAAGTGGCGGCGATGCGCCGCGACTTGGAGCAGTGCGTGCGGCTGGGTTGCGACGGGGCAGTGCTGGGCGTGCTGAATCCTGCCGGCGAGGTCGATATGGACACGATGCGGGTGCTGATCGCGGGCGCCCCGGCGACGGCGCTGGACGGCATCGGCACCATCGCCGCGCTGCTGCGCCAGGCCGACGGGAGCATTGGCGTGATGCCGGGGGCCGATGTGTCCGAGCAGAATGTGCGTGCCTTGCGGGTTGGTACCGGGGCGCGTAAGTTCCATGTCTCGGCGCGCAGTCCGGTGGTTGCGCAGGTGCATGCCCCGCATGCGTACATTCGCGATATGGGCGGCGATTATCAGCGGACCGACGTTGCGCACGTGTGCCGCATCGTGGCGGCGTTTGTTTAGGTGACCGGGGCCGCCTTCAGGCGGCCCAATCAAGGGGGGCGCGCAGCGCCCCCGCCAGCCGCTTTGAGCGGCCCGCACATCTAAAGCCCCAGGCTTTGCCGGGGGACATTTAACTACAGTACCTGCTGCTATGGATCGGTGTGCTCGCCCGTTTGTGTTTGCTCGGTGATATGAAGTTCCAACTCCGGGAAATGTGTGCGAAAAGATGGTTCGGCGATGATGATGTGCTCTCGTTCTCGCCACATGTTCAACGCTCTATTGAGATTGTCAAAATTTACGGCATCAGCTTTTTGGTCATATGCTCCCTTGTCTGTTGTCATGACCAATCCGCGTCTCCCTAATAGTATGGATCTTGTTTCGGGATTGTTGCTTTCCTCAACCAACGTCTGCATTCCCGGGATTTCACCTAATGTCATTCGGCGGCCGGTGTTTTCCAATTCCCGATCGAAGGGTGGGTTTCCCTTCATGAACGGGTTCTTGCCATCGTCGATCAGATCAAGTGCAGCGTATGCACGCTCGTTGATTTTTTTTCTTGCGATGGCCTTTTCCATCTCCTGTGGGGACTGTGTGCGGCTTGGACCAGCGGCGCTATTCGAAGAAGACGCGGCATATTGCGCTATCTCCCTGGCTCGACTTCCCGCTCCCGGTCGCAGCCTGTTGAGCTGATCCTCAAGATGCCGTGGGACTCTGATGTTACAATTGCCAGGCAGTTGTCTTATTGATTCAGGAAGCGCGGTCAGATTGTCGCAGCCGCGCAGGTTGAGTTCCTCAAGTTCCTGAAGCTGTCCCAGGTTTTGCGGAAGCGCACGCAATTGCGTGCAGTTCGCCAACGCAAGCTTTTTGAGGCGCCGCAACTCGCAAACTGTCGGTTGCAGCTCCCGGATATTGGCCCTTTCCAGATTCAGTTCCTGCAATTTTTTCAGGTTGTTTATGTCACGAGGAAGCGCCATCAAAGGCGATCCTCCGAGATCCAATCGCTCAAGTTTGTACATCTGCGTCACACAGTCGGGAACGTGCCTCAAGCCGCTCCCGTGCAAGCTCAGATTTCTGAGTCTGGTCAATCCGTGCAATCCACTGGAATCGATGCTTATCAGTGAGGTGGGGAGCCGTTCGAGCCGCTTGCATCCGACGATTTCCAGCGATTGCAGTCGGCTAAGATCGCGAAGCGACTCAGGCAGCTTCGTCACTGGGCTATTGATGAGTTTCAGTTCTCGAAGGTTGCGCATTGCTCCAATGGATTCCGGCAGCGATTGGAGTCCAGCGGATCTAATGTCGATCTTCTTCAGGTGGGTGAAATGAGATATATCGCTCGGAAAATGCGGAAGCGCACTAAAGTGGATTTTCAATGAATTACTGCGTGGCCTGGCCGCTGTTTTGAGTGCGGTTGCCGTAGCCTGCAGAGACTCGGGTGGATCCTTTGGAACACCATTGATATTCCTGGTGGCATCTTCCCAATCTTGCCTCCATGAGGTGGAACTTTCCAGGCACGTATGTACCCATTGCTCCAGCTGTACATTGAGTAAGCGGTTTGCCACCGGATGCGAAGAATCGCCAGCGTTGACATGGAATCGCCCGCGTTCGATGTCTCTCAGGCTCGGCTGGGAGGGGGCGGCAGCGGACTGAGAGTCTGCCATCGCGGGTGGGAGGCGCACCGTTAGGTTCCTGTCGATGTGGGCCGTCATCCTGGTCAGCGCTCTACCGGTGCCCGACGCGGCCGAGGACGAAGCGCCGGAGTGCGGCTGGCTCTGCTGACGGTTCGGCGCATGCGGGGATAGGCCCGCGTGTTGCATCGCTGCCGCTGCCCCAGGATCGGACGTCGCTTCGGCAGGAGGTGCCGGCGTGCGGGTCGGCGTAGACGATCCGCGGGTATCGGCACTGCTGCCTTCTCTGTCCGTGTGCGCGCTGTTGCGATTGATGCGCTGCATGGGCGGTTCTCACCGTGCGGCATTGCGTGATGATCGAACATCATCCGGCATCGGCGCGGCGTGTTCACGCCTCAGGGCGAATTGTTCGTGCTGTGGGCGAAATGTCTGTTCGCCGACAGTGCGGGCAGCGTCATGCTGTGGCGATATGCAGCGCAGGGCGTGCGTGCTTGCGCCATGCCGTATCCAGCCCAAAGAGCCTGATCCCAAGCGCGACACCCGATCAAGCTACATGCATAGCCGTGCCAACACTGTGGATGCTTCAGCCATGTGCGGCCTGGTAGGCGCAGTTCGCCGGTTACGCATTTGATCCGCCAATTGCACGATCGCGTAATGATGTGGTCTCAACCGACTTGCCGGCCTGCGTGACCGAGACCCAGCTAGAACCGGTCCCCGGTTCCAACATGATTGCGAATGTGACGAAGATGAAGACCTCCCTTGGGCGCTCTCAAACCGGCCCCATTCAACATGCTCAAGAGATTGCTCAAGAGCATTCGCCTGCCGGCCTTTCAGCGCCTCATAGCGACGCGCGGTTTCAGGAGGGTTTGCCTCCAGCACCAGCGCGGCCGCGGCGCACGACTCAACCTGTAGCAGGCGTATCCACGCCAGAACGCGGATCAGGCGCCAGCCAGTTCAGTCCAGGACCCGCGGTTTTCGCACCTGCTGACACCCCTCGCCAACTCATGGCACGTGCGCAGAAAATCATCGATCGCAATGCGCGGCTGATTCGTACTGCCCCATCGGAAGATGCCAAATTGAGCGCCATTGCGCGCTGCTGCCAGGGCTTGAAGGGGGCGCATCTTTTCGACGACGGAAATGCGCGCACGAGAGGTATGCTTGTCGTGAACAAGCTATTGCTCGAGAACGATCTACGCCCTGCGTTGATGGAAGACCCGAACCGTTTCGATGGCTTCTCGATAGATGAACTGATCGCGGAAATCAAGCAATGCCAAGCGACATTCGCGCACTATTCGGCACAGTAAATACATTCCTTCAATTGGCGCCTGGCAGGCTGCTGAAGAACCGCATCCTCGCTAGACTTTGGAGGCGAGGATGCGTCCATTCGCCGCGCGGACGCGATGTGTTCATGCAGCAGTTGTTCACGGTGAAGCGGCTCGAGGATGTCGTGCAGGCCGATCATCCACTGCGTCCGATGATTCGGCTGATGGTCAATGAAGCGTTGTTCCTGTTGGACGGACTGTTCGCCGGCATTTGCGCCTCCAGCGCCAAGGGCGGCCGCCGCAGCGTTGCACCGGAGAAGTGGCTGCGGGCGATGCTGCTGCGGGGCCTTCATGGTCGAGGCGAACCGTTTGCTCGTCGCGCGTGGCCTGCAGCGCCAGCCGGTCGTGGCATTCAGTGCGCCGAGGGCGTGGTCGCGCCGCGGCCAAGCCGCGCCGGGTTCAGCACCACGTGCTTGATGCGGATGCGCTTCCAGGTGTAGCTGATGTGTACCAGGCCATCGCCGGTCTGGATCACCGCCGGATAGGAGAATTCGTCCTTGGCGCTGTCTTCCAGGGTCAGCACGCGGACCCAGTGGTTGCCGTCGGCGGACAGCGCCACCGCCAGGGTGCCGCGGCCATCCCACCAGTCCTTGCCGGCTTCGGTGGGGTTGTAGACCAGCAGCGAGCGGCCGTCGGCCAGCACTACCGCGTCGGTGCCGGAATTGGGGTTGGCCAGGTCGAGCAGGGTCATCGGCCCCCAGCTGCGGCCGTGGTCGTGCGACCAGGTGCTGAACACGTGGTTCTGCTGGCTGCGGCCGATCGCCTGCACGCTGCCGTCTGTGTGCACCAGCACGCTGGGCTGGATCGCGCCGATCCGCGCCGGGTCGTTCAGTGCCGGGCCACGGGTCCAGTGCGCGCCGTTGTCGTCGGACTGTTCCATATGTGCGACCCAACCGGCGTCCTCGCTGCTGCCGGGGCTGAGGATGCGGCCGTCGGCCAGTTGTACCGGCTTGTTCTTGATCGGGCCGAGGATGCCGTGGGGCAAGCGCTCGGGCGCGGACCAGTGCACGCCGCCATCGCGGGAGGTGGTTTGCATGCCCCACCAGCGCTTTGGGTCCGGGCCGACCTTGTAGAACAGCCGCAGTGGCCCCTTTGCTGGCTGGAACAGCACCGGATTCCAGGCCGGCAACCGCGCGCCCTGCGGCTGCTTGCCGTCGGCGACACGTTGCGCCGGTTGCCAGCCCTGCGCGCTGCGCCGCGCAACCCAGATGCCGACATCGTCGGCACCCTCGTGGCGCCCGCCGAACCAGGCGGCCAGCAGGCCGCCACGGGTTTCCAGCAGGGTCGAGGCGTGGCATTGCGCGGTCGGCGCGTCGGCGTTGACGAATTCGCTGTAGACGATCGGCGACGGCAAGCCTGCTGCCGGCATGGCTGGCGCAGATGCAGGGGCGGCGATCGCGCGCACGGCGAACAGCGACAGCAGGGGGAGCAGTGAGGGGCGCATCATGGTGGTCCGGTCCTGTGCCGGTTCGGAAGATACCTATCTATCATCAATTAAATACCACATGCCGGCTGTGCCAGAGCAAACGGCTGTCCTCGACGACTGCAAGGCCCGGCGATGCCGAAACGCCCGCGCGCTCCGATCCGCTGGCTGGCCGCTCTCGGCCCGACTGCGCTGGCCGCACCGCACGCGCTGGCGGAAAGCCTCTACAGCATGCAACCGTCACCGCAGCAGACCGCCTGGCAGGAAGTGGAATTCGGCGTGATCGTGCACTTCGGCACCCATACCTAGCTGGACCGCGGGTGGGGCGAGGGCACCGCCAGCCCGAAGCTGTTCGATTCCGACCGGGTGGACCCCGCGCGGTGGGCGCTGGCCTCCAGGGCCGCCTGCGCCAAGTCTCTGATCCTGTTCGCCAAGTGCTATGGCGCTTTCGCGCTGTACCCGAGCGCCGAGCGCGCGCATTCGGTGAACACCAGCCCATGGCTGGGCGGCAAGGGCGACCTGGTGAAGATGACCAGCGAAGCGGTGCGCAAGAAAGGCTATGGGCTGGGCTTCTCGCTGTCGCCGTGGGATCGCCACGAACCCAGGTATGCCGATGCCAAGGCTTACGACACGTATTACGCCGCGCAGTTGGTGGAACTGGCCATCGCATGATGGCCCGCTGACCGAGTGCTGGCTTGACGGCGCGGCGGCGACGACCACCTCTACAACTTCGACAGGTACATGGAAGAGTTGCGGATCTATCAGGCCAACGCAATGGTGTTTGCCGATACCGCGCTGTTCGAACACGGCGACGTGCGCTGGGTCGCCAATGAAGCCGGAGCAACCGAGGGCGAAAACGGGAACGTCATCGATCGCCATGCCCACCTGTGCTGGCGCCCGGTGGAAGTGGACACGACCCTGCACAATCTGCAGCGATTCTGGCGCCCGACCAGCGACCTGGCCTTGAAGAGCGTCGATGAGCTGGTGCAGATATGGGAGACAGCATCGGTTGCGGCGGCCAAGTGGCATGGCCGCCTGCGCCCGCGGTAGTGCGCAGGCGCGGCCCTGTGTGCGGCGGACGCTACGGTACGATGCGCCGCACTTCAGCATGCGCTCGGCAAGGCCGTGCCGGGTAGCGCCAATAGAGGCGATCACGGCAGATATCCGCTGCAAGCAGACAGTGCCGCTCGCCTTGAGGTTGCGACATTCTTTCCGGGGCCGAACGCATGCTGCTTGAACGCCCTATCCCCGCCAGGCCAGCACCGTTAGCCTGTTACTTGGGAACGAACACATCGCTGTTGGTCAACATGTGGTCCCATGAATACTGGGAAGCGGTGCGCGCCAGGTGCCAGACCGTGGTGATGGTCGGCACGCCGCCGGACGCATCGCAGGTGCCGGTCCAGGCAGTCAAGCTGCCGTAGCTGCCCCACTGCACCGAAAAGGTGATTGCCGGCAGTTTGCTTGGCGCCGTGGAGCCGGCGACCGGGCTGGCAAACCAGCCGATCAGCGGATAGACCGAGCCGGTGGTGCCGGACGGCGAGACGTAAGTGCCCGAGAGCTGACCGGAGGGCTGCACCGCCGTGATCGTGAGTGTCGAACCCAGTTGGTTCTCCCACGCGCCCACCGGGTTGGTGCAGGTCGGCGCAGCCTGGGCCAGCGAGACGCACCCACCAAGCAGCGCAGCGCAGGCAATATATCGACGCATGTGTATGCGCATTATCATTTCCCCTTGTGATGAATTCAAAGAAAGACTCTGTTACAGGGCCGAATCAACGAATGAATCGTAACGAGTGAATACGCATGGCTGCGGCGGCATTTTGGTTCAAAAGGCGCCATATTTTTGGCAGACAATTTTATTGGTCTACCTTATCTTTCGAATAAATAGTCGTGCGTCGTCGGTTGCATGTCAATGCTCGGAAAGGCATTTGTCTACCTGGCAATCCAATGCTGTCGCCAAGTTGGATGCAGTTCCGGCATCGCGCATTCTGATGAGAAACTAGACGAAAAATGCTCGATTCAGCTGGAGATTGATTCGGCGCTCTACACGCATTCAGTCTGCGCATCCAAAGTGGCAATCAGCTGCTGGGCGCGCCGATCGCCTGGGCAACCCGGTGCGGCAGGACGGGCCGGCATGTCTCGATCACGCATTCGGTAGGCTGGCAGCAGAGTCAGGCCATCGTGGATGCGGCGGGTGCGGCTGAACGTGCGCCGTCAACGCCGCCTGCGGCCTGATCCTTTCGCACGCCTATGCCGCGCCTGCCCGCTGCTTCGCCGCGCGGGTGTACACGGGCATACGCCTGGCACCGTCGCAGCGGCGGCCAGGCGGGTGAGCTTCTTCATGGCGTGTGCACGGCGGCGCTTGTCGCAGGGGCTCCACGCATGCGGCCATCGGGCCGCGCGTGCCCGCCCTGCAGGTGCCCGTTACGCAGAGGACGATGCAGCGGCATGGGAGTCAGGCGGCGGGTTCCTTTTAAGTTGAAGCAATGCTTCAACCAGCTTGTCTGCATCGGTGCCAGCATTGCGTACGCAACTCAAAAGATTCGGATCCAATGTGGACTTGTCTAGCATTGCCATATTCCTCAGATCCATAGCAATCGCAAGTCTCTCTGCGTCGCTCATCGGATGGGGATTGTTTTCTTCATCAGGCACCGTGACCAGTTGCGTAGCTCTATGCACGCACTCTTCGCTTGTTCCCAACGCTTCCGCCCTACCTTCTACCGTCGTAGGGCCACGCCCATAATAGGACGCCGTGCGTTCGATTGCCTTCATTGCCCCGGTCGTGGCGATCCCGGCCAATGTTGCGATTCCGCTGTATTTAGCCAGGTGGTCGTACTCATTCATAAAGCCGAAGGCCCCCATGACGAGGGGGGGCACCGAAGAAACTCCAACGACAGCCGCGGTGGCGCCAGCGACGCATGCTATCCGCTGGCCGGTTGACATGGTCGGCTCCCTGAGAGGCGCGGGTTGTACCGGCCGCTGTGGCAGGCCTTGCAACCGCGCATCGACTTGGGCGGCGGCGTGTTGCGGCGAAGGGACGTCATTGCGCGCGGTTTGCGCTGGACCCATTTCCAAATCCATCTCTCCCGTTCTCGCTCTGGGCGATACGGGTGACAATGCGGCAGGATGCATGGAACACCTCGTAAACAGTGGTCGGTATGCCAGTATTTCGGCCGAACCTCACGCTCGTTCGCCGTTGCACGAAAATTCCGTTCCTTTGGCGAAACAGTTGAACCGCCCCGAGTGCCGACGAGGCGCCCGTGTTCGAGGCGATGGCGCCATCTGAGGAAGTGGCCGACGCTACCCTCCAGCGGCCATGGAGCGGACGGTGCGCAGCATGTTCGTGGCCAATAAAGTGGGTAGCGGAGATAGTTAATTCAAGGGGATACTTGCTCTGGCCCGGTTGTTTCAATATCCATCAGCGTCAGTCTCCGCCCCTCCAGCAGTGCTTTGACTGACCGTAAAGGCGCGCTCGCGCAGCGCGTGCATCCGAGAAAGTGAGTGCCGCAGGCACTTCTGTCATACTTGGCTGGCGCGCATGGTCGTCAGTCCTTCTTTGGCTTCGTCGCCTCGAAGGCATACGCCATGCGCGCACTTGTTTTCACCCAGATCGATGCAAACTATTGATCTGGCTTGCGGAAATGTGGGGAAACCTCAGAACCTGATCCTCTTGTCCGCTGTTATCCCCGACTGGCTCATTGCGTGGTCTGCCTGAAGCCGGCGGCGATGGGCATGGTGATATTTAATGCCCTGGTCTGGTCGGCTTCGTTTACATCGCCACACGGGTTGTCATTGCACAGCGTGATGCGCGGATTGGCAAAGTAGGGGACACTCACTTGATCGTCGGCGGTATACGCCATGATCGTATTGAAACTGCCCTCGTCCAACGTCTGCCGCCACCCGTAAGCATACGTAAACGCACCAGGGCCGGGGGTGTCGGCTTTGTCGTGGGCCAGTCCCAGGTTGTGGCCAATCTCATGGGCGAGAGTATTGTCCTCGCAGTGACCGGTGTCTTCTTCGTCGGAACCGTCGCCGCTTGTCGCGTAGCCCAAGCCGGACATGTTGACGCTATACGATTGAAGGCCGTAGCCGTTCAGCCATGCCATGCCGCAACCGGCTTGCTCTTTCCGGTACGGGCGTAGCAAGGCGACAAGATCGGCACCCAGGGTTTCACGCGTGCTGTGCAGTGCTGCCAAAGGGGACGCACCGGAAGCGTCGGTGATCTCCTTAAGCGCAGCGTCATCGGTGTTGAAATCCGTGTAATTGACCTGCTGCGTACCTACAAGGCGCAGTCTTCCATACACTTGGCTATCCGAATACGCCTGGTTGGTGAAGGCGACCAAATAATTGATGCGGGTGTTTACGGCATCCACCGATCCTAGTTGGCTGACCAGGCCAGGGGTATAACCGACGAGCAAATCGACTACCGGGGGAGTCGTCGCGCGGGCAGCCTGCTTTGCTAGCGCCAGACTATGTTGTACATCGTGCTCGCTGACCGGTTGCTTGGGGGGAATCAGGTAATCAGATTCGATGGTCCTGCCGTTGCTGTTCAGGCGGTCACGGACGATGTTGCTTGGCAAGCGCTCGGCGACATACAGCTTGCCGGCCTGGGTGACGATACGAACCGACGTGTTATTGCCGACCGGAATGGACCCGAAGACTGCGTTGCGGCCGAAGGTGATCACGACGCGTTGCTTATCGGTGGCGATTGTGCCGACAAAGGTCCAATTTTGGTTGTCCTGGGTGCTTTGCGAGACCGTTTTAGCGTAGACGCGTCGTCCGTCAGGCAGCGGCAACCAAAGCCCACCTGCCGCTGCATCCGCGTAGGCTTGCGACTCGTCGATCGTGATTGGCGTAAGCCGTTGCGTTGACGTGATCCTGGTTTTCTGCTGGTTCGAAAACGATATCCATTGCTCAGCGGCCAATGCCATGGATGTGGTGGTGCAGCTCATGCCCAGAAACATCGTCACTGCTAGAAAACGTCTGTTCATCAAATTTTCTCTTATGGGGGTAAACCAACACGATGAGGTGAAACGAAAACGCGCCACGTCGCCAGCATGTTCGTAGCGCAACGGCGCGGCAGGGCCACAGTGCGCTAATGGTGTGATGCTGCGCAAGAGACGGTCGTGCAAGTTCGAGGCGTCTCTGGAGAGCGTGGTGTGTATTGTGACGCGTCATGCATGCCTTTGAGTCGTATGTCACACGTGCTTTCATGCCTGTGGATACTCGGGCGTATGTGCGAAAGTTGCGCTATGTCACGTATGGATTCAAATCAACGTTACTGACATGGGGTTGAATGCGGCTCAGTAGCCTGCGGAGCAGAATCTGGTGCAGACCGAGCAAAATATGGTGGGCCACGTGCGTCAGCAGCAGGCTCGAGAAAAAGCGGTGCCAGGCAGATGCTTGTAAATTGAAAAAGGGTAGCGCAGCGACAACGAGGTTGGAGGAAATATGCGCTTGCACCCGAGTTTTCCTCTGGCCCCGCTGTTTGAAGGTTTCCGGCCATGAGGTTTCCCCGCCTACCGGGCGGTCATGTCCTTGAGCGTTTGCGCGCCCACCTGGTCCAGGATGCCGCGCGCCGCGCGGGCGGCGGTGTAGATGGCCTCTCCCAGCGCGGGGAGCGTGCGGGGATCCAGATAGGGCGCCGTGCCGGCGGCGAGGATGTCGCCATGCGCGGCGATGGTACGGATCAGGCCGTCGAGCGCATCGGCTTGGTCGAGCGTGATGCCGAAGACACAGCGGTTGCACGCCATCTCAGCGATCCTCCGGGATGGGGTGGGCGATGGCCGCGTCAGTCGTCGCGGGCCACGCTCACCACCAGTTCGCCGTCGCGCACCTGCACGCGCAGCGTCTGGCCGATGGCGAAGCCCAGCTGTTCCAGCCAACGGCCGCGGAAACGCAGCATCGGCACATGCTGGTGGCTGGCGGGGTAGTAGCCATAGCCCACCGTGCACTGCGTGGGCACGCGCGGGCGGCGCGGCGCGCGTGGCGGGCGGGCCAGCTCGGCGGCGATGGCGGCGGCCGCCGCTTCCACCGGCATCATCGGCGTGAGCGGTGGCTCGATGTACCGCAGGGACCAGGCCCGCGTGGGCTCGGGCGGGGGACTGGGTTGCGGCTGGCGCGTTGCACGTTTGCGGGCAGCCGTGGGGCGGGCAGGGGCGGGACGGGATGACGGTTGACGCATGGCACAGCCTCCTTGTGAGACAGGAACCCGCGCCGAACGGCGACGGGATGTCGGGAGGCTAGAAACCGCAGAGAGCCGGCGGGCGTATTCCCCTTGCGGGTGTTGTATTAGCCGCCCTCCCGACGCAGGCATCGCATCGGCTTGTCCCTGCGAAATGCAGGCACAAAAAACCCACCGGTTTGACGGAGGTGGGTACCGCTCTCTGAGGAGTTTCTAGGCTCCTTGGAAGGGATGTTGCTACTGGTTTTTGGGGATGTCAACTGGTTTTGGCGGTAAAGCGAAGGTGAGCTTTAAGCGAAGCTGACCCCATTATTGCCGGAGCAAATTGAGGCGCCATCGACGTGGCGCATGGCGCGCCAATCATCTTCCTGCGAGTGTTGGGTCTTTAGTCCAGATGTGGATTTCGTCGATTTCTTGGTGTTGTCTACAAGATGCACCGCGTATCAGACTTTCCATACCCGTCACATGGGGATATTCCGAACAGCCGTGGTGCCTGAACTCATATACTTGGTGCATCTCACTAGGAGCATGCTTCCATGCCAGGACCAATTCGGCTAAACGACCCAACCACGAGTTGTGGTTCAGTTGTCTCAAGCAAGTTGGGAGCCTTCGCGACGATCGATGGCAAGCCGATCATTGTTCGCGGCGACATGGCGGCGTGCCCGCTGCATAACGGCGTGTTCCCATTTGTTGAGGCAGACGACAGCACTACCTTTGAAGGGTTTGGCGTCGTGTTGGAGGGACACAAGTTAGCTTGTGGCTGCTCAGCTATCTCTACTGTTTCGCTCGCTTTTGACGTAACCCCTACTTCCCTGCAAAGCCTGGGCAGCAGCTCCAGGGCGAAAGAGAAGCTTAAGAACGCGGGTTCTATCGGCGCGGACCTGGCTGCCGAGTGTGTAAAAGATAGCGGCCCGTTCAGTGGCCGCTTTCGCTTATTGGACGAATCCACGGGGCAGCCAGTTGTGGAGCGCAGCATCGTTTTGGAGACAGCCAGCGGCAGGCGTATCGAGTGCGTAACTGATGATGATGGCTATACCCCATGGATTGAAAGTGAAGAAGAGGAAGGCATGTCGATGCGGCTTAACAAGGAAGATACTGCGTGAGCGACCGCATTACTCCGCCTACAGCGTCCGGGGCGACCAGCGGAAGCGGAAACACGGTAAGCGCATACTTGCGGCGGCCCTCGCCAAAAGATATGGCCTTCCTTTGTCCGATAGTTTGCTCCTGCAACAGGACACCCGGAATCGGAACAGACGGTCGATCGCTCAAACAGCAGTGTGTCACCCTAAAAATTAGGGCGGCAAGGAACGCCGATTTGATGTTGGAGTATCATCCCGAGGTGAACTACGACATGACGCAAGAGCCTCCTGAGCCAATCATGGACAAGAATGTTGCTACGAAAGCCCATGATTGGCTGAGCGGTTGGATCGCAAAACATTGGGGTGATCCGGAAAGGAATCGTCCCCAGCCATTCGAGCCGAAAAAGGGCTACATTCGCCGGCCTGATATTGTGGTGACTAAAGATATGTTTGGTCCGCCTGTCCAGTCAAACATCCAGGATGTCATTGAAATAAAGTTTCCTGGCGATAGGGTTCGAGAGGGGCAAATGGAGGACTACGCATTGATTGCTGGTAAGGAGCCGTGCTTCCTTACGCCAGATGATTGTGCGTGTGACCGACCAAGCCCGGAAGGGAAAACCGTCGAGGATTTAGTAAACGATCTTGGCCCCGCTGCAACACTCATAGCATGGATCGCTTGGCTTGCGTCCAGAGGGCGCGGGCGCCCCCCAACAACAGCTCCTGCCTGGTAGAGATTATGAAAGATATTGAATGGGAAAAGTTTCTTTCAGATAACGAAGGTCTTCTTTTAATTCCAGGAGCTATTTACAAGAGTTACGGGCCAAAGGATTACATCGGGGCAGCTTTGGCAGTCAGCGGGACGCTCTACTTTAAAGGGGCGCATACGCCTGCCGGCCGGGCTGCAGTTCTTGAATGCTTTGCTGCTTATAAGAAGATCGCAGATGCTCACTTGCAGTGGTTTATCTACGACGGCGCTCCTCCCGTTGAGTATGCGGCAGCGAAGAATCTAGCCGAGATACTCAAGTCTGCGAAAGAAGAAGCGCCGATTTTTTCGTATACGTCTGGTAAAGACCATAGGGACGCTGGACCTTACGAGTTTCATCTTTTTAGTCGTCAGGGATGGCATGTGGACATGGGGCGTGGATTGAACGGCCTCCGTTTCGCTCTGCCGCTTCTGCTTGTTGAGACCAACCCGACCGCATTCATCAGCCTTTTCGTCAGCTTCGCGAAGCTGCTTCAAGCCGAAAGCGGGCATGGCGGGTATGGACTGGTCCTCTCGAAGGAGGAAGAATTTGAAAATCAGCCGACCGAGGCAGTTGTTGCGGAGCAACTGCTAGGAATGGATGTCGGCAGCGTCCGCGTTTCTTCTCGGTACGCTGCCGGCGGGCTAAAGACCGTCTCCTGGCTCACTGCCGTCAACAAGTCGATGCTAGCGCAGCTTGACGGGAAAGACGGCCTATATGCCTTGCAGGGCGAACTGCCTTCCCCTTGGTACGCCTACTACGATTACGGAAACGGTGTAGTGATACAGGCAGGGCCACAACCCGAGGCGTGTTCTGTTAGTGATGATCCGCGCCCAGCGCGGTACGTCCTCGTGAACATGCTTCTAAAGCAGTTCCGATCCAAGAAAGTGCGGGATTTTCATGGGGAACCGAGGACGGGCGAACCTTATCTTGGCTTAGCGTCCACCGCAGCCTGGATGCAGCGCTTTGATGTGCCGGAAGACGAGTTGTTGTACTACAAGAAAAAGCTACTGCAAGAGCCAAAATTGCAGGACGGCAGCTATTTGCCTGATGGCCGAATCTCTGCGTAGTAAAGGGCAATCAGCTCAGCGGCGATGTCGTCTCGCGGCCCTGCTTCTATAGGGGGCGGTCTCGAAAACGGGGCCCGAAAACGGGGCCGGAGGAAATATGCGTTTAAATTAGATATTTCCTCTGGCCCCTTTGTGTAGATATTTCCTCTGGCCCCGTTGTGTACCCCTTTTTTTAAATTGGCCACGCTACGAGAACGCTTGCGAAACCTCCCATGCCGGATCAAATACAGAGCTCTTAATGCGGCGTGTTGCGCCTGCATCGAATAAGGCGGCATTCATTTCGCCAGAAAAATGCCAGCTGGTTTTATCCATATTGGCAGAGCCTAAGATAACTAGTGCGTTATCAATTGACATGAATTTCGCGTGACTGGCTCCATTCCCATTCGTATTTCCATGTGGTACTGGTTTTTCTGGGTTCATTGGATTCTTGAAGTAGCGGACATCTAGGAATTCTTTATTTTTCACGAGAGCTGCTAGCTTTGAGATGGCTTTATCGTTAGTTCCTCCCGCTATCACGTTGTCTACGCGTTCATCATTGAAGCCTTTCGATACGAGGATCTGTACCTTGACACCCCGGTTAGCTGCTTGTGCCAATGCTTCAATTGCCGAAGGTGCGTTAAAATTCGGTGTCATTACTTGAATCGACTCTTGCGCAGTCCCGATAGCGGCGAGAAACGCCTTGTCTTGCGGATTTCTATTATTTTGATTGAGAATATTCCAGTCTGGGCGCCGTGTGAGTAAGGCTATTTTTAGCCCTTTGCCAGCTGCGCCAGTGGTGGATTCAGCTGAGAAGCCAAGTTCTTTCGACAATGGCGTTGTTTCTTGATCCGGATTTTCTGCGTTATTCCAAGCTGAAACGAAGTCGTCACGCAATCCCAGCGCAACCCTTCCCGACATACTAATGCCAAAGTCATAGGCGGGAGTCTCGCCATGATTGCGCGACTGAACATTTGCACCAGTCATTGCTGCCTTGCAGCCATCGACAATAACACTTTTGGCATGAATTGAATTGGAGGAGTAGTGTTGATGCACCCTGACCTGAAAATCGACATCCTTGGTCAAGGGGGCGTATTTATGATCTTGGCTTTTCTTGTAATTTCCTACCAAAGCTTCTGCGTGAGATGGCCAGCGCTTAGGTGCGCTTCTGTTCTTATTTGCCGATGTCAAACGCATGAACTTCTGCGCTAAACCTGTTCCTTCATTGATCAGCAGCCGAACGCGTATTGGTTCATGTGGTCCGGTAGAAGAACTTTCTCGCTCTTTAGCAGAGTGCGCTGCATCTAGTAGCGCATCCAGGATCATCTTGGCGCCGGGAGAGCTTGGATCCCAAGCAAACGTCCGAATGACTACCTCCTTCTTGGCCGCCCTTACCATCTCTGCCTGTTTGGCGAAGATTGCATCTCCACAGATGTCGACACTTTCTAGAATATTTCCTTCGGAAACCATTAGTTCTGGCCTCACAGTGCCACAAGATGCATGAGCGAGCGAAGCTTTAAGTACGGCCGTCTCGATTCGCTGCGAACTAGAAATGGCAGGCAGTCGAATATCGGTTTTTCCGAAATTCGCTGTGGTTGTGTGAAGAGGATCACTGCTCGTCTTCGCGCCTGCATTTGCCTTCTTGCGCGATAAAGGCTTCAAGCAGTCGAGTAGTGAGGATGATTGAATCTGCGGCTGCGGTGCATGCTCGCCTGCCATTTCTTTGCTGCGCTCTACTTGCGTAGTGTCGCTGGCAACCCCACTATTTTTTTGAGAATAATTTCCATGTATTTCAGTCTTAATGACACCACCTCATCTGATTTTCTATTGTCAACAACCTACCTTTTGCGTGGATGGCGCCAACAATAAATGGCGAAATTTTCGTCGCTTATGCGAAATGAGTAGGAAATATAGCTGTGCCAATTATCCATGGTGACCAGGATTGATGTCGGAGTGAATAGGGCGCGCCAGTGGCTGTACTGAAAAATGAAAATTCTTGCCTTCAAATCACGTATTGTTCTTGAAGCTGCCGTTCCGCAGCTGCGCCCGGATAGGCTAGACGCTAGCGTCGGTGGAAACTGCCACAAGTCAAAGCCGCTCGACGATCATCGGCGGCCCGGGGCGTTGACGTACTGCTGTGCCATCCGAATGCAGCGGATAGTGCGGCACGCTCGGTGGCTCAGCCGCCCGGCGCACTCCAAACCTGCCCCTTCACCCCACGCACACTCGCCTCCGCCGCGCTATCCAGATCGAACACGATCACGCTGTTCTCGCCTTTGCGCTGCATCGGCGCCGGGAAATACAGCGCCCGCTGCGGCCCGATGTTCCAATGCCGCCCCAGGTTGTGGCCGTTGGCCCAGGCGACGCCTTTGCCGAAGGCCTGCATGTCCAGGAAGGTGTCGGTGGGCGTGCCGATCTTGATGGTGCCGCGGTGGAAGGCGGGGCCGTCGATCTTGGCGGTGGTCCAGCCGGTGAGCTTGCTCGGGTCGTCCATCGGCAGGGAGAAGGTCTGCCAGCCGGTCAGCGGCTTGCCGTCGAGCAGCACGGGATCGACCAGGCCGGCGCGGCCGTCGGGCAGGTGGGTGCCGTAGTTGATGCGGCCGCCGTTTTCCACCAGCACGTCCACGGTGTGGGGGCCGGCGGGGATGTCCACGTCCACGGCCACTTGCTGCAGGCGGCGCTCGGCGCTGCCGGCCAGGCTGCGATCGACGTAGACGCGGGCGTAGTCGCGCACGTCGCCCAGGTACAGGCTGCCCTTGCGCGGGCCGGTGACGGTGGTGCGGTAGAGGATGTAGCCGTAGGCCTGGCCGTAGCGCTCCATCGGTTGCGGGGTGTCGGTGGTGGCGGACGGCGCGGGCAGGTTGTCCCAGAGCGAGGCCGATTCGCGCAGCGGGGTGGCCGGTAGTTCGGCGAAGCGGATGGGCTTGGGCAGGGCGGGCGGTTGTACGCCGGTGACGCGGGTGATGGCGTCGCGGAACAGGGCGAATTTGGGGGTGGGGCGGCCGGCTTCGTCGAGCACGGCGTCGTAGTCGTAGCTGGTGGTCTGCGGGGCGTAGTGGTCGCTGGCGTTCTTCTGGAAGTTGGCGCCGTTCATGAAGCCGAAGCTGGTGCCGCCGACGAACATGTAGATGTTCGCCGAATGGCCCTGGCGCAGGATCCATTCGAATTCGCTGGCTTGTTTTTTGGCGTCGGTGTTGGCGTGTTTGTCGCCCCACTGGTCGAACCAGCCGGCCCAGTATTCGCCCACCATCTGCGGTTGGCCGGGGCGGAACTTGGCCAGGCTCTGGAATGCTTTTTCGGCGTCGCCGGGGCCGAAGTTCACCACGGCCAGGGTGTCGGGCAGGGTGCCGTTGGCCAGCACGTCGGCGCCGTCGGCGGTGAACAGCAGGGCCTTGTCGAAGCCGGCCTTGACGAACATGGCGCGGTTGGCCTGCATGTAGACGTGGTCGTTGTCGTAGGAGCCGTATTCGTTCTCGACCTGCACGGCGATGACGGGGCCGCCGTTGCGGTTGAGCTTGGGCTTCACCTGCGCGGCGACGGCGTCGAGGTAGGCCTGGCTGGCGGCGAGGAAGCGCGGGTCCTGGCTGCGCACGCGCAGGCCCGGTTCGGCGAACAGCCAGGCGGGGTAGCCGCCGGCTTCCCATTCGGCGCAGACGTAGGGGCCGGGGCGCAGGATGACGTTGAGGCCCTGGGCGGCGGCGGCGTCGATGAAGGCGGCCAGGTCGTTGTTGCCGCTGAAGTCGAACTGGCCCTGGCGCGGTTCGACCAGGTTCCAGAACACGTAGGTCTCCACGGTGTTCAGGCCCATGGCGCGCGCTTTCTGCAGGCGGTCTTTCCAGTAGGCGCGCGGGATGCGCTGGAAGTGGATGGCGCCGGAGATGATCTGGTAGGGCTTGCCGTCGCGGGTGAAGTGGTCGCCCTGGATGGCGACGGCGGGCCAGGAGGTGGCTGCGTGCGTCGGCTGTGCGGATGCCGGGAGGGAGAGCAGGAGCGAGAGGGCAAGGGCGGACAGGGAGCTACGCAGCATGTGGTGGTCTCTGGCGGGTGTGAGGTCGGATTTTTTGCAGGGCGTGGGGCGGATCAAACGAACGAGGGCGGCAGGTCTTCCTTGGCTGCGCCGAAGGCGGGATTCGGCTTCGGGCCCATCTCCAGTTCCAGGGTGCCGCCGGCGGCGAGGTCGGCGTGGCGCAGCCAGCTGCGGGTGTAGGGCTTGCCGTTCCAGCGGGCGCGCTGGATGTAGACGTTGGCGGCGCTGTTGCCGTGGGCGACGATGCTCAGAGTGCGGCCGTGGCCGACATCGACGTCGGCGCGCTTGAACAGCGGGCTGCCGAGCACGTAGGTGGCGCTGACCGGGTCCACGGCGTAGAAGCCCAGGGCGCTGAGCACGAACCAGGCGCTCATCTGCCCGCAGTCCTCGTTGCCGGACAGGCCGTTGCGCGCGTCGTGGTATTGCTCGCGCAGCAGCCGCCGCACCATGGCCTGGGTCTTGTAGGGCTGGCCGGCGTAGGCGAACAGGTAGGCGACGTGGTGGCTGGGTTCGTTGCCGTGCGCATACTGGCCGACCATGCCGTCGATGTCCGGCGGGGTGCCGGCCGGCAGGTCGGAGCTGGTGGCGAACAGTTCGTCGAGTTTGGCGAGGAAGCCGTCGCGGCCGCCGAACAGGTCCATGTAGCCGTACAGGTCGTGCTGGTTGAGGAAGGTGGCCTGCCAGGCGTTGGATTCGGTGAAGTCGTGCCATTTCGCCATATGGCCCATCGCGCGTGGGTTGAACGGGGCGACCCAGTCGCCGTTGCTCAGCCGCGGTTGCATGAAGCCGCTGGCGCGGTTGAACACGTTGCGGTAGTTGCGCGAGCGTTCGCGCAAGGCGCGCGCCTCTTGGGTGGCGCCGGCGGCTTGCGCCAGGTGCGCCACGGCCCAGTCGTCGTAGGCGTATTCGAGGGTGCGGCTGACTGCTTCGTCTACCGTGTCGCTGGGGATGTAGCCGCGCTTGCGGTACTCGTCCAGGCCGTGGGTGGTGTCGTCCATGGCGCGCTTGCGGTAGGCCGGCCAAGCGGCGGCGTAGTCGATGCCGGTGAAGCCCTTGGCGTGCGCTTCGGCCAGTACCACGGCGGAGTGGTAGCCGATCATGCAGCCGGTTTCCACGCCTTGCAGCGGCCAGATGCCGACGCCGTCCGGGCATTCGTTGGCGCCGCGCACCAGGCATTGCGCCAGGTCGGGCACGCGCTCGGGCTGTACCAGGGTCAGCAAGGGATGCAGCGCGCGGTAGGTGTCCCACAGCGAGTAGGTGCTGTAGTTGTGGTAGCCGGCGGGCGCCTGGTGCACCTGCAGGTCCATGCCGCGGTAGCGGCCGTCGGTGTCGCTGAACAGGGTGGGCGCGAGCAGGCTGTGGTACAGGCCGGTGTAGAAGATGCGGCGTTGCGCGTCGTCGTCGCTGTCGATGCGCACGCGCGCCAGTTCTTTCTCCCACGCGGCCACCGCGGCGGCGTGCACGCGCGCGAAATCGAAGTCGGGCAGTTCGGCGTCGAGGTTGGCCAGGGCGTTTTCGGCGCTGACCGCGGAGATGCCGACCTTGACCAGCAGTGGCGCGTCGGCCGCATCGGGATAGTGCAGCGCCACCTTCAGGTGGGTGCCGTCGGCCTGGCGCGCGCCGGCCGCCAGCGGCTGGTCTTCGGAATACAGCTGGGCCGTGGCGAACGGCCGCGACAGACGCATGGCGAAGTAGAGGTAGCGGCCCTTCGCCCACTGATACACGCGGCGCCCGCCGGTGAGGGTGCGCGCATCGACGATGCGTAGTTGCGCGTCGCTGACCCGGGTTGCGACTCCCGGTTTGTCCTGTATGCCGTGGCACAGGTCCAGCAGCAGATGCGCCGGCTTGCCCTTGGGGAAGTGATAGCGGTGCAGGCCGGCGCGCGCGGTGGCGGTCAGTTCGGCGTGCACACCGCTGTCCTTCAGGCGCACGCGGTAGTAGCCGGGCGAGGCGGCTTCGTCGGCGTGGTCGTAGCGCGAGCGGTAGCCGGCGTCCGGATTTTCCAGCGTGCCGGGCGCCAGCTTCACCTCGCCAGTGGCGGGGACGACCAGGAAATCCAGCATGTCGCCGATGCCGGTGCCGGACAGGTGGGTGTGCGAGAAGCCCATGATCGAGCCGTCGGATTCGTGGTAGCCGGAGCACGCATCCCACACGGCGTTGTAGGTGTCCGGGCTCAGCTGCACCATGCCGAACGGCAGGGTGGCGCCGGGGAAGGTGTGGCCATGGCCGCCGGTGCCGATGAACACGTCGACGTGGCGGGTGAATTCGGCCTTGGCGCGCGCGTCGGCGGGCAGCGCGTCGCTGCCGGCGCGCGCTTGCGCCAGGCGGGCGATGCCGCTGCTGCCGAACAGGGCCAGGGCGATGGCGCCCTGCAGGAAACCGCGTCGTGTGGCCATGGTGCTGTCCTTGGGTGTGCAGCGCAGAGGGGATGGTGTTTGTGTAGGAGCGGCTTCAGCCGCGACCTTGGGGTTTACCGGTAAGACCCGGTCGCGGCTGAAGCCGCTCTTACAGGGGGGAGTGGGGTGGTCAGGCTTGCAGCAGGTGCGGTTTGCGCTGGTGCAGGTCGATGATCAGTTCGCCGAACAAGGTGTTGGCCCAGGCGAACCAGTCGCGGGTGAATTTGCTTGGGTCGTCCTGGTCGAAGGCTTCGTGCATGAAGCCGCTGCCGGCGTCGGTGTTTTTCAGCCAGGCCAGGCATTGGCGGATCTGCGCGTCGTCGTCGCTGGCCAGTGCGTATTGCATGATCGACATCGGCCAGATCATGCGCAGCCCGGCATGCGGGCCGCCGACGCCTTCGGCGGCGCGTCCCTTGAAGAAGTAGGGGTTGCGCTCGCTCCACGCCAGCTGACGGGTGCGCAGGAACAGCGGGTCGCGGCGATCGCAGCAGCCCAGGTAGGCCAGGCTCAGCAGGCCCGGCGCGTTGGCGTCGTCGATGAACAGCTGGTTGCCGTAGCCGTCCACTTCGTAGGCCCAGAACGGCTGGCCGTCGGCGTCGCGCATCTGCCCGAACTTGTGTGTGGCGGTTTCGACGTCGTCGGCCAGCGCGCGGCAGTCGCCGGCGAAGGCGGCGTCGCGGTGCAGCGCTTCGCTCATCGTCGCCAGCTGGCGCAGCGCCGTCACCGCGAACAGGTTGGCCGGCACGAACAGCGGATACACGCAGGCATCGTCGGACGGGCGGAACATCGAGTGGATCATGCCGTTGGGCCGGGTCGGCTGGCCGTAGCCGTCCAGCATCAGGGTCTCGGTGGCCAGCGGCGAGGGGCGCTGAAAAGTGTAGGGGCCGCGGTCATGCAGGCGCTGTTGTTCGCGGAAGGTCTTGACCACCACATGCATCGCCGCGCGCCAGTCGTCGTCGAACGGCGCGGTGTCGCCGCTGGCGCGCCAGTAGGCGTGCGCCAGCCGGATCGGGTAGCACAGCGAATCCACTTCCCATTTGCGCTCGCCGACGCCGGGCTTCATCTCGGTGATGTCGGCCACCGACCATTTCAGGCGCTGGCGTTTGCCGTCGGGCAGGAACGCGTTGGCGTAGGGGTCGAGCTGGATGCAGGCGGCCTGGCGCTGGATCAGGCCATGGAACATGCGCCGCAACGCCGGATCGCGTTTGGCCAGCGGGATGTACGGATGCACCTGTGCAGAGGAGTCGCGTAGCCACATCGCCTCGATGTCGCCGGTGATGACGAAGGTGTCCGGCTTGCCGTTGCGGGTGCCGATTTCCACAGTGGTGTCGAGCGTGTTCGGATAGCAGTTCTCGAACAGCCAGGCCAGGCGCGGATCGCCGATGCCGGCCTTGACCGTGCGCAGGTGTTTTTCCACCGCGGCGCTGACGAATCGCCGTTGCGCCGGCGGCGGGCGCTTGCTGGGCAGGTCCGCCGCCGCTGCGCCGGACGCGGCGAAGCCGGGCGCGGCGCTGGCGAGCAGGCCGGCACCGGCGGCGCTGCCGAGCAACTGGAGAATAGCGCGGCGGGAAGGCATGGGTGACTCCTGGTCTGGTTGATACGTGCGAGCGCATTGCTTTTTTGTAGGAGCGGCTTCAGCCGCGACCGGGCGTTAGCGGTAAGACCCGGTTGCGGCTGAAGCCGCTCCTACACAGGGCGCATGTGCCGATCACCGCGGGATGGGCGCGCTGCCCTGGATCGAAAACGCCGCCTCGCCGCCGGGCGCATCGGTTCCGGGCTGGCCGCCGCCGACGAACACACGGTAGTCGCCGGGCTGCACCGCGCGCTGGCCGGCGCGATCGACATCGCTCAGCTGCCGCGGCCCCCACAGTGGCGCAGCCTGGCTGATCTTTCTGGTCCGCATCACTTCGCCTCCGCCGGCTCGGACGGCGCACCGGCCAGGGTGGCGGCCAGGTCGCGCACCTGCAAGGCACCGCGCAGCTGCTCCAGCGTGGCGGCGGTGCGCACGTGCACGGTCAGCGGCTCGCCTGGCAGCAGGTCGAAGGCGTTGTCCGAGAGCGTGGCGTCCAGATCGCCGAACGCCAGCCACACTTCGCGCGCCAGGGTGGTGCTGGTCAGGGTCAGCGTATAGCCGTCGCCGTCGGCACGCAGTTCGCTGCGGATGTCGGGGCTGGGCAGGTGCAGGTGCTTGGCCGCATCGAAGAACACCAGGTTGCGCGACAGCACGCGCGCGCCGTCGAGCAGTTCGAACACCGCGACGCTGCGCTTGGGGTCGGCGCGGCGCAGCAGCTGCGCATCGCTGAAACTGCCCACGCGCACGCTGGACAGCGGCGCCAGGGTCACCGGCTTCTCGCTCTTGCTCAGCACCTTGCCGGACACGTCCATCACCCGCATGCGCCAGCGCGCGGCCAGCGGCACGGTGCGGTCGGACACCAGCGTCACCTCGGTCTGGCCCTGGTCGTTGCGCAGCGCGGCGATCAGTTCCGGCGCATAGAAACGCTTGGCATGGTAGTGCAATGCCTTCCAACGGCCGAAGTAGTCCAGGCTCGACCACGACGTGCCCGGCCACACGTCGTTGAGCTGCCAGTACAGCGAACCCATCGACTGCGGCCGCGACGCGCGCAGGTGCTCGGCGGCCAGGGCGATGCTTTCGGCCTGCATCAGCTGGCTCAGGTAGACGAAGCTCTCGAAGTCCTTGGGCTCGCCAAACGCACGGCGGATGTATAGCAGCAGGCGCTGGTTGCCGTTGTCGTACTTCTGGTGCGCGCGCATCACTGGCGATTCCGGCTGCAGGTCACCGGGTTCGGCGAAGGCGCGGATGGTGCGCATCTCCGGGAACGACTGCAGGCCGTATTCGGACATGAAGCGTGGGGTGACGTTGAGGTACTCGGTGACCGGCAGCGCCGGGTCGCCCCAGACCTTCCAGTAATGCATGTCGCCGTTGTCTTTCTGGTTGGCGTCGGTATCGAAATCGGTGCCTGGCGAGGTGGCCCAGTACGGCACGTCGCCGTCATAGGTACTGACGACTTCGCGCAATACGCTACCGAACAGCGTGGTCATGCCACGTTCGATGCGGCTGCGTTCTTGCGGACCGACCGACTTCTGGAAATCGCCCCACCAGTTCTCCCAACCGGTCTGCACCTCGTTGTTGCCGCACCACAGGACGATGCTGGGGTGGTCCCGCAGCCGCTTGACCTGATCGATCGCCTCCTGGCGGGTGTTGTCGCGGAATGCCACTTCGTTGGGCGGCACTGATCCGGCGAACATGAAATCCTGCCAGATCATGATGCCCAACGCGTCGGCCATCTCGTAGAAGTCATCGTCCTGGTAATGACCGCCGCCCCACATGCGCAGCATGTTCATATTGGCGTCGCGCGCGGCCTGCAGGGTGCTGCGCATACGTGCCCTGTCCACGCGGGTCGGGAAGGAATCCAGTGGGATCAGGTTGGCGCCCTTGGCGAAGATCGGAATGCCGTTGACTACGAATTCCATGCTCTTGCCCCACCGGTCCTTTTCGCGGCGCAGCGTCACCGAGCGTAGGCCGGTGACGCGCTCGACCTGCTGGCTGTCGCCGTCGGCATCGCGCACGGTGGCCACGAAGGTGTAGCGGTCCTGCGCCCCGTAACCGGCCGGGAACCAGCGCTTTGGCTTGGCGATACGCACGGCCAGATCGATGCGGTGTTGGCCGCGATCAACCACCGCGTCCTGGGTGAACTGGCCGACTTTCTGTCCATTCGGGTCGAGCACATCCAGTGTCACTTGCACCGGGCCGCTGCGGCTGGACTGCAGCTCGAGTTGCGCTTGCAGCTGCGCGGCGTCGGCGTCCACCCGTCGCTGGGCGATGTGCAGTCCCTCCACGCGCAACGCGTCCCAGGTCTCCAGCCGCGCCTGCAGCCAGATGCCGGCATTGACGATGCGCGGACCCCAGTCCCAGCCGAAGCTGTAGGGCGCCTTGCGCACGTAGGTGGAGCTGTGGCGCCAATGCGGCTCGTCGCCAAACGCCGATTTGTGGCCGCCGGGCAGGGCATAGGGCTGCTTGTCCAGCCACGGCTGGATCTTCTTGATCGGCGAGAAGAACTTGACTTCCAATACGTTGTCGCCGCGCTTGAGCAGCGGTTTGGCGTCCACCCGCCACTGCCGGAACATGTTGTCGGCGGCAAGCAGTTTTTTGCCGTTGAGGTAGACCTCGGCAAAGGTGTCCAGGCCGTCGAACACCAGTTCCACGTGCTCGCGCGCGAGCAGCGCGGGGTCGGCCTTGAAGTGCGTCTGGTACTGCCAGTCGCTCAACCCGGCCCATTGGATCTTGGCCTCGTTGTCGCGATAGAACGGATCGGGTACCACCCCGGCCGCGATCAGGTCGGTCTGCACCGTGCCCGGTACCTGCGCCGGCAACCACTGCGCCGCCTTGGGGACGTCCTTGGCATGCGCCTCGCCTGGCGCCAGCCGCACCTGCCAGCCCTGCTGCAGCGGCAGCGCGCTCGGCGCCGCTGCCTGGCCCAGTGCCGGCAGCCCCAGGACCAATGCCAGTCCGAGTCGGGCAGGGACACGCGCGCTTGGGGGGCAACGGCGGTTGCGGTGTGGCGGAGTCATGCGTTTCTCCAGGGTCAACGCACGGCGGCGGGGGCGCTTGCGTGGTGGTTTCGATCAGGTGAACCGCGCCGATGAGCATAGTACGGGCCGTTGCTGCGCGCTGTCGAGCGCAGGCACAGGTCGTGCGTGCCGGTCTCTTGGGCAGCGGCGCTTCCAGCGAGAATTGCTCGCCAAGCGCCTTGCCGCCCGGCAGCGGAGGTGGCCGCGCGCACGGTGACCGGCAGGGTCACGTCGAACGGTTTGCTGTAGCGCGGCGAGACGGCCTTGGGTTCGCTAGCCGCGACCGGGCGTTACCGGTAAGACGCGGTCGCGGCTGAGGCCGCTTCTACGCAGGGTGCATGTGCCGATTACCGCGGGATGGGCGCGCTGCCCTGGATCGAAAACGCGGCCTCTTCGCCGGAGGCGTCGGTGCCGGGCTGGCCGCCGCCGACGAACACACGGTAGTCGCCGGGCTGCACCGCGCGCTGGCCGGCGCGATCGACGTCGCTGAGCTGCCGCGGCGCCAGTTCGAAACTCACGTCGCGCGCTTCGCCCGGCTGCAGCGTCACCCGCTGGAAGCCGACCAGGGTGCGCAGCGGCGATTGCGCGCCTTGCGGGAATTGCAGGTACACCTGCACCACTTCGTCGCCCGCGCGCGTGCCGCTGTTGCGTACCTGCGTGCGCACCCGCAGGTGCGCACCCGCCTGCAGCGTGGTCGCCGACAGTTGCGGCGCGGCGTAGGTAAAGCGGGTGTAGCTCAGCCCGCTGCCGAACGCGAACAGCGGCTCGCCCTTGAAGTAGCGGTAGGTGCGGCCCTTCATGTCGTAGCTGACATAGGCCGGCAGATCCTTGGTGGAGCGGTAGAAGGTCACCGGCAGGCGGCCGCCCGGATTGACGTCGCCGGCCAGCGCCTGCGCGATCGCGGTGCCGCCGGACTGCCCCGGATACCATGCCGCGACGATCGCGTCGGCATGCTGCTTGGCCCAGTTCAGCGCCACCGCGCTGCCGCTCATCAGCACCACCACGAGCGGCTTGCCGCTGGCCTTGGCGCGTTCCAGCAGCGCCTGCTGCGCCGCGGGCAGGGCCAGGTCGTTGCGGTCGCCGCCGTCGAAGCCGGGCACGTCGATGCGCAGTTCCTCGCCTTCCACGTCCGGCGACAGGCCGACGAAGGCGACCACCGCATCGGCCTGCGCGACCGCGCGTTCGGCTTCGGCCAGTTGCGGCGCGGCCGGCGCCAGCCATTCCAGGCGCAGGCCCTGGTCCTGGCCGCGGTGCTCCAGTTCCAGGCGGATGCGGCGCGGGCGCGTGTCGTCGAAGTGCAGCACGGTCTGGACGTTGCGGCCGTCGGCGTTGTGCATGCCGGCCGGCACGTGCTTGTCCTCGGCGTTGCCGGCGACGACCAGCTGGTCGTCGATGTACAGCCGCACCGGATCGTGGCCGGCGCAATCGAAGCAGCGCGCCACGCGCACCGCCAGGGTGTAGTCGCCCGGTCCCGGCGGCAGCAGTTCGCCGCTCCAGCGCACCGCGTAGCGGTCCTTGTCCAGGCCCTTGGCCGGCGCCACGTGATCCCAGTTGAAGCTGACCACGCGGTCCTGGCGCTGCGTGCGCGGGCGGCCGGCCAGATCGACGTTGTCGAAATACTCGCCACGCAGGCCGGGCGTGCCGTCGCTGCGCAGGGCGGTCTCGGGGATCATGCCGGACACGCCGGCGGCCAGCGGCGCGCCTTGCGCGTAGCGCACGTTCGCGGCGCCGAAGCGCTCGCGCAGGCCCAGCAGCGGCGTCACCGGCGCGGCCGAGGTGCCCTGGTAGTTGGCTTCCAGCGCGGCCAGCGCGTCAGCATTGGGGCCGATCACCGCCAGCCGCACGCCTGGCTTCAGCGGCAGGGTGGCGTTGCGGTTCTGCAGCAGCACCAGCGATTGCTGCGCGGCCCGCAGCGCCAGTGCGCGGTGTGCGGCGCTGTCCACGTCCTTGGCGCCCAGCCGCGCGTACGGGTCTTTGCCTTGCGGTTGCAGTTCGCCGAGCCGGTAGCGCGCGGCGAACAGCCGCACCAGCGACTGGTCGAGCAGGGCTTCGTCGGCGTCGCCGCGTTCGATCGCCTTGCCAAGTTCGCGGTAGGCGTAGCCGCAGTTGAGGTCGTGGCCGGCCTTGAGCGCGGCGGCGGAGGAGCCGGCATTGTCGGCGCGGAAATAATGGAACTGGGTCATGTCGTCCACGGCATCGCAGTCGGAGACGACGAAGCCGGTGAAGCCCCAGTCGCCGCGCAGGCGGCCATTGAGCAGCCAGTCGGCGGCGCAGGCCGGGGTGCCGTGCAGGGCGTTGTAGGCGCACATCACCGAACCGGCGCGGCCGTCGACGATGGCGGCGCGGAACGCGGGGGTATAGGTCGCTTCCAGGTCATGCGGCGACACGTCCACGTCGAAGCCGTGGCGGCCGGGTTCCGGGCCGCTGTGCACGGCCAGGTGCTTGGGAGTGGCGATGGTGCGCGGGTGGGTGAGGTCGTTGCCCTGCAGGCCGTGGATGAAGCCCACCGCCAGTTGTCCGGTGAGATACGGGTCTTCGCCGTAGGTCTCCATGCCGCGGCCCCAGCGCGGGTCGCGGAAGATGTTGATGTTCGGCGACCAGATGGTCAGTCCGGCGTAGCGCGGGTGGTCCTTGCCGGGGCCGCCGGCGAGATTGAACTTGGCGCGCGCTTCGGTCGAGGTCACCGTGCCGACCTGCTCGAGCAGGGCGGTGTTCCAGGTCGCAGCCAGGCCGATGGCCTGCGGGAACACGGTGGCGTAGCCGTTGCGGGCGATGCCGTGCAGGCCCTCGTTCCACCATTCGTAGGCCGGCACGCCCAGGCGCGGGATCGCTGGCGCAGCGTTCATCGCCTGCGCCACTTTTTCCTCGCGGGTCATCTTCGCCACCAGTGCGGCGGCGCGGTCGTCGGCGTCGTCGGCATGGGCGAGCGGGGAGGAGAGCAGTCCCAATAGGCATAGCGCCTGTGGGAGGGACTTCAGTCCCGACGCTTTGACGGTACCGCCCTGTCGGGACTGATGGCCCGAGGCCGCGCGGAGTCCCTCCCACAGTGGCGCAGGCTGGCTGGTCTTTCCGTTCCGCATCACTTCGCCTCCGCCGGCTCGGACGGCGCACCGGCCAGGGTGGCGGCCAGGTCGCGCACCTGCAAGGCACCGCGCAGCTGCTCCAGCGTGGCGGCGGTGCGCACGTGCACGGTCAGCGGCTCGCCTGGCAGCAGGTCGAAGGCGTTGTCCGAGAGCGTGGCGTCCAGATCGCCGAACGCCAGCCACACTTCGCGCGCCAGGGTGGTGCTGGTCAGGGTCAGCGTGTAGCCGTCGCCATCGGCACGCAGTTCGCTGCGGATGTCGGGGCTGGGCAGGTGCAGGTGCTTGGCCGCATCGAAGAACACCAGGTTGCGCGACAGCACGCGCGCGCCGTCGAGCAGTTCGAACACCGCGACGCTGCGCTTGGGGTCGGCGCGGCGCAGCAGCTGCGCATCGCTGAAACTGCCCACGCGCACGCTGGACAGCGGCGCCAGGGTCACCGGCTTCTCGCTCTTGCTCAGCACCTTGCCGGACACGTCCATCACCCGCATGCGCCAGCGCGCGGCCAGCGGCACGGTGCGGTCGGACACCAGCGTCACCTCGGTCTGGCCCTGGTCGTTGCGCAGCGCGGCGATCAGTTCCGGCGCGTAGAAGCGCCTGGCGTGGTAATGCAGCGCCTTCCAGCGGCCGAAGTAGTCCAGGCTCGACCAGGACGCGCCGGGCCACACGTCGTTGAGCTGCCAGTACAGCGAACCCATCGACTGCGGCCGCGCCGCGCGCAGGTGCTCGGCGGCCAGGGCGATGCCTTCGGCCTGCATCAGCTGGCTCAGGTAGACGAAGCTTTCGAAGTCCTTGGGCTTGCCGAATGCGCGGCGGATGTACAGCAGCAGGCGCTGGTTGCCGTTGCCCTTGTCGAACTTCTGGTGCGCGCGCATCACCGGCGATTCCGGCTGCAGGTCACCGGGTTCGGCGAAGGCGCGGATGGTGCGCATCTCCGGGAACGACTGCAGGCCGTATTCGGACATGAAGCGTGGGGTGACGTTGAGGTAGTCGGTGACCGGCAGCGCCGGGCCGCCCCAGACCTTCCAGTAGTGCATGTCGCCGTCGTCGGGCTGGTCCGCGGCGCCGTCGAAATCGGTGCCGGGCGAAGTGGCCCAGTACGGGGTGTCGCTGTCGTACTTGCTGACCGCTTCGCGCAGCACGGTGCCGAACAGCGTGGTCATGCCGCGTTCGATGCGGCTGCGTTCTTCCGGGTCGATCGACTGCTTGAACTTGACCCGGTCGCCCCAGTTTTCCCAGCCGGTCTGCACTTCGTTGTTGCCGCACCAGATGACGATGCTGGGGTGATCGCCCAGGCGCTTGACCTGCGCCTCGGCCTCGGCGCGGGTGTTCTCGCGGAATGCCACGTCGTAGGGCGGAATCGCACCGCCGAACATGAAGTCCTGCCAGATCATGATGCCCAGGCGGTCGGCGTCCTCGTAGAAGCTGTCCGGCTGGTAGTGGCCGCCGCCCCACATGCGCAGCATGTTCATGTTGGCGTCGCGCGCCGATTGCAGGATGCCGTGCATGCGCGCGGCATCGACCCGGCTGGGGAAGCTGTCGAACGGGATCAGGTTGGCGCCCTTGGCGAAGACCGGGATGCCGTTGACCACGATCGCGAAGCCCTTGCCCCACTGGTCCTTGTCGCGATGCAATTCGACGCTGCGCAGGCCGGTGACGCGCTGGGTGGCGTCGCTGTCGCCGGCGGCGTCGCGCAGGCGCGCCTTGAACGTGTACAGATCCTGCTTGCCGTAGCCGACCGGGAACCAGCGCTGCGGCTTGGCGATGCGCACCGGCACGGTCAGCGTGTTGCTGCCGGAATCGAGCACCGCTTTCTGGCTCAGCTGCGCCACGCGCTGGCCGTCGGGGCCGAGCACGTCCAGTTCCAGCTGCACTTCGCCGCTGCGGCCGGCCTGCACCTCCAGTTGCGCGAGCAGTTGCGCCGCGTCCGCATCGACGCGTTGCTGGGCGATGTGCAGGCTTTGCACGCGCAACGCGTCCCAGGCTTCCACGCGCACGTCCTGCCAGATGCCGGCGGTGACGATGCGCGGACCCCAGTCCCAGCCGAAGGTGTACGGCGCCTTGCGCACGTAGGTGGAGCTGTGCCGCGCCACCGGCTCGTCGCCGAATGCGGAGTCGTAGGCGCCGGGCAGCGCGTATGGCTGCTTGGCCAGCCACGGCTGGATCTTCTTGATCGGCGAGTACAGCCGCACTTCCAGCACGTTGTCGCCACGCTTGAGCAGCGGCTTGGCGTCCACCCGCCACTGCCGGAACATGTTGTCGGCGGCAAGCAGTTTTTTGCCGTTGAGGTAGACCTCGGCAAAGGTGTCCAGGCCGTCGAACACCAGTTCCACGTGCTCGCGCGCGAGCAGCGCGGGGTCGGCCTTGAAGTGCGTCTGGTACTGCCAGTCGCTCAACCCGGCCCATTGGATCTTGGCCTCGTTGTCGCGATAGAACGGATCGGGCACCACCCCGGCCGCGATCAGATCGGTCTGCACCATGCCCGGTACCTGCGCCGGCAACCACTGCGCCGCCTTGGGGAATTCCTTGGCATGCGCCTCGCCCGGCGCCAGCCGCACCTGCCAGCCCTGCTGCAGCGACAGCGTCGCCGGCACCGCCGCCTGGCCCAGCAGCGGCACGCCCAATGCCATGAGCAGCCCGAGCCGGGCGGGGAGGCGCGCGCGCGGCGCGGAACGGGGACGGCGGTGCGGCTGGGTCATGCGTGGGTCTCCAGGGGTCAACGCGCGGCGGCGGGGGGCGCCTGCGCGGTGGTTTCGATCAGGTGGACGGCGCCGATGGCGTAGTACGGGCCGTTGCTGCGGGCGGTGGAGCGCAGGCACAGGTCGTGCGTGCCGGTCTGCTTGGGCAGCGGCGCTTCCAGCGAGAATTGCTCGCCCAGCGCCTTGCCGCCCGGCAGCGGCAGCCGCGCCAGCAGCTTGCCCTTGCAGTCGCCCAGGCGCACTTCCAGTTCGCCGCGTGCGGTCCTGGCCGGGTATTGCTTGACCTTGGACTGCTCGTGCGCCAGCCCGTAGTTGCGCGCCAGCCGTGCCGCATCGATGCGGATGCGGGCGATGCCGTCCAGGCGCGCGTCGGCGTAGCGCCAGCAGCCGCTGAACAGGTCGATGTTGAACACCGGGGTGTCCTTGCCGGGCAGGTCCGGCAGCAGCGGCACGCGCAGGCCCAGGCTGCCGTCGGCGCAGGACCCCAGGCCCTGGGTGTCGCGGCTGAGCAGACCGGGGCGGTCGAGGATGCGGGTGCGCGGCGCAGCCAGCACGCTGCCGTCGTCGGCGAAGGTGGCCGCGCGCACGGTGACCGGCAGGGTCACGTCGAACGGCTTGGCATAGTGCGGCGAGTCGGCCTTGGGTTCGCTGCCGTCGGTGGTGTAGCGGAAGCTGCCGAACCTGGCCTGGTTGCCGAGTGCGATGCTGGCCTTGCCGCTGTCCAGCGCGGCGTTGTCGCCGCCCTGGATGGCGATGTCCGGCGCGAACGCGCCGTCGCCGTAGTCGATGCCGAGCGCGCGGTAGCGGTTGAGTTGCGCCGGCAGGCGCTGCAGGAAGCCGTCCCAGCCGCGCGCCGCCATCGGCGACCACGCCGCCTCGGCCAGCGCGCTCAGGCGCGGGAACAGCGCATGGTCGATATGCCAGGCCGAGGGGATGTATTCGGCCCACAGCGCGGCCTGGGTGCCGAGCACGTGCTTGGCTTCCTCGGCGCTGAGCGCGGCGGGGACCGGGTCGAACTCGTAGACCTTCTGCAGCGGCAGCACCGACAGGCGCCCGTTGGGCTCGTCGCTGCGCGCGCTCTGCAGGTTGTCCAGGTACAGCCAGCCTGCTGGCGCCAGCACCACGTCGTGGCCCTGCTTGGCCGCGGTCACTGCGCCATCGATGCCGCGCCAGGACATCACCGACGCGCTGGCCGGCAGGCCGCCTTCCAGGATCTCGTCCCAGCCGATCAGGCGCCGCTGGTGCTTGCTCAGGTAGTCGGACAGTTGCTGGTTGAACCAGCCCTGCATCGCATGCGCGTCCTTGACCCCGAGCTTGCGCATCTGCACGCGTACCGCCGGCGAACGCTCCCACTGGTCCTTGACCGCTTCGTCGCCGCCGATGTGGATGTACTGCGAGGGGAACAGCTGCAGCACTTCGTCGAGCACGCCCTGGATGAAGGTCATGCTCTTTGCGTCGGTATTGAACAGGTAGGGATTGACGCCCCAGTCCACCGACACCTTCGGCCGCTGTCGGGTCACGCCGACCAGTTCCGGATAGGCCGCCACCGCTGCCTGCGAGTGCCCGGGCATGTCCAGCTCCGGCACGATGGTGATGTGCCGCGCGGCGGCGTAGGCGACCAGGTCGCGGATCTGGTCCTGTGTGTAGAAACCGCCGTAGCGGTCGGGCACGCCCTGCGTGCCGGCACCGGGCGGGGTGCGCCAGGCGCCGATCTCGGTGAGCTTGGGATAGCGCTTGATCTCGATGCGCCAGCCCTGGTCGTCGGTCAGGTGCAGGTGCAGCACGTTGAGCTTGTGCTCGGCCATCGCGTCGATGACGTGCTTGACCGTGTCCGGGCCGTGGAAGTGGCGGGCCACGTCGAGCAGCAGGCCGCGCCAGCCGAAGCGCGGCCAGTCGCGGATCTTGACCTCGGGCACGTCCACTTCGCCCTTGCCGGCGTCGGGGGTGAGCAGCTGCCAGGCGCTCATCGCGCCGTAGAACAGGCCGCGCTCGTCGCGCGCCTGGATCAGCATGGTGCTGCCGTCCACGTCCAGCCCGTAGCCTTCCGGCGCTTCCACCGGGGCGTTGGGGTTCATCTGCAGGCGGATGGCGCCATTGGCCGGAATGGTCTCGGCGCGCACCTCCAGCGCCAGGCCGCGGGTTTTTTCCAGCAGCGTGGCCAGTTGCCGCGCCACGCGCATGGCCGCCTCGTCGTCGGTCGGCACCGACAGCGTGCCGCCGGTGCCGATGGTCAGCGTGGCGCTGCCGCGCTTGACCTGCGCCGGCGCCGGGATCAGCGGCAACGGCGCGGTGTTCTCCGGCTTCGTTGCAGCCGGGGCCGGCGCGGCGGCGGGAGCGGGCTTGGCGGTGTCCGCGGCGGCGGGTGCGTCGCGGTTGCAGCCGCTCAGTACGGCAACGAGGGCGAACAGGGCAAGCCCCAGCCGCGTGCTGCGGGACGCCGCCGCGACGCCCGGCGGGGCGGTCGTCGGGCGGTGTGGCGTGCGCTGGCGTGCACCTGCTGCAATCATTCGGTCTACCTCGTGCTGTGCGGACGCCTATCGTAGTGGATCGGCGCGTAACGGATCAGCGCGATGCGGTCGGCAGCTCGTCCCACACCTTCGGATCTTCGGCGCCCAGCACCCAGCAGCTGAAGCCTTCCAGGCCGTATTGCTTGACCAGGTCGTAGCGTGCGCGGAAGCTGCGCGCGTCCGGGCGGAACACCCACTCGCGCAAGTCGTCGCGGTAGAAGTAGAACCACGACTCCTGCTCCTGCGCATCCCATTGCACGGTGGCGTTCTGCTCGATCGCCAGCGGGAAGGATTCGTCGGCGTCGATGTAAGTCGCGGCGATGTTCGACGCTTCGGTGCCGTCTTCCTTCACCGGGTTGCCGGTGTACCAGCGGTAGCCGTAGGTGGCGATGCCCAGCGACAGCTTGTCCTTCGGCACCTGGGTCAGCGCGTAGTCCAGGTGCTTCTTCATCCACACCATGCCGTCGACCGGGCCGGGCGTGGTCCAGCGGGTGTGCTGGTCGTAGGTCATCAGGCTGACCAGGTCCACCGCCTGGCCCAGCGCCTTCAGGTCGTAGGCGCCGCGCCAGTATTCCCACATCCACTTGGAGAACTGCCCGCCTTCGGCGTAGCCCGGCGCGTTCGGCACCACCGCCACCGACATCTTCAGGCCGGCCTTGTGCAGCGCCTCGGCGGTCTGCTTGACCATCAGCGTGTAGGCGTCGCGGTCGGTCCAGGCGATGTTCTCGAAATCGAACTGGAAGCCGTAGTAGCCGTTCTTTTTGCCGTGGATCAGCAGCGAGGCGATCATGCGCTTCTTCGCATCTTCGTCGTGCATCAGCTTGTGGAAGCCGTCGCGGCCGGTGGTCATCGACAGGATCGGCATCACCCGCAGCTGCTTGCGCTTGGCGATGTCGTAGATGTACGCGTTGGGGGTGCCGCTGACCAGGCCGTTCTGGTCCACGCCGTACCAGGTCGGCACCACCACGTCGATCTTGTCGACGTTGGCCAGGAACGCGTTGGTCGATTTCTGCGTGCTCATCAGATAGAACAGCGCGGTCGGGTTCTTGGCCATGGCCGGGGTACAGACCATGGACAGGGCAAGCAGCAGCCCTGCGAATCGCTTCATCATCGGGGGGTATCCGTCAGCGGGTGGAGGTGGGGGAGGGCAGGTCGATGCGGAACACGTAGGCGTGTTCGCCGGCAGGTTTGGCCGGCAGGGTCAGGTGCAGGCCGTCGGCGCGCTGTTCGAACGGCACCTGCTTGCCGGTGGCGAGCAGGGTCACGCCGTGCACGCCGTCGGCGGGCGTGAGCGAGCGGATCAGCGCCTTGCCGCCGGCCGGCCAGCCAAGCTCGATCGCGTACAGCGCGCCGTGGCCGGTGGTGAAGCGGAAATCCTCGGCGGTGTACGGCTTGGTCTTGGTGTCCTGGAAGGTGCCGCCGACCACTTCGGTCGGGCCTTCGCCATAGCTGCGCCACGGCTGGCTGTCGTAGATCGCCTCGCCGTTGGTCTTCAGCCACTTGCCGATCGACAGCAGGATGTCGCGCTCGGTGTCGGGGATCGAGCCGTCGGCGCGCGGGCCGATGTTGAGCATCAGGTTGCCGTTCTTGCTGACCACATCCACCAGCATGTGCACGATGAAGGTCGGGGTCTTGTAGGTGTCGTTCTCCACGTAGCCCCACGACGCGTTGCTGACCGAAGTGTCGGTCTGCCAGTGGGTCGGGTGGATGCCGGTGAGCTGGCCGCGCTCGATGTCCAGCGTGCCGGCGCCTTCGGCGAACGCGCCGAGCTTGTAGTTCACCACCACGCCGTCGCCTTGCGCAGCGCCATGGTTGTAGTAGTACGCCAGCATGGTCGGCAGGGTGCTGCGGAAGGTCGGGTGCGCGATCCACCAGTCGAAGTAGATCAGCTCCGGGTCGTAGCGGTCGATCAGCTCGGTGGTGCGCGCCAGCCAGTCGTCCAGCCACGCCTGCGACACCGGCGTCCAGTCGTTGACCACGTCGGCATCGTCCTTGCCCGGCAAGCGGATCTGCGCCGGCCCGTACAGGCCGGCGTAGCGTGGATCGTTGACGTCCGAGTCGAACGTGCGGCCGCCGTCGAAGAACCAGTTGTGCTCGGCGCGGTGCGAGGACAGGCCGAAGTGCATGCCCTGCGCGCGGATCGCCTTGGACAGCTCGCCGATCACATCGCGCTTGGGACCCATCTTGGTCGCGGTCCAGTCCGACAGCTGCGAGTCGTACATCGCAAAGCCGTCGTGGTGTTCGGCCACCGGCACCACATAGCGCGCGCCGGCTTCGCGGAACAGCGTGGCCCAGCCTTGCGGGTCGAACTTGGGCGCGGTGAACAGCGGGATCAGGTCCTTGTAGCCGAAGGTGGACTGCGGGCCGTACTTTTCGCGGTGGTGCGCGTAGTCCTGGCTGTCCTTGGCGTCGGGTTGGTACATGTTGCGCGAGTACCACTCGTTGCCGAAGGCCGGCACCGAGAACACGCCCCAGTGGATGAAGATGCCGAACTTGGCGTTGTCGTACCAGCCGGGCGAACGGTAGTGCTTCAGCGAGCTCCAGTCCGGACGGAACGGTCCCTTGCGTGCCCCGGCATCGGCTTGGCGCACCAGCCGCGCGCGTTCGGGCGCGTACTTGGCGGTGGCCTGCAGCCACTGCTGGTCGATCTGTTCGGGGCTGAGGGTGGTGGCGGTGGGCGCGGTCGGCGACGGCGCATCCGCGGCGCAGGCGGGCACGGCCGCCAACGCGAAAATGAGGGAGAAGCTGCTGGCCAGAGTCTTGCGTACAGCGCCGGCGTGGCCGGATCGGTCCGCGCGCAGGCGGGTCTCGGACGTCATGGAACTGCACTCCTCTGCAGAAAACGCGATGCCGGCGCAAAGCAACCGCCGGGCAAAAAAAGGGCGCGCCACCGTGGAGAGTCGGTGGCGCGCCGCCAGTGCTACATCAGAACTTGAAGTTGAGCTGCGCGGTGTAACCACGCCCGTTCTTGTAGAACGCGGTCGGGGTGTCCTTGCTGCCGCTGTACAAGCGATAGGTGGAATCCAGCAGGTTGGTCGCGCCGAAGGTGATGCCCATGTAGTCGGTGATCTGATACGAGGCGGTCAAGTCCAGCTGCTTGTAGCTGTCTGCGAAGTCTTCCGATCCCAGGCGGCCGATCTGGGTGAAGTACTTGGAGCGGTAGCTGTAGTTCAAGCGCACCGTCCAGTCGTCGTGTTCCCAATAGGGAATCACGTTGTAGGTGTCGCGCGACAGGTAGGGCAGGTTCAGGCCGGAGCTCGCATCGGATTTGGCGAACGTGTAGTTCGCCTGCAATCCGAAGCCCAGGCCCAAGGTCTGCTGGTAGTTGATCGATGCGCCCTTGACCTTGGCGTTGGAGGCGTTGGTCGGTGTGGTGACCTGATAAATGCCCGGCGGGTTCAACGGGGTCGCCGGCCGCTGCTCGGCCACCGTGGTGCTCACGATGTAGGAGCTGATGTCGCGGTAGAACACCTCGCCCGACAGCATGCTGGACGGGGCGAAATACCACTCGGCCGCCAGGTCGTAGTTGGTGGACTCGTACGGCTTGAGGTCCGGGTTGCCGCCGCTGCCGGTCAGGTTGCCGTTGCCGCTGCTGACCGTGAACGAACCGGCCAGGTCGGCGTAGCGCGGGCGTGCCATGACCTTGGCGGCCGAGAAGCGCAGCACGGCGTCATCGGCCAGGTCGTAGGCCACGTTGAAGCTCGGCAGCGCCTTGCGGTACTCGTGGGTTTCGGCAACACGCGAGTAGTTCACGCCATTGTCCGCGCTCTGCCAATATTCCGACTTGTCGGTGGTGTCGAGCAGGCGCACGCCGACATTGCCGCGCCATTTGCCCGACTCGAAGTTCAGCTGGGTGTAGGCGTTCTGGGTGATTTCTTTCACGTCGAACGAGGCGCCGAAATCGGTGCTGTAGGGGCCCTGCGGCTGCGCCAGCAGATAGCGGCGGACGGCACTCAGGTCGGCGGTCGGCCAGGTGGTCAGATCGCCGCTGGCGCCCAGGCCGTCGTAAAGGCCGCTCTGCGTGGTGCCGGGATTGAACTGGGTCAGCGAGATCGGGTCGGTGGTGTTGATGCGGTTGCCGCGTGCATCCACGCCGTTGTTGTGGTTGATGTACTTGTAGCCGAACTGCAGTTTGGTGAACGGGCCCCATTGCAGGTCGCGCGCGGCATCCCACTGGAAGTATTTTTCTTCGTCCTTGCTCTTCTGGTAATAGATGCCGCCTGCCTGCATCACGCCGTCCGCCGTCGAGCCTGCCGGCAGCCCGGCGGCATTGCCCGGCAGCCCCCAGTTGGCGGCACCGCCGTTGTCATAGTTCACCGCGGTGTGCGAGCCGTCGAAGGCGTAGTTGTAGCCGCCGTCCTGCATCAGGTACTTCATCAGGTACTCGGGGCTCTTGCCGCCGGTGGCCTGGGTATCGCCGATCTGGGTGGTGAACACCCACTTTTCGCCCGACCAGTCGTGGCGCAGGTTCAGGCTCTTGGTGGTGACCGTGCTTTCGCGGTAGTTGGTGTCCAGCTGTGCATACGGCTGGTCGTTGACACCGCCGCGGGTGTTGTCCGATACCGTGGCCGAGGTGACCACGCCGTTTTCCACGTTGGCGCTGGTGACCTTCTGCAGGTCGTTATTGCAGGTCGGGCAGACGTAGCGCGCCTGGCTGTAGTTGTTGTACTTGCCCTTGATGTAGATGCCGGTCAGGTTGACTTCGTTCTGCGCGTCCGGCTTCCACTGCAACGCAGCCTGCAGGCCGTTGCGCTCGCGGGTCTGCTGGAAGAACGCGCTGCTGATGCCGGCCGGCACGCGGGCGGTTGCGACATTGCTGCCGTCGCCGGTGATGGTGGCGGTGGGCGGAATGCCGCCGCCGGGGGTGTTACCGGCGCCGGTGGTGTAGCCGAAGTATTCGATGCCGGCGCGCGCGATGTCCTGCTTGTCGTGGGTGGCGGAGATCAACGCGCCGAAGGTCTCGTCGTCGTTCTTCCAGCTCCACAGCGCCGAGCCGCGCGGGTTGCCGTCCTTGGAACGGTCGTTGTAGTTGTAGCCGACCGAGCCGCGGATGGTGTTCTTCGGCAGGTCCAGCGGCTTGCGGGTGTTCACGATCACGGTGCCGCCGATCGAGCCTTCGTCGATGCGCGCTTCCGGGGTCTTGTAGACCTCCATCAGGCCGATGATTTCCGGCGACAGCAGGGTGTAGTTGAAGGTGCGGCCGCTGGTGTCGGACGGGTTGCCGCCCCAGTCGCCGGAGGCGATGGTCTGGCCGTTGAGCAGCACGCGGTTCAGCGCCGGGTCGGTGCCGTTGATGCTGACCTTCTCGCCTTCGCCGAACTGGCGGTCCACGCTGATGCCCGGCAGGTGCGCCAGCGACTCGGCGGCATTGGTGTCCGGGAACTTGCCGATGTCCTCGGCGCTGATCGCATCGACGATGGAGTTGGCCGAGCGCTTGACCGACTGGCTCTTCTCCAGCGAGGCGCGGTAGCCGCTGACGGTGATCGTGTCCAGTTGCTGGACGTTCTTCGATTGCGCGCTGGAAGCGGGTGCTTCCTGCGCCATTGCATTACCGGACAGGTACAGCGCGGCCATGATGCTGATGGCTAACGTGGTGGTGCGGCTATTCATTGGCTAAACCTCTGGGTTAGTACATGGGCATGAGGTGCCAACCGATGTTCCGGCGTGCTGGCCGCTGCCCGGCCTGTTGACTGCGCGGTACCTTGCGGTGGCTGCGCGTATCGCGTTTCGGTGCGCCTCGTCCGGTCGTTGACGCGGAAGTGGCCGCCGGCGGCACCGAGGACGCCGGTCTTTCCTTTTTTCCTGATGGGGCAACCAACGTCCAACAAAGAGAGGCATGTTTCATGCCGGTGCGCGGGCGGGACTCCGTTTTCCGTGCATGGCGTTAAACTGAATTGTGAGTGTCTTTAAGTTGTAAAACTGGCGATGGTTTGAGTCTGGAATAGCGTTGACAGCGTTGTCAATACTTGATTTACGATATCTTGACAATTCTGGGCAAGGAGATCGCTAGGCGTTGTGAAGATCTATTGCAAAGGTCCTGAGTCGGATGTCTATATCGTTGTTATATAAGAAAATTTCAGCTGAAGCTGAGCCTGGTCTGCACCTTTGCGGCGACGCGGGCGGCGGGCCATCGCATGCTGCTGGGCGCAATCTGTGTCGATATTTTGTGCATTGCGGCGAATTTTTGCGGGCGTTCCGCCCCGCTTTTCTTGCGGTCTGTCGGCGGCGTCGGTGTCTTCATGTGACGGCGCCACCTATTGCTCCATCATGGCGTATGGGTGCAAGCGGTGGCGGTAGCGCGACATCCCGGTGAAATTCACCTTGACAACGTTGTCATAGTGGTCTGAAACTCGATCGATCAACAGGCCAATCGGCGTGCGCCCTTTGGGGCGCAACGGGAGAAGTACGTGTCTGCAAGCATTACACCGGTTGTAGCGGCTGGGCCGCGCGCCGAGTCTTTCATCGCCGCCGATGTCGGCGGCACCCATGTCCGTATCGGCCTGGTCGCGCGCGGCGATGCCGGTAGCGACGTGCAGGCGGTCAAGTTGCTGGACTACCGCAAGTACCGCTGCGCCGACTATCCGGGCCTGACCGAGATCATCGGCGAGTTCCTGTCCGGCGTGCCCGGCCCGGCGCCGACCCGCGGGGTGATCGCCAGCGCCGGCTATGCCCTGGAAGACGGCACGGTGATCACCACCAATCTGCCGTGGAGCCTGTCGCCGCCGGAGATCCGCGAGCGCCTGGGCATGCAGGCCTTGCACTTGGTCAACGATTTCGAGGCGGTGGCCTATG